>NZ_JAWOQQ010000002.1:0-640194 GCF_033337405.1 Vibrio sp. YT-16
GTAACAAAAGTTGACAAACTATAGATGGGTGTTTATTGTTTACGCAAATTAGTTAGTAACAAAAAGTTATATACCCAGGAAGGGCATGTAGAAGGGCACCTAATGACCACCAAACTATTTTCTTCCCGCATCATTCAAAGCGCTTTGGATTTCGATGTCTACAAAGTCAATATGATGAGTGCTGTAACAGCGCTTTACCCTGATGCGATGGTGTCATATAAGTTTATCGTGCGCAGTGAGGAAGACCTTTCTGAGCTTTTGCCTGAGGTAAAAGCCGAAGTCCTTAAACTGCAAGATATTCAATTTACGCAAGAAGAAATTGAATATATTAAGCGTGTCGCGCCTTACCTGAATCCTGACTTTGTTGATGCACTGCGCCATTTCCGTTTCAACCCACAAAGCGATGTCTCTTTCCATAACAAAGCCATGGCTGATGGCTCAAGCCAGTTAAGAATTACTATTAACGGTTTGTGGCGAGATACCATCTTGTACGAAACGATCATCATGAGCATCGTGTCTGAACTTCGTAGCCGTCAGCGTTGGTCAGATATCCCTGTTGTGCAATTTACCACTGTTTTAGAAGAGAAAGTTCGGCACCTAAAGTCGGAACTAAAACGTCGTAACATCACTAACTTTAAATTTTCTGACATGTCGACGCGTCGACGTTTTTCCTTCCAAGCTCAGCGCACTATGCTGGAATATTTGTGCCAGGAAGTGCCGGAATGTTTGACAGGAACAAGCAACTATCACTTAGCAAAAGAGCTAAACTTGACGCCTATCGGCACCGTTGCTCATGAATGGTTTATGGGACACCAAGCTCTGGTGAATGTGCGAGATTCGCAAAAAGTGGCGTTGCAACGTTGGCAAAAAATGTTTAATGGTGCACTAGGCATTGCGTTAACCGATACGATTGGTATCGATGCTTTCCTTAAAGACTTTGATGAAGAACTAAGTAACGCGTACTTCGGTGTACGTCACGATAGTGGTTGCCCTTATAGCTGGGGTGAAAAAATGATTGCACACTACCAGTCACTGAATATAGACCCATTAACAAAAACACTGGTGTTTACCGACGGACTTAACTTCGAACAAGCGTTAGATATTTGCGAGTATTTCCAAGGACGTATTCAGGTGAGTTTTGGTATCGGTACTTTTCTTGCCAATGATATGGGTGATTATGTCAATAAAGATGGTGAAGCCTACCAGCCACTTTCTATCGTGATAAAAATGGTCACGTGCAATGGTTCACCGGTCGCCAAAATCAGTGACGAACCTGAGAAAGCCATGTGTGAAGATATCTTCTTTTTGATGAATCTCAAGCGCCGCTTTGAACAACCTCTTGATTTAAATGAGTGTCGTAAAATGATCGATCGTTTAGAAACTGAAGGTCAAAATTATCTCATTGACGCGTAGGCGTTATCCTCTCTCCTTGATAAGCACCCTCTATCGTTACGACAAATTTATATAGGTAAACGTGGAGGGTGATTTCGTTATAGTAATATACAGAAGTAACCAGATACAGCGCAGGAAAGCACTCAAAAGTTGATGTGTTATCTGCCTTTGATTGGTGTAAATCGATACGTTACAGCATCGTGGACGGTGTATCTCATCCGACACTAAACTCAGTCTAATCACGTAGTTTATTCCCACGTACCATGAGCTCACTCGGGTATAGACGTCTATCTGCTTTTATGACTTTGGGCTTCACGTAGTTGCTTGAATCAGGAGTCAAAATGAACCTAGTAGTACATTTGCAAAAGAAAGCGATCCGAAAATATGGCTATGAGATGGCCACTCGCCAAGCATGGAAGTGTGGTATCAAGGCAAATCTTGTAAAGCGCGTGATTGGCCTTTTTAAAGGACAAATTGTTTGTGTGGTTGAAGGTTGCCGAGCAGAGTTTTCTTCTCCTCTTAATAACCCCCTTCACGAAGATGACAAGCAGGGGCGATATGTGTTTGTTGGCGGTGTATGCTGGGAACCAAATAACATTATAGCGCCTGGTTTCCCTGATTTTATGTTTATGCACGTGCGTAATCTAAGCCACCGTCATAAGTATTTAACGGATGACGAACTATTTTTGAGCTTGGCTTAAAAATAAATCTCATAGACTAGTCCAGCCCAATCATAATCAGTAGTGATACAGTTTTAGCTCTGTTGACATTCTGCTGAGTGTTTCTTGATGTACCTCTTATAAAACAGTGTTTCTTTACTTGTTAATAACAGAGGGTTTGTTTTCGTCTGATGTGATTTCCCTTTTGCGATTTACCATAACGCTCATCAAAGCAAACCATACTGGGATGTAAATCATGAATATGAAATCTATCGCAATTGCAACGGCAGTTGTTGCTGTACTAGCAGGCTGTAAAGACAAAACGCCACCAGCTCCAACTCAAGCAAACATTACTTTGGTTGAAGCGGTGACTGAAACGGTGAAAAAGCCGCACCAAGTATGTAAAGACGTGGTAGTAACCGAGCAAGTTGCCCCTGCGGATGACAATAAAATTATTGGTACGGTTGGTGGCGCAGCAGCTGGAGCAGCGCTGGGCAACCAAATCGGTGGTGGCTCAGGTAAAGTGATTGCAACTGCAGCTGGTACGATTGCTGGTGCACTGACAGGTCGTAAGATCCAGGAGAATGTGCAAAAAGGTGATGTAGTAACAACGACGAAAAAACAGTGTCATACAGAATATACGACATCTGATAAAGTAGTGGGTTACGACGTCACTTACGAAGTTTCAGGTGCACCAACGACGGTTCGTTTGGCGAGCAAGCCAGCGACAAAAACGTTCCCAATTCAAGATGGTAACGTTGTTCTACCACAATAGTTAGCGACTTAACCGAAGCGATTAACAAGCCCTTTTATCTTTGAGATGAAAGGGCTTTTTCACACAAACGGCGTTTTCATCTGTTTTCCTATTGGAATGTGCGGCCAGAAATACCCGTTAATTTCCGTGTTCGATACAATCACTTTTCTAAAAGTACGAACGGAAAAAACATGGAAGATTTTTACCTGACCGAGCACGGTTTGGCTGGTTATTTCGAAGCGCAATGGTTCGACAAGTTCATTGAGGATCAACAGATTGAGATGATAACCAGTCGCTCAAAACAAGTCCCACTTTCTTTTTTGTCATCACCTCACTGCTCCCAAGTTGCTGATTTTATTGCGCAGGCGGTAATCGAAAGCAGCGTTCAGCCGTATTCCCTACTTGAGGTTGGGGCGGCGCTGGGAAGAAATTATTATGAGTTAGTGCAACGCTTACCTAACCTTAGAGAAGCGACGCTTGTGGAGCCTTCAAATAGGTTAATGGATGGCTTGAAGCAACTATTAATAGAAGAACAACGCGTCGAGCTTACTTACCTTCACGATGTGAACACCTTAAACACTTTAGAGGTAGAGAATAGAGATATCGTACAGAAATGTGCTCATGTTGATTTGACGCTAATTAACCAGCCTTTTGAGCTTGATACTCTCCAATCTCGCTTTGATTTAGTCGTATGTTTAAATGTGATTGATCAATGTGAGTCGCCACTTAGCGTGATCAATGCTCTAAAAAAAACCACCAAGGTGGGTGGGCTGATCGTTGTCTCTTGCACTTATCAGTGGAACGCGAAACACATCAAAAATAAAGAAGAGGCGGTTGATGATATCAAAGAATACTTTGCTGAAGGCTGGCGTCTAGTGTCGGAAGCCGATCATGAATATCGCATCCGGTTTAATGATCGCTTCGCAAGGCAGTTTTTATCTCACGTAGTCGCTTACGTAAAAACCGATTAGAGCCACATAAAAAAACCGAGCACTTACGGCTCGGTTTTTTAGTCTTTGGGTTAGAGCACAACTTTAAGTAACGTGCGCTTCTTGTTGCTCTTGCAACTTTTTCTTGCGACGCTCTCGTTTAGAAAGCCAAACCAGAGGCACAACAATCATAATGGTTCCTATTGCCATAAATATGTCTGGCACTTCTCCAAACCAAATCAATCCCACAAATACGGCACCAATTAAGCCACTGTATTCAGCGCTGGCAATTTTGTTGCTATCGATCGAGCGGTAAGCGATGACACATGTTGCTGCATAAATCATGATGAACAAACTTGAGCCAGCAGCAACAGGGAAAGCACTCCAGTCCCAAGGTTCTGCTTCGATCAGAACAAGCAAGAAGGCTACTGGAATACCTGCCAAGTTTGTCATCAATAACGTTTGCATCACAGACTGATTTTTTGGCAGTTTTCGAATGAGCAAGTTATTGATTGCTAAAGTAATTGCAACAACTAAAGCTGAAATGGCTGCCCAATCGATTTGGTCTGGACGAATGATGACCAATACACCGGCAAAGCCCATTATCGCTGCGGCGACCGATTGCTTAGACAACTGTTCTCCAAAAAAGATTGCTGCAAGCGGCAACATGATTAATGGCGCGGCGTAAAAGATCGCGTTCGCAGTTGCGAGCGGTAAAGATGAGATCGCCAAAACCATGAATATTGCACCAAGTAACCATACGTGAGCGCGAACAGCATGCCACTTAAACCCTTCAAGAAAAGGCGCATTTTTTGTTAGCAAGTAGACTGGCAGCAGGAAAAGCACCGCTGAAATTTGTCGGAAAAAGACAAATTGAAAAATAGGCACTTCATTTCCGACACTTTTAATTAAAGAGTCCGAAAGCACCGCAATGAGATTTCCAACAATTAATAGCAGCATCGCTGCTCCGACCGATGTAACTTTCACTTTTTCCTCTCCTCTTTCTTTGCCAAAGAGTAGGTGATGTCATAGGATGAAGTGAAGTGATATTTATTAGTTTAAGTATGAGATTTTTAGATAATGAAATTGCCACCACTCAGAGCGGTTCACTGTTTTGAATCTGTTGCCAGAAACTCTAGCTTTTCGCTTGCTGCTGAAGAACTCAATGTGACGCAAAGTGCCGTTAGTCACCAGATACGACTATTAGAAGATTATTTGGGTGAATCATTATTTATCCGTCAAGGCAGAAAGCTCTCTTTGTCCGATACGGGCACCCGCTATTTAGAGGATATTAGCCCAGCAATTAGCTCAATTGCGATGGCCAGCCAAAAGGTGCGAGAAGGGGACAAAGGCAGCATACGGTTGGCGATTTATAGCTCGCTTGCCGTAAAGTGGCTTATTCCTCGTTTGTCTGATTTTAAGCGCTTACATCCAGAAATCGATCTGACACTCAATATGGTCGTTGGTGATCCTGAACAGACAGACAGCGTTGGCGATTGTTTTATCACGGTAGAAAAGCCAAAGCGAAACTACATGTCGGTAAAGTTATACGCGGAGACGCTGTATCCGGTCTGCAGCCATAAAATTTGGAAAGAGTTGCAAGATCAACCGATTCCAGAAGCGCTTTGGCGATACCCTATTTTGTCGACAGACTCAATTTATCGTGAGAGAGGAAAAGACTGGGCTGAGTGGTGCAGAGCGGGCGGTTACACCTTGCCGAAAGATGTCGATGTTCAACATTTTAGTCATATGTTGTTGGCAATAGAGGCGGCGCGTTATGACCAAGGCATCGCATTTGCGAATGATTTTATGCTTAATGAAAGAGATAAAGCGCACGATTTGGTGTATATCCCTTCTCATGGATTGGAAACCGGCGACAGCTTTTATTTTATTCATAAAAAGAGTCGAGCCAAGCAAGCGGAAATCATCAAACTCACTAACTGGTTGAAGCAGCAATGCTTGTGAAATGACTAAATTGTCAAAATTAAGAAAGAAAGTGGCAAAGTTGTGTCTAAATATTTCATGTTTTATTGAGTTTTTATTCATTAACATCCACTTGGTTTTGAAACCAAGTGAAATGGATAGCATGGCATGCTTAAGGATGGGCAAAACACAACCTCAATAATTAACAGGCAGTGAAATACAATGTTTAAAAAAACATGGCTAATGACAGCCCTTCTAGCAACATGTTCTGTTGCAAACGCAGCTCCTTACGTTGGTGCATCTGTAGGTCAAGCATCGTTTGGTGATGTTAATGGCTCTATCAATGGTGGTGGTACTAACGCTAGCACTAAACTTAAACTTGAAGATGACTCAAGCCTTTCAGGTAAAGTATTCGGTGGTTACAAATTCAACGAATACATTTCTCTAGAAGCAGCCATTGGTGGCTACGATGCTTTAGACGGCAAAGTTGTTACTGTTGGTGATATGAAGTATCTATCGATTCAGCCAAAAGCGACTCTACCGATTGGCGATCGTTTCAACCTTTTTGCTAAAGCTGGTCTTTCTTACTTCAATGCTGAATTCAAAATTAGCAACTCTGTGATTGACGGTAGCGCAGGCCATACCACCATTTCTGACAGCACTGTAACAGGCATGTACGGTTTAGGTGCAGAGTTCGCTATTACTGAAAACTTTGCTCTACAAGTTGAATGGGAATACATGATGCCTGAGCTAGACATTGCGAAATTTGGCAATGAAAAAGTAACGGTTGATGCAGACATCAATGTATTCTCTGTAGGTATGAGCTACCGTTTCTAAGAATACTTATTCAAGTTACCTCTTGGCTTAGTAAACGTTTTTGACTTCTGTTGGTCGAGCTGAGTCCAAGCTTTGAATTTGTTTAGATATAGCACAGGAAGTTTAGTTGCTAAGCGTCCTGTGCTATTTTTTTGCTTTGGAATAACTCTTAGGAATCTTTGTGAACGATGTCAATCTTAGGTATCTGGATCTACTGTTAAAGCACTTTGAACCTCACCAGTATCACCTTGTTACGCTTTCTGAGCTAGAAGCGGTGATTTGCACGTCGAGGCGCAATGTTTCTATTGTGATGAAAAAGCTTGCCACTTACGATTGGGTCGATTGGCAACCTGCGATTGGCCGAAGTAACGCTAGCCGTCTCAGTATTAATATTTCCCTCCAACAAGCGATGACCGAGTTTTTGGTTGAGGAGCTTGGCAGAGGAAGAATGAACTCAATAACGAAACTTATTGATTGGTTCGGTCAAACCGCGGTTAGAGCACTAACCATCGCTTCTGAAAAAGTGAATCGATTGAATGAATCAAATAACGCTATTTTGATTTCTTCTTACCCTTGGGTATCCAAAATCGACCCTGCGAATACTTACCGTCACACTGAATTACACGTCGCGAAAAGCGTTTATGACGTATTGCTGACCCAAAATTCCAATGGTGGTATCGAGCCATCGTTAGCACACGAATGGAAAATGGAAGGCAAGGTAATGACGTTATGGTTGCGGCCAGGCATATATCGCCATGATGGCGAGCCCCTTAACATACAGGATGTGGTTTGGAGTATAGAAAGACTCAGGGAGATAAAAGGACCAGTTCACGAGCTCTGGCAATGCATTGATAGTGTGGTTGCAGAAACATCTAACTGCTTAAAAATTATATTGAAGCATCCGAACAAGTTGTTTCCATACATGCTAGCAACTCCTCATGCGTCTATTCTGTGTCGAGATGTCGTCTCTTTCGGTTCTAGTTATTCCTACCACATCGGGACTGGGCCATTTAAAATTAGCGGCTGGAACCAGGAGAGTATGACTCTTGAAGCGCACAAAGAGTATTTTTCAGCACGCGCATTGTTAGATCAAATAACGCTGTCTCATGGTGATGTTAAAACCTTAAATATGTTGAGCTTTAACCAAAGCTCCGATCACGTTGAAGTGGAAAAAATTAGCGCATTTTCATATCTGACCTACCGCGAACGCGCGGAATCCCAACTCACAAAAGAGACTTGGTATCAACTCGCTGATTACATCCATGTGCAAAAGCGAATTTATGATGCGCCAAGTGCCGTTGACAGCATTCAGTTAGAGACTCATGAGCAAGATTTATCAATAATAGATGGTGGTGTGATACCTAAACTGAAAGGTAAAGTGGTATTAGCTGAACCTGTCTGGACGATACCGAGTTTAATTCGTCATTCCGAATGGTTGCACAGTGTGATTCGTGCAACGGGATTGGAGTTGGAGATCGTCGTTATTGATGACATTAGTTTTCCTGAGGTAGTGTCTCACCAAGCAGATTTGCTCTTCATTGAGGAAGTCATGGAAGCACCATTTGAATATGGCATCTTCGAATGGCTGTCGATAGCAACTGGACTGCGTTTTAGTTTTGATCAAAGCCAGATGTTAAGCCATAGAGAAAAGGTCCGCAGGGCGATGGCTGATGATCACTCGCTGCAGTCTTTATTAAACCTAGAGAAAGCGCTGCGCGATCAGTACCTATATTTGCCTTTGTTTGTTGGCTACGAAGAAGTGACAAAAACACAGCAAGTGCGAGGTGTGCAGGTGAAGAATACAGGCTATAGCGATTTACATAGGTTATGGATTGCTCATTCACACTAACGTCTGTGTGCAATATGATGCAAATGTCCAACGCATAAAGCCATCGAAATGATGGCTTTATAAGGGCGTGTCGGATTAGAAGTTGTACGACACACTTGCGCCAACAACCCATTGGTTTGCACTATCAACGATAGAAGAGTCGCTGATACCGCTGCCTAGGCGCGTGTATTGTGTCATTTGGCTTACTTGCCAGTTGTCGTTGATTGGCATAACAAGTTTGTAGCCCACACCATAGCTTACCGTTGAATCACCTTTGTATGCTTTGCGGTTTGCGTTTGCTTCGCGTTGTTTTACACCAAAGTAGTAATCTACGTAGTCTTCACTTTGATAAGTTAGGTTAGCAAAAGGAACAAAATCAACACTACCGAATTTCATGATGTGGAAGTAAGTCGCACCCGCTAAGTAACCTTTGTAAGCACCACTGATATCGTGCTGAAGGTACGTAGAAATGACGTTGTTTTGATCCAGTGTAAAGTCTGCGTTTAAACCTAGATCGACGGCGAAGCGGCGTTTATCTGTGCCTTTCAGGCTTTTCGCTGTATCACCGTCGCGCATTACACCGCTACCTACAAGGTAGGCACTCATGTTGATTAACTCATTGGTGTTACCGAAGAAGCGGTAGTTAATGCCACTTAGGTCGGCATTAAAGTCGTCACCATGGTAACCACCGTTGAGAATTGGTGCTGTATTATGCTTTTGATCTTTGAAAAGATCGCTGCCTTGAGCCACACCAGCTTCTACGTTCCAACCGCCTTCGTTGTTGTAGATGTTACCGTTACGAATGTAAGTATCGCCAGCGAAAGCTGAGCCAGCAGCTGTCAGAGTAAGTAGTGCAATTAATGTTTTTTTCATCATTTTTCCGAGTTGTTCTGTTTTGTTTTGAACACTGTACAAAATGACGTTGTAAGCATCTATCGGCAAAGCGTATGGAAATGTAATGAACAATCAGGGTAAGAAGCAGAATGTTGCTTCAGAATAGAAAGGTTGCTGGAATAGTTTTCGTTAAAATAACGAAAAATCCGAGCTGGGGTGGCTCGGATTTGAGGTATTTATCAGGTATTGATACTAACTTCTTACTGTTTCGTTAAGTTGTATAGTGGTGCTAGGTCACCCGTTACTTTTTCGCCATTCATGTCTAGCTTCATAAGTACGTTTTCACCAACAAAGTATTGGTTTGGTGCATCTTCATTTGTCAACGTTACGATGCTGCCATTTGCGTCCCAAGTGAATTGACCTTCAGATTTTGATTGACCGTCTTCTTTGTCTTGGTAGCTTTCTTCAAGTACGTAAGTGCCATCTTGATTTAGTGTGATGGTCATATCGATACCAGCACAATCCGCGCAAGGTAGTGTTCCTTTGTAGGTGCCGTTCCAGTCCAGAGCACTTTGTGCGTTGTGTTCAGAGTCTACAAATGTCTCTTCAGTAATTACCTGTTCTTCTTCTACTGGTAACGTGTCAATTGTCTCAGTCGTAACGTCTGCACTGGTGGTGACTTCAGTTTCCGTTGCCTGAGGTACTTCAACTGCGCTTGTTTCGGCTGGTTTCTCATCTTGACAGCCTGCAAGAATGATTACCGCGCCTGTTAGTGCCAACATTGTCTTTTTCATTTTATCCCTCTTTAAATCAAGATTTTGTATGAGAGTAATAGTAGACATTTATCGAGGATTTGCGTCATCAAAAAGCAATAGAATGATCTGACTATGTCAATAAAACCGGATATGAGCATGAAATTGTCAGGAAAATCAGAATAATGTAAATGTTGCTTTGGGTATCAAGCTTGAGCCCACAGACAAATATCTAAAAGGGGATTGGGAGCGAGTTAATTGATAACAGCCCACATTATTGTGAGTTGTATTATCAACATCATCTAAGAAACGTTATTGAAGCTTGAGCGTGAAGTGCCTCGTTTTGTGCTTCGTTGATCAGAAAACAGCTCCGCAATAACCTGACGATTTAATTCGCCTTTCAAATTGCCGTGCTTATCGATGACGGGCAGTGAATATTCACACGACATGACTTCAGTCAGCACTTGCTCAATGGCTAAATGTGGAGAGATGATAGGCACCTCTTCATAGATATCATCACGCCAATCTGATAGGTGAGTTAACTTCGCTGCGTTTAGCAATCCTTGCTGTGTTATCACGCCTTGATAGCCTGCATTGGTCTCATGGTAGGCATAATCACGTTTAACACGTTTCATTTCACTCAGCGCATCTTCAATGGTTTCAGCGCGAACACAGTACGAAGGTGGCTGCATCAGCGTTTCGACCGTCAGTGCTCGCGCTCTATTGACGTCTTTTACAAAGGCTTCAACGTACTCATCGGCAGGATGCAGTAAGATTTCGTCCGGTGAACCTTGTTGGACAAGTTCACCGTCTTTAAGTATCGCGATGCGATCGCCAAGTCGAAGCGCTTCATCTAAATCATGAGTAATGAAAATAATGGTTTTGTGCAGCTTCTGTTGCAGCTCTACCAACTGATCTTGCATTTCGCTCCGAATCAGAGGGTCCAATGCTGAGAAAGCCTCGTCCATCAACAGTATTTCGGCGTCGGTAGCCAGTGCCCGTGCAAGGCCCACACGCTGTTGCTGTCCACCCGATAGTTGAGCAGGATACTGGTGCTCATAACCCGTCAGTCCAACGGTTTCTAACCATTCATTTGCTTTTTCTAAGCGCGCCTCTTTATTTATTCCCTGAACTTCTAAACCATATGCGATGTTGTCGATAACAGTGCGATGAGGCAGCAAGCCAAAGCGTTGGAACACCATAGACATCTTGTGACGGCGAAACTGTTCAAGCTCTTTGTTAGAAAGTTGCATGACATCCACCCCTTCTACCAAAATCTGCCCCATGGTTGGATCGATTAATCGGTTGAAGTGGCGAATCATGGTGGATTTTCCAGAACCGGATAATCCCATAATGACAAAAATTTCACCCTTTTGAATTTGCAGGTTGATGTCTTTTAGTCCGACCGTATGGCCCGTTTCCGCTAAAACCTGCTCTTTACTATGTCCCAACTTAACGCGCTCAATCACGCTATTGGGCTTGGGGCCGAAGATTTTATACAGACCGCTGATTTCGATAAGTGGACTAGTCATGTTTTGAGTCTCCTAAATGAGCTTGAGTGCGTTTCGCATACGCTTGTGAAGCACGATCAAAAAGGATTGCTAGGGCGACAATTGCTAAACCATTGAGAAGACCAAGAGTGAAATATTGATTGGTAATAGACTTTAGAACAGGCTGACCTAAACCTTTTACCCCAATCATTGATGCGATGACCACCATTGACAGTGCCATCATGATCGTTTGGTTAATTCCCGCCATGATGGTTGGCATTGCAAGCGGAAGCTGAACCCCAAAAAGCCGTTGCCGAGTGCTGGCACCAAATGCGGTTGCGGCTTCCAATACTTCTTTATCAACTAGACGAATGCCCAAATTGGTTAAACGAATAACCGGTGGAATCGCGTAGATCACTACTGCGATAAGGCCAGGAATTTTCCCGATGCCCAATAACATCACAACTGGAATGAGATACACAAATGCCGGCATGGTTTGCATGACGTCGAGTAATGGTGTTACCACCGACTGAATGCGATTAGAGCGCGCCATAGCGATGCCGATAGGGATACCAAGTGCGATGGCAAGCATAGTACATACAGTGATGATACTGAGCGTGCGCATAGTGTCTTCCCACATTCCAAAATAGCCAATCAGAATCAGCGAACCAAAACATGCAGCGGCCAGTTTCCAAGAGCGGCTAGCGGCATAAACGAGAGTGGTGCAGACACCTAAAATAATGAACCAAGGTGTAGAAATCAGAAGCTTTTCAAACCAGACAAGAAACGCCAGGAGCGGATCAAACAGAGACTCAATGAGTTCACCATACTCGCGAGAGAAATCTCTGTAGGCGCCGTCGAGTGTTTTGCGAATCGCCCTGAGATCAGAGGCATCCATTTCCGGGAATTCGCTGAGCCAATTTGAGTCAGACATATGTACTTCCTTTTTCTGATATACCTAAGCGCTTTCAAGAAACTTAATTTGGCAAGAAGAGTAGGGCATCTAGGCCAAGTAATGGTCGTTCGACAGGTTCTGTATCGAAAGTATTACCCTTTAAGCTCAGGCCAATGTCGTCAAACTTCTCTTTTTCGTTCCTTAGGTATACATCCTTTAAATAAAACAATCATTAGTGTTCAAACTAATGATTTGCTTGGATTATAGTTTTTCTTCTTCAATAAAATGAACACATTAGCGTGTATTTGTATGAAAAATCTGCGCAAACTAACGTTTTTATTATCCGGTTAATTAGAATTGATCTTTTTGTTCGTTTGTCATCAAAATTCCTAAATTATTAGATGTCTAATTAATGCTGATGTATTACGTATTTGTCGTGTTGATTTTTGCAAACTTAGTTTATTGGCATATGCTAAAAATGTTATTGGCATATGCCAGTTTAAGGCGTAATTTGACTCTGTGTTTTTGAGGGACAATGATGGCAAGACCAAAGATAGAAAGACGAATATGCGGACGTGCGGCTCACCATTGCTTTAAGCCCAATGGCATTCCATTTAATCAGTTGGAGCAAGTCGCCATATTACCAGAAGAGTTAGAAGCGCTACGTTTAGCCGACTTAGAGGGGCTTAGCCAGCAGCAAGCTGCGGAGCAGATGGGCGTTTCTAGACAAACTTTTGGTAACACAGTAAAAAGTGCAAGGTTGAAAGTCGCAAAAAGTTTAGTTGAAGGTCATGCATTAGTTTTTCCGAATGAGGAGTCAAACTTATGATTTATGCTATTCCTAATGATGGTGAGCGGGTGGCAAACCACTTTGTAAAAGCACCATACATTGCTATTTATTCTGATACTGACGGTATGCTAAAAAACTTAGCGAACATAGCTTCTATGCCACAAGCGGGTTGTAATGCGAAGTCTCAGTTGATTCAGTCTCTAAAAGGGTACAATGTGGATGCTGTTCTTGTGCGAAATATCGGTGAACGTGTATTGGCAAAGCTACTTAGCAGTGGCACGCCAGTATTTAGGCTGTCTACTCGTAGTTCCTTGGAAGATGTGCTTGCGGTTCCAAGAGAGCCTTTGATTGAGCCCTCTCAAGGACGTCCATCAAACAATCATAAGAAAAGTGTTCACAAAGAAAAAGGCGGCTGCGGCTCCTGTGGTTGTGGTGGCCAAAAATCAAAACCCTCCTTGTTGGCAAGACCTAAAGCGCTACTCAAAGCAACATCTAGCCCTGCTATACTTAAGCTAGAGTCGATGGCTAATAAGGCAGGTTAATATGGTTTGGTTATTTACCTTTCTTGGTTTTCTCGCAATCATTTTGTTGATGTCACTTGGCGTCATTTTTCATAACAAGCGTATTCAAGGAAGTTGCGGCGGTTTAAACAACGTCGGTGTTGATAAAGTATGCAACTGCGAAACCTCATGCGCAGAACCTGAAAGGCGTTTATATCAAATCTCAGAGCCTAACTCATCACCTGAGCGCTAAGGCTTTTGGCCCATTGCGGCAAGGTTTGCCGAAACCAGTCCAAATACTTGCTGGTCTGCGGATTCTCTCTGGAGACCAGTATGTTGACTACCTCGACAACGATCCACGCTTTTGCTAGTCCGATATCGCGCGCCAATTCTGTTGTTTCACCTTTCTCTGCGCACTCTATATACTTGCCTGCTACGTTCAAGTAATCATCAAATGTGCCCATGCCCTCGATGAGCGGCGCTAAATCTATCGCGACATGCCCTGTAGAAAAGCGTTCCCAGTCGAACAGCACTAGCTCGCCATTTTCGCGCTGTCCCCAGTTTCCAGCATTCGAGTCTCCGGAGATCAAGTTCTGTCCATCGAAAAGATGCGCCGATCGTTGTTGGAGGTTGTGGAAGAACTGCTCTGTCTCTGAGCCCAGTTCAAGTGTAGCGAGTGCTTGTTGAGTCGCTTGTGGTGTCCACTGGTGGCGGTGATAAACACCATCTGATGTTGGTGGAAGTTGGTGCAGTTTGACGAGTTGTTCAATGACTCGATCATCTTCAAGTAAGAATGCTTGCTCGACTGCGTGGGGAACGTATTCAATGTGCAGAACGTTTTTCTGGTCGTCGAATTGAATCAAGCGCGGTACGTGTATTCCAAGCGCGTTAAACTGTTCGGCATAGCGTTGATAAAACGCCACTTCTATTTGAGTAGGGTTACGTTTTTCTATTACTTGGACGCCATCTTTTTCGATGAGAAAAACTTTGGCACTGCCCATTTGGTTGAATTCTTGTTGCGACACCGGACTTCCTGTCTTCATGTAGAGAGAGCTCACCTTAATCGCTGCACTCACGTTTGCCAATAGCCACGACAAAGTGCCTCAAAAATATTAAATGCAACTGTTTAAATATGATTTTGCTGTGAGTGTCTAAATTTTACACAGTCTCGCCTGTACTCCGATAAATTCGTTCTACGCTTACTATTCGTCTTAATAAAGGAGAACCAAAATGGCTGTAATGAAGCAGGATATTCCAAATCGTGTAACGGTTTACCATGACAATATCGATCAAGAACAAGAGCTGAAAAATGCGATGCTGCCAGAGAAACCGCGCTACTTTAACGGTGCTCCGACTTACAAAGCGAACAGCATCGAAGAGTTTGAAAGCAAAATCAGTCAGATAGGTTTGTCTCTCGATAAATAATTTTTCTTTTACCTAAAAGCGCCTTCAAAATGAGGGCGCTTTTTTGTTTATGTGATTGATTTGAATCTTAGGGAATTAACCTTGTTGTGTACTGCCTTGGCAGACCTGTTTTTGCACTGCTGGTGGCGCAGGCTCGTAATGGCTTAAGGTCATACTAAAGCTGCCTTCACCACCAGTGATAGAGCGTAATCGACGAGCGTAATCTTGCAGCTCGTTTACAGGTGACTTGGCTCTGAGTAAGGTGAAGCTGCTGTCGATTGGCTCGGAGCCTTCGATTAAGCCTCGGTTGCCAGATAAATCACCAGAAACATCGCCAACATTCGCGGTTGGGATGTGCAGTTCCATCTGGACAATGGGTTCTAGCACAATAGGATCGGCGTTGTTAATAGCATCTAAAAAGGCTTTCTTACCTGCGATGACAAACGCAATTTCTTTCGAATCGACGGAGTGATATTTACCGTCATAAACGGTGACTTCCACATCCTTAATTGGGTTGCCAGAAATCGCGCCTTCCTCTAACGCTTGCAAAATACCTTTTTCAACAGCAGGAATGAGCGCGGTTGGGATGGCGCCACCCACCACTTTGTTGATGAACTTAAATCCGGCACCACGTTCGAGTGGACGAACCTTCAATTGCACTTCACCAAACTGGCCTGCACCGCCACTTTGTTTTTTGTGTCGATAATGCCCTTCGGCAGGTTTGGTGATGGTTTCAAAGTATTCGACGCTTGGTTGGCAGGTTTCGACGTCCAGTTTGTACACGTTCGCCATCTTTTCTAATGCGACTTTGAGGTGAAACTCCCCTTGGCCGCTGATGATGGTTTCGTTGGTGCGAGCGCGATGTTCGATGCGCAGCGAAGGATCTTCACTGGCAATTTTATTCAGCACATCTCCTAATTTTTGCTCATCTCCACGCTTAAGAGGCTTCAAGCACAAAGAATACATGGAGTCAGGAAGGTCCAACGTTTTGAGTTGAACTCCATCTTCTTCGTGAGAGTCATGAATGATTGAATCGAATTCGAGATCATCCACTTTGGCTAAAACGCAGAAGTCGCCTGCAAGCGCGCGAGGGATCTCGGTTCTATCTTTGCCCTGCAGTTGATATAAGTGCCCAACTTTAAATGCCTTGTTGCTTTCGCCAATATAAAGCTGGCTGCCCGCATTGATTTCACCCTGATACACACGTAAGTAGGCAAGTTTTCCCATATATGGGTCGACGCTGACTTTGTACACGTGTGCGACGGTGTGCTCTAAGGTTTCGCAATTTACTTTGATTTTTTTGCCGTTCTTTTCCAGTAGAGGAGGGTTACCCTCGTTTGGCATGGGCATGATCTCCGCCAAGGTGCGCAGCAGCAACTCGACGCCCGCGCCGGTTTGTGCTGAGACAAAACAGACCGGAATCACATGTCCAGTTCTCAGTGCTTCTTCAAACGGATCATGCAGTTGCTCTGCGGTGAGTTCGGAGCCTTGTTCCAGATACAGTTCCATCAGTTCTTCATCGACTTCGATGACTTGGTCAATTAAGGTCTCATGAGCTTCATCTACCGTTGCAAGTAAGGTTTCTCGTCCCAATTCTGGTTCGAAATAGCAGTCAACTACAGATTCCCCGTCAGCCGAAGGTAAGTTGATCGGCAAGCTGTGGTCACCAAAATGCTCAACGATGTTCTCCATCAATCTCTCTAACTGATTACCGTGGTTATCGAGCTTATTGATGATGATCATCTGACATTTTTGCTGCTCTTTAGCAAAGGTGAATAAGCGATCGGAAGTTTGGTTAAGTGGGGTTTGAGGGTCGATGACAAGGGCAGATGTTTCAACGGCAGGAAAAACGCTGATAGTACGGCCAAGTAACTCGTTTTGTCCCGGAGTGTCGATGATATTGAGCCGGTGTTTATTCCAGCGCAGTGCGACTGGCGTTGCTTCAATACTGTGTTGATATTGGATGGATTGAGGGTCGAAGTCGGTAACAGTATCGCCTTTTTCTACGCTGCCTAAATGGTGGGTGGCATCGCAGGTGAAGAGCAGTTTTTCTATCAGTGTGGTTTTACCGGTCCCGGTTTGGCCGACAAAAGCGATATTGCGTATTTTGTTGATAGGCATAGAGCCTCCTTGCAAGATGGCGTGAAAAACCTACGAATTGCTAGGAAGTGGGTTGCTATAGAAACCCACGCACTGCATTGGAGTAGGGCGGGATTACCGCCTATTCGTCTTCCATGTCATTTTTCGGATGACTCGATGCATAAGACCACCTTCTTGGACCACTGTAATCTTAGCATGCCGTAATAACCGTATAATTTATGTGACTTATTTCATGATGGGGCTGATTGTTTTTTAATCGAGATCATAAACTCAGAGGTTCTGACTTTTGGAGCAAAACCTCTGGATTGTTTAGGCTATTTGGAAAGAACGATTTCGCCGTCGCGATAAACCAAGCTTGGCGTTACATCTTGTCCGAGCAGCACCGGGCCATCAAGATCGACAACGCTTGCCTGAGCAGCAATGGGTAAGGCAGCACGCATCGCAAGCGACGTCCCCAACATACAACCGGACATGAGGCTAAAACCGAGTTTTTGGGCGTCGTCGGCTAATAATAGTGCTTCAGTGAGCCCGCCAGTTTTATCTAGCTTAATATTCACCATTTCATATTTGCCAACCAACTGATGCAATTGCTCTCTGGTGTGACAACTTTCATCGGCGCAAAGTGGAATGGGGTGCGGAATGCTGGCGAGTACGTCATCGCAGTCTTGTGGCAACGGTTGTTCGATCATGGTGATGTCTAGCGGTTCGAGTTGAGCAAATACCGTCGCGAGGTCGAGGTTTTGCCACGCTTCATTCGCATCTAAGACAATTTGTGCGTGCGGCGCGGCATCGCGTACTGCTGCAACGCGCTCAATCACGTTTTCACCATCCAGTTTTACCTTAAGCAGTTTTGCGCCTTGGCTAAGGTAAGTTTGTGCCTGTTTTGCCATCGCTTGCGGCTTGTCGATAGAAACCGTCATCGCCGTCACAATCGCCTCGGGTAACGTAAAGAGGTCGTGAACCTGCTGCTTTTGGCTCAAAAGCGCGTGAAGATGCCAAAGGGCGCAATCCAATGCATTTCTTGCCGCCCCCGCGGGCAATAACGATTGAAGCAGGCTTTTGAGAACCATGACATCAGCTTCGCCTTTGGCATACAAACTTTGCAGTTCATGCGAGGCGTGAGAAATCGCCTTAATTACCGATTCAACCGATTCACCATAACGTGGGTATGGTGTGCATTCTCCTTGGGCTGTCATGCCTCGATGTTCAATTGTCACGCGGACTACGTGGCACTCTGTCCGACTGCCGCGAGAGATGCGAAATGGTGTCGCCATGGCAAGCGTGACAGGTTCTACATGAATTTTCATCTCACTAGTTTTCCCTAAACCGCAGTTATTTTCTAAACCGTAAATGTTTCTTAAATCGTAAGGAGCCTATCTGCAACCGCATCAACGCCAAAACGCACAGGGTCGGTGACGGGCACCTGGTATTTGTCGCTCCAATCCTGGCATAACTGGGCTGCATCTTCTTCGCTGATCGCCGAAGTGTTCAAGCAAATACCCACTAATTGAGCGTTTGGATTTGTTAGGCGAGCAGCGGCCAGATTCGCTTCTATCGTTTGTTCAATGGTTGGTAAGTTCGCATGTGGTAAGTTGCGGATGTGCGGGCGACCAATCTCATGGCACAGTATCAGAGCGTCAGCTTGTGCGCCGTGAAGTAAGCCCAAACTTACGCCAGCAAACGAAGGGTTAAACAATGAACCTTGCCCTTCGATGATGTCCCAATCGTGATCGGTGAACTTAGGGCTGATCGCTTCTACTGCGCCGGAGATAAAATCGGCAACTACGGCATCAATCGAAATGCCACTGCCTGCGATGAGAATTCCGGTTTGACCCGTTGCTTTGAACTCTGCACGACAGTTTTTACGCTTCAATGCATGCTCAATGGCAAGGGCAGAGTACATTTTGCCAACGGAGCAATCTGTCCCTACAGTAAGTACTCGCTTGCCTGCGCGAGCTTTGCCATTGCCGACCTTGAGCGGGGCATCATAATGACGAACATCATATAGTTTGGTTAATCCGCGTTGTTCTAGATCGGCAAGAGGAGCAAATTCCGCCAAACGTTGGTGCATGCCCGATGCAATTTCAAATCCCATCTCTGCCGCTTCAAGTAAGGTTGCTTGCCAAGCTTCGGGAATGACGCCTCCTGGATTTGCCGTGCCGAGCACCAGCGTTTTTGCTCCTTGCTGCTGCGCTTGTTGTATTGTCATGTCGGTTAAACCAAGCGATACGGTTTCTGGCGTCAGGCGGATTTGGCCAAGACAAATCTCAGGTCGCCATTGATATATGCCACGTGCGGTTTTTGCTGCGAGTGGATCGGTTACATCGCCAAGAAAAAGTAGGTAAGGTTGAGCAATTTGCATGATGGTTCCCTTCGTCATCGTTATTGCTCATTAATGTAGCCAGACTGATTTAGGAAACCGAATGCTTATTTGTTAGGCAGGTATAACTTCAGGTTATACCTTTAAACCATCTGTTGTTTTAGGGCGGTGATAAATTGCTTTGTCGCAATGGATTGAGGTGTGTGCTCTGCGAATAAAATAGAGACAGAGAAGGACATATTTGGCTCCAAAGCATGCACGGAAACGGCATTATCTTGGCGATATTGTTTTGCAGTCCAAGGGTCTACAATCGCGAATCCTGCTTCGTTTTTCACCAGTTCAGCCGCCGCGGAGTAGCTGCGGACGGTAATGGCATGTTGATAATGCTCGTCACGCGCTGACAAGGTTTGATGTAACAGCAAGCCCAGAGGGTCTCGGCTATCTAAACCGATAATGGGTAAATCGTGACTGATGAGTTCTTCTAAAGTGACGGTTTTTTCTGTGGGTATCGCTGCGCTTTTAGGGGCAATTAGCGCCAAGTTTTCTTTTAATAACATGTGTCCCATGATCGCTGGTGGCGTTTCTTCACCGAACGCAATGGCGACATCCAATTCATGTTTCAGTAAACCTGAGCACAGCTCATCGCGATTGGCCGTTAAGAGCTCAAAGGAGATGCTGTGCTCTTTCGACAACAACGCGACAGTCGGCGTTAACAAGTGTGCGGCCAAAACAGGCGGAGCACCAACTCGTAAATGTTGAGTTCCCTGTTTGACTTTGTTGGTCAGAGAGCGAAATTGTCCGAGTTGTTGATAGACTTTTTCAGCCTCTGGCAATAAGGCTTTGGCTTCTTGAGTTGGAACGAGACGGCCCTTTACACGCTCAAATAAAGCGAAGCTCAGTTGTTGTTCTGTATGGGCGAGAACTCGAGTGACATTAGGTTGGGAAACGTGCAGTAAGCGAGCCGCGCCTGACACCGTTCCTGCTTGCATAATGGCGTAAAAGACTTCTAATTGCCTTAAGTTCACTGCGATTTCTCTCTGCTCATGTTGGTCACCTCAGAATACCCAACCTTGCTGATAAGCGATAGAGGCAAAAGTGCTGGCGTAAAAAATAGGAAGACGATGTTGGTTGCCTTCCTATCTCGCTTTTTCAATTTCTCAACTTCTCAATTTCTATGCTTCACTTTGCTGCTGCATGAAGGGGCAGGTCGTTAAACGGCTCGACGTCTCGGCTGAGTAATCCCATCAAAATCACTGCTAATACCATGACAGCAGCTGCGATTGCAAAACCGTATTGTGTTAGTTCGTAATGACTCAATATTGCAATCAGGACGTAACTGAGAGATTGAATGGTGGTGGCAAACATGCTGATGCCGCCATCGACGCGACCTCGTTGATGAACCGCTACGGTGTGATGCATCCAGTTGACTCTCGCAATGCGATTTAGCGCGTTAAATACGCCAAACAGCGCCGTAAACAATAAGATGGTCAGCGGGCTCATCGCAAAACTCATCCCGATAAGCGCAAAAGAGACCATAACCATCGAAGCGAACATAATGTGGCTATGGGAGGAACGGCTTAGCACTTTGGTGACAATAAAGCCGGTTAGCAACGAGCCGAGGCCAAAACTGATGTTGAACCCTGCAAACCAATCGCCAGAGATGCCTTGTTCAGAAAACCAAATCGGCACCAGTTTGCTCAAATACGTCAATGCAGGATAAGAGAGGCAAGAGAGCAGAATAAAGCCATAAAATCGGGGTTCGAGGCGGAATATTTGTTTGCTCTCTTTGAGTTGCGCGATGAAAGCAACGGATTTTGATGCCCTTAATTGTTGGGTATAAGGCGTCAGAATATAGAACATCGCTGCTAACGCAGAGGCGCTGGCCGCAAACAAAGCAAACTCTTTCATACCCCACATTTCAAGCAAAACAATACCCAACGCGCCAGCTCCGAGGGTTGTGGATTGCATTACAATTTCTTGCTGACCCGAAATTTTCGCATACTCATGGTGCTGATAATTTTCTTGGGTGAAAGCGTTGTTGGTCGTCCATGCAAAATTACTCGAAACCCAATACACCAATTGTGCAAAAGCCAGCAACCAGTGTGACTCGAACCCTAACCAATAAGCAATGAACACCACCAAAGCCATACCCGATTGAATCCATTGATTGAGCACGAGTA
Source organism: Vibrio sp. YT-16 (assembly GCF_033337405.1). Lineage (NCBI taxonomy): Bacteria > Pseudomonadati > Pseudomonadota > Gammaproteobacteria > Vibrionales > Vibrionaceae > Vibrio > Vibrio sp. YT-16. The sequence goes on from NZ_JAWOQQ010000002.1 coordinate 21,567, forward strand.
GTACTTTGCGTGAATGTCGGTCAATTAAAGTGGAAAAGAAAGGCGTTGCTAGAAAAGAAATCGCGGTGCAGCTCAGAGAAACTAAAGCGACGAATGTACCCATGTTAGGTTCGGAAAGCATGACCCATGGCAGTGCCATCATGAATAAGCCAGAGGAAATGCTGTCGAAGAAGCGGCCAGCTAAGTACGGCTGAGTTTTATTTTTCATTATGTTTGCCTCTAACTCCCGATGGATTTCAAAAGGTTGATGTCCAACTGTCTTGTGGTTAACAACCAAGTCGTTCGCGCTGAATACATTATCTTGAGATCGCCGGGGTTTAGCGTTAATTAAGATGGTGCAACTTTAAAACCTCAAGTAAACTTGAGGTAAAGCATTTTTTTAACAAAATTGATACGCAGGGAGTCAAGGATGGAAATCAGCGTAGGAGAAGTGGCAAAACGTTCTGGAGTGAAAGTATCTGCCCTACATTTTTACGAGCAAAAAGGACTGATTTCGAGCTGGAGAAATCAAGGTAATCAGCGTCGCTACCATCGCAGTGTGTTGCGCCGTGTTGCGGTGATCAAAGCAGCGCAGCAAGTTGGGTTGTCGTTAGAAGAAATTAAACATGCGTTAGATGAACTGCCGAAACACCAAGCCCCTAACAAAGCGCAATGGGAAGAAATGGCAAGCCATTGGCATGAACAGTTAGAACAAAAGATTCAAAAACTTAAAGCGTTGCAAAACGATTTAGGCGGATGCATTGGCTGCGGGTGCTTGTCGTTAGAAACCTGCGCACTTCGAAACCCAGAAGATGTATTAGGGAAAGACCACTCGGGGTCGAACTTAACGTTAGAAGAAGAGTAGCGATTATCTCTATTCTTTGTCGAAACTGTCGACTACGATCGCGCCCATCGAAGCAGGCATTGTGATGACGATAACGCGTTTTATCGCAACCAAAGGCTCATTCATGAGTGGCAGTTTATCAAGACAGAAAAGAACTAACGCTACCACAACGGCCGCAATGAGGTACGCGATAACCACACGAAAAATAAAGATGGATACGCGATTCTTGATGTGGCTTTGAAACACGCTTTGATACGCGAAAAAACTGAGGAAAATGACAGAAAGACTTAACAGCATGAGCAAGTTTGCCATTGGTAGGCTCTCACCCAATCGCCACGCTTCCTCCGAAAATGAGATCGGGACTGCTAGGGCAAAAGCGCCAACCAATACTTGGCTAGCGTCTTCTAGATTAAAGTGGCTGCTCATGCTGTTTCTTCCATTATTCGCTTGCTAGATGTAAGAGCTTTTCAAAACGCTCATTACCGTGCAGCAATTCGAGGTCTCGTTCTTCGGCAAGTAAATCACGAATGGATGGGCTGTATTCAATTGCGCGTTCCAAGTCTTCAATAGCTTGCTCTTCGATACCAAGGCGAGAGTATGCACACGCGCGTTGATACAGTGCAGGGCCGTTGGTGTAATCGACTTCAAGTACGCGGTTACAAATGCTAAGTGCCCAATGGTATTCGTTGATTTCCATCGCTGCGTCGGCTTTGTAAGTCAACGCTTCTAAATCACCTGGACGAATTAATAAGATTTCATCATAGATTTCAATACGTTGTTCTGGAGTTTGAGAGCTTTGTGCACGTAGCCATAAGTTATGGATCTCGTTGATTTTCTCAATCTCTTTGTTGTTTTCGCTGATAATGCGAGTTTTGCGTTTTAAATCTCGCTCAAGGGCGACAAACTTTTTCTCGTATTCTTGGGCGATCTTCTCCAATCGTTTATCAGCCATCTCTTTGGTGTTGTGTTTAAACTCGCGCAGAGATTGCCATCCGACAAAGGCAATCAGCGATGCGACACCAGCAATGATGTAGAAGAAGTATGTAACGGTCACGTTGGCATAGTTCAACGATTTATCTGCGACCGTTAGCTCGCGATCGGTGATCTCTGTGATCATTCGCTTTTCTAGGCTTTGATAGTCCTGACGCAGCGCTTTTAGTTCATCTAAAATATAGCGTTCCATTAATGGTCTATCTAACAGATCCGATTCTGAATACTTTTCCTCCGATGCCATTGTTGGCAAGGCAAGTATCAGCGAGAAAAAAATACCAATAAATAAGCGCATATAACGTCCTTTCACGAGAAGAGTACAGATAGACCATGCAACAATAGCAAATAGCACAAACGTTTAGCAAAGTTATTACAAAAGAAATAACAGTCGTCTTCGTAGAAGTCATATTCTTGTTGTTTTTCAGTTTGTTCCTGATGGTTATTTGTTGTGATATCTTTTATCCTCCTTGCGAATTTATGATTAGTGGAGTGAGCATGGACGCGCGAGCTAAGGATTACTTAGAACAATTCCTAGAATTATTATCACCAGAACAAAGGGAAGCTGTACCATCAGTCAGTGCTGACTATTATTGTGCCGATGAATACAACGCGAATGTATGCGCAGATTTGGTTCGTATTGGACAGAAAACTGCATCGTGCAGTTTGGAGCTTTGGTATCGAGAGCATGGTGAAATCATGCCCCAAGTCGGTCATTTACAAGTAGTGACGAATTGGGATGGGGACCCGGTTTGCGTGATACGAATTACTGACGTAAGTACATGCAAATATGAGGATGTAACCGCAGAGTTTGCCTTCGCAGAAGGCGAAGGTGATAGAACCTTAAACTGGTGGCGTGATGCTCATACTGCATTTTTTAAAGCTGAATGCGATGAGTTGAACATCGATTGGCATGAGAAACGTACGCTGGTTTTAGAGCGTTTTGAAGTGGTGTATCCCGTCAATTAATCTCTGATAGCAGCACTGATTTGAAGTGCTGCTTTCTTTATTGAGAGACCATTTTTAGCGCTTTCGAGCGGTCACACTAAACATATGCCAATGTTTTTGGCTTCCTACTACAGTGGTCCCGTCTTCATCTCTTTCATGCAATGAAATGAGGTCGTAACCCTCGAATAAGCTTTCCACTTCCTTTTTTGTTAATGCGGTAATGTTTGGATGCATTTCGGAGGTCACCCAGGAGTCTTTCACTCCCAAGAAATCGCCGCAGAAGATACCGCCCGGTTGTAATGCGCTGTCTATTTTTGTCCAGACTTGTTTGAAGCCTTTGTCAGGGCAAAAGAACAAACTGGCATTTGCGATAACCAAGCTGCACTGAGGGTAATTAAATTCAGTAAAACAGCACTGCGAAACTGAAAATCGCTTATTACCTTCAAAGCGTGTTAAACAAGTTTTTACTGCATCTTCATTGCTATCACATGCGTGAACCTTAAATCCCTGTTCGAGGAGAAAGTGGCTGTCTCGACCTATTCCGCAGCCAATATCGAGAGCGACTTTGCCTTCTATCTTAAGTCGGTTTACGGCATTCTCCACGTTTGGGCGGTGAGGTTGGCTTAAAATTTTCTGATAGTATTCATTCCATTGCGCTGGCATTGAACTTCCTTATGTTGGGTGTGTCCCCTGCCCAAAACTAGCGTCCATTTTGTTTTGCTTGACTGGGGAGGTTTGCAGTATTGGCAGCTGTTATAGCTGATCTTCAATCGGTAATATTCCGGAGAACCAAGCGCCCATTTTTCGCCATACTCCTGCTTCTGGTTCGGAGTCGTATTCTTCGCCTGTTTTTACGTCGGTCCAGACAATGTCCCCGTCGCGCAGAGTTAAGGCGTAGGCGTTACTCGACAGTTGATTCGGCAGTTGTTCTAGAAACATTTGCACATATTCTGGCTGTTCTATAACAACGGCCATTTCGGTATTCAAAGCTGCCGAACGTGGGTCCCAGTTCATTGAACCAACGAAAAGTGTTTTTTTATCAATCGTCATTGCTTTAGCGTGTAAACTTGCTCTGCTACTCCCCGTGAGGCTCCACTTACTTTTGAGTTTCGCGCTCGCTTTTACTTCCCAAAGCTTGATTCCAGCTTCGAGTAGATCTTTTCGATATTTTGCGTACCAACCATGCACGGCAAACACATCGTTAGACGCGAGGCTATTGGTCACAATCGTGATATCAACGCCTCGCTTGGCCGCGTTACTTAATGCTTGAGTACCTGCTTCAGTTGGAACGAAATAGGGAGAAATGAGCACAAATGAATCCTCAACACTTTTAACCAGTTCCGACAAATTATCAATAAGTTGGCTCTCTCGGGTCGCGACTTTATCGGGCAGATCAAACCATACTTTCGCTTCTCCCCAGTAGAGCTTGAGTTTGCCTTGTTTTAGATCTTGGTACATATCCAGTTGAGTGAAGTCATAGCGGCCGGTTGAAAACTTTTCCTCTAACCGGAGTTTATTGACCTGCTTTTGAATCGCTTGGTCGGTAATTTGCTGTGAATTCGGTGTAATCCATTCCATTGGTATCGAATAGGCGCTATTCCAGTAGAGGTCGAACTGATCGGCAGTTTGTTGTACCGCCTCACCATAGAGCAGAAGATCAAAATCACCAAACTCAACTTGCGATTCAAAAGAGAAGTATTCATTGCCGATATTTCTACCTCCGACAATGGCGGAAACACTGTCTGCAATCAGAGACTTATTGTGCATACGACGATTAAGACGTTCAAAATCGCTAGCAAGAGCGAACCAACGGGAGTCGCGATACTGATGCGGGTTAAATAAGCGGATTTCTATATTAGGATGTGCATTGAGGGCTGCCATCACATCGTCGTTTCGCTTTTGCATATCGTCAAGCAACAGTCTTACTCGAACACCACGCTTTGCCGCTTCATACAAGCGCCACGTTATTAGCTGACTCGTTTCGTCACCACGGTAAATATAGTATTGAAGGTCAAGGCTTTTCTGGGCGGACTCGATCAAAGAGGTTCGAGCAAGAAGGGCATCGTGTCCCTGATTTAACGGTGCAAAGCCAGTTATGGACTTGGGGTCTCTCCCGTAAGCTTCAAAGTACTGCGCAAGAACAGAATCCTTTTGATAACCGAGCTGAAAGCTGGTGGACTTTTCACTGGCGTCATTCAACGATACGGATGAGCATGCCGATAAAATAGTGAGCAGCGAGGGGAAGAGCAACTTGGCGAGCGTTTGTAACAAAGCACATTTCCTTGTCTTACAGAGTGTTACCTACTCCAAATTATAGACTTAAGCTGACGCCACATGCACCCAGAACCGTTTGATAACGAGCGATTAATCGATGAATTGCCATAGAGCCGGAACTAAGTTCAACTTTTAAAGCGCAGATAATCATTTATTTTAATTATCATTATGGCCGTATTGGTCATAATCACTAATATCTGGTGATTATGACCAATAGCGCACTGGATAAAATAATGATTTTTATATAACCATATGATTTTTAATAAATAAATGCTTGGCATGTCATTTGCTATTTAGAATAAAAGTTAAGTCAGAGCAACTTGCGCAGTTGGTTAATTTTTTGTTAATTTTATTAACTTTGAATTGGCAATAACTATCTAGTTCGCTGCTTAAAAGACTAGGCAAGTGCCGCTTTGATGTTTATTCAAATTCAATTCTCTCACCACCATGCTTACCGGGAGCAATGGACTGAATAAAAGTGTGGTGTTGAAAACAACAATAAAAAAGGATTTTCGATGTTAGCAAAACCCATATTACGTTGGCTTTTACCCTTCGTCGTCGTTGGAGGCTCTTATGCAGGATATGCTGCAATTGCCGCAACTGCGCCGGAAAAAGAGTCAACCAAAGATGCAATTACAGAACCTACTGTTCAGGCTTCTTCTCTTTTTCCTACTGATCACAAAGTGGTGATTACCAGTCACGGTGAATTAGTTCCTTTTGAAAAAACACACCTTTCCGCGCAAGTCAGTGGTGAAGTGATAAGTTGGCACCCGAATTTTGTAACGGGTGGCATCGTGAAACGAGGAGAGGTTCTTTTCACAATTGAAAGTGACAACTATGAAGCGTCGGTTTTACAAGCTGAAGCCGATTTAGCTAGTGCACGCGCAAACTTGATTGAGGAACAAGCGAAAGCCGAAGTTGCAAAACGTCAGGCAAAGAGACTGAGCGATAAGCAAGTGACGGATCTGTATTTACGCAAACCTCACGTTTTGAGCGCACAAGCCCAAGTGAAGTCGGCTCAAGCGGCACTCAAACGAGCAAAAAGAGAGTTAGAAAATTGCAAAGTCGTTGCACCTTACGATGCGCTGGTTGTTGAGCGTGATATTGGTGTTGGTCAATTTGTTACATCTGGTTCTCGAGTTGCCACGTTAAACAACATCGAAGTGGCAGAGGTGCACGTACCCATTGCCGGTTTTGATAGTGCATTTTTACCCGAATCCATTGGTGAACTCACTGCGACAGTGACGCAGCAAGGTGTGTTTTCTACCACTAGAGAAGGTCGAGTAGTTCGTGATCTAGGCATGATTGATAGCGCTACCCGAATGATTAACATGGTCATTCAAATCGCGGACCCATACGGTGTCGATAACCAGCAGCCTCCAATTAAATTCGGCTCCTACGTTGAAGTGAGCTTCACTGGTAAGGAACTTAAGCATATCTATCGCTTACCACAGGAATTAGTTAAAAACCGTACCGTGTGGGTGGTGAATGGCGATAATCAACTTCAACCCAGAACTGTCACGGTTTTGAGAGCAGAAGGTGAGCTTTTGCTGGTGGGCGAAGGTTTAGAGCAAAGTGATAAGTTGGTACTGACCTTGCCCGAGTACCCTCAAAAAGGCATGGCGGTACAAATCGCAAAAAAGAGTGACGACTCCGAAACCGTCGTACAGTAAGTAGGAGTATGTCATGGAAGATACTAAACAAAAGGGCTTAATTGCCTATTTTGCGAATAATCCCGTCGCTGCCAACCTTTTGATGGTGTTCATCATTATCATGGGTGTGGTGAGCTTTCTCTTTATTCAAAGGCAGATGTTTCCGAATATTGAGGTGAACTACATTGATGTTCGTGCGACTTATCCTGGCGCTTCTCCTCAAGAGATAGAAGAGAGTATTCTCGTTAAGGTCGAGGAATCGATTAAAGACGTCACCGGGATTAAAAAAGCAGTCTCAACGGCCTCTAGAGGTAGCGCGTATGTTTCCATCGAGGTAGACGTTAATGCCGATATCAAGCGTGTCTTAGATGATGTAAATCAACGTATTGATACCTTGTCTAACTTACCAGCGGGTATGGAACCAATCAATGTCTACCAAGTTGAATGGCGCCAAGATGTAATTGAAATGGGGTTAGTTGGGGACCGACCGCTCGAGGAGCTTAAACCGATTGCTAAGCAAATCGAAGATGAATTACTTCAGTTAGAAAACGTCATGCTGGTGTACCTGAGTGCGCCAGAAGAAGAAATAGCTATTGAAGTTGACCCACTTGTTCTTCGTAAATACGACCTGACGTTGAGTGATATCAGCAGCGCGATCAGCCGTTACTCAGCCAACTTTTCTGCGGGCGAAGTAAAAACAAACTCAGGGATGATTGCAGTAAGGATTGAAAACCAATACTACCGTGGTGATGAGTTTAGAAATATTCCTGTAAAGCTTGGCGCAAATGGTGCAAAGGTTCTGTTGCAAGATATTGCCACAATAAAAGATGGCTTTACGGAAGAAGAGCGCTACTTTGAATACTCAGGTCAAAATGCGATCTACATGTCTGTTGAAGCAACTCGTGACCAGAACATTATCCCTGTTGCACAGTCCGTTCGTAATTATATTGAAGCAAAAAACAAGACATTACCGCAGGATGTTAAGCTCAAAGTCTTAGTTGATACGACTTATTATTTAAATGGGCGTCTCGACATGATGTTGAAAAACTTGCTGCAAGGCGCTGCATTAGTCGCGATTATGCTGACCATTTTCCTACGTTTCCGCTTGGCTATGTGGGTAATGATTGGGCTACCTGTCTGTTTTCTCGGTGCCGTAATGATGATGCCTGCATTAGGGATCACGGTAAACATAGTGTCTCTTTTTGCCTTCATTATGGTGCTCGGTATTGTAGTTGATGACGCCATCGTGATGGGAGAGAGCGCTTACAGCGAAATTGAAGAAAAAGGCGGTGGCGTCGAAAACGTGGTTCGTGGTGTAAAACGTGTTGCCACACCAGCCACTTTCGGTGTGTTAACCACAATTGCTGTGTTTGCTCCTTTCTTGTTGTCTAGTGGTATTGATAGTGCCTTCTTTTATGGTATCGCGGGGGTCGTGATTCTTTGTTTGATCTTCAGTTTGATTGAATCGAAGCTGATCCTTCCTGCACACCTTGCGCATACTCATTTTAAGCCAGTTAAACCAGGTGGCTGGCGTGACCGATTTAACCAACGTTTTTTTGGTTTTGTAAATGGTCCATATCGTAACTTTGTAACAACATGCACCCATTGGCGCTGGACAGTGTTTGCGGTGTTCTGTGGTTTACTGCTGATCAGCGCGGCTTTGATCAACGCGAATTATGTTCGGGTGATCCCTAACCCTAAAGTGCCGACTGACTATCCTGCGATCACTATTGAAATGAATGATACCGTTTCAAGTGAGCAGACAATCAGTGCACTCAAGACTATTGAACGTGTCATGCAAAAGATCGAATCTGAGACCATTGCAGAACATGGTCAAGGAATGATGTGTGATGTGCTGTCGTACAACAGAAGCCGCACCGAAGGTCGTGTATTAGTACCTTTGGTTGATGAAGAGTTACGCCCGTTCAATACATTTGAGCTGGCTCGACGTTGGCGTGAAGCTATGCCTGTTATTCCAGGTATGAAGAGCATCAAAATCCGCGAGCAGAGTGCGGGTGGTGGTGACAGAGATGAGTTTGGCTACTTGTTGTTTGGTTCTAACATCAATGAGCTCAACGAGGCTGGGCGTTACTTGATAGAGCGTTTACAGCAGGAAGAAGGGTTATATGATATTTCATCTTCTATTGATTCTGGAAGCAAAGAAGTACTCCTGTCTCTTGCGCCTGTAGCGTACGATCTCGGTCTGGATCTCACCATGATCGCAGAGCAAGTTGGTGGCAGCTTTTATGGTGGCGAAGCACAGCGCATTATTCGTGATGGTGAAGAAATTAAAGTTATGGTGCGTTACCCGCAACTGACGCGTGAAGCATTCTCATCATTGCGTTACGCTGTGATTACAACACCAGCAGGTAAGAAGGTCATGCTAGGTGATGTGGTGAAGATCAACGAGCAGCCGGGCGTGAGTAGCATTCGACGTGAAGGCGGGTATCAAACCGTTTATGTTTATGGTTCCATAGACGAAGAATTGGTTGAACCTCAAGAAATCGTTAAGGTCATTGACGACAATATCTTACCGGACATGAAGCAAGCCTTCCCAACTGTGAAAACAGAATTGGGCGGTGATATTGAAGAGCAGGCTGCGCAGCGTAATGAACAGATTTTGTTCTTTATTGCAGGCATGATCATCGTCTACATCTTGTTAGCTGTACCGTTAAAAAGTTATACCCAACCTTTGATTGTAATGTCCGTCATTCCGTTTAGTCTGACGGGGGCGATTTGGGGCCATTTCTGGCTAGGTTTAGACATCAGTATGATGTCGACATTTGGTTTGATCGCCGCTGCTGGCGTGGTTATCAACGACTCTCTGGTTATGACAGATTACGTAAACCAAGTGAGAGAAAAGGGTATGAACATCAAACAAGCGGTTGTTGAGGCGGGTTGTGCTCGTTTTCGAGCTATCACGCTCACCTCAATAACGACGTTTGCGGGTGTATTGCCGATAATGTTTGAAACGAGTTTGCAGGCGCGTTTTGTCATACCGATGGCTGTCGCTTTGGGCTTTGCGGTGTTGTACGCAACGGTTCTGACTTTATTGTTGGTGCCTTGTTTGTATTTAATGCTTGAAGATATTAAAAATATTTTCAGATCGATTAAGAGGTTTATCCATCGTTTGATTAATCGTTTCAGAAAGTCGCCAGTGACGTAGAGCGTTGAAGCAAGCGTATCGACTTAACAAGCTTGATGTTAACGATTAGGAGCAGCCTTCGGGCTGCTTTTTTGTTTCCGCATTTTGATTCAAAGCGATTTTTTAGTGGGCAGTTACGTAATTATCTGATGAGAAAACTGCCTGACAAAGCATTTCTAATGTGTATGTTTCTAATGTTTTAAATTCGTATGGTTAATTTGACACTTGGTTAGCGAAATTTACCAGACGAAGATAACGTTGAATATGAGGGTTTGTTTAAGTTGTTGAAAAATAACAAAATAAAAGTTGGCATCGTATGTGCAATATATAAATTGTAATTAAAATTAACTGCTAATCCTCAAGGAGCTTATTATGAAAAGCGTATTTCTATCTACTCTAAGTCTTATTGCTGTAATGTCATCACCAATCGCTGCTGCTAACACTTTAGACAAAGAGGAGTGGAGCTCAGATTTACGTCAGGACTTTTCTGAAATGAAACATGAAGCTATAGCAGATATTCAGCAAATGAACATGGATGCCATTCACGCACGTGATGAGCGTATCGTGAAAAACATTAAAGATGAGCAAGAACAGTTAGTAAAGGTAACGTGCCACAAAGAGAAAGCAAGCAAGTCATAAACGCCGATAAAAGAGACTAACAGACGAAAATGAATCCAATACGAGTTCGGTGTTAGCTAGCAGTAAGCACTGACCTTGTTGCTCTACTTGCCAGCCTTTTAAGGCTGGCTTTTTTGTTTCTCATTTCATGGGTAGGGATCAGATCCTCAAGCTCATTATCAATAGTTGGCGTGTTTGATGAGCTATTGCTGGATGGAGCGGATGTAACTTTTAAAAGTGTAGATTTCAGTAAAGTGGAGGTGATGTTAGATATTTAAAATTTTGAAAAGATCCGATCTCCTTTTTGACCTTCATAATACCTTAGTATGTGGCTTACCTTTACTTGAATTAGAACTCATATTTCAGGCGTTCGTTTAAAGGTATTGATGCATATTTGAAGAGTAAGAGATAGACATATGAGTTTTATTAAAATGTGTAAAGATGGTTTTAGAGGAAAGCCGGATTTCTCTGACTTATTACATAATGCGTTCCAGATAGATGACTTAGTGCTGTCATTTGAGTGTCCGAACAACATATATGAAGGACATGTATACCAGGATCTTGTTAATTTAGAACAGTTCGATGTTGAATCAAAAATAGAGAGGCATGAAAGGTTTATAAAATTAGCTACGGTATATTTTTTGTTTCAGAAGAAAATATTAAACCCTTTGCTTCCTATTAACAAACAAGGTGGATTATATATTAGGCTGCGGGTTAAGTCTGCTGAAGAAGATATTGATAATATTAGTCAATTGTCCTCATTTTTAGAGAGAGAGTATTATGATTTTTATCATGCCCCGGAGCAAAGTGAAGGCTCTATGAGGGGGTATCATACAGACTTGATGAAAGAATTGACTAAGCGTGCGAATAAACAATGGGGAGAAATTCCAGAAAGTGAAGACCGAAAAAGAGAAAAAGAAGAATATTTAATTAGAGGTTTCTTAAGTGGTTATCCACCAATAAATTGTGAGCTAGTTGAAGTTGGAAAAAACAAATACTCAAAATACTCAGAAGGTAATATTAAGTATAAGAGTGAATTACGAAGAGTATACAATTTACCCATAAAAAATGAATTCTACCTGAGCATCGAGTTTTGGTATAAATACGAATCGATGTTTGCTAAGCAAAAGTTTTTAGATTGGGTGAGAAGTGCTGATGAAACCTTTGAAAAAAAAGTATTGGAATTACTGGATTTGTCTCCGGTAATCGAATCGTATACGGCTGGAAAAACAGAGAGATTGAGCAAAGAAACTAACGCAGATTAAGCCCATTTCAGTGGGAAGAAAAAAGCCCGCGAAGAATGCTTTCACGGGCGAAAAAAGGGCACCAAATTGGGTGTCTATTCATTTTGGAGGTGGTCGAACGTCCATATAAAACTGACAATAGGCTTGGTGAGAGGCTTACCACCAGCGCGACCAACGAGGCTAAAGTTAACATTGTTGTAATGATTGTTAAAATGTTAATTCTTCAATCAATGTTTTCATTATCGTGAGTTTAAATTGTGAATGTGTTGCCTACGTGTATTTTTACTCTGTGAAATTCCGTTTTTGACAATAAGACATATTATAAATCTTGTGTTGGTTATTTGATTTGGTTATATAAAACTCAACATACTTAATCCTTAACTGTTCATATTCACACTTAATGAGACACAATAACTCTCTGTTTGTTAAGTGATTGTGTTTTTTAACGTGTTGGTGTTGAACAAAAAGCGACCTAAGCCGCTCTTGTTCATTTTGATAAGTTTACTTATCAGTCGTTTTAGATCTCTTCATGCTTATGGACTAGGCCGAAGTCAGCTAAAATGGCATACGCGGCAGGGATCATAAACAACACCAGAAGAGTGGATGCAAAGATACCAAACACGATGGAGATAACCAGTGGTTGGATAACCTGTGCTTGCAAACTGGTTTCAGTCAGTAACGGAAGCAAACCTGCTGCAGTGGTCATTGATGTTAGGAATACTGCTCTAAAGCGTTCCCGACTGGCTTTGACTACTGAGTCGTGCACATTATCCCCTTCATCGACATGATGGCGTATGTACTGAACTAACAGAATCGAGTCATTCACCACAATCCCCGCTAGTGAGACAAAGCCCATCATACTCGGCATACTTAATGAGTGACCGAGTAGGATGTGTCCCCATACCACGCCAATAAAGGCGAGTGGAATCGCAAGCATGACCACGAATGGTTCCAAATAACTGCGGAATTGGTAACTCAGAATCGCAAACACGCCAAACAAACCAAGCAAGAAGCCTTTACCCATTGATGCGCCAGTTTCAGCGGTATCTTTGGCTTCGCCTTCAAAATCAAAGCGAAGACCAGGATACTTTTGCATAAGCTTTGGCGCTTCATCTTGTTGGAACTGACGAATAATGGCGGTTGAGTTGGCTTTCGTATTGTCGATATCGCCGAATACACTCACTGTGCGCAAGCCATCAATGCGCTGGATTCTTACGTAATTACGTTGGAAATCCAAAGTCGCAATGGTCGCGAGTGGGATTTGACTGCCATCGGACAAGATAATTGGGAAGTTTGCCAATTGCTGTAAGTCACCAGCTTGTGCTTTATCGAGGCGAACTTCGATGGAAATGTTTTCTACCCCAACTTGGATTTCGTCTGCGGTTTGGCCAAAGAAAGCCGCACGTAACTGATTGGCGATGAGTTGGCCGTTAACCCCATAAGCTTCTGCCCCCGGACGCAGTTTAACTAAAACTTCTTCTTTACCCATACGCATGTCATCCAACACGCCATGGACACCGTCAAACTCATTCAAGTATTGCTGAATGTCGATAGAGGCAGCTTTGAGCGCATCCAGATCATCATGCTTCGCTCGAATTTCAATCGCTCGTCCACCCGGCCCCATGGTCGGTTGTTTAAATACCAGCGAGATAGGATCGGCAAGTTCACCGATGTCTTCGCGCCATGCATCGATAAATTCATCGATGAGTGTGTTACGACTCTCTGCACCCAGCAAATCCAGACGCACCGTGGCAATATGAGGGCCAGATTCATTCGCATCGGCGTTAGCGTTGAATTGACTGGTGATGTGTAGAACCAATGGATTGCCGTCTTCCACTTTCTCTGTCCATTCTTTATCTAGCTTTTGAGCGGAAGCGACGATCTTATCGACGACGGCTTCCGTTTGAGACAGAGAAGAACCCGGAGGAAGAATAATGCGCGCTTCTGCAATGTCGCCATCCAGTTCAGGGAAGGGTTGAAACTTGAGTAAACCACCTACTAACGTGGCTGCGGAGATAAGAAGCAAGGCAACCACACCACCCATAAAGGCATAGCGATACTCGACCACTTTATCCACTGCGTTGACCAAGGTGGTGTTGCGAAAGTTTTCAAAAGAAGCGAGCAGCTTTTGTTTGAACTTCGGTGTTTTTCGCTCTTGCTTTTGTTTGTGTAGTGAGTGAGAAAGGTGGTTAGGTAGAATCAAGAAGGCTTCCACCAAACTTAAACTCAGTACGAGGATCAGAACTTGAGGAACCGCTTTAAGTACCGCACCCATTTCACCTTGCAAAAATAACAAGCTACCGAAAATACACACCGTAGTTAAAAAGGAAGAGATGACCCCCGGCAGTACCTTTTTCACTCCTTTAGTTACGGCATCATCGATCTCTTCTCCTCGGTCTAGGTGAGCGGCAATCGATTCGGCAATAACGATGGCGTCATCCATCATGATACCGATGGCCATGAGTAACCCGACCAAAGACATGATGTTGATGGACAGGCCAAGTTGCGCCATCAAAAATAACCCACCTAAGAAGGCAACAGGTAAACCAGCTGCGACCCAAAAAGAGTAGCGAAAACTAAAGAACAACCACATGGTGGCGAAGACCAGAATGATACCTTGCCAACCGTTTTTGACCATCATGGTCAGGCGATCCCAAAGCACGGATGAAAGGTCATTGGTCATTTGTAGCATCACACCGTCTGGCGCGATGGCTTGTTGTTCTTCGACAAATTGAGCAACACGTTCTTTAATGCGCAGTGCATCGTCTTCTTTGTTTTTGCTGACTTTTAGTAGGGCAGAAGGGTGACCATCAAAGAGGACTTTCTGTTCGTCCAATTCAAATCGGTCGGTAATCGTCGCAATGTCTCTTAGACGGATGATTGACCCATTTGGACCAGAGCCCACGACGATAGTCTCAAGCTCTTCTGGCGTCACGCGTCGTTCGTCAAAGCGGATCAGAAAGTTCTTATCTGGCGTTTCGACATTACCACTTGGCAACTTGACGTTCTGACGACCAATCTGCTCAGCAATATCGCCAACACTTAAGCCAAGCTGTCGAATGGCTTGAGTGTCTAACTCTACTCGGTATTGGTGGTCAGAGAAGCCTGCAACTTCAACCAAAGACACATCATAATCGAGCTTTAATGTGCGTTTAAGTTGTTCTGCATAGGCTTTTAGCTCTGGCCATGTGGTGTCTGCAGTGATCGCGATATCCACAACTGGCTCATTCCAATCTAGCTCTTGGACCACAGGAGACTCAATTTCTTGTGGGAAGTCATTAATCGAGTTGATCTGGGTTTGAACATCAACCAGCATGCGGCCGATGTCGGCTTCTTCATTCAGTTTTAAGATAAGACGCGCAGAGCCTTCAATCGCTTCACATTGCGTTTCTTCAATGTTAGCAAGGCCATCAACAGCATCTTCCATTCGGACACAGATACTCTCTTCGACTTCTTGCGGGGAAGCTCCTGGGTAGACTACACCAGCTAGGATGTAGGGCGGATCAAACTCAGGAAAAGTTTCACGCTTAATCGTGGAAAGTGAAGAAATCCCCAATATCAGCAGCGTTAGCATCAGCAAGTTGGCTGCTGTTGGATGCTTGGCGAAGAATCGGATCATGAATCAGACTCCTCAATAGTGGCTTCTGACTGTTCAGGTGACTCTTTCAATAGCATGCCGTTAATTGCGGGCAGCAAATCGTTGATGATCAGCTTCTGACCTTGCTCTAGTTCACCATCGATCACCACTTGGTTATTGCGGCGATATAACACTTCAACCGTCACGACTTGCAGACGGTTGTCATCTCCCATCAGGTAAATCTTATCGCCATGAAGCGCACGCTCTGGGATGACCCAACTCGGGTTCTCTTGTCCCTCAATCAAGGCACGCACAAACATGCCGTTCACCAATGGAGGCGCAGACGTTGGGTTTAATGCACGGTAGTCTTGTTCAATTTCCAGAATCACACCGGCAGTCGCTTGGCTTGGATCAACCGTTTCACTGATGCGTGCAACTTTCGCAGGCCAGCTTGCAGAGAGGTTACCGCTGCTGAGTTCAATGTTGGCATGAATCGCATTCATATCAGGTTGTGGAATACCAGATTCATCACGAACAAACTCACCGATGCTCGCCGCCAAAGTTTGCATGTCATGAATGGACAGTTGAGCTTCCACTTCCATGACATCAATACCATGTCCTGTCACCATGGTTTGTTGGAGGTTAACCACTTGCTTTTTCTCAATTTCTACGTCAGCAATACGCAAATCGTAAGGAAGCGTGATGATGGTTTTATCAAGCGAGCGTTCGGCCTCATCCACTTTTGATGCATTAACTTTAACTAGGGCTTCCGCGACTCGTTTCTCATCCGGCATCAAACCAATTTGATTTTCAATATCCAGTACTAACTTACGTTGAGAGAGCGCGCTTTGCTCTTGCTGATCTACATCCGATTGCGAGGTTAAGCCTTTCTTACGTAGGTTTTGTTTACGGTCTAACTCTTTGTTGGCGATAACCAGACGGTTGGCTTCTATCTTGAGTGTGCTTTTGAGATTCGCTTCTTCTTGGTTCAGCTTAGCCAGAGAGGTTTGAGCAGATTTGAGATCGGCTTGAGCTTGAACCAGTTTCAGTTCGTAATCGAGTGGGTCGATTCGCAAGATTTCTGTCCCTGCTTGCAACACTTGTCCTTTTTCCAGCTGCGGATGGCGGTAGACCACTTTACCCGTCACTTCGGCTATCGCTTTCCATTCCACTTTTGGGGCGATCTTGCCAAACCCTATGGCTACTGGAGCAATGGCTTTGAGCTCAAGTGGAATCGTCTCGACCAACCGTGCACGATCTCCAGCGGGTTTTACGGGCAAATCTGGTTTGAGGCTAATCGCCAAAAACAGAATGACGACCCCCACCGCAAGAGCAGGAAAGAACAGCAGCTTTTTATTTATCTTCATATTGGTCGCCCGAGTCTAAAAATCCATGTTTCATCAGTTGTATGTTGTGTTCGAATAATCGGTTCAAGAAGGCTTCAGAAAGTTCAATGCCATGAATGGCGAGCAGTGCTGGTGGTGCCATAAAAGGAAATACCATCAAGCTGATGTAAGAGACGCGACAAAGTTGAGGGTCGGCGTCTTTTCGTAAAACGCCACTGTCGATCAACTTATCAAAGATCACGCCTTGCATTGGCTTACTGATATCTGCGAAGACTTTTTCGAGCAGTTTGCGTTGGGTTTCCGATGGGGGCATATTCATAACTTGGGCAACTAAGCGTGGGAACTGTGGTACCTTGATCATTTCGCGGTAGTAGGTGCGCATTAGATCGAGAAAGTTTTGCTCGTTACTGTTGGATACCAACGTCTGCATCTGCTTTTGCATCGGTGACAGTGTTTCGCGCAACATGGTCTCGAACAAGCCTTCTTTGTTGCCAAAGTAGTAACGAATCATCGCCACGTTCACGCCTGCTTTCTGCGCGACTAGGCGAGTAGAGACCTTGTCATAAGCCATAATGGTGAAGAGTTCGCGCGCGTGGAAAATCAGTTTTTCCCTTGCGTCGATATTATCTGTGGGTCTTCCCGCCCTTCGATGCGCTTCCGTCACAATCTTCTCTCAAAATATTAAACATTTGATTAATTATAAGACGCTGATTTCTCATGCGACATGTGAAAAATTAATCAGTATTTAATCAAGTGATTAATTTGTGATGAAGAGAAGTAAAAAAGAGCAGAAAGAACTGCTCTTTGAACAAATAGAAAAGTATTTACTTAGGAAGAACGGTCTTGTGAGGCTATATCACCCCCAACTTAACACACTCCAATTCGGTCTGTTGGCGTGTTCTTTTAGTTGTGGGCATGGATTTACCAGATAAGCGTAGTTCGCGTATTCACAAAGCGGTAAATCGTTGATTGAATCGGTATAGAAATGGATTTCGGAATAAGGCTCAGGCTGATTTTCTAGCCACTGTTTTAATCGCGTGACTTTGCCTTCACGATAACTCGGGATACCGTCGATTTCAGCAGTATAACGGTTGTTTTTCTCGATTAAATCAATTCCGAGTGCGGTTGGAATATTAAGACGGCGACCAACGGCTTCCACCAAAAAAGTGACGCTGGCAGAGATGATAACCATATCTATACCATCACGAGACAGTTGCTCAATCAGGGTTTTGGCTTGAGGAAACTGTTTAGCCAGAATATGGCTTTCAACACATTCTTCAACCAAGGTGTTTACTTCTTCAATCGGCATGTTTTCTAGTGGCTTCATGGAGAACGCGAGATAGTCTTCCATGTCCATTTTGCCTTCAGAGTACAAGGCCATTAGACGCTGATCTTCCTTAATAAATAAAGGATCAGTCGCGATGCCTCTCTCAACCATAAACTCGTTCCAAATCATTGCGCAGTCAGCGTTTATTAGGGTTTCATCCATATCAAAAACATACAAAGGTTTGGACATGTTTAGGCTCTCACTGGTTGAATTTCGTTTAGGTTAAAGAGTAGCTCTAGTTGGCTGCCATTCGCTAGTAAGCGTTCTGAAGAGCGGTTAAGCAAGTCAACAGTGAGCTCACACTCTTCAACGTTCACTTGATAGCGAATAACATTACCTAGAAGCTGGTGGTTGGTGATCGTACCTACTTGTGGCGCTGAGATGTGGCTATCATATTGACGACCTTGCTCTTTTACATATATAGACTCTGGGCGAATCGCTACTTTCCATTCGGTATCAATGTTGAAGAGTTGCTTGGCTTTATTGGCCTCTACAAGGTTGTAGTGCCCCATGAAACCGGCCACAAACTCGTTAGCAGGATGAGTATAAATTTCTTCAGGTGTTCCTGCTTGAACAATTTCCCCTTTACTCATTAGGAAGATACGATCAGACATAATCATCGCCTCTTCTTGGTCATGAGTTACGAAGATAGTGGTGAGATTCATCTCTTTCTGAATGTCTCGGATTTGCTGACGAAGGTGTTTGCGGATTTTGGCATCAAGCGCAGAAAGTGGTTCATCAAGCAATAATATGCGAGGTTTCACCACCAACGCTCGAGCGAGTGCGACACGCTGGCGCTGACCGCCAGAAAGTTGATGCGGATAGTGTTTTTCTTTACCTGCCAGATCCACCAGTTTGATGACTTTAGCCACTTCACGTCGAATATCATCATTCGCAAGCTTTTTCATTTTTAAGCCAAATGCAATGTTGCCTTCGACGGTCATATTGGGAAACAGCGCATACGATTGAAAGACCATCCCAATACCACGCTCTTGCGGGACTTGATGCGTGATATCTTCTCCGTTTACCCAAATCTCGCCTCCATCGACAGGGTTAAGCCCAGCAAGGCTGCGAAGTAGTGTCGATTTACCACAACCGCTAGGGCCCAAAAGCGTAATGAATTCACCTTGCTCGATGTTAAAGTGAATGTCCTCAAATACGGTGTTATCACCAAAACGTTTAGTCAGATTTTTCGCTGTTACGTAGCTCATTGTTTGACTCCTCGGCTGAAACGACTTGCCAACCAAGTCAGTAAAAAAATAAATAGGAAGTAGGTCATCACTAAGGCAGACGTAAAGTGGCCGCTCGTCTGACGCATGTTATACAAGTAGATTTGCAGGGTTTCATAACGTGTGCCGACTAAAATATTGGCGAACACAAACTCTCCCAATAGAAATGAAAATGAAAGGAAAAGCGATGCCATCAGTCCTTTTTTGAGGTTAGGTAAAATGACCATCAAAAACGCTTTGGTTGTGCTTGCCCCTAGCAAGTGTGCAGCGTCCATTAAATCGTTAAGGTTAATTGCTTCGAAGCTATTAGAAATCGCACGATACATGAACGGTAACGCTATGGTGAAGTAAGTACCTACTAGAATCCAAGGAGTACCGATAAGGGAGATTTCACTGTCAGCATAAAGTTGAAGCAAGCCGACGGAGGACACCACTGGTGGTACAGCGAATGGTAGCAAAATCAATACGTTCATGAGCTTATCGAGCTTCGGAAAGTAGTAAAACACCACGAATATCGCTGGCAGAACTAGAATCACACTGAGGGTTAGCGAAGCAATACAAATAAACAGCGAACGCCCAAACGCTTGCAAAAAGCGTGGGTCGGTCAGCAATTTAACGTACCAATCAAAAGTGAAACCATCTGGAAGCACCGTGGCGCCCCAGCGTGATGAAAGCGAATAGACAAAGGTCGCTAAAATCGGGATGAGCATGATCCCAACAATGGAATAAACCACCGTTTTATGGAATCGAGTATTAACGTTGTTCATGACTACTTCCTACCTGCATAGCTTTTCGAAATGAGCCATTGGTTAATCACTGTGATAAAGGCAAGTAACGCCATTAGAATCACCGAAATTGCAGCGGCGAGATTAGGTTCAAGGAACAGGTCTCCCGATACCAGACTCGCAATTCGAATTGTGATGACGTTATAGTTACCGGAGGTCAGCGCATAAACACTCGCATAAGCGCCAATTGCGTTGGCTATTAAGATAATAAAGGTACCGAATAAGGCTGGTGAGAGCACTGGCAGCGCGATTTTCGCCCAATACTGTGATGTTTTGGCTCCCAGTAGCGCAGCAGCAGCTTGCCAATCATCACTCAACGCGTCGAACGCAGGGTAGAGCAACAACACCGCCAGCGGGATTTGAAAGTAGATGTAAATGACCAGCAGACCCCATTTACCATAAAGGTCGAAATCACCGAGTAAGCCATACTGCTTGAGCAAAAGGGTAATCGCCCCATTGGTGCCCAAAATAATGATAAAAGCGAATGACAGAGGTACGCCTGCAAAGTTGCTGCTCATGTTCGTAAACGCAATCACACCATCGCGGACTTTAGAATCGATTCTGCGCAGAGAAGAGACCAACAGAGTCGCAATGGCTAAGCCAAAAATGCTCGACCATATAGCTAACCACAAACTGTTGCCAAACGCCTGCATCATAAAGGTGGAGTCGAGCACTTCAATGTAGTTATCGAAGGCAAACTCGCCATCGTAGATAAAGCTGTTTAACAGCACCCAAATCATCGGTGCGAGTTGAAATCGGTAGAAAAACAGTGCGAAAGGCGCCAACCAAACGGCTGGCTTAAAGCGCTTTAACCAAGTACTTGCCAAATTTGAACGTGATTCGCTAGAGCTTGGGGAGAGGACTGAACTGCTCATAGTGCTAACAATTCCTGAGTGTATGGCTTCGTGTGGTCAAGGTTTAGCAATTGACAAACGGTGCCACAAATATCAGTTTGCTTAATATGACAATCTTGATGGGTAAACTTATCACCAATGACAAACAGGGGAACTTCTCGCTCTTCAGGTAAAATCCCACCGTGAGAAAGATCGTTGTTCATGCCATGATCGCTTGTCACAATGATTTGATACCCATCAGCAAGCCATTGATCGATGTAGTTGGAAAGAATAATGTCTGCACCTCGCGCACAATTGCGGTATTGGCGAGAGTCTAGGCCAAACTTATGTCCTGTATCGTCGATATTCATCGGATGGATCAGTAAGAAATCAGGTTGATAGTTGCGGCGTAAATACTCTGCGTCCAGGAACAAGGCTTCATCAGGATAATGATCCCAATGGTAAAAGCAGCCGTGCTGGATATTCAGGGTTTCATCATGCGTGAAACGATCGCGAACAGGTTCAAATGGCGCGCGATTATAAAGCTCACTTACCCAGTGGTAGGCAGCCGCAGCGGTCACTTTTCCTTGGGCTTTTGCCAAACTGAAAATGGAATCGTGTTTGGATAGACGAACGATATTGTTGTTTACGATGCCGCTTTCTACAGGGCGAACGCCCGTTAAAATGCACTCATAAAGTGGGCGAGACATAGAGGGCAGCTCACACTGCACAGGATAAAGCGTTGCGCGAGTTTCTTGTTGGGAACGACTTTGTTCTAGAAGACCATTGAGGTAGCCCATGCAATCACGGGCTACCTGATAGTTCAGTCCATCTAGAACAACAAGGATGACCTTATTGCTCATAACGACTTACTCTTATTGCTGGTGGATTAAGACACTTTCTTGCCATTGACGTGGCAGCTTACGTGCGGACTTTTCCCAAGCTGAGAAGTCAGTCACTGGGTGAACATTGCTGTATTGGTCATTAGCAATTAGCTTGTCTTGCACTGCTTGAGGCAGTGTGATGTTGGTGCGGATTGGACGCGCATAACCTTCTGCTAAGTTGATTTGCCCTTGATCGCTGAAGATGTATTCACGAGCAAGCTTTGCTGCATTAGGGTTCTTCGCGTATTTATTGATTATGGTTGTATAACCAGAAATCACAGAGCCATCTTGAGGAATGCTCACTGTAAAGCGGTCGCGGTCAATTTTGTCGCGGTAGTTCAATGCATTGAAGTCCCACATGATCGCCACTTCAACTTCGCCTTTTTCTAGGTTGGCGATGTTCGGATCGGTAAATGAAAGACGACCTTGCTTCGCGAGTTCAGAAAAGAATTTGAGCGCAGGCTTGAGGTTGGATTCGTCCCCACCGTTGGCGAACGCTGCGGCGAGAACCGCGTTGTTTGCCTGTGCTGCTACGCCTACGTCACCTACGGTCACTTTGTAGTCGCCTTTTAATAGGTCATCCCACGTTTTTGGCGCGTCTTTTACGAGGTTATTGTTGGAGATAAAAGAAATAGTGCCAGTGTAGGCAAGTGCCCAATGACCATCTTCGTCTTTTGCCCAATCTGGGATGTCATTCCAAGTTGTTGGTTTATATGGCTGAGTGACGCCTTTTTTTACCGCTACACGTGCAAAGGCAAAGCCTACGTCACCAATGTCTGCGGTCGCGTTTTTCTTCTCAGCTTCGAATTTTGCGATTTCTTGAGCCGAGCTCATATCCGTGTCTTGGTGCTTAAGGTTGTAATTTGACTTTAAATCAGCCCAAGTGTCTTTCCAGTTTGCCCAACTGTCAGGCATACCCACACTGTAAACCGCCCCTTCTTTTTGTGCTGCTGCTACCAAAGATTCAATATCGGCTTCTTTCGCTACTGTTGGCGTAGCGAGCGTTACCGCAATGATTGCCGCTGGTGCGGTAATTGAACGACTTAGCAAAGTTTTCATTGTCTCCATCCTTCTGGACTAGGTCAGTAAGTTCGCTTTGTATGCTATGGATGGAATGTGACGATTTAGCGCAAGTAATTTGACAGTTTTGCTGATTTTATATGGCACTTATATTTCATACGTTCAGTATGTGTTCTGTTGATTAATGTCATATTTTTGTTACGTAAACGCCTTATGTTATTCGTCAAATTATCGTTGGACTAGATCAGAATGAGAGCGACAGGCACCGGACAATTTGGTACCCAATTAGGAAAAATTAGAAGCAGCTTAAAACAGCAGATTCTTTCCGGCATCATGTCGGAAGGACAAAAACTGCCGTCAGAGAGAGAGCTCAGTGAGCTGTTTTCTACGACTCGAATCACTATCAAAGATGCGTTGGTGTCTTTAGAAACGGAAGGTCTTATTTATCGAGAAGAGCGCCGGGGTTGGTATGTATCTCCTGAGCGTATCTGTTACAACCCGTTGTCTCGTTCTCACTTCCATCAAATGATTCGAGAGCAGCATCGTATTGCAGAAACTAAGTTACTCAACGTGCGAAGTGAAATGGCCGCAGGTGAGTATGCCAAATCGTTAGAGGTGGAGCGAATTACCCCAATTTATGTAATTGAACGGTTACGTTTTATTGATGGGCGAGCGGTATTGTTTGTTGAGAACGTGCTCAAAGCGGCACTGTTTGAGGGGATATTGTCTGAGAACCTCACCATGTCCCTGACGGGCATTTATCGTGAGAAGTATGGTTACGAGACAAAGCGCTCTCGTTTTGATGTGATTCCCACGTCAGCTCCTGCTCATGTCGCTAAGGCGTTGAACCTAGCTGAAGGACAACCCGTTCTGAAAATTCGGCGGGTAAACTACAAACAAGATGGGCATTTAATGGACTGCGAATTCGAATATTGGCGTCCAGATGCAGTGATGATTCGCATTGATAGCGTAGGATAAAGCGCAGAATTAAAAAGAGCCCAATGAAGGGCTCTTTTTCGCATATTGGTTAGAGAGGCGGTTTAAACGAGGCCTTGCTCTTTTGCCATTCTGCTTGCAATGCCGGGTGCTTTCCAAATGCTTGGCAGCAAAATGAAAGACACAGGCACGGCAGTAATTACAATGAAAGACTGCAATGCAGAAATACCACCAGAGCCCATTGAGATAAGCGCAATAGCGACAATACCCATAATCAGACCCCAGAACGAGCGAATCACTGCGTTTGGTTCTGTTGAGCCCGTCATCACTACACTGATTGTGTAAGTCATCGAGTCACCCGTCGTCACGATAAATGTTGTCGTTAAGATCAGGAACAGAACCGAAATGATCATTGGGTAAGGTAATTCACCAGTAATCGCTAGCAGTGCTGCAGGCAAGTTAAAGCCTTCAAACGCAGATGAAATCAAACCAGGGTTATCAAGTTCAAACGCAAGGCCACTGCCACCAACGATACTAAACCAGAAGCAAGTAATCAGCGGTGCCGCGATGCTAATAGACATGATTAATTGGCGAATTGTACGACCACGAGAGATACGAGCAATAAAGATCGCCATCATTGGGCCATAACCGATAAACCAACCCCAGAAGAATACTGTCCACCAACTTAGCCAGCCTGTATCACCACGGTAAAGTGCCATAGGGAAGAAGTTATCCACCATACGACCAACGCCTTGCACGTAGCCATCAACGATAAAGCTTGTCGGCCCGAAGAACAGGATGTAACCAATTAATAGTACAGACAAAATGATGTTGTAACGACTGACGATTTGAATACCCTTGCTCAAACCGCTCAGTGCGGAAAGGGTATACATCAGGATCGCCGCCATAATAACCATACTTTGCGTTACGAACGTATCTGGCAGGCCAAACAATGAATTTAGCGCGTAGCTAATTTGTAAACCTAAGAAGCCGATAGGACCGATGGTTCCTGCTGCTACTGCAATGATGCTACATGCGTCAGCAACATCACCAATCCAGCCTTTAATGGCTTTATCACCAAAAACAGGGTAAAGCAGAGTACGCGGCTTAAGAGGCAGGCCTTTATCGTAATGCAAGTGCATTAAGACAATGGAAGATAGACCACCAAGGATCGCCCAAGCTAAGAAGCCCCAGTGCATAAAAGACTGAGATAGGGCATTGATTGCGGCAGTTTTCGGTGAGGCTTCCCCGTATAGAGGCGGAGCAGTCACAAAGTGCGCGATAGGCTCAGCTGCGGCCCAGAACACACCACCACCTGCAAGTAGAGTACAGAGTACGATTGACAACCACTTAAAGTTATCAATATCAGGTTTCGCTAGACCACCTAGGCGCACATAACCAGTGCGACCAAACGCAAGAGCCAAACCAATTAGGAAATTCAGAAGAAGCAGTACTTGCCAGTAAGCTCCGAAATATTTAGTAGCAAAGCCGAAGCCGGTGTTAACCATTGCGGTTAGAGAGTCGGTATTCGTTAGAGCAAGTAAAACGAATAGAGTGAGGAAGCTACCACTTAACCAAAAGACAGGATTGGTGAGTTCGAGGCGCTTGAGTAAAGATGGGGGATGAATAGCAGAATAGTCAGCATCCTGAATAGGCGCTGTGTGGGAGGCGGCATTCGTCATATTTGACATAATTACTTCGCTTTTTAGGGCTATGAAGCCGTGCATTTCCCCTCACATCGTTTCAACGAAAAGTGTGAGGATGTTCAAAAAGCCGATGATGTTAACATGTCGAAGTTGCAAATATAACCTTAGATTTCGATTAATTTTTAACAGGTTAGCCAAGTTGCTGATTTTTGGGTAGAGATCAAAAGAAAGAGTTTTTACGTGAAATGCACCGCATTTCGTATGTAATTAACATTTCCCTTGTTTTTGCATGGGATTATCAGGATTACATTGAGAAAATATGTTTTTCCCAAGCTAAGGTTTAACTCGATGACTCACTTCGAACTTAACGGGCAGTGGATGCTTACCTCGCCACAGCGTCCCAATCTTGAAATTCCAATGTTTATTCCGGGCGATAATGTGTCGGCGCTTTTACAAGCAGAGCAGATTCCAGATCCTTATTTTGCCGATAATGAAAACAAAGTTCGATGGATTGAAGAGTGTGAGTGGCATATCTCACGTGAGTTTGAAGTCGACGCGTTTACGTTGTCTGCCAAGCAAATTTGGATGACGCTAACTCGTGTAGATACCTTGGCAACCTTCTATGTTAATGGTGAGTTAGCACTAACTTGCAGCAACATGTTTACCCAGCAACGTGTGGATATTAAACCGCATTTAAAGCAAGGTACTAACACGATTCGGGTTGAGTTTGCTCGGCTGGATTTAGAAGGTATCGCAAGAGCAAAAAAACTGCCATTTCCTATTCCATCGGCAATGGGCAACAACCAAATTCCACACATGAACTTGATCCGCAAAACACAATGCCATTCCGGATGGGACTGGGGCATTTGCTTGATGGTATCGGGTATTTACGACCCCATTCAAATCGACATTGTGAATGAGCTTTGGCTCAAAGGCTTCTCGACAGAGCAGCAATGGCAAGCCGATGGGAGTGTGTTTCTTGATGTAGTAGTTGAAGTGGAAACGGACAGTCAACGCCATGAAATGATTGTTGAATTTAATGGTGAGCGTCAATGTATTCAAACAAAAGGAAGTGGTCACTATCATTGCCAGTTCCACATTTTGGAGCCTCAACGCTGGTGGCCATCGGGTTATGGCGAAGCGTATCTCTATCCCATTACCATTTCTTGCAGAGAGCAAAAGTTAACGCACAACATTGGTTTGCGTCAGTTAACCCTAAATAACCAAGCTGATGAGCACGGCTCTGCAATGGAATTTATCGTCAATGGCGTACCGATTAATGCTAAAGGTGCCAACTGGATCCCTATTGACGCAATGCCGGGGCGAGAGTACGAAACACGTTATCGCAACCTTTTGCAAAGTGCGGTTGACGCCAACATGAACATGATTCGCGTATGGGGCGGTGGTCAGTACGAGAGTGAAACCTTTTATAACCTTTGTGATGAACTTGGCTTGTTGGTGTGGCAAGACATGATGTTCGCCTGCTCGTTGTACCCATCAAACGACGAGTTTTTAAAAGACGTAGAAGAAGAACTTAGATTCCAAATCCCGAGGCTTAAGAAGCACCCATCAATCGCACTTTGGTGTGGTGACAATGAAGTGATTGGAGCTATTGGTTGGTATGACGAATCTAAGCGCAGCAAAGTCAAATACACGGTTAACTACGATCGCCTCAACCGCATGATTGAGAAGGAGGTTACCGAGCAAGATAGCACTCGCCGTTTCTGGCCAAGTTCCCCATGTAATGGTGAACTGGATTTCGGTGATGCGTGGCATGATGATAGTAAAGGCGATATGCACTTTTGGGACGTTTGGCATTCAGGAAAATCATTCAGTGCCTACCTTGACGTGAATCCTCGTTTTTGCTCTGAGTTTGGTTTTCAATCTTGGCCATCTTTTGCTGAAGTTAAGCGGTTTGTCCCTGAGCAAGACTGGAATATTACATCCCCAACTTTCGAACAACATCAGAAGAACCCTCGAGGTAATAGTATTATCACAGAGATGTTCACGCGCTATTTTCGTTTTCCCTCTGGATTCGAGAGCATGCTGTATTTAAGTCAAGTTCAGCAGGCAATCGCGATCAAAACTGCATGCGATCATTGGCGTGCCATTTCTCCAGTTTGTCGCGGCATGCTGTACTGGCAACTCAACGACAATTGGCCTGTCAGTTCTTGGTCTAGTTTGGAATACAGTGGTCGATGGAAGCAGTTGCACTACCATGCGAAGCGATTTTTTGCGCCACAGTATTTGGTATTTTCCGAGCATACAGGCAAGTTGAGCCTACATTTGCTCAATGATGCCAAAGAGTCCGCAAGCGTCAACGCACTGCTTAAGTGGGTAGATTGGCAAGGGGAAGAAAAGCAATGTTGGAGCTTAGAACAAACAGTCATAGCAGACAGCAATACGATTTTGTGGCAATTGGATGAATCGATCGAGAAGGACGAACTTACGTCAGGCTTCTTCTATGTTGAAGCGCAAATCGGTGAAGACAGAATAAGCAACACATGGTTTAGTACTCACGAGCTAAAAACCTTGCCGATAGCGAAAGCCAATATAGGTGTCTCTATTGAAGGGAGGAAAATTACATTGATTGCGGATAAGCCTGCGTTTTTTGTTCATTTGGAGAGTGATGCTGATGGAAGGTTCAGTGACTCTAGTTTTACTCTGTTGGCCAAGGTTCCAATGACGGTTGAGTATTTAGGTGATGATGTTTCAGGTATGCAGCAGTCGTTGAGGGTATGCCACCTTAATGATTAAAGCGGGCATAGAACATCTACATGCTGATAACTAAAAAGGGAGCGTTTGCTCCCTTTTTAGTTATCAAGTATCCGTTATTAAGCTCAGGTGGAGACAGAAGACTATTTAAGTTTCTGATGGACCCGATAGCTAACGACAAAGCCAATGTAGAATAGTGCAGCAAGAGTAATCACTGCCGTCGCGTACGCCAGCAGGCTGTTTAACCCTAAACCAAAAGCCAAAGTGAAGGCGATACCATGAATGGCTTCCGCAGGGATTCGGTACCAAGCAGCGTGGACGGAAGATCCGAAGAGGATAAAGGTACTAAGTAAGACAATCGTGCCGCCTATAAAGCCGACCCATCTGCTGTTGTTCATGTTGCAGTCTCAGGGGTTACCGAGGTAACGTAACAAAATATTTCAGAATCGTATTATACAACCGATCATCGCGAAAAGCGCTAGAGAAATTTCGCGGATAAAACAGAGTGTTTTAATTCGAACAAAAGAATACGACATAGCCAACTTAATACAGGAATAACAAAACATGTTGAGATTTATACAACGTCGCCGCATTAAGAAAGTGATTAAACTAATGAGTACCAGATTGGTGGTGGGATACGGCAGTCGTGACTACTTTTCGGTTGGTCAGGTAAAGACGAGCACCAGCGAGTTAAGCGCGTGCCAACAAAAAATTGCGTTGGCATTATATGCGGATCCGCAAGATCTTGATTTGGAAAACCAACCAGAGTTGCAAGCAATACGCTCAGACGTGGCGCATGACTTCTTCGCTGGTGTCGATTATACCGCTCAAGATGTGCTTAATTTACTCGGTTCTGGTGGCTGGAAAGGTGGCCGAATGGAAGATGGAA
Source organism: Vibrio sp. YT-16 (assembly GCF_033337405.1). NCBI lineage: Bacteria > Pseudomonadati > Pseudomonadota > Gammaproteobacteria > Vibrionales > Vibrionaceae > Vibrio > Vibrio sp. YT-16. The sequence goes on from NZ_JAWOQQ010000002.1 coordinate 50,445, forward strand.
TGTCTCATCATTTTGGTATGCACAGTCGCTATTAAAAACATGCGTTAATTTTATAAATTCGATAAATATTTTTGCTGTTAAAGATTAATTAAATTTTCTTTCAATTGGGTAACAATTACCTAATTATGCACCCGAATCCCAGCGCGTCGCTGGACTGGTTGGATTGCATACCATGAAATTAATCATCAAAGGATTGGGGCTGAGTGCTCTTGTGCTCAGCATGTTTGCTCATGCAGATAGCAAAACGTTGAACGTTTATGCATGGGGTGGCTATTTGCCGGAAGCATCGTTAAAAGCGTTTGAAAAACAAGAAGGCATTACGATTAATTATTCGACTTTTGAGAATAATGAATCAATGTACACCAAGCTAAAATTGCTAAAAGGTTCTGGCTACGATGTGGTTTTTGCTTCTGCGTACTTCATTGAAAAAATGGGGCGAGAAGGGCTGCTTTCGAAAATAGATCACGCTCAAGTGCCAAACATGCAAGACACAATGGACGGTTTACTTGGCCAAGCGCACGATCCTAAAAATGATTACTCGCTGCCTTATATTTGGGGCATTACCGGGATCAGCTACAACGAATCCATGGTTGAGCAACCAGTGACCAAATGGGCAGACTTATGGGAGTCTCAATACGAACAACAAGTCATGCTGATTGATGACGTTCGCGATGTGTTCGGTATGGCGCTGAAGAAAAATGGCCATAGCGTGAACACAAAAGACGAAGCAGAAATCGAGCAGGCTTTTGATTCTCTAGTCGCGCTGAAAAACAACGTATTACTGTACAACTCAGATGCGCCGCAAGTCCCTTACGTGTCCGGTGAAACATCGGTCGGCATGCAATGGAACGGCAACGCATTCCAAGGACAGGTTGAAATGCCTGAGCTGAAGTTCGTGATGCCGGAAGAGGGCGCGGTATTGTGGATGGACAACTTCACTATTCCGTCTGGCAGTAAAAACAAAGCATTGGCGCATAAATTTATTAACTTCATGTACCAATCAGAGAACCAAGCGGAAATCGTGACCAGTTTGGGTTATGCGTCGGCAACGAACGCTGGGCGTGACAAATTGCCAGAAGAGTTGAAAAACAACCGTACTATTTTCCCTTCATCAGAAGACTTGAAAAAAGGCGAGTTTATTAATGATGTTGGCGCAGAAACGTTAGCGATTTACGAAAAGTACTGGCAACGTTTAAGAACGCAATAAGCAACGTCTTTGCCTATTGTTAGGCTTAAAATCGTTCAAATTTGGATTCCCCTCATCACGAAAGTGGTGAGGGGAATTTTTTTATAGGTTTTGTATTGCGAGTGTTGCTACGCGGCACGCTTTACGAGGCAGAAGTGCTTTTTACCGCGTTGCAGTAACCAATATTGATCAAACAGTGGGAAGCTTAAACTCGGGTTATCAGCCGCCACTTTTTCACCGTTTACACTGATGGCGTTGTTGCTGATGTGTTCGCGTGCAACACGCTTCGAACTTGCTAAGCCCGACTCAATCAACAGCTCAACCAAATCTTGTTGTGTGCTCTCAATGCTTGGTAAACCATCCAACTCCAACTGTTTTAATTCACCCAAACTCAGTTGTTGCACATTACCGCTGAATAAAGCTTGAGTGATACGCTCGGCACTGGCTAGGCCTTCTTCGCCATGAACAAATCGCGTCATTTCTTCAGCGAGAATACGTTGTGCTTGTGGCTTACCTTGGCTTGCTTGGTCTTGCGCTTCAATGCTGGCAATTTCTTCGCAGCTCAAGAATGTGTAGTAACGCAAGAAGTGGTAAACGTCGGCGTCTTCTGTGCCAAGCCAGAACTGGTAGAACGCGTAAGGAGAGGTTTTGCTAGGATCTAGCCATACTGCACCGCCTTCGGTTTTGCCAAATTTGGTACCATCGGATTTGGTGATCAGCGGCAGAGTTAAGCCAAATACTTGCTCACCATTTTGACGGCGAGTTAAATCGATCCCGCTGACGATGTTTCCCCATTGGTCATTGCCACCGATTTGCAAACGGCAACCGTATCGACGGTTTAGCTCGGCAAAATCGTACGATTGCAGTAGGGCGTAGCTAAATTCGGTGAAGGAGATACCTTGGTCAGGTCGTTGCAGGCGTTGTTTTACCGATTCTCGGTTGACCATAGTATTGATTGAGAAGTGCTTACCCACATCGCGGAAGAAGTCGATCACATTGATCGCTTTCATCCAGTCAGCGTTGTTTACCATGATCATCGGCTTGGCCAGTTGGTGATTCATCAACTGCTGAATTTGATTAGAAAGATCGTTAACCCAGCCTGAGACGATTTCCTCTGAGTTCAGACTGCGCTCAGTCGCTTTAAAGCTTGGGTCGCCAATCATGCCCGTTGCACCGCCAATCAAGGCAACAGCTTGGTGTCCGGCATCTTGAAAGCGCTTAAGCATAATCAAAGGCACGAGGTGGCCGATATGTAAGCTGCCAGCTGTAGGATCGAAGCCGCAGTAAACGGTTTGTGGCTGTGAGAGAAGTGTCTGAATTTCTTCCAAATCGCTGGCTTGTGCAATCAAGCCGCGATCTTGTAAATCTTGCAGTAATGGTGTCGTCATTCTTTTTGTCTGTTTTAGTGGTTGTTACATTCAGACTAAAACGCGACACCTTTTCTCGATATATCCCTTAAGGGACAGTTTTTTATCTTGAATGGAGAATGAGGTGATTGAGGAAAAGCTGGAATAACTCACTCAATGAAGACACATTTAATTGCGAGTAAATTCGCTTTCGATGATTTTTGACCGTGCCTTGAACTAAGTGTAACCGCGCGGCAATTTCTTTGGTGTCAAACCCTTGAGCGAGAAGCGAAGCCACCTCTTGTTCGCGACGGGTGAGTGATTCTACGCCAAACGTTGCTAAAGCTTGCTCAATGGCTAATCGCATACTGCCAGAATAAGCACTCTGTGCAAAAACAGGCTCAGAAAAGGTAAATTCCGTTTGTTTCCAATGCTGCTGACAAAGCGACTGAATTATCGGGAAATAGGGCTTTAGCTTATTGATTTGTTGCTGAGAAAAGTATTTTCCATCAGTCATATATCCGAAGTACAGCATGACCCAACGGCCAGATTCAACTTCGACTAGCATGCTAAGTTCGTCTTTCCACCCTGTTTGATGATAGAACTGCTCGCAGTATGAGGTGAAGTCAACGCCTTTACGCGCCACGTCTTTGAGCGTAAATACGCCTTGTTGCTTTGTCTCGTTTAGTTTGAGAAAAAAAGGGTCATTTTGAAATGAGTCAGTAAGGTAGCGTTGAAAAAGTAACTCTCGCTCGTTCTCAATTGAGTCGTAGAGATAAATAGGATGTTTACCTTCTCGGTAACCTAAAATAACTGCGCAATCAAAATGAAAAAGAGTGCGAATGACACGCATAAGTTTAGGAGTAAAGTTAGGCGTGTTAAGAGCAGAAATTGCTTCTGCTAGCAGATTATTAAAGTTATTGTCAGGCATGGGATACCGAATTGCAGGTGGTTTTGCGCAAGCATAACCAAAAGCAATCCAACGAGAAAGGGAAGTCGCCATCTTCTGGTGACTTCCATAGAGAAAGTTGCGTAAGTGCTCAGTTTTGAGGAATCATATCCCCGTTAACTTATTGATAAGGGTGCATAACAACGGTTTTATTTAAGCGATTAGTTGCTATGCATTACTGCGAGTTAGTGAGCTCTTCGTTAACCCAATATTTAGAACCAGACACGTTAGCATCGATGAGCAAACCTTTAGCGTTCAACTGATAGACGGCGACGCCGCTGTTAAATTGTTTTGAAAGTTGCTCTGAATCTTCGCCCGCAACAGCAGAGGCTTCACTTGTGGCCTCCCATCCTTCGTTGACGAACGTATCAAAGTCTTCTTTGCTCTCAAACAGAACCACTTGTTGGTAAAATTTGCCGCCAGCCCCAAGTGCAACGCCCAAACCAAACATATTCATATAAGTGCGTTCTTCTGTTTCCTTATTCACTGCGACTCCTGACCCTGAGTTGGTGTGAAACAGCAAAGATAATTTACGAGAATCAAAGACCGCGTAGCCGTACGCGTTGTCGTAAATAGCTTTTGCCTCCGGCTTTTCATTAAATAACTTGAGCAAAGCGCTATCTGCCATTAAGTCCACGGCTTGGCGAGCTTCTTCTGGCGTATCGCCTTCCATCAGCTCATCAATTTTTTTGTCGGCAGCATCTATCCATTCTTTGCTTTTCTCGATGCTGGCTTCTGTCCATTCGCCTGCGGTATTGATCGCTTCCTCGGACCAGTTCGTGAAATCTTGCCACGCTTGTTTTGAAAACGCTTTGGTGTCGTCCCAAGCATCTTGTGCAGTATCAGAAACTGCGTCGCCAAGCTCAGACATTTTATTGGAAATTTCATCCCAATCGGCATAAGCAGGGGATGCCAGGAGCATCAATGTAGTAAGGAGTGCGATAGGCTTTTTCATCAAATTCTCTCTGGAGTTATCGATATACCATTCATTTTAGGTCATCAGACTTTGATAATGAAATTGACTAAATGACGAACTTGAGAGAGGAATCACGAACTGATTGTGAAATGACGTGTGAATAACAAAGCCCTCACAAGTGGAGTGTGAGGGCTAGAGTTTATCGTGTGTTACTTGCTGCTAACTTTACCGAGTTTTAACCAAGTATCGATAACCGTATCTGGGTTTAGTGATACAGAGCTAATACCTTGATCCATTAGCCATTCCGCTAAGTCGTCGTGGTCTGATGGGCCTTGACCACAAATACCAACGTATTTGCCTGCTTTTGTTGCCGCATCAATCGCCATCTGAAGCATCACCTTAACCGCTGGGTTGCGCTCATCAAATAGATGTGCAACATCGCCAGAGTCACGATCAAGTCCAAGCGTTAGCTGAGTCATGTCGTTTGAGCCAATCGAGAAGCCATCAAAGTACTTCAAGAACTCATCGGCAAGGACCGCGTTGGATGGCAGTTCGCACATCATGATGACTTTAAGACCCTGATCGCCACGGCGCAGATCAAACTTCGCTAGCAAATCAATCACTGATGCTGCTTCGCTTGGTGTACGCACAAATGGGATCATGATTTCAACGTTTTTCAGACCCATTTCGTTACGAACGCGTTTGATTGCTTGAGTTTCTAGCTCGAAGCAGTCTTCAAACACTGGAGAAATGTAACGAGACGCGCCACGGAAGCCAAGCATTGGGTTTTCTTCATGCGGTTCGTAGGCTTTACCGCCAACCAAGTTGCTGTATTCGTTAGACTTAAAGTCAGACATACGAACAATAACGCGTTTCGGCCAAAATGCCGCAGCAATGGTTGCGATACCTTCTGTCAGTTTGCTTACGTAGAAATCGATAGGATCTTTGTAACCACGAATACGCTGAGTGATTTCTGCTTTTAGCTCATCGCTTTGTGCATCAAAGTTAAGTAATGCTTTCGGATGGATACCAATCATCTTATTGATGATGAATTCAAGACGCGCAAGACCAACACCTTCATTTGGAATTTGTGCGAAGTCAAACGCGCGATCAGGGTTACCCACGTTCATCATGACTTTTGTTGGTAGCAGCGGCAGTTCATCAACAGAAGAGCGTTTTACATCAAACTCAAGTTCACCTTGGTAAACGTAGCCCGTTTCACCTTCTGAACAAGATACGGTCACGGTTGCACCATCGGTTAACTTGCTTGTCGCATCGCCACAGCCAACGATTGCAGGAATACCAAGCTCACGAGCGATGATGGCAGCGTGGCAAGTACGGCCACCACGGTTGGTTACGATTGCAGATGCTTTTTTCATCACTGGTTCCCAATCTGGGTCAGTCATGTCTGTAACTAGCACGTCACCTTCTTGGACTAAAGACATTTGGTCCAGAGAGTCAACCAAGCGAACCACGCCTTTACCGATGCGCTGACCGATTGCACGACCTTCAACCAAAACATCTGCTTTGTTTTGTAGCTCGTAGCGCTCAATCACGTTTTGTTCCGTTTGTGAACATACGGTTTCAGGACGCGCTTGAACAATGTACAGCTTGCCATCAATGCCATCTTTTGCCCATTCAATGTCCATTGGACGCTGATAGTGCTTTTCGATGATCATTGCTTGTTTTGCGAGCTCTTTGATCTCGTCGTCGTTCAATGAGAACGTGTTGCGTTCTTCATCAGAAGTATCAACGATATCAACTTGTTTGCCGATTTCTTGGTTATCTGAGTAGATCATTTTGATCAACTTAGAACCAAATGTTTTCTTAACGATTGGGTGTTCGCCTGCTTCAAGCATTGGCTTGTGAACGTAGAACTCGTCAGGGTTTACTGCACCTTGAACGACCATCTCGCCTAGACCCCATGAAGAGGTGATGAAGACAACTTGGTCGAAACCCGATTCAGTGTCTAGTGTAAACATAACACCCGACGAGGCTTTATCTGAACGCACCATACGTTGGATACCCGCAGATAGCGAAATGCCACGGTGGTCGAACCCTTGGTGAACGCGGTAAGAAATCGCACGGTCGTTAAATAGAGAAGCGTAAACGTGCTTAGTTGCTTCTAGTACTGCGTCGATGCCTTTCACGTTCAAAAACGTTTCTTGCTGACCAGCAAAAGAAGCATCAGGTAGGTCTTCTGCCGTAGCAGATGAACGAACTGCGACTGAAAGCTCAGGATTGCCTTCGATCAGTTCTTGGTAGTTTTCACGAATTTCTTGTTCAAGGTCCGCAGGGAAAGGAGCCTCTAATACCCATTGACGAATGTTTGCACCTGTCTTACGCAGAGCTTCTACATCTTCAACGTCTAGTTCATCGAGTAATTGGTGAATACGCTCATCCAAACCTTCGTGGTCAAGGAATTGGTTAAACGCGTATGAGGTTGTCGCAAAACCATTTGGTACAGAAACGCCTGCGTTTGCGAGGTTAGAAACCATTTCGCCAAGTGAAGCATTCTTACCGCCGACTTTGTCGACATCATCCATGGATAGGCCATTGAACCAGAGGGTGTTCTTTTGCATGTCTTTCTCCAGAAACATTGCAGCTTAGTAGGGGGACTTAAATCGATCTAAACAATCGCATGTTGGCTGTTATTACACGTTGACCATACATTGCTTCATTTAGATTGATATCAAAGGCAAACGATTACGTTCTGGCTGAAAAAAATTCAAAAGAATTTTTAAAGCTGTGGTGAACCTAACTGAAAGCCAAACTGATTTATTAATATTATGTGTACCATCCTACTCAAAAGATTTTGAAAAATTAAACAGAAATGCAAATAAATAACCAAAGTCGTGATGTGTTCTATGTTTCTGACGGTACGGCGATAACATGTGAGACATTAGGGCATGTTGTTCTCGGTCAATTTCCGTTCATTCCTAACGAAAAAACCTTTCCGTTTGTAGAAAGCCAGGACAAAGCTACTGACGTAGTCAAAGAAATTGAAACTTCCTACCAGCGCAATGGCGTCAAACCTCTGGTCTTTTTCTCAATTGTCGTTCCAGAAGTACGTGAAATGCTGCTTGAAGCGCCGGCATACAGTTACGATGTGTTGGAGAGTATTGTGCAGAAAGTGCAAGACGACATTCAGATGGCACCAAAGCCTAAGTTGCAGCGTTCTCGCAGTGTGGGGAAAGATTCCGACACCTATTTTGACCGTATTGCGGCTATTGAATACACATTGGCGCATGATGATGGCATCACGCTAAAAGGGTTGGAACAAGCCGATATTATCCTGCTGGGAGTATCGCGCAGCGGAAAAACGCCGACTAGCTTGTACATGGCGATGCAATTTGGTTTACGTGTTGTGAACTATCCGTTCATTGCGGAAGATGTGAAGATGATGCGTTTGTTGCCTGAGTTTGAGATCCATCGTCATAAGTTGTTTGGGCTGACTATCGATCCCGAGCGCTTGACTGAAATCCGTGAAAATCGTTTGTCTGGAAGTGATTACGCTAGCACAGAGCAGTGCAAGCTGGAGCTAGACACTGTTGAGGCGTTGTTTAGAAGAGAGGCGATCCCATATATCAATACGTCCTCTCTGTCTGTTGAGGAAATTACTACGCGTATTCTGGAAAAAGCAGGAATGAAGCGTCGCTTGTTTGGCTAACAAGAGACGCTCATGTCGCTATGTGTAAGAGGAGGTAAGGTGTGTACCTCCTCTATCGAATGAACCTTAGACAGAATTAATAGTATTGGAACATCTTTTGGATGTCTTGATAGTTTTTGGTCTGAGTCAGTGACAGCATCAGTAAGATACGTGCTTTTTGTGGGTTCAATGTACCAGCGGCAATAAAGCCGTATTTTTCGTCATCAATTTCAGCATCCAAAGTGGTTGAGCCGCTAGGCGTTCGGGAGCTTCTTACAACAACAACGCCATCTTTACTCGCTTTCTCTAGCTCATCAAACACAGTGTGGTACAAGTTACCATTACCGACACCAGCACTTACGATGCCGTCAAACTTCGCATCCACAAAGGCTTTCACTGGCAAATTGGAGGCATTTGCATAGTTATAAACAATACCGACCTTAGGCAACTTAGTAAGCTTTGATACATCGAATGGGGTTTCTGTCGTATGTTTACGCTCTGGGCTTCGTTGATATTTGGCATCGCTATTATGAATGTAGCCGATAGCACCAAAGTTGGGTGACTGGAAAGTGCTGACGGAGGTTGTATTGGTTTTTGTCACATCTCGCGCATCGAAAATCGTGTCATTCATTGCGACTAGCACGCCACGTCCTTCTGAATCTTCATCGGTGGCTGTTACGACTGCATTGTATAAGTTGACTGGTCCATCAGCACTCATTGCGGTGGAAGGACGCATTGCACCAACGATCACGACAGGCTTTGTGCTCTTGACGGTCAGATCAAGGAAGTAAGCGGTTTCCTCTAACGTATCCGTACCATGAGTAATGACGATGCCGTCAACATCATCTTGAGCGAGTAGCTCATTAACTCTTTTCGATAATTTTAGCCACACTTCATCATTCATATCTTGTGAACCGATACTGACCACTTGCTCTCCAGAAATATCGGCAATCTTGGTCATACTCGGCACCGCAGAAATCAATGATTCAACGCCGACTTTACCTGCTGTGTAGTTTGACTCGGTTGCAGATTGACCTGCGCCTGCAATGGTGCCGCCAGTGGCAAGAATTTTAATGTTCGGAAGATCGGATTGCGCGAAAGACAAAGAACTAAGGCACAAACCAAGGGTTATCGTACTGAGGCGGAAAAGATTTTTCGTCATGGGAATCACCTGCTGTTAGGTTGGATGTTGGGGAACTCATCTATCCTAAAAACAGCGGGTTAGATTTTTTGAGTACTAGTTCAACAAATTGCAGATGAAGATCGTGATCAACTAATCACTTAAAGAATATCAAATCAACCAGTTAACCTAATTGACGTGCTTCTTTAACAAGTGAGATGTGCTAGTAACGTGCACAACGTGTTAAGTCCTATAATTTATTGATTTATAAATAAAGGAGGTAGGAGTCTCGTGATGAGGTTATTAAACATGAATTTAGCCGTGCAATTTTCCAAAGTTTACAGTGTAAAAAAAAAGCGGCTTTACCCCGGAACAGATAAAAGCCGCTTGCCAATGATGTGTTAATTCACATCTTATCGCATAATCATTTGTTCACGACCAGGACCCACAGACACCATTTTTACTGGTACGCCCATGAGTTCCTCAATGCGTAGAACGTATTTCTGTGCTGCTACTGGAAGCTCTTCAAACTTACGACAACCTGTGATGTCCTCGCTCCAGCTTTCCATCTTCTCGTAGATTGGCGCAAGAGAGGCAGTTTGAGGCCAGATTGGGTTTTCGCTGTGGTCGCCTTCGTAGCCAACACAGATTTTCAGATCGTTAAGGCCAGTCAAACAGTCTACTTTAGTTAGCGCAATTTCAGTTGCTGCTTGCAGTTCAACACCATTCTTAGTAGCGACTGCGTCGAAGTAGCCCATATCGCGTGGACGACCTGTAGTTGCACCGAACTCGCCTGCAAGTTCGCGGAAAGCATCTTGCTCTTCCATTGCAGTGATCAACGTACCAGTACCTACTGATGAGCTGAATGCTTTTGCAACCGCAATAACGCGCTCAGGGCGAAGTGCCGGAAGACCACTGCCGATACCCGCGTACATTGATACAACGTTAGAAGATGTTGTCCAAGGGTACTCACCGTAAACAAGGTCACGACCTGCGCCAAGCTGTGCTTCGAACAATAGTGTTTTGTCTTTCGCTTGTAGTTCTTTTAGAGGAAGCGTTACGTTGCAAATTGAATCGCGCCAAGGTGCAGAGACTTCTAGCAGCCAGTTCGCCAGTTCTTCAGCGGTTTGTTCAAACTCGAACGTCGGGTAAAGTGAACGCAGTTGCGGCAGTTTCCAATCCATCATGAATTGAAGGCGTTCAACCAATACTTCTGGTTGCTTCAACCAACCAACTAGGATGCCTTTCTTCATTACGCGGTCACCGTAAGCAGGTGCAATACCTTGACGAGTTGAACCGTATGCTTTGTCGCCTAAACGTTGTTCTTCTAGCGTATCTTCTAGTGCGTGTAGAGGTAGACACAGTGTTGCGCGATCTGAGATGCACATATTCACTTTTACGCCTGCTTCTTCAACTTCCGCAATCTCCTGAGACAGCAACGCAGGGCTGATAACCATACCCGGACCTAACACTGCCAAACAGTCTGGGTTGAATACGCCACTTGGTAGCTGGTGCAGCTTAAACGTACCTAGATCGTTAACCACGGTGTGACCCGCGTTGTTACCACCTTGGAAACGAATGCTCGCAGAAGCTTGCTCTGCCAAAAAGTCAACGATGCGGCCTTTGCCTTCATCACCCCAGTTTGCACCCACAACAACGATAGACGACATAATTTAATCTCCAAAAACAGATGCAAAAATCTTAAGACGTTCGCCATAATAAGAGAAATTAATTATACTCATTAACTTGATAAGAATCTCATATCGGAATTGGCAATGTTAGATTTGAACTGGCTGCGAACCTTCGTAACTCTTGCAGAGGTAAAACACTTTGGTAAAACAGCGACGGAACTGCACATGACGCAGCCGAACGTAAGTTTGCATATCAAGCAGTTGGAGCAAGCCACGCGCACGAAATTGATTGAGCGAAATCCCGTGCAGTTGACGCAAGCGGGGAAGCGTTTGTTAGCTACGGCGCAGCGGATGCTCAATGAGCTGCAAATTTGTCAGTCAGATCTCAATGCCATCAACGATCTTACGCAGGGGACGCTTTCTATTGCGGCGAGCGATATTGTTTCACGTTTACTGCTTATCAAACCATTTCAGCAATTCAAAAGTGAATATCCGGGGATCGACTTGGCATTGTTCAACACCACATCTTCTCAAGCGGTGGATTTGGTGAAAAGTGCGCGTGCCGATATCGGCTTTGTTATCGCACAAAAAGAGAGTCAACCGCTGCATTTTACGCCTCTCACGCAGATTCACTGGTGTGCGTTTGGCGATAACATTTTTGAGTGGCAAGACAATCGAAAAGAGAGCCAGACGCTGATCCTGCTAGGGCACGATACTCGAACCCGAGAGCTGATTGATGCGTCTTTACCTGAACTAAATCTGCCTAAGCATCGCGTGATGGAAGTGGGCAGTGTGGAAGCACAAATCGACTGGGCGGAAGCGGGGTTTGGGACTGCTATTGTGCCGGATTTCTCGCTCGATCCGAGATTAAAGCTTTCTCGTGAAGTTACGCCTTTGCCAAGTTTTCCAAACACTGATTTCGGCTACATCGTGCGTCAAAATCAGGTGTTATCCAAAGCGGCAAAACAGTTGTTGGCTTGGGTTGGCGAGAATGTGTCGGTGGTTGAGGGCTAAGGCGATGAAAGAAAAAGCCATGAAAGAAACGAAGATTACGATTTCGCTCCCATCCTTGATTCACCGTATTGGGGGTGACCATGCCAAGCGAGCGAAAACACTCGCAGCAGAAAAACAGTGCGATCTTAAGAGAATTAGACGATCTCGTCACTGGCAAATCTCAGGCGAGGCTTTGGATGTAAAAGCGTTTTTAGAGCATCTCAAAAACGAAGAAGCAGAGACGATGCGATTTGCGATCAACAAGATCGAACAAGCTCTACTTGCTCACCAAGACAAATTGGAACCTTTGGACGTGAAGTTGATACGTTTGGTGAGACAAAACCCAAACATCACCTTAGCGGAGCTGATGGCTGAAACGAACTGCACGTTAGTTCAAGCTCGCACGGCACGATTTGATGCTGAGTTGCTTTAAGATCGGTTTGTGGTTTACTCACTTTATTAACAGATGTTAGGGTACCGATCAAAATCACTCACTAAGACCATTTTATTATGGATATTTGGCAGCTTCTCCTTTTTATTCCTGCTTGCTTTGCTCTCAATATGGCTCCTGGCCCAAACAATTTATTGGCAATGAATAATGCGCGTTGTTACGGCTTTAGGGCCGCGTTTACGGCCAGTTTAGGCAGAATTGCTGCTTTTTCAGCGATGATTGCGTTGTCTGCATCAGGTCTGGCTGTGATTTTGTATACGTCAGAAATGCTATTCTTGGCAATAAAGTTGGTAGGGGCGTTGTATCTACTGTGGATTGCGTTCAACCTTTGGCGTTCAGAGTCCAGCCCGATCTCTGACTTGGACAATTCGCGCAATTACGCAGGACTTGCGAAGCAAGAATTTACGCTTGCTGCTGGCAACCCGAAAGCGATACTTATTTTTACTGCATTCTTGCCGCAATTTGTTGATGCCAATGCCAACGTTCAAGAGCAGTTTTTTGCCCTTGGCTCCACGTTTTTGATATTAGAAATGGTCGCCATTTCAATCTATGCCATCTTTGGTTTGTACTTGAGACACTGGTTTTCAAATCCAAAAATGGCGAAACGTTTCAATCGCGGATGTTCGTTGTTTTTAGCCGCATCAGGTGCGAATTTGCTACTAAGTAAGCAATAACAACACATCATCTCTGTAGATTATTTTTCTATAAAAAAAGCCGCTGATGTTACATCAACGGCTCTTTTCGTTGATGCATCGATTAATTTATTGTTACCACATCAAATCGTCAGGCACGACGAAATCTGCGTATGGATCGTCTTCTGCTGGAATGTCCGATTCAGGTTCTTTTTGTTCGATGATGACGGACTCATCACGTTGAGCAATTTTATTCGCTACTCCACGTGGAATGACAACATAGCTTTCACCAACAATTGCGATTGCCAAAATACCTTTGATCAACTGCTCGCGGATAAGTGAATCTACATAAAGTGATTTCACTAGCGTACCGTGAGTGAAGTTGTATTTGATGTCGCCATCTTTTAAGTCGATCTTGTTCACCTCAATCAATTGATTGATCTGCGCTTTGATCTCTTTATTTAATCGCTCAGCATTTTGTTGCTCGCTCAATTGTTTATCACGCTCTAACTGTTGGCGTTTATTCTCTTCAACCGCCGCTTTTACTTCGCGTGCTTGAACGCGTGATTTTTTAGAGCCTTTCTTCGCTTTCTTTAGTTTCTTTTCATTAACTAAGCCAGCTTTCAGCATTTGTTCTTGAAGGGTAAGTTTTGCCATGTTTTATCCAGTTAGTGCGCAATTTGGGGCATTTTACCCACTATTGCCACTTGTAGTAAATAATAGTGCTTTCTATGGGTCTAAAATGTTTGGTTGGCTTGTTATCTCTTTAATGGAAAGTGCAAAGCGGGCCTTCTCCAAAGCCCGCGAGCATTACTGAAATCTAGGTGGGTTATGGCTGCCACTGTTTAGATGTGACGAGGTTATCCATCACTTTGTTTACCGCTTGATGCGCTTTGTCGACAATGGTGTCTATATCGTTGCGATTCGCGATAAGCGGTGGAGCAAAACCGAGGATGTCACCATGTGGCATAGCGCGAGCGATTAAGCCTTGCTCTAAACAGGCCGCCGCGATTTGCGGGCCTACTTTCAAGTTTGGATCAAAGTGTGCACGGCGGAGCTTGTCTGAAGAAAACTCCAACGCATGCAACAAGCCAACGCCACGAGTATCACCGACCAATGGATGATCGCTAAACGTCTCCGCCATGCGTTGCTGCAAGTAAGCGCCGACTTCGGCCGCGTTTTTTACCAAGCCTTCACGTTCAATGATATCGAGGTTGCAGTTCGCGGCTGCCGCTCCCATTGGGTGACCAGAGTAGGTATAACCGTGTCCGATAGCGCCCCATTGGTCGGTGCCGTTTTCTAGCACACTCCAAACTCGTTCACCGACGATCACGCCAGACAGCGGTTGATACGCTGAGGTTAACCCTTTCGCTACCGTGATGAGATCTGGTTTCATGTCGTAGTGCAGTGAGCCAAAATCGGAGCCGAGGCGACCAAAGCCACACACCACTTCATCCGCAATCAAGAGTACATCGTATTTGTCGAGCACTTTGCGAATCGCCTGCCAGTACCCTGCTGGTGGTGGCACAATACCGCCAGTACCGAGCACTGGTTCTGCAATCATTGCTGCTACCGTTTCTGGGCCTTCTTCCAAGATCATCGCTTCGAGTTGATCTGCGCAATATTGAGAGAATTCGAGCTCAGACATACTCTCGTCTTCACGGCGATAATAATATGGCGCGATGGTGTGTTTGATACGCTCAAGTGGTAAATCAAAATGGGCGTGGAACAGCGGCAAACCTGTCATTGAACCGGACGCAATACTTGAACCATGGTAGCCGCGGTCACGCGAAATGATTTTTTTCTTCTCTGGTAGACCACGAGCATTGTTGTAATACCATACCAACTTAAGTTGAGTTTCGTTCGCATCGCTGCCTGACATGCCGTAGTAAACTTTGCTCATGCCTTCAGGCGCCATTTTGATGATGCGATCTGACAGTGTCACGAGCGCTTCGTTCGTATGACCGACGTACGTGTGGTAGTACGCCAGTTCTTTGGCTTGCTCATAAATCGCATCGGCCATTTCGGTCCTGCCATAGCCAATGTTTACACAATACAACCCGGCAAAGCCGTCTATCAGCTCGATGCCTTCTGAATCGGTGATGCGTATTCCGCTTCCGCTCGAGATAATTCTTCCCGGAAGCTCCCCGGCCGCATACTGCTTCAGGTGGGTTGAGGCATGAAATACTCTCTGACGATCGATCTCTAAAAGTTGTTGGGTTTTGTTACTCATGATCCTTCTCCTCGAATAATTGGATATCCATATTTCGTGTCTCAACTGCCACTGACGGTTGGTAAAGCGCCTAAGCAGCAGTATTTGATTTCGCTGTATTCTTCAAATCCGTGACGGCTTCCTTCTCGTCCAAGACCAGACTGTTTCACGCCGCCGAATGGGATAGGGTGCCCTGTCATTTTGACGGAGTTCACGCTCACCATGCCAAACTCCAAACCGCGCATGCAGTGCCAAATTTGGTGAATATCGTGACCATAAACATAGGCAGCTAAGCCGTACTCAGTGTCGTTGCTCATTTCAATCACGGTATCTAAGTCTTGGTAAGGCAATACGCCTGCCACAGGACAAAAATTCTCTTCGCGATACACCGCCATTTCAGGGGTTACATCGGCTAGCAATGTCGGCGCGAAGAAGTTTTCGCCTGGTACGGGCTGGTGGTATCCCGCTACCAATCGCGCGCCTTTGTCGAGCGCGTCATGCACCAAATCATGCGCTTTATCCACCGCAGTGCGATTAATAAGTGGTCCCATGGTGGTTTTTTCGTCTAAGCCATCGCCCAAAACGATGTGGCTCATTTCTTTGGCAAACGCTTCCAAAAACGCTTCGTACTTATCGTCAGGGACGAATATACGGTTTGCGGCCAAGCAGTCTTGTCCTGCGGTTTGAAACTTCGCATCCACGGCGGCTTTGGCTGCTTGCTCGACATCCATATCTGGCAGCACGATGAAAGGGGCGTTACCACCTAGCTCCATACTGCACTTCTTCACGGTTTGTGCCGCGTCGCGTAGCAATAGTTTGCCTACTCGAGTTGAGCCTGTGAACGAGAGCGCTTTGACTTTATCGGAGTGACACAAGGCTTGTGACACCATCACCGCATCGCCAGTGATCACGTTAAAGACACCAGGTGGAAAGCCAGCTCGGTCTGCTAACTCTGCCAACGCTAACGCAGAAAAAGGCGTTTCACTGGCGGGCTTAATGAGCACCGGACAGCCTATTGCTAGTGCGGCAGCGGCTTTGCGTGTGATCATGGCATTAGGAAAGTTCCATGGCGTAATCAGTGCTGCGACACCAATCGGCTCGCGCACGGTTGATAGCTGCGCATTCGGAATATGACTTGGGATGGTTTCACCATAGCTGCGGCGTGCTTCTTCGGCAAACCAACGAACAAAGGATGCGCCGTAGTCAATCTCACCTACAGCATCACCTAGTGTTTTTCCTTGCTCCATCACCATCAAATGAGCAAGATCTTGCTTTGATTCTAGAATCAGGTCGTGCCAACGCATGAGAATTTCAGCGCGCTCTTCTGCTTGCATTTTTCGCCATTGACGAAAGGCTTGGTCGGCTTCATCAATCGCTTGATAGAGTTGTTGCTGAGATAGCTTAGTGATGTAACCGATGACCGTGCCATCTGCTGGATTATCCACCGGATGAAATTGATCACCACTTACCCATTTGCCATTCACGTACGCTAAACCTCTCACCAAACGTACGTCTTTCATTATCGCCATCATGTCGTGCGAGGCTTTTAATTCTTCAGCGTGTAAGCTGTGCAGTGCTGTCATGAGTCCTTCTCCCAGCATCGTTGTCCATAATGAAACTGTAATGGAGAAGTGACCGAAATAATTTCTGATACCGAGGTTTAAAACGTCAGAACTTTCTTTTTAGTGCCGTTAAATATGGTGTTTTTTCTGTTCACGCCTGATACGCATTTTCCCTTTTATAACAAAGCGTTTTGGTTTACTTCGAATGTGCCCGCATCACGTTTGATTGTTTTTGTCACAATGTAAGTAAAGTAGCGCTCAATGCCCACATCTGAGTCTAACCAGTTGTCGATAAGCCGCTGATATTGGTCGATATCTTCTGACTGAATTTTAAGGATGTAATCGATACCACCGCCCGTGGCATAGCAATCAGTGACTTCTGGTGAATGTTGAACCAGTTGCTCGAAGCGTTTGAACGCTTGGGCGTTGTGTTCTTTGAGCGTAACTTCAACCATAACCGACGTTCGTTTGAACAAAATATCGGTATTTACTTTTGCTCCGTAACCTTCAATGATGCCTGCTTCTTCCAGTTTTTTGACGCGCTCCCAGCAAGGGCTCACGGATAGGTTGATGGCCTCGGCAAGGTGAGATTTGGTGATACGACCATTATCATGAAGTATTTGTAGAATTTTTACGTCGTAGCGATCGAGGCGCATTATGAGTCTCCCTGTTGAATACTAATCATTTCATAAAGGCTGATGACTGGTCGCTGTTATAAGGTGCTTTCCAGTTTGCTTCTGGTATGCCATTTGTTTTGATTTCTTTAGTTGGCTTTTCAATCAGCCTATCTCGCCGCAGTCTTCGGCTATAACTGCGATAGTGTCACCGATATTCACCATAGCAGGAAAACGACGTGCCGCGAAAATACCATTGCGCTGTGACTTGTACTCAACGGGGGCGGTACCTGTGCGCTCGGTCGAGAAGATTCTCACTAATACATCTCCCTTTTTGACGGTATCGCCAAGATCAAATAAGTATTCTGTGATGCCGTGGTGCTGGCTTTGCACATAACAACTTGCATCAGGCATATCTAATAACTTAGTTGGTTGGGTTGGTTGTTCGTAGTCACCGGGCAAGTTGCCTGAGAAGCGTAAGAAGTTGCGAATGCCACGGTCGGAATAAGCGATGGTTTCTGGAGTGCTGGTTCCGCCTCCTCTTAGTTCGGTGGTAACAAAGATTTTTCCCTGAGACTCCACGGCAGTGTCATACAGGCTGGTGGCGTCCATTTCGAGCAAGATCATGGTGTAAGGTGCGCCAAACAGTTTTGCACCTAATATGCAGGCTTCTTCTTGATCGAGATTGTCGAGACGATGGGCAGCGGCGAACGGCACGATATCTAACGTTTTACCACCTGAGTGAATGTCTAACGCAAAATCGCACTTAGGAACTAGGTAACGAGTAAAATAATCCGCAATTTTCTCGGTCACTGTGCCTATGGGGTTGCCGGGAAAGCTGCGATTTAAATTCCCTTTATCGATAAACGACGTACGTGAGGCATTTTGTACCGCAGGTAAGTTCATCATGGGTACAATAATGACACGACCTTGGATTTGATCTGCCTGAAGCGAGTTCGTCAATTTTAGCAGGCTGGTGATGCCTTCGTATTCGTCTCCGTGATTACCGCCAGTAAGCAGTGCGGTTGGTCCGTGACCATTTTTGATCACGGTGATAGGTATCATAATACTGCCCCAAGCGGAGTCGTCATGTGAATAGGGCAGCGTTAAAAAGCCGTGCTGTACACCTTCTCGGTCAAAGTCTATGGTGGCTGTGATCGAGCTTTTTTGCATATCAAGTCCTTTTAGTTCTCAGACCTGGCTCAACAGAGCTTAAGGTTTGAAAAATTAGTGTTTAACAAATAAGTGGCGTGGAAAATCACACAATGTTTTTGCTCCATCATGGGTAATGACGATACTTTCCGTTGTTTCTAACCCCCAATCTTTGAACCACAGCCCCGGCATAAAATGGAATGTCATACCTTCTCTCAAGATGGTTTTATCGGTGTCTCGCAAACTCATGGTTCGTTCCCCCCAATCTGGCGGGTAGCTCAAACCTATTGGATAGCCACAACGGGCGCCTTCGCGTGAGAATCCCGCTTTAT
Source organism: Vibrio sp. YT-16 (assembly GCF_033337405.1). Taxonomy (NCBI): domain Bacteria; kingdom Pseudomonadati; phylum Pseudomonadota; class Gammaproteobacteria; order Vibrionales; family Vibrionaceae; genus Vibrio; species Vibrio sp. YT-16. The sequence continues at coordinate 69,190 of NZ_JAWOQQ010000002.1, forward strand.
CGAGAACCTGGTTTAGTGCATTGGCGATGTCGGCGCAGGTATTTCCGGGCTTTGCCACTTTCAAGCCCGCTTCAAGTCCTAGAGTTAGGGCTTCGTCGGCTCGTTTAAACTTGTCGTCAGGCTCGCCAAGAAAAATAGTGCGTGAGAGTGGGCAATGGTAACGGCGGTGCGCCCCTGCGATTTCAAAAAACGTCCCTTCGCCTTTCTTGAAGGGTCTGTCATCCCAAGTCAGGTGAGGTGCGGAAGCATCAGAACCTGATGGCAAAAGCGGCACAATCGCGGTGTAATCGCCAAAGTGGTCTTCATGCCCGAGCACGGCTTGGCGGTTAATCTCGGCAACAAGGTGGTGTTTCGGTAATCCAGGTTCAATCATGTCGAACGCGACGCGGTGCATATTTTCAACAATGCGAGCGGCACGGTACATGTACGCCAGTTCTTGATCGGATTTAACGGCGCGGCACCAGTTGACTAGTCCAGTTGCATCGAGAAGTTGAGCATTCGGTAGGTGCGTAGTGAGTGATTCGTAAGCGGTGGCGCTAAAGTAATAGTTATCTTTTTCTACGCCGATGCGACCACGATCCCAAAGGCGCGGAGCCAGTACGGCTTCGACTAGGAAATCCATCGGGTGTAACGGCGGGTTCATTACATAATGGTCTGGATAGTAGGTAATGTTTTCTGCCGACATATACGCAGTCCTGTATGCTCCGTTGGCATCTTGGCAGCGTCCAAACCAAACAGGTTCATCAGATGGACCAACAACGACACATTGTGGCACGTAAAAAGACCACCCATCATAGCCTGTCAGCCACGCCATGTTAGAAGGGTCATGAATGATAAGGACATCCAATTCTCTTTCTTCCATCGATTGCCGAACTTTCGTTAACCGATCCTGGAACTCATCCAGTGTAAAATGCAAAGCAACGCCTCTCATATTTTCTCCTTGTTAGAAATCCGACGCCTTATGGGCCTTCGGAGACGCTGAGGTATTTCTACCTTCTACCAGCTAGCCAGATCTGCGTTAAAAATGATTGCAATTTACCTCTGGGGTTGTATTTGGATTGAACGATGCTGTTTAACATGTTTGTTTAACCCATACATTTCATGTCAATCATTACAATTGTGGTTTATTTTTGTGCATTTCACCTCATTTTGTGAGTTAAAGTTCGCTGTTTGTTAAATGGAAGTTACAATGAGCGTTAAAAATGAATCAATTAAAATATTGTGTCATGACAATTTCTTTGAACCCGATCATTCGGCCAGGCACCGCTAAATACATCTCCATTGGTAACTATCTTGTCGAATGTGTCCGCAGTGGTTATCTAAAACCGGGGACTCGATTACCCACACATCGTGAGTTTGCAGAGCAAATTGGCGTCAGCGTACAAACGGTGAGCCATGCATATGGTTATGCAGAGAAAAAAGGGGCGATCGAGTCTTGGGTTGGGAATGGTACTTTTGTCAAATCAGGTTTTGTGGATGAAAGTACGGACACGGAGTTCATGCTGACACAAGAGATGAAAGAAACGCCGGATGAAATTGATATGTCGATTGCACATCCAGTGGTGACCGATCGCCACATTACGCTTTTTAATCAGGCGTTAATGGAGATTGCTGGGCAAACAAACAATCGTGGTTTGATCAGTAAAGCAAAGCCGGTAACAGGTCAGCCTCATCATATTGAGTCAGGGGCACGATTTCTAAGTAGCCAAGGGCTGGATGTGGGTGCCGATCAGATATTACTCACAAATGGTGCATGCCATGGTTTAACGTTGGCTTTAAGCACAGTTGTTGAACACGGTGATTTAGTTGCTTGTGGTCACTTGGTTGATCATGGCTTGATCTCTCGCTCGAGAATGCTTGGATTTAAGTTGCAACCACTTGAAATGGATGAGTTTGGTATAACGCCGGATGCATTTGAATGGGCATGTAAACACAAACCAATCAAGGTATTGTGTTGCACACCTAGCATGGCTAACCCGACTAGTGCGCATATGGATCTTGCACGCCGAGAGGCGATAGCGAATATTGCGCAGCAATACGACATCTATGTCATTGAAGATGACGTGTATGGAGCACTAGAACCTAACCGTGTCCCACCCCTTGCCACATTGTTACCCGAACAAGCTTTCTATGTAACCAGTTTAACCAAAGTTGTAGCGCCAGGCATGCGCACTGGCTATCTGACGGTCCCACGTCATTTTTTGCAGCACGCGATTGGTCGTTTAGCCGCAACGAGTTGGTCTGCGACTCCATTACCATTTGAAGTTGCTCATTTGTGGATCGAGAACGGTACGTTAAATCGACTTATTCGCTTTCAAGTCAATGAGTTTGCTAAGCGACAACGAATAGCAAAAGCCGCTTTAGAAGGGCATGTTTATAGCTCGCACCCGAATGGACAGCACATTTGGTTGAGACTACCCGAGCAGTGGAATAGCGATGACCTGGTTGCTTCGGCAAAGCGTTCAGGGGTGCAGATTACGGGATATAAACCGTTTGTTCTCGATACAAATCAGCCAATGCCTTACGTGCGAATCAGTTTGGGAGCAGAAACAAACCGAGGCTACATCAAACACGGGTTATCTGTGATTGCTGAAATTCTCGATACCAACCCTCCCACCTCACACTTTTTGGTCTGAGCGATAGGTTATTTATGCTTTTATCTGATGGGCTTAAACGTTTGTAACTGAGTTTTTTCTTGTCGCCATTGTCTCGGCGATTTCCCCGTCCAACGGCGAAAGTGGCGGCTGAATACCGCAGTTTCTGCATAGCCCAGTTGCAACGCGATATCGGTAATACTCTGAATATTCTCACTTAAACGCTGCTCGGCGAAATCCTGACGCACTTGCTGCAGTAGCTGTCGATAACTCGTGCCCTGCTGCTTTAGCTTGCTTTGCAGCATTCTCGGGTGTAAATCCAATGCTCTGGCGACACGCTCCACGCTGCATTCTCCGGTCGATAGCAAACGGCCAATCATGTTTGCTGCTTGGTCACTGAGATTGTTGGGGTAACGGGTTTGCAGCTCTTTGAGGTGCTGTTGAAAATGGCGCTCTAGTGCGTCTTCATCTTGGTGGTTCTTAGCGTTAAGCAGAGTCGCTTTAAGTAGGATACCGTCAAACTTATCACCGAAACGCAGTTTGTTCTGCTGGGCAAACTTGCTTTTTTCTACTTCCAATGTTGCGTGTTGAGTCAAATGTAGCGCGAAGTGACTTGCTTCAATATCAAGCAGACTGGCAATAAACATCGCCAGATGCGACACACTGAGCTGCATCAACTGCGCGATACCTCGTTCGCTGTGCACATCAATATTGAGCGACAACCGTACCCAATCATCTTGTGGCGTCATGTTGAGAGTGACCCCTGACGAATGCAGATAGAGAAAATCATTCACCCGCGCCAAGGCTTCACCGACCGTTTGCGCCCGGGAAACCAGCATTGGTAAGTCTCCCAAGCTCTGTAGGTTTTGACGCTCGGCGAGCAACACGCCAAACAGCGGTTGCTGACAACGAGCAGCCGCTTCCTCCAGCAATTCAGCCAGCCTAGGGTAGGCGAGATACGTATCGGGATTGCGAAACTGCGCCGCAGACAGCCCGACGGCAGCCATAATCTCAACCGGATTCTGCCCCAGTTCGGAAACCAAGTTATCAAATTTATCGGCAGCGCCACTTCGTACGATATACATGTCTCGATTTTTAAATGTTAACAGGTTGTAAGTCGCAATGTATCAAATTTACTTCGCAAAAGGTCAAGTGAGTGTCAGTGAGTTGATCTAGGTTACATTTTGATAACAACAAAGCATGGATGAGAAGGTGTATGGAACTTATCAATAAAACGGCCATTGTGACTGGGGCAGCTGGTGGAATTGGCCAAGCCATCATTGCAAAGCTGAGAGAGCAAGGAGCCAAAGTGCTTGCTGTCGATATTTCAGAACAATCACTGCAAATGTACACAAGTTTTGACCCAAAGCAGTTGGGAACCTTTGTCGCGGACGTCACCGATTACCAACAAGTTGAAGCTATGGTGAAGTGCGCGGTTGAACAGTTTGGCTCGCTTGACATCATGGTCAACAACGCGGGCATCGGTGCACCGAAACCTCTGCTTGACCACGACCCAATTGTCGATTTTGAGCCGATCTCTAAGGTCAACCAAAATGGCGTTTACTACGGCATTCTTGCCTCTGGAAGACAATTCCAAGCGCAAGGCACGCCGGGCGTGATCCTCAATACTTCTTCTGTTTACGCACGAATGGCGTCTGAGATGACCTTTACCTACAACGTCAGTAAAGCCGCAGTCGATATGATGACCAAATGCGCCGCATTAGAACTCGCACCATTGGGTATTCGTGTTTGCGCTGTCGCTCCGGGACGCGTTGATACTCCGATGTTAAGGCAATACGAAGAGATTGGCCTGTGGGACCACATCCGCAAAGAACAGATGCGTCAAAACTTCACACAACCAGAAGAGATTGCTGATGTGGTGGCGTTTCTGGTCAGCGAGAAAGCCAACTGTATCAACGGTTGTACCATCAGCGCATCTGACGGTTTCGAGAATTTTAAGTACCCACTTATGGGATAGGCGAGTACGCCACATTACAGCAATAGCGAGGATGTAAGTTATGTCATTACCAGAAGTTATTCAGCACCAAGATTTCTTATTAACTCTTAATATCAATGAAGAGTCGATCATCAAAGACGCGCTACCGGGTGTGGATGTTTACCCATTGTTTCTTGACCCAGAAAACGGGACTTGGGTGATTCGCGCCAAGTTCAAATCGGGTATCACTCTGCCTAAGCACTTCCACACTGGTGTGGTGCATTTCTATACGCTGAGTGGTGCTTGGCACTACATTGAGTACCCAGATCAAGTCCAAACCGCTGGTAGTTATTTGTATGAGCCAGGTGGTTCGATTCATACCTTTCACTGTCCAGAAGAGTCGGGTGGTGCAGATGGCTTTATGGTGATCCAAGGTGCGAACATTAACTTTGACGACGAGGGTAACTTCATCAACATCATGGATGCAGGTTGGATTGAGCAAGTTGTTATTGCAACAGCGAAAGCACAAGGCTTCACTGCGCGCTACATCAAACCGGGTGCGATTGCTGGCCTAAGCGATGAGCTAGCGGAGTAACCCCATGCAACAGATGAACAGTATCATAATGCAGGATGGTAGTGTCCGCCTGAAGCAAGTCGAAATCCCCAAACCTGCAGCGGGACAAGTGTTGGTTCGTAGTCTAGCTTGTGGCATTTGTGGCTCCGACCTTCACATTACTCGACACGCGGATGAGGTATTTGATGTATTCCACCAGCTCGGGTTGATGCCTGATGAAGCCGGTGAGCACGCTCAAGTGATGTTGGGGCATGAGTTCTGTGCGGAAATTATCGAATACGGTGCCGATACGCAGCAAACGTTGTCCGTTGGTAGCCGAGTCACCTCAGTGCCGATGTTGCTCAGCCAAAATGGCGCGGGCGTTGGTGTTACTCCGGGTACTTATGGCGCTTACTCTGAGTATTTCCTGCTTGATGAAGCGTTATTGCTACCTGTGCCAGACGGAATGCCGTCTGAGGCGGCGGCATTAACCGAACCACTAGCGGTCGGTTTGCACGCGGTCAACCGCAGTGAAATCGAAACGGAAGAAACAGCGCTGGTTGTCGGTTGCGGCCCTATAGGGCTGGCGGTGATTGCTGCACTGAAACAACGTGGCGTCAGCAATATTCTTGCGGTCGATCTTCAGGAAGAAAAGCTGCAACTTGCCAGCGAGTTTGGCGCAAATCGATTGATCAACCCGACCAAGGAAGACGAGATCGCCGTTGGTGAGCAGTACGCGATGAATTCACGCCTGGTCATTTATGAGTGTGTTGGCAAGCATACCTTGATTGACGATTTTCTGCGCCGCGCTCCTGCCCGAGCGCGAATCGTCATCTCGGGTATCCATACGACACCCGCAATCATTAACTACGCGTACGCGACGGTAAAAGAGCTCGATTTGAGATTCTCTTACTACTACCAACCGCACGAGTTTGAGCAATGCCTACAAGCGATTGCCGAACATAAGTTGCCTTGGCAGAAAATGCTCACCGCCAAAGTGGGAATCGATGGTGTCGAAGACGCATTTACAAAGTTAATGACGCCAAATGATCACATCAAAGTCGTTATCGAACCTTGGCGCAGCGGCGCGTTAGAAGTGATTTAACTCTTAGCCAGATTAAGCTAGCTAAAACCAATTTTAGTTTGGTGACAGCCCCAACCGTAGCAGCTAGGTTGGGGCTTTTTTGTTAGGCCTGTTCTGCGCATTCCTGTTGCAGAGCAGGGTAATCGGTGTAGCCTCGTTCGTTTCCGCCAAACAACGTTGAGCCATCGAGTTCTGCCAACGGATGGTGATGTTGCAAGCGAGAGACTAAGTCTGGGTTTGCTACGAATGGCCGTCCGAATGCGACAAGATCCGCGTAGCCTTTCTCTAACACTTCGTTTGCTCGTTGAGGATTGTAGCGACCTGCGACAATGATAGCGTTGCGAAAGCGCTTTCTAAGTTCGATTCGGAACGTCTCTGGAATCGTTGGTGCATCGGCCCAATCGGCCTCGGACAAGTGCAAGTAGGCAATGTCGCGCTCCTGTAGCTGTTTTGATGCCTCTAAGATCGTTGGCACGATATCTGGGCAGTCCATATCTTTAAAGGTAATGAATGGTGCCAATCTCACTCCAACTCGATGCGCACCAACAGCGGCGATAACTGCCTCCACTACTTCGATAAGAAAACGGATACGATTTTCTCGTGAACCGCCGTAGTTGTCTGTTCGATGGTTTGAGTTGGTTCTTAAGAACTGATCGATCAGATACCCATTCCCGCCGTGGATTTCTACACCATCAAAACCCGATTCAATGGCGCGTTTGGCTGCGTTCGCGAAATCACCGACAACTCGGTTGATATCTGCTTGTGTCATGGCGCGAGGCTCAACACAATCGACCATATTGCCGTTGCCTTGTTCATCTGCAATCCAAACTTGCGTCTCTACCGGAGCGAGCGCAGATGGCGCGATAGGCTGTTCACCATTTTGGAATGTTGGGTGAGACACTCTGCCCACATGCCATAGCTGACAAAACATCGCTGCGCCTTGTGATTTGACCGCTTGGGTCACACCTTGCCAGCCCGCCACTTGCGCATCGGTGTAAACGCCAGGGGTGAACGAATAGCCTTGAGAATCGTCCGAAATTTGCGTGGCTTCGGAAATGATCAGCCCGGCAGAAGCGCGCTGTTGATAATACGTTGCCATCATCTCATTCGGGATGTTGCCCGGCTGAGTGGTGCGTGCGCGAGTCATTGGTGCCATGACAATACGGTTTTGTAGTGACAACGATTTCAGTTGAGCTGGCTCAAACAGCTTATTTGTTCTTTGTTGCATGTTGCGCTCCTTAGATAAGTACAGGCACGTTGGTTGCTTTACGAGCGATTGCCATCCAGTGAAGTACGGCTGGATCCCATTGCACTTCGGGCGCACTGAAAAAGCCGCGTAGAATGGAAAACATAATGGCTTGATCAACCAGTGACGTTTGCTTTTCTGAACTTAGGTTGAGCAAGGGTTTGGTTTGTTCTATCAAAGCGGCGACTTCTTTCGCAATCGCAGGTGTATCGTTAATCAAAGCTTCAAAATTTAACGCTTCGGTTTCTTTTTTTGCACGCCATGCTTGTTTAGCGGTTTCTGTTGCAAATTCCGGTAACGTCATGTTTGACCAACGCGGATACCCGACTTTTTGTAGCGGTAAAAACGCTTGTTTTTGCCAGTCTAAAACCGGTTTGGAGGGTTGGCTGTTTTCGCTGGAAGATGCCAATTCAAGGAAGTAGTTGATGATGTCTAAGCTTTCCGCCATGGCTTCACCATCGTCTTTGATCAAAAGAGGAACTTGTTTTGCGCCGATGAGGTTTGTGGTGGTGCTCTCGTCGTTATAAGCAATGTTGATGACATCCAGCTTAATATTCAGCATGCCTGCAACAAAACGGACGCGGGCGCTAAAGGGGCAATGTTCATAAATGTACAGTTTCATTTTTTGTTTCCTATCTCTTGGCTGGGCAGGGCGTGTTGTTGTGCGTTGTACAGCGTTACGGCGTTTAACTTTTCCCTGTCACATAACGTTCTGGGTCTAAACAATGTCGATAGGGTCAGTATATGGATTCGACTTAATTTGATAATTGGGTAATATCTAAATTGATTATTCAGTTTTTCCAAATAATAAGAGCACGAAGATGGATAAGTTTTCGGATATGACGTTGTTTGTCAGCATCGTTAAACATCAAGGTCTGGCGGCGGCGGGAAGGGCGTTAGGTTTGTCTCCGGCGACGGTAACGGCAAGGCTGCAAGCGATAGAAGAACGCTATGGCGTAAAGCTGCTCAACCGAAGCACACGCCACGTATCACTCACGGACGCAGGGGCAATGTACCATCAAGCTTGTCTTAACATCATTGATAGCGTGAAAGAGACGGAAAACTTGCTGCAAACGGGTATTTCGCAAGTGCGCGGAACGTTGAAAATTTCAGCTCCACGAGATATTGGCAAACAAATTATTTCGCCGATGGTGTCGGCTTTTTCTGAGCAATATCCGGATGTGACGCCTTATCTTTATCTTAATGACAATTTATCGAACTTGGCTGAATCGGGGCTCGATTTGGTGATTCGTTATGGCGAGTTAGCGGACAGCAATCTCATTTCGCGCAGGCTGGCGTCGAGTCAACGCGTGCTGTGCGCATCACCTGACTATTTGTCGAAGCAAGGTGTCCCAAACTGTCCACAAGATCTCGCGGACCATCGCTGCTTAGCCATGGTGCGCAGCAATGAAGAATTAAAAACGTGGCACTTTAAAGATGAAGAGTCTCACCAATCGATCACGGTCACGCCAAAGCGATTTTCTGATGATGGTGAAGTGATTCGACAATGGGCGTTGGACGGTGCGGGGATTGCGTTGAAATCGATTTTAGATATTCAGCAAGACCTCAAAAAACAACGTTTAGTAACGGTTTTGGATGGGTATATGAAAAACTTCAGCGCCTTTTCGCAAGGCGCTGAAGCGGATCTACATGTCATTTATCAAAGCCGCCAATATCAACCGAAAAGAGTTCGCCTGTTTTTGGACTTTCTAGTTGAGCAATTTAGCGCGCTGAGTGATGCCAGCAATCAGATCTAGATGCGATTCAGAGGTTTCTCGGCGGTGGCGATAAATCCCGACGGTGCCAGGGTTTGGTTCGTTTTCCATGGTTAAGCATCGTAAGCCAAAGGATTCCAAATACGGTTTGAGGTGCCCGGTATAAGACATCACCGCGACGCTTTCTTTCAGTACATCAATACTGGCGAGCAGAGAATCCACTTCGTAAGTCGGTCTGTCATCCAGTTGCTGCCTTTCGCGTTCATTTTGCTTCGGGATTGGGTTATCGATGACGTGAGCGAATTTCTTAGCATCATAAGTGACCGAAAGAGCTGGGTATTCGTGCAGCATATCTTCGGTGACGGTTTTCCCTAGAAGTGGGTGGTTTGGGGAAACAAAATAGGCATCAACCGTTTGAAATAGCGGAATAAACGTAACATCACATTTAGACGACAAGCCGACAATCTCGTGGCCGATGAAGAATTCAATCTGTTCGTTGATTAATGAATCCATCAAGCCTAAGTGGTTGCCAAATTCGACGTGCGTAGATGCCGAAGGCTGCTTGGTCAGATGTTCATTGAGTGCTTTTTGGACGAACAGCGGCCACCACGCATCGCCAGTACCCATTTTAATTTTTCCGACTTGGTATTGTTTCCGTTCATCAATGCTTTGCATCATTTGGTTGTATTCATGCTGCATCGCGTTGCTATGGCGATAGAGGATGCGTCCGTATTCGGTCAATACCATGCCATTAGGGTGACGTTCAAACAGCGTCACGCCGAGATTCTCTTCCAGCTTCTTTAAATTGCTTGTTACCGTTGGCTGGCTTAACCCTGCCATTCTTGCCGCAGCACTGATGCTTTGGCAGCGTGCAACCAGTAAAAATTGCTGCAGAGATTTGTCCATTTTCTTTCCCCTCTAAGAACGAGGGGTATTTTGCACAATTTCATTTATAAATCACAAATCTATAATCTCATTTGATTGAAATTATGCGCATTTCATAGATCTACATCACTGTTGGGGTCTAACGTATAGATGTTATCTATAGCTCGCTCCTGACTTCCTATTTTCCCCTCAAAAAGGTGTTCTTTAGACTGTCGCCAAAACAACAATCTAAGGGATGAACATGAAACCGAGTTTTATTGCGCTTGCTGTCGCGTCTTGTATTGGTCTTGCTGGATGTGGGTCAGATTCTTCTGATGCGCCAGTGCCGGTCGACAAACCAATTATTTCAGCCGACTTATATTTACGTGGTTTAAATGGGGATTGGGGCACGGCAGAGCATGCCAAGCTAAACTATTTGGGTAATAACGAGTACGAAACCGTACTGCGCGTCGCTCGAGGTAGTAATCAGTTCAAGATTGCTGATCCGGGTTGGCAGATCCAATACACCTATTTTGAGGAGCCCGCGGCGTTCGATAAAGCTCAGGAGTACCAGCCAAAACCGGACACGAATGAAGCGTGTATGAACGATGATTGCAACTCTGAGATCACGTTTGAAGACAAAGGGTATTACAAGTTTTCTGTGAGCTTTGCCGATGAAAGTCGCGCGACAATGACTGTGACGAAAGCAACGCAAGAAGAAGCGGAAAAATACTACTCTGATGCGATTCTCGACCCTGCAATGGTGCATGAAGGGCATCAGAGCAAAGAAGTGAAACTGTTCGCCAATTACGATGACTCGAGTGATACCGTGATTTTTTCGGTGAAAGATCCTAAAGCTGAACTGCGTGAATTTGGTATTTCAACGACGACAGAATTGCGTGATGCGCTCGACCAAGGCTTAGTGATTAATGAGCAAACAGGGCCGCGAGTGGTGTCGGGTGATGTCGCGTTTGACGCGTTGTTTGCGTTGACGATGAAAGAGCTAGACCAGCTTGCCGTTTCTGAAATCAAAGACGGCAATTACAACTACAACAACCCAATCAAAGCGGAAGTTTTTGAGACGGGCGCGAAGTGGCATTACGTATGGACGCGTGATTTAGCGTACGCAGCAGACCTTTCGCTTGCATTGATGAATCCAACTCGGGTGCAAAATGGTTTGAATTTCAAATTGTCTGCTTTCCGCGACACGACCGATCAGCAATACGATGGCGAGCAGATTGTGCAAGACACGGGCACTGGCGGCAGTTGGCCAATCAGTACCGATCGCACGACTTGGGCGCTTGGTGCTGAACGCTTACTTTCGGCATTAGATGGGGAAGAGTACAACCAATTTGCCGAGCGCGCTTACAAAGCGATCAGTAATACACTTGAAGCCGATCGCCTGGCGGCTTTTGATGCGAAATCTGGTTTATACACTGGTGAGCAATCATTCCTTGATTGGCGTGAGCAAACGTATTCAACGTGGACGCCAAACGATGTCAATGCGATTGGTAGCAGCAAAGCGTTATCGACAAACGTGGTTCACTACCGCGCGATTCAGCTCGCGGCTAAGTTGGCAGAGAAGTACGATTCAACCAACGCGGTCAAATACACCGAGTGGGCTGCACAGCTAAAAACCGCTATCAACGAGCAGTTTTGGAATGCCGAACGCGGTATGTACGTAAGTTATTTGTTTGATAATGGCAAAGACATCGCGGTCGACAAATATGACATGTTGGGCGAAGCACTGGCGATCATCAGTGGTGTGGCAAGTGATGCGCAGGCGAAACAAATCATGGCCAATTACCCACACAGTGAGTTTGGCGTGCCGGTTTATTTCCCTCAACAACCAGACGTGCCTGTGTACCATAACCGCGCAATTTGGCCATTTGTTACCGCGTACAGCTTGCGCGCCGCGCATCAAACACAAAACGTGGCAGCAGCGAACAATGCCATTCAATCGTTGGTTCGTGGTACAGCGACCAATTTATCCAACATGGAAAACTTAGAGTGGCTTTCTGGTAAGTCATTCATCATCCATAGTGATCATGGCGAAGATCCGAGCTTGGATGGCCCAGTGATTAACTCTCAGCGTCAGCTTTGGTCTGTGGGTGGCTACTTGAACATGGTGGTAGAGACCCTATTTGGCATCCATACCGAAACAGGTAAGTTGGAAGTGAAGCCATTTATCACAAGTTGGGTGCGCAATAACTTGTTGGCTCAGTCTGAACAAATCACGTTGGAAAACTTTGCCTTCAAAGGAAAGAACTACTCGGTAACGATTGACTTGCCTGAAGTAAGCAAAGATGAAACAGGTTACTACCCAGTTGAAAATGTCACGATGGACGAAGAGGGGCATTTCCACGTGACACTGGGCGCGCTTGTGAATGTAGATAGCAGCATTACTTTAGTTTCTGGGGTGAAACCGTATGTGAGTGAAGATAGCCGCGTTTATTCTCCGCAAGAGCCAACATTGGTGGTAAAAAGCGTTGATAATTCGGTTTCGATTGACGTGATGAGCAAGTACAACGTGAACTTGTATCGCAATGGCGAGCTGATTCAAAAGAACGTGATTGCTCAATCTTATTCCGATACGCCAACAGGTTTTGCGTGTTATTTGGCTGAAAGCATTAACGATAAAGGTTTCCGCTCTAATCCGAGCCAACCAGTTTGTGTCGGTGAAGAGATCCGCATCAAACTTGATGGCGAATATCAGCCACTCAAAGACAATGTCTCAGTGGTTACGGTGAGCAAAGAGAGTGCCATCGTAAAAGGTGCAGAGTCGTTTACAGCTCCTGTAACGGGCACTTACCAGTTCGATGCTTGGTACAACAATAACCTGGGGCAACTTAATACTGGCATCACGAACACCGTGAAATTGTTAGAGGTATTGGATGATGCAGGTAAAGTGGTTGGTCAAGGTTACTTGCAGATGGGCCATATTGGTGAAAACCAAGGTATGCGTTACTCAACGCCAATTGAAGTGACGTTGGAGCAGGGGAAAACCTATCAGATCGCGCTGAAGGACCACTTCAATATGAGTTACCTCAAATCGAATGAAACCTACATTTACGCTGGTGGTATTGAGGGTGAAAAAAACGAAGCGCAAATCGCAGATATTCGAATCACACCTTTAATGTAGGCTGTTTTAACAAAGCTGCGTTCTAAAAACTGTGTTCTAAGAAAAACAAAGCCGCTGAGATTATCAGCGGCTTTGTTGTATTTGCTATCGGGGGCCGTTTACAGGTTAGTTTGCCGCCTGCGGACGAGGTTTACGGCGCTGACCTGACGGTTTGTTTCCTGCAGGTTTAGCATTGTTTGGCTTGCGGTTACCTGACGGTTTACCAGCGTTGCCACTCTTATTACCGTTTGGTTTATTTCCATTCGGTTTATTGCCATTTGGCTTGTTGCCGTTAGGTTTGCGGTCATCTGGTTTGCTGTTTGCACGACCTTGGCCTTCACGGTTGCCTTTAGGCTTGCCCGCACCGCCTTGGTTGGTGCTGTTTTTGTTGCCGTTGTTACCACCGTTGAAGCGACGTTTAGGTTTGTTTGCACCATTGCCTGCTTTCTTTTCGGCTGCTGGGGCGTTTTCACTTGCAGCATTTGGCGCTTTTGGTTTTTTCGGCTTCTTAGGTTTTTTCGGTTTGATTGGGCGAGTATCCAGTTTAGATTCTGGCACCACATTGGTTGGCGCAAAACCTTCCAACTCTTTACGTGGTAGTACTTCTTGAATCAAACGTTCAATCGCAAACAACTCAGATGCTTCTAGCGCACACACCAGTGAAATCGCTTTACCTACTTCGCCCGCGCGGCCAGTACGACCAATACGGTGAACGTAGTCTTCTGCCACTTTCGGTAGCTCAAAGTTCACCACTTGCGGTAATTGCGGAATATCAATACCGCGCGCAGCAATGTCCGTCGCGACCAAAACACGAATTTCACCCGATTTGAAATCCGCCAGTGCTTTGGTACGTGCGCCTTGGCTCTTGTTGCCGTGGATGGCAGCAGCCGGTAGATTTTGTTCGATCAGGAACTTCGCTAGACGGTTTGCGCCGTGTTTCGTTTTCGTAAACACCAGCACTTGCTTCCAATCGCCGTCTTTGATCAATTTAACCAACATCGGTGCTTTTTTCTTCACGTCTGCTGGGTAGATGCTTTGCTCAACCGTTCTCGCCGTCGAGTTTGCCGGGTTCACTGAAATCTCAACCGGGTTGTTCACCAAGCCTTTCGCAAGATCGCGGATCTCATCCGAGAAAGTCGCCGAGAACAGTAGGTTCTGACGTTGTTTTGGTAGCAGAGCTAGGATCTTACGAATGTCACGGATAAAGCCCATATCCAACATGCGGTCAGCTTCATCCAGTACCAGAACTTCTAGTTGGTCGAACTTCACTGCATTTTGGTTGTACAAATCCATCAGGCGGCCTGGTGTTGCTACCAACACATCCGCACCTTTGCGAAGACGCAGCATTTGCGGGTTGATCTTCACACCACCAAAAACAACCGCACTGCTTAGTGGAAGATGACGGCCGTACATAAACACGTTTTCTTGCACCTGAGCTGCAAGCTCACGTGTTGGCGTTAGGATCAGTGCTCGAACTTGGTTAGCACGAACGCGAGGGCCGTTCGATAAACGCTCAAGAATCGGTAGCGTAAAGCCTGCAGTTTTACCTGTACCAGTCTGCGCTGCTGCCATTACGTCTTTCCCTTCCAAAATAGCAGGAATTGCTTTTGCCTGAATTGGCGAAGGGGTGTCGTAGCCTTTCTCTTGAATAGCTTTAAGGATTGGAGCAGATAGACCTAACGAGGTAAAACCCATATGTATGATTCTCAATTGTAGAGTTAGATAACAACGCGCCGAAAACAAATCGGTGCGAAAAGTGCGACATTCTGAGGCTTTTACGCGCAGGCTTCAACTAATTCCGTCATGGATAAATATTTGAACTGGATCTCATTTCTTTTTGGCAGGCAAAACTGATAACTGGTTTGGTCGATCGATTGAATGGTTTTACGTTGGCGATGCCCATTCTTACATCGCTATCACGGTATGCAGTTTTAGTTTATCAAATGCTGTTCGGAGTGTGGGGGAGGCTTGCTCCTTTCATTACTCCGCTTTTGCATGCGTTAAAAACGCACTCGTCAATTGCTGAAAGAGCGAATCTACCGATGGGCGGTCGGATACATGATGGAAGAGCGGTGTGTGGACATCACCACGAATATCATCGCTGTGACCGCAAAGCTGATTACACATTCGTACTGGTTCGACAATCTTCTCGACGTCGGCATCAATCAGAATGCATGCTTGTGACAATACCACTTGTCCGCCGCCTTTTTTAAGTAAAACACGCTGCGCGGTTCCCACGACTTTTTGCCCGCCAATGTTGAGGTTGTACTCGCCATCGCAGTAGGAATAAGGCGTAGCATGAACATCCACTTTCACGCCGAGCTGTTTAAAGAAAACCGTTAATATTGCACATAAATCGAGATACGCTTTTTTGATGTTGTAAGGCTCGCCTTCTGGCCAGTGGTAAATGTGGGATAGATTGATAATACCTGGCACCTGAGGGACTGGGGCACCACCGGTTTTACGAGAAAAGAGCTTCCAGCCAGACGTATTTAACGCATGTTCTAACTCATTAGACACTGGCCATTTCTTACCCGCGGGAAGCACGAGCGTTGGACTTTTTACTTGCCAAAGCAATAGCACTTGCGAGAGTTGGTTGGACTGAACTTGTTTAATGAGCTCATCTTCTTTGTCAAATGCATCAGCGACTTCCGTAGCTGTGTAGCGAATTAGCTTATTTTTAGCAACCAAACTCTATCCCTCGCGGCTATTTAATCGTTACTGTTGTATCTCAGATACAGCTTTATTGCTAGGTCTGAGTGATTAGGCTTTTGCTCGCTAGCTGCATGATCACCTTTTGGATCTTTTCCGTTGTCCATTAATTCTGCTTGAACACGCGATAAAAAGTTTTTGCTAGTCATCACATCAGCCATTCATAAAATCTGCCATCTATGAAAAATTTTGGCGATATAAGTATGAAAAAGCGAGTGATGACTCTCGCGTTAGCGGCATCATTAACGGGATGTGTGACGTCCCCAACTCAAGAATCTGAGCAAGTACAGGTGCTTTGGGACAATGTGAATGCGATTGAAAACTGTGAACTAATGGGTACCGTGATCGGCTCAGAAGGACACTTTTACGACTACTGGTTTCACGCAGATAAAGACATGGTTTGGGGGACGCTAAACCAAATGCGCATCAAGGCGGCGGATTTAGGCGCAGATACCTTGTACTTGTATCAACCGTTGAGCTTTTCTACGTCAGTGACGATGTTTGCAAATGCTTACAAGTGCAAACAGTAGCGATTTTCTTGCTCATAATTGAAAGACAGGCGCTGCTCGCCTGTCTTTGATGCGTTCTACAAATACTGGCGACTTTGCGTTAATTGACGTTTGCTGTCGCCACCGCTGATGTATCAGAAAACGACAACGTAAAGTCTCGCTCGGTATTAAGTACTTTGGCTGGAAACTCTAAGCTCAACTGTGTATGTGGCGCGACTTCTGAAGCAATGCTAGTAACGAATTTTCGGGTTTCTCCAGGAGAGATCGATATGTCACTTCCACCTTGTGATGAGAGCTCAGCGATACCCATTGTTTCAAGTGTGTTACCTGCAGTATCCGCCAGGTGTAATAAAGATTCTGACTTGTAGATTAATTCTCCACTTTCTGTGCGATATGCATTAAACGAGTTGAAATTTGGTTGCAATGATCCTTGTGAACCAATGTTAGTAACGGAAAATGTCACATTAGCGCCATCAAAGTTCTCGACTCTTACGAGTACGTTACCGTCTTGGTAACGAGCGGCTGCAGCCGCGGTTGCTTGCTGTTTCTGCCTCTGTTTCTCTTTTTCAATGTCGCTTAACTGTTTCTGCTCATTAGCGATTCGATTCTTTGCCATGTAGTACGACTGATCGACCATTGCTATTAAAGCGGGGATTGAATACAAAGTGAGGCCTTCCAAATGGTCAAAGTCGATTTTGGCATGTTGAGTACGTTTATGATTAGAAAATTGGCAGTAACCATCAATCAAACTGATGAAAGCCACTTCAAAAGTGCCCTGTAATCGGCTTACTTCCTGTGCTGCTTTCTCTAGATTTGAGCGGACTTTCCGAATCTCTTCCAAACTCTTTTGTGAAAGACGACCGTTTGGCGATACGTCGTTAGAAACCGAAACCAGTTCTTCGGTCACAAATGGATTGTTTTCGGCTGGAATCACCGTAGTGATACGGTTGGATTTGGTGATGTCTTCGCCCAATAAAACCATCATTTTTTGCGATGCGGCAGTTGTGTTGCCCGCTAATACGTCACTACAGTTTGGCGACGTATTGGCATACACGGCGAATGCGGTAAAAAGTGAAAGTGTAACGGACCAGCCGATGGTGACGAGTCCTGTCGTGGTTCGAGTATTCATCCTGATAACCCCTCTGTCATTTGGTGCGATTCACTGACGTAATTGCCAATCAAAAGATTGGCTCGCGACATTCAGAATGGTTCTGGTCAACCCTTCGTAGTGGGTATGCCCACAGATGCTTTTTTAGTCGTTTATCAACCGCTAAGCCACGATTGATAAAGTGTCTGAAATTGAGAGCATTAACGCTGCGAAGTTGATGTCTTTGACTGAAAGATAGACGTAACTTTTCTAACCATCAAATACGTGATTGAGTTCTCATTTTTATATGAGTGAGAGGTTCAAGAGAAAACAGGCACTTACTGTAGAGAGTTGATTTGAAGGAAAAATATAAATTTTTTTGGGGAACTTTTTTGATGCTGCCTTTGAGACTTTTTTTGAATCTCAAAGGCAGGTTCTTACACTCGCGTTCAATTACAACGTGTTGAGGACATCCGCGAGTCGAGAGACAGCTGTCGTCAGTTCTTCTGGTGTGGCATTGGTAAAGTTAAGACGCAGAGCGGCTTTTACCTTTGAACCTTCTGGATAAAAGACCGGGCTAGGCACTACAGCAACCCAGTTTGCGAGAAGGTTTTTCGCCAGTTCGAAGGTGTCACATTCTGGAATCTCGACCCAAACGAACATACCACCATCGACGGGTTTGAGTACGCAACTTTCTGGCAGCTGTTTTTGTAGTTCAGCAAACATGACATCGTAACGTGATTTGTAAAGCGCACAGATGGTTGAAATGTGCGTTTCGAAGTTGTCATGTTGGAGCAGGCCATGCAGCAAAGCTTGCATAGGAATACTAGAGTGCAGATCGGCACCTTGTTTAATTTTGATGAGTGGCTCAAGGTAGCTACTCTTGCCCGTAACTACACCAATACGCAAGCCTGGTGAAGCTATTTTGGAGAAAGAGCGCAATACGATGGAGTGCTGTGGGCAGAAGTCCGAAACCAGTGGAAGCGCTTCACCAGAAAAACGCAGCTCGCGGTATGGTGCGTCTTCAATGAACGCCACGTCGTATTGTATACAAAGCTCGGCAACTTTTTGGCGAGTCTCTAGCGCCCAGCATACGCCCGTTGGGTTGTGAAAATCGGGTACGGCGTAGAACATTTTTGGTTGCTGCGTGGCAAAGCACTGTTCGAGTTCTTCAAGGTTTGGGCCACACTCGGTTTGTGAAACGGTCACGATGTTGGCTTGCACTAGACCGAATACTTGCATAGCACCAAGGTAGCTCGGTGCTTCCATCACCACTTTATCGCCCGGATTTACGTACGCACGCGCAATCAAATCTAGCCCTTGCTGAGAGCCCGTTGTGATCATAGCCAAATGAGATTCCGGCAGCTGGTAATAATCGGTCAAAAAGTTAAGTAGCGGGGCGTAGCCTGCTGTTGCGCCATATTGAAACACCTCTGGCATATTAGCGAGGTTTTCGAGCGTCGGTTTCATTAAGTCGATCGGGAAGGTTTTTTCGTCCGGCAAGCCACCTGCAAGAGAAATGACGTTCTTATCGCTCGCTGCTGCGAGGATCTCTCGGATGTAGGATGACTTAGTTTGTTGTAATGACTGTGCGATTTCCATGTGCTGTGCTTCTCGTAATTGTCTTTTTTTATGTCAGAAATAGTATAGGTAAATTGCCAAGCTTGGTGTGTCCATTTATGCTGTTAAATATGTCCATTTATGCTATTTAAGCGAAAGTTTACTCCGTGAGCCATCAACAAGTTTCCAGAATCAATGACGTGCTGTTTTACATTCACCAGGACATTAGCAGAGATTTATCGGCTAAAGAGCTAGCAGATGTAGCAGCCTATTCTGAACAGCACTTCCATCGTATTTTTAAAGATGTGGTAGGGGAGTCTGTCCATCAATATATCCGTCGAACAAGAATGGAATACGCCGCCAATCAACTGATGTTTGATACCAGCTCATCGGTGTTAGACATTGCTAACAAGTGCGGCTTTAGCTCGGTATCTTCTTTTAGCCGAGCGTTTAAAGCAACGTTCGCTATGTCTCCTGGTGCGTGGCGAAAGCATGATTTACAAGTCGCAGAAAAGCCGTATCTAAAAGATCCGGAAGTGGCTGCGGGTTATCATCGGGTTGCTAAACGCGAGTTGCCAGAACCTAAAATTATGGAGGTTCCACAACGCTTTGCGGCTTATGTGCGGCATGAGGGTTATAGCCGTTCCATTCGCAATGCGTGGCTGATTTTGAAGGCGTGGGCAAGCTCTGAGAATCGGGACTTTTCGGTTCAATATGGTTTGCATCACTCCAACCCCGCTTGGGTCGAGCTAGATAAGTGTCGCTATGTGGCTTGTATGGCGATTGATAAGCCGCTTAAAGTACGCGGTGTCGTGAATCAAATGACGATTCCGGGTGGTTTGCATGCTGTTTTTCGCTTAACAGGCGTATATGGAGAGCTTCTTCCTCAATTGAGTATGGTGTTAGAGAAGTGGTTGCCGAATTCAGGCTTTAAGCAGCGTTCTACACCCGCTTATGTTCACTATCAGAAAAACCATTTCCTTAGCCATGATGAGGCGTTTGAGCTGGACTTCTATCTGCCCATCAGCTTTTTCTAATTGGAGTATTTATTTACTATCCGTAAGGAAGAAAATGCTAAGCTCTATATGGTGATTTTTTACAAATAATTGAAAATTAAATGAACATCGATCATGTAAAGCTATTTGTCCGTTTGGCTTCGACACACAACATCAGCATGGCTGGTCAGGAGCTTGGACTTTCTCCTGCTGTCGCTAGCGCACACATCAATAAACTTGAGGACAGCTTAGGAGTTCGTTTAGTTCATCGCACCACACGCAAAGTTTCCTTAACTGAAGAGGGGCAGGCTTTTTTACCTCACGCGGAGGAGGTCCTTGCAACAGTGGAGGCAGCAAGGGGAGCTGTTGGCTCAGGGCAGAGTGCGCCAACGGGAGTATTACGTATAACCGCCTCTGCAACTTTTGGTCGCTTGCATATTGTGCCCGCATTAAAAGGTTTTATGGCGCGTTACCCAGGGTTAACCGTGGACTGCCGATTTTCTGATTCCATTATTGATCTGGTTGAGGGAGGTTTTGATGTCGCCATTCGTGTCGCTGAGTTGAAAGATTCTTCATTGGTTGCAAGAAAGCTTGCGCCAGATCGTCGTATTATCGTTGCATCACCAGATTATATTGAACAATTTGGGAGACCTAACAAGCCCCAAGACTTGGCGAATCATGAATGTATTAACTTAGTTGGAATGAATAATTGGTCATTCAATACAAAAGATGGAATGTTCAATGTAAGAACTTCTGGTCGTTTTAAAACCGATAATGGTGATGCGATGAGAGACGCGACGGTAAACGGGTTAGGTATTTCTATCAACTCGGTTTGGAGTGTTTATCAAGAATTACAAAGTGGTCAGCTAGTGGAAGTACTCGAAGATCACCCTTTAGCGATGGATGCTGGGATTTGGGCTGTGTACCCAAGCTCTCGTTTAATTGCGCCTAAGGTGCGTGCTTTTATTGATTACTTTGCTGAATACTATGGCACGCCACCTTATTGGGAGTTTGCGGAAAAGTGATAATAAGTTTCAATTATCGAATACATTGTTTTTAAGGTCCGAATAAAAACGAACCTCAAGATAATTCTTAATTGTTATTAATAGAGTTTGCTTAGGATTAATTCAATACTATCAATTATCTGCTGTGTTTTGCTCTGATCTAATGCATCAGGGTGTGGGGGCGCGAATGCTTCAATGTCATTATCGAAGTACATACCATGCGCTTGAGCAAACTCTTCTGATAGCGCAGCGCGAGTTAGAATATCTGCTCCTAAGCGGATATCACCACCAGCAACCCCATAAGCATCTTTAACCATCTTACTACCTAGGAATGATTTTGGGTTTACTGATACCAACATAGGGCCAGTGTTCTTAAGCTTTAGTCCGATTGCTCGTGACCACATCGTTAATGCCAATTTGCTTTGGGCATATGCTTCGCCATCTGACAATGGTTTATTACCGACTAAAGCGCTAGTGTTTACTGTTGTTTGTGCAGCTGAAGACAAATTAACCACACGACCCGTATCACCGAGCAACGGCAATAGCTCTCTAGTGAGTAAGTAGGGAGCAATGGTGTTGACTGCGAAGCGTACATCAAGACCCTCTTTAGTTCTTGGATTTGGTGTTGCGTACACACCAGCATTGTTAATGATGACGTCTAAACGATTGAACCGTTCTGTTATCTCCATCACTATCTGTTTTACCGCATTGGGAGAGGATAAATCAGCAACAAGGCTTTCAACTTTACCACTTTTCATCTCCCTCAAAATTTGCTCAACTTGTTGAATTTTCTCTATATTCCGGCCATGGATTATTACGTGTTGTTCACGGTTAATTAACATTTTCGCGGTTTCTAAACCAATACCGTCAGTAGATCCAGTAACTAGAATTGTCTTTCGCATGATCGCTCTCATTGTTGAGGGTTATTATAGAACGATCATAGTGGCATCTTTTGCATTCGACTATTGAGACTAAAAAGAAAACACTTTCTAGGAAAAATTGAAAATAACTTTGTTGTTCTTTTTGTGGACGGTGCGACGAATTAACGTCTCATTAGATGCTACGGTTATACATGTGGTGCTCAAAAATTAGGCACTGTTTTGTACTCAAATAATAGCCAAGAGGTCTCTATGTTAGGTGAAAATCACTCATTAACTCATGAATTCCCAGAACATTTGGATACCATTACTCAGCTTACCGAAAACGATGCATCATTTGCTGAAACCGTTAAAAACTACAATGCTTTAGATAAGGAAATCCGCGTACTAGAACTTCAAGGAAGCCCGATTGATGATCACGAAATGAACGTGTTAAAACATAACCGGGCTGAGCTCAAAGACTGGCTCCACTCGCGAATAATGGGTTCTTAGTGACGAAATGATCATCGGCTCGTAAATTGCGGGCCGATTTTAGTTCCAATGGACGATGCCAAGTGTGCAAACATTAGGAGTGCTGAGCAGGAGCTTGGAGCGGCAGGTGACCAGTTTTTACCCAAATGATCGTTTCTTGCTCTACAAAAGGAAAATGCTCGCTCATATGTGGGCTTCGGATCCAAGAGAGAGCGGGATAGGTACCTAGCTCGTCTCTAAACTCTCCTGACAATACGAAAATTTCTTCACCACCAAAGTGACGGGGTGGTTGAAACTTCTCACCTTTTGGCCATTTAACCAACGCGACATGTTCGTGCTCAAAATGATGCAGAGGCATGACTTGCAACCCACCGACACCACTCTGCCAGCTCGCTTGGTTTGTATTAATGCGAACTGTTTCAAGATCCTCAGATTCGAACTGATTTAGTTTAACTAAAATCACACAGCCTTCTTTGCTAAATGGTGCGTGTTGACTTCCTGGAGGGTTACGAAGGTAAGTGCCAGCAGGGTAGTCACCGTATTCGTCAGAGAATACTCCCTCGAGCACTAATATTTCTTCTCCGTGAGGATGAGGATGAGTCGAAAAGTGCGAATTTGGCTCGTATTTAACGACGCTGGTGGTGTGCCCTGATTCTTTGGCTTCTCGTTCCAAAGGTTTACGCCACACACCTTTGGAAGGGCTGGCGATCCATTCCTGTTGAGCAGTATCTATCACGATTCTTTTTGAAAAATCCATATTCAACATATTGAAATTCCGTTACTTATTTAATTACTAATTCTCATTAGTATACGTTTAAAAAACATCAATTGATTCATTTGTTGATAGCCTAATTCATGGATTGAGTACGAACAGGAAATCGGAACCTAATTTAAATTTCTGCTTGTGTAATGAGAATTGTTATATTATAACATCGCAAAATTAAATGTTATAACATAACAAAAAGGAAAAAGTAGTGAATAAGAAATTGGTGTCTCTCGTGATCGGTAGCATTTTTGCATCCCCTGTTTTTGCCGACACACTATCGAACCCACAGATTGGTGTTGTTGTTGATGGCTACTACCAAGATGGCCAACGTCATAATTCTGAGCGCGAAGAAGGCTTTGGTCTAGGCCATACGGAATTAAACTTCTCATCGAATATCGACGACAAGTTTTACGGTGCATTGACCGCGGTTCTTGAAAGTCACGGTGATGAGACAGAATTAGAGCTTGAAGAGGCATTCATCGAAACTTTGGCATTGCCATATGGTGTAAATGTGCGCGCTGGCCGATTCCTATCTGACTTTGGTTACCTGAACAACCAACACATGCACACCGATAGCTTTGTCGAGCGTCCAATTGCTTATCGTACTTTCCTTGGCTCGCACTACTACGATGATGGTGTACGTGCAAACATCGTGTTGCCAACCGACCTTTACGTAAAATTTGGTGTAGAAGCGCTTAGTGGTAGCAAAATGTCTTCTGTCGAAGATGGTTCTGAAGTTGGCGTGTACACCACGACGCTGAAGCTTGGGAATGACTTCTCCGAATCTTCAAGTTGGCAGTTTGGTTTAAGTTACCTGCGCAACGAAAACGGCAAGGTTAAAGAATTCGAAGATCACGACCACGGTCATGAAGAAGAGCATGATCACGATCACCATCATGGCGCAGCAGTGACAGGTGCGAACCTTTACGGGGCTGATTTTGTTTGGAAATGGGCACCAGACGGTAATTACAAATACAGCAACTTCACGCTATCGGCTGAATACATGCTGCTAGACGGTGTGGTAGACAGTAAATATAAAAACGATGCAGAGTCACCAGACAACTTAAGCGCCTACTATGTTTCGGGCGTTTATCGCTTCAACCCAAGCTGGTCAGCAGGTCTACGTTACGGCGAAGCAGAAAGCTACGATGGTCATGCACACGGCGACCACATGCATTTTACTGAGCTGAATGATAAAGAAATGGATGCGATGATCGCATGGGATTCTTCTCATTTCGGTACTATCCGTGCGCAATACACTCGCATTGATAACCAAGACAGCGAGACAGACAACGTGTTCACTCTGCAATACGTGATGACATTTGGAGCGCACGGTGCTCATGCGTTCTAAGCTGACATTGAATAAATGCAGTTTGGTGATGATGGCAGCAGGAGCTGCCATCATCTCTTCGCCTGCTTTGGCTCTAAACATTTTCGTTTGTGAGCCAGAATGGAAAGCCTTTCTTGAAAGCCACGCGCCAGATGCCAGTATTTATTCAGCGACAACGGCTAAGCAAGACCCACATTACGTACAAGCTCGTCCTTCTTTGATTGCGAAGATGCGCCAAGCGGACATGGCAATGTGCTCGGGTGCAGAACTAGAAGTGGGGTGGTTACCTATGCTGCAAGTTCGTAGCAGCAATGCGGCGGTGCAAAATGGTGCGCCGAGCATGATCTACGCGACGGACTTCGTGCGCATGTTAGATACTCATGCTCACGTTGACCGTAGCATGGGAGATATACACGCTCACGGTAACCCACATGTTCAATTTGCGGCAAATGACATGATTCCATTATCTCGTAAAGTCACGGATCGCCTAAAAGCGATTGATCCCGACAACGCACAAAGTTACCAAGTGAATGGTATGAAGTTTCGTGCTCATTGGCGTAAAAAGCTTAAAGAATGGAATGAGAAAGGGGCTGCTTTAAAGGGTAAGCAAGTTGTCGGTTATCACGCGACGTATCGTTATTTGTACGATTGGCTCGGAATGAAGCAGATTGCCGATCTCGAACCTAAACCGGGCATTTCACCGACCACATCTCACCTGCAATCACTTACCAAGTTAGATGCTGACAGTTTTGATGCGATTGTTTACTCCTCTCATCAGGATCAGCGTCCAGCGAACTGGTTGCAAGATCATACTGACAAACCTGTGATTCAACTGCCATTGACCGTTTCTGAGGGTGAAAACTTGGATGAGATGTACGATCAGGTCATTGATGATTTACTGGATGTGTTAGTGCCGCCCGTTCCTGTGAAGATCTGAGCCATGGCTGATTATGCATGGCTTTTACCTGCGGTTTTGTGTGGTTTAATTGCGTTAGTTGGCAACATCGTTCTGGGGCAACAAGTTCTTAATCGTCAGATCATCTTTATAGATTTGGCGGTGGCGCAAGTCGCGGCATTGGGGGCAGCACTTAGCCACTACTGGTTGAGCCAATACGCGCTGTTCTCAGGCTCATTCTTTGGCGAAATGATTGGCCCTTGGGTGATGTCTTTGATGCTTTGCGGTTTGATCGCCCTTATGGAGAAACGATACCAGCAGCATTTAGAGCCCATGATTGGCAGCTTGTTTGTCGTGTCTGCATCGCTGGCAATCCTGCTGGTGAGCAAAGACCCACACGGCGGAGACTTTATTCAAGGCATTCTTAATGGGCAACTGTTATGGGCGACTTGGGCAGACGTCTGGCCTTTGGCACTCATTACCGCTGCGATGTTGCTATTGGTTTGGTTAAAACCTGCGTTTATGCGCGGTAGTGGTTTTTATCTGATCTTTGCTATTCTGATGCCCATTACGGTCAAGTTAACCGGCATTTATTTAGAATTTGCTTTGTTGGTGATTCCAGCTTTATGTGCGGCAGCATTGAAGGGAACTCGATTCTTTGTCGCCAGTATCAGCATTGGTATTGTTGGGATCTTATCGGGTATTGCCGCATCGGCTCGCTATGACTTACCGAGTGGTGCGAGTATTGTGATCACCCTGTTTATTGCTGGCATGTTGTTTAATCTCTTGCTTCAGCCTTTTCTGGTGAAAATAACAAAACCAGCTTTTGTAAGAGATTAAGAGACAAGTAATATTGGTCTGATGAAGTAGTATTTGATTAATCAGACCAATACTTTTCTATCCAAGCCCTCCAATCGTGTAACTTTGCGCCTTCCAACACACTTTCTTACGTTGATCTTGCCATAGTCATCAAGTTGCCTTGATTAGTTCACATCCGACTCCCAGACTGTTTCTATAGTTTTTATAAGATATAAAAGACCCTGCGTATGAGAAGCGCAGCTGTAACGCGACTAGGCATAAAAACAAAAACGCTAGGGATACAAGCGAATTTGTAATCTCAACATTTAAGGAAGACCAAGATGAAACCGGAAAAAGTAGCAGTAGTCACTGGTGCGGCTCGTGGTATTGGCCAAGCGATTTGTGAACAATTACTGGAGGATGGATTCCACGTAATCGGGCTAGACATATCGCCCGTGGAATGGAGTCAGTCGGCGCAGCTAAGCAGTTATCAAGTCAACTTGTGTGATGCCGAAGCCGTAAGTGAAGTAGTAGAAAGTGTTGTAGAGCAGCACGGAAGAATCGATGCTCTGGTTAACAACGCGGGCATCACTCGAGATGCATTGTTGCCAGATATGTTAGAGCAAGACTGGGACAGCGTGATCGACGTGAACCTAAAAGCGGTGTTCTTACTCACCCAACGTGTTGCTCCTGTCATGCTAGAGCAGGGCACAGGCAGTATTGTTAGCATTTCTTCTATAGTGGGAACGGATGGTAATATCGGCCAGAGCAACTACGGCGCAAGTAAAGGCGGCGTCATCTCAATGAGCAAAGGCTGGGCGAAAGAACTTTCAAGAAAGGGTGCACAGATACGCGTCAACTGTGTCGCGCCAGGCTTTATCGCCACCGACATGACCAAGAACCTGCCAGAGAAAGTCATTCAAATGATGGAAGGCAAAACCCCATTAGGGCGCATGGGCTCAGTTCAAGATATTGCCAATGGCGTCTCTTTCCTAACCTCAGATAAGAGCGCCTACATCACAGGCCAAGTGCTCAAGATTGACGGTGGGCTGGTGTTATAGCTCGCTAATCAAAACGTCAAATAACAAACGCCCTTTACTTATATGAAGGGCGTTTTTGTTTGAGGAACCCGACTTATGTGAGTACTACTAACTACTAATAGAAAGCTTCGATGCCGCTTCGAGTTGAGTTTTTGAAGCAAAAGGCCAATACGTTTGAATAGCGTCTCCTCTTAAACACTGCATTCCCTAAAGCACAGTATTCCCAAAAGAAAAGCCCACCGAAAAGCGGGCTTTGTTCTCTTCTAATAACGAGAAAAATAACTAGTAGCTCGCTTGAATGCTGACACCGCTATAGTTTGAGTAACCTTGAATCATGACGTGATAACGTCCACTTTGCGTCGCACTGACCGTACATGTTTCATTGTTACCGTATTTGAAAGGTCGGCAGTCCCATGCATTCAGTGCTGGTTTTGCTCCAAAACGGAGATACAAATCCGCATCGCCACTGCCACCATACATTTGTACGGTTAAGCGCTGCCCAGCTTCTACATCAACATAGTAATACGCTACTTGACCAGTTGAACTACTTAAACCACTTACTGGCACGCCCGAGGTTAATTTGCCTTCTGGGTCCGGTGTTGGGTCTGGGCCACCGCAGTCTTGGCCACAATCTGCATCCGTTAAGCTATAAAGTAGCTTGTTCACGCTGCCTCTTGTGTCCGTCACTTTTCCGCTAGTTGCGCGGCTAACGATCAAGGCCTCTACTTGGCTTGGAGACAGTGAACTGTTTTCTTGAAGATACAATGCTGCTACACCCGCCACATGTGGCGTCGCCATCGAAGTGCCACTAATGGTTTTGTAGCCACCGTCATACCATGCAGATTTGATTTGTGAACCTGGCGCAAATACATCCACACAACTGCCCCAGTTTGAAAAACTCGAACGTGCATCCGTGCTAGTGGTCGATCCGACAGTTACTCCGGAAGCAACGCGTGCTGGAGAATAGTTACACGCATCGGCGTTGGAGTTACCTGCTGCTAGCATAAAGCTGACACCTGACTGAACCGCACTTTGCACCGCACTATCCAGAGCGACGGATTGACCGCCGCCTAAACTCATGTTGGCGACTGAAGGTCCGGAAGCGTTCGCAGCCACCCAGTCCACACCGGCAATAACACCAGAAGTAGAACCCGATCCGGTACAGCTCAATACTCTCACGCCGACAAGGTTGACGTTTTTCGCAACACCATACAAGCTGCCGCCAATGGTGCCCGCTACGTGTGTGCCGTGTCCATTACAGTCACTTGCATCTGCATCGTTATCGACAAAGTCATACCCTGAAACTGAGCGACCACCGAACTCAACATGCGCGTTATTCACACCAGTATCGATGACATAAGCCGTTACCCCAGTCCCATCAAAGTTGGCACTGTAGTTGTTATCGAGTGGCAAGTTTCGTTGGTCGATTCGGTCTAGTCCCCAAATGGCATTGGTTTGATTTGCGTCTGCCGAGACTATTGGGTCAAGCGATAGGATTCTGTCTTGCTCAATGTAGTCCACACGAGGATCAGAACGCAGATCTTTTAGTTGCTCAGGACTCAAGTTAGCGACAAATCCACTTATCGAGTGGTCAAAAACCGACTCCACTTTTACCGAATACAAACCAGACATGCGGTCTACGGATT
This sequence comes from Vibrio sp. YT-16, assembly GCF_033337405.1. Taxonomy (NCBI): domain Bacteria; kingdom Pseudomonadati; phylum Pseudomonadota; class Gammaproteobacteria; order Vibrionales; family Vibrionaceae; genus Vibrio; species Vibrio sp. YT-16. Next base: position 97,994 of record NZ_JAWOQQ010000002.1, read on the forward strand.
GTTGCGTGAATTGCTCGAATTCCGTTGAGTTGCTCGCCATCATTTGCGGTTGTTGAAATACCACTATGTAGCGATCTGCAATGGCGATCTCGTCCGGTGCGAGCATTAATGTGGCTGGTAATATGTCCGGAGCTTGTTGTAACTCTGCACTGTCCGCAATCTCATTGGGTTGCGAAAAAGCGAGAGAAGAATGAAAACAGAGTGCGGAGGTGATACAACAACTTAGTAGTTTCTTTAACATAAAATGTTCCTCGAAATCATAGTCTTGTTGATTTTTACCTAGTACCAAACTGTCAACACGAAAACACAGACAATCAGCGTAGTGCGTGCTGAAGTGACGTTACACAAGTCAAACTAGACAATGAGCAATCATATGCATAACTGATAATAATTCGCATACTCAGAAACATGATCAATAACCAAGCTTTATTGAAATTGAAATGCAAAGATTCATTTAGACTTAGAGCAAAATCCCTAAAATAGAATAATTCTACACACCTGACATATTGCCTGTTATATGACTTCATCTTACCGATAATTTACGCAATAAAAACCTAACTATCCTTTTATTGGTCATAACTCAAATCGGTTGATAGATGTTAATATAGCCACCTGATTTCTGATGTTTTTAACTCATGGTTACTATCCAAGTTCAATATCGTTTCTGTAATAAAACAGAGCCCGTTCGTGAACATGGAAAAGGGCATTCTGGCTCTCCTCGCTCCAGATGTATCGAGTGTCGAAAGAGCTTTAACTCGATTACGTTTACGAAGCCCGCAAGCCAGATGTAAAAGAAAAAACTGTTGATATGTCAATGAATAGCTCTGGCGTTAGGGAAACAGTACAAGTGTTGAATGTCGTATACAACACAGTATTGAGTACTTTAAAAAATCTCGCCAAGGTAAGTAACCTCAATGCCTTTCGATAAAGCAAATATAAGACTAATTTGTAAACTTGAAAGGCTAGCTGTATTGGTTGAGGTATATGAGGAAAACACTTCCCCATTTAAGAACTGAAACACACTTTTGCCCCTTTTCGTGTTAGCACGGAAACTGTCCTGCTACCAGACTTGTGTTTCAATAGTGCCTTGTAGTATCGAAAACACTTACCACAAACTCTAGAGATTTATGTACTATACCACCTACTGGAAGCTTGATGGGTGGTATTGACGTGAACTTATCTCAAATTGATCTGAATTTGCTCTTTGTTTTAAAGCACTTGCTCGAAGAGAAGCATGTATCTAACACCGCTATGGCTTTAAATATGAGCCAGTCTGCGGTAAGTCGAGCACTGCAAAAAATGAGAGTTTTCTTTAATGACGAATTACTGGTGCGCAAGAAATACGGCTATGAACTGACTCCAAAAGCAGAGTCAGTAAGGCAAGACATCAATAATGTGATTACCAGTTTAGAAAAACTTGCCCATAGAGACTCGTTTGATCCGAGCACTGTATCAAGCACCGTTAAGGTTTACGGCCTTCTTCCTCAGATTAATACCTTAATGCCTAAGGTTATCGCTAAGATTCGGCAAGAGGCTCCAAACCTTAAGGTCAGTTTGGACTCAGCACCAAAACGTCATTTTGATGCGTTGGTGGCTGGAGATGTTCATTTCGCACTTTCCTCTCATCAACCGCCAAGCTCTGAGCAAAATATCTATCGAATGGTTGTTGCTAAGCGTACTTTCCGTTTGCTTATGAGCCGCTATCATCCACTGGCCGATTTAGAGCTAACTCCAGAGCGTTTGGCCGAATTTGACTTTGGACAAGTCTCTTTGCAGGGTGAGAAGCGATTGTCGTTTGAGCATAAATACCAAGAGCTAGGGTTAGCGAACAAAAAAAAGCGTTTATCAGCGCCAGTGCAACTGAATAACTTTAGTTCTGCTCCAAGTATCGCTGCGGAGACTGAGATTATATTTCATCTACCGACACCTTTTGCAGAGGCAGCTTGTCAAGACCCTCGCTTGATCGTTCGAGAAGTACCTGCCGAGCTACAGTTGGACTTTCAAGAAGTCTTCCTATATTGGCACAAACGCTTTAACGATGATCCTATGTGTGAATGGGTACGAGAGATCTTTAAACAGCTCTATGTTGGAACCGATACTTTAGCTTAAATGCTTATATCGGGTAATTCGTGGTTAACTATTCGTATATTGGATAGTGATATTCTCTTTTCTCGATAGTGATTAACTTGTCAGTGATTATGATAATCAGGTTTAATTGATAATAATTATTAAATGCAATTACATTTTAAGCCTATTCAATATGAAGCCTCTTTTCACATACTCTCTATTTTCTACATCAGTTGTTTCTGCTTGTATTACTGTACCTATGGTCGTTGTTGCAAATGACCAGTTACCTGAGACTGGTATCAATACAACAGCAATGGAAACCGTAGTGGTTACAGCCTCTGGTTACGAACAGAATGTCACAGAAGCGCCAGCAACAATAAGTGTTCTCACCCGAGAGCAACTTGAAAATCGCTCATATAAAGATTTGACTGATGCTTTAAGTGATATACCTGGGGTAACCGTTACAGGAGGTGGTGATGGCCAAGATATCTCAATTCGAGGTATGCCTGCTCAATATACGGCCATTCTTGTTGATGGCAGGAAGCAGTCTGGTCGAGAAACTCAAACTAATGGTAGTACGTTTACTGAACAAGACTGGCTTCCCCCGTTGAGTGCAATTGAACGTATTGAAGTTGTACGTGGCCCTATGTCAAACCTTTATGGGTCTGATGCTTTGGGGGGTGTGATTAATATTATTACGCGTAAAAATTATCAAGAGTGGCACGGAAGCTTGCGTGCAGAAACGACGCTTCAAGAAAATTCAAAATCTGGAAATAGCTATCAAGGGCAGCTTTACCTTGCTGGCCCTGTCATTGATGGTCTGTTGAGTACTTCTTTGACTGGACTGTATCAGGAAAGAAAAGAAGATGAAATTGAAAGTGGTTATGCAGGTAAGACTCTCGACAACTATCGAGCTTCTTTGTACCTCACACCTACCTCGGATGACACTTTTACTCTGGAGTTCACCAATCATAACCAAGAGCGAGAGACCACTCTAGGTAAATCAGTGGAGCGAGAGTCTCAAGTTGCAGTACGAGAATATGAACGCCAATCTATTGGTTTTAGCCACGACGGAAACTACTCTTGGGGTACAAGTTCTTCATTTATCAGTAATGAAACAGTAAAAAATATCGGTGCAGATAAAGAAGTCGAGAATAGTCAAATTAATACGCAATGGGGTCTGCCTCTTAATGCTCACTACTTAACACTGGGCGCATCTTTCGAGCAAAAGGATCTGACTGATAATAAACTGTCATTGACCTCTAAAAACAAGCAATGGGCAGTATTTGCTGAGGACGAGTGGTATCTCACGGATACATTCGCTCTCACCCTTGGTTTACGTTACGACGACAATGAGATCTTTGACGGGCAATTTAGCCCAAGAGCTTACGGGGTCTGGTCTATTGACCCTAGTTGGACGCTAAAAGGTGGTGTGTCTACGGGTTATCGAGCACCTAGTTTGACACAAATGGACGAAGAGTGGGTTCAAGAGAGCTGTAGAGGGCGTTGTTCTATTTACGGTAATCCAGACTTAACAGCAGAAACCTCCATCAATACAGAGATGGGACTGTATTACGTTAATGAGCGAGACCTTTCTGCAAACATTACTTTGTTTTACAGCGACTTCAAAGACAAGATCGAAAGTGAGTTTGTCGATCCGACGTGTACTGATAGCAGAAGTTGCGACCGCACTTACGTCAACATTGATGATGCGAACAGCTATGGTGCAGAAAGTTCCGTATCTAAGGGTATTACAGAGTCAATTACACTAAGTGCAACCTACTCGTATACTCGTAGTGAAAAGAACACTAATGACGATGATGATGGCTTGCCTCTTGTACAAGCACCTGAACATATCTTCTCACTTAATGGTGATTGGGCAGTGCGTGATGATGTTGCTTCATGGGCCCGCATGAACTATCAAGGCAAAGAGAAAAACAACATCACTAGTGATAGCACAAGAACGTTGGCACCTTCTATTACTTACGTAGATCTCGGTGTGAACTGGCGTGTAACTAAGAATGTGAAGTTAATGGCAGCGGTTTATAACTTGTTCGATGAGCAAATCACAGAGGAAGAGTTTGGCTACATTGAAGATGGCCGACGCTACTGGTTAGCTGCTGAAGCGACTTTCTAATCTACTTACTTTTTTAAGCGAATAACAAAACAATGAATACGAAAATTAAGTCTGCGATGACCTCTCTGCTACTTATGCCCTTTGTCTGTTTGGCTGGGGAGTTCAATGTAGAGAAGGATATCTTGTTCAAAACTGTAGGTGAAAGAGAGATTAAACTCGATCTTTATACTCCTTCGGTTGAATCAAATACTCAGTACCCGTTATTAGTCTGGGTACATGGTGGTGCATGGAAACGTGGGAGCAAAGACGCCATCCCAGAAAAGAACCCATTATTACTTCAGTCTGTGTTGAATGAAGGTTATGCGCTAGCTTCAGTTGATTATCGTTTAAGTGGAGAAGCGATCTTTCCTCAACCAGTACAAGACATTAATGATGCACTGAACTATTTGTACGACAATGCTGAAAAGCTCGGTATTAAAGCGGACAATGTTGTGATAATGGGACGCTCTGCTGGCGGGCACCTCGCTGGCTTTATTGGTGCGACTAACTCGGCATACAACCAAGTAGATTTCTATGAGCCACCAAAGTACAAGGTCTCAGCCGTAGTAAGCTTTTTTGGCCCTACCGATTTACTTGAGTTAAGTAATAAAGGTGGCAAGAAAACCAGCAAAAAATCGTCTGTATCTCGTTTCTTAGGAGATATTCCAAACAATATTCCAAAGCTTGCCAAGAAAGCATCAACGACGAGTTATGTGAATGAAAATACTCCACCATATATACAGTTACACGGCACCTTGGATAAGCGAGTGCCTCTATCTCAAAGTGAGATACTTAAGGCTAAGCTTGATGAGCATGGAGTTACCAACCAACTTTTCATTGAAGAAGGTGTAGGACACAGTGCACCTGTCTTTGATACCGAGAAGTATGTTACTCATGTTTTGGACTTCTTAAATAAACACTTTCCGAACTAACGCTCTAGTCAATATAAGGCTTAAAAGTTCAAGGGGAAATACTGAGCCAACTGTGATTACAGTTGGCTTTTTCATGTATCTCTATTGGGCATTTTATCATTCTGATTAATGGGAGCGGCTGGCTCATTTTCAGGCAGTGGTTGAATAAATCTATGGCTACTTTAGGGTATGTATTCTAACGTACTTCTGTCCAAAAAAGTGTTTCGTTAGCTTGAATTAGAACAACAAAGCGCTCTTCACAGAAAATGAAGGTCGTTTATCTCGTCTTAACAGCCTTTCAAGTTGTTTGAAATGAGGTATCGAGATCCGCTTCGCTCTTAGTTACGTTCAACCTTAGCTGCTACTTTTCATCAATAAATAGAGATGAGTTACCATCAAGTAGCATAGGGAAGCGAGGGAGTATTCTCTCAAATGAACACTAAACCCCTTCTTTGTGGCCTGTCACCTTCAAACTACTTCCTCTAGCGCTAACAATTAATTCAAATGTGCGCTGGTTAATGATTTTTCTGTAAGTAACACAATTGAACGTGATAGAAGTAACAAAATCACCTCTTTGTGGTAACGTTCCCGAAAAGTTTATATATTATCGCCCTCATTGATATAAGTAGTAGAGACGCTCTGAGTACGAGCGCTCTGAAATTCAGGCTTTAGATGGACATTTAAAGTCACCATAAGTTTGCGATTTTTCTTGGGAACGTTTGCAATATGCCTAAGTATAAATTTACGTGAGACTATGGAAATGAAACTACACACTTTGACGATGGCAGTAGCGCTTGGACTGGTTACTGCACCTGTATTCGCAGAAACAGATGTTGACGCTCTTGAAAAGCGAATTAATGAATTAGAACAGAGACTTGAGCAGACGGAAAAAGCATCCACAGAAGCAAATGAGGAAGCCTCAAGCTTTGAGTTTCATGGCTACGCTCGTTCCGGGCTACTGATTAATGACGATCTGAATGGTGCAGTGGGCACTGGTCCTTACATGACGGCAGCTGGTGCTATTGGCGCTCCAGTTGGGCGATTAGGGGTAGAGGATGATCATTATGTGGAAGCAAACCTTATTCACAAACGTTTTGCAGATGATGGTTCCAGCGCATTGTTCCGAATCATGTTGGCAGATAGTACGGAAACCAATAACGAATGGACGGCGAGCGAGAGTCAATTAAACGTTCGTCAGGTATATGCTGAGCTAAACAAGTTGAGCATGTTCTCTGAATCAAGTGCGTTTGCTGACGCGACGTTTTGGGCTGGTAAACGATTTGACCGTGATAACTTTGACATTCACTTCTTTGACTCGGATATTGTTTTCTTATCTGGCACTGGTGCTGGTGTGTATGACGTCCAAATGAGCGAATCATGGAAAGCAAACTTCTCGATCTATGGTCGTGATTTTGGTGAGATTGATAGCTCGTCAACGGATGTTGAAAACTATATCGCGACAATGAACAACCGTTTTGGTAATTGGCAATTGATGCTGAGCGGCATGACGTCTGCTGATAACAATGATCGCGTAGAAGGTGCAGCAGACAAAGGTTTACATGCGATGTTTGCCTACCATGGCGATAACTTCTTTGGCATGAGTGAAGGCTTCTCTAAAACTGGTATTTTGATGGGTGATGGACTGGGTGCAGAACTTAAAGGCATTGGTTCAAACGGTGATTTGCTAGAAGACGCAAAAGCCGTACGTTTGTTCAGTTATGGTGTAACACGCATCGGCGACAACTGGCGTGTAGCACCTGCGTTGCTAGCAGAACATAGCCAAGATCGCTTTGCTAAAAATGATGAATTTACTTGGGCATCGTTCAACATCCGCTTAGCGCAAGAGTTTACGCAGAACTTTGAGATGGTTTATGAAGGCTCATACCAATACATGGACCTCGACAATGCGATTGATAAAGCAAGTGGCAGTTTTTACAAAGCGACAATTGCACCAACGCTTAAGATGTCTACCGCTGCAGGTTTCTTTGACCGTCCGGAGCTACGTTTTGCAGTTAGCTACGTTGATTGGAGCGAAGACTTGAATGGCTACTCGATTAGCCAGGATGCGGGTGCTGCAACGATGGGTGATGGTGGTGAAGTTCTGTTTGCACTGCAAATGGAAACTTGGTTCTAAAGGGATCTAACCGACAAAGAGTAATAAGAAAAGCGCCAACTGATTTCAGTTGGCGCTTTTTCATTAACAGGACTGACGCTCAATTGTTTTGAAGGTTAGTACCATCTTACTCATTTCAAAACTTCTGTTGGCAATTCTATCTAGTAGCAGTTTCGCACCATTTTCACCCGCTTTATCAAATGCATAGTTAAATGTTGATAAGGTTGGGGTGCACACTGATGCGAGCTCATCATCACCAACTCCTAGCACTAAAACGTCTTTACCCGGTGTTAACCCGAGCTCTTGAATCGCTCTCATCGCACCGATAGCAATACGGTCTGTCGCACAGAACAAGCCATCTAGCTTAGGGTTCTTTGTTAAGTGTTGTTTTGCCAATGAATAGCCAGAATCGATGGTAAAGTCACCACGAGCATGGAAGGCGATCTCAAAACCATGATGCTGTAGCGCTTGAACAAATCCTTCAGAGCGTTGCTTATCTACCGCGATATCGTCACCTTGCACACCAATAAAACCCATGGTTTGGCAACCTTTTGCAACCAGTCTATTTCCCGCTTCAAACCCTACTCGTGCGTCATCATGAATGATGCTTGGAATATTAAACATGGACCCATCTTGACCGACGAGCACAACTGGGACGGCTGAGTTTTGAATTGCTCTTACCAGCTTGGAATCGAGGTGGGTGGCGTAAAGAATGATCCCTTCAACCCGTTTTTGGTTAAAGATCTGAATGTATTCCAGTTCTTTTTCGTGGGCTTGGTGAGTGCTAGCAAGTAAGACATGTTTCCCGGCTTTTTCAAGGACATCGGTTAATCCATCGACACCTTGGGATGTGGCATGAGAGGAAACCCGAGGAACAATGACACCAACCAGATTGGTCTTTTGAGATTTTAGATCTTTAGCGACTTGGTTCGGCACATAGCCACACTCCGCTACTGCTTGGCGGACTTTCAGTTTTGTCGCTTCTTTTACGCCATATTCATCGTTTATAACCCGTGACACTGTTGATTTTGATACGCCAGCCAGACGGGCGACATCATGTAGACTCGCCATTGTTCCTATCCATTCTGTTTTTCGTTTTTGGGATTGTTTGCAAAGAGAAGATGAAAAGCTCTTTGATAAGTAGCGATTCTAACCTCCTATACTGCTCTTAGGGAGAGAATTTGACGATCATTCTCACATTCTCTCTGCTTTATCTTTGATCATTTGGTTTTATTGAGCAAAAATCTATTTTGCAAACGTTCCCGAAAATTTCGCAAGCTCAGATAATAATCCAATGGGGTATGAAATGAATTATCCGGCAGTAGCAAAAGAGTTGTTAACTCTATTAGGTGGTAAAAGCAACATCACCGCACTTGCGCATTGTGCGACACGCTTACGCCTTGCCGTTGCAGATGAGCAAAAAATAGATGAACAAGCGATTGATAGCCTTGAAGGAGTAAAAGGGCAGTTCAAAGTTGCGGGTCAGTACCAAATCATTTTTGGATCTGGCATCGTAAACCAAGTTTATGCAGAAATGGCGAAGTTGACGGGGATGAATGAAATGTCCACCAACGACGTTGCGTCTGCTGGCGCAGAGAAACAAAACATTGTTCAGCGCGCGGTGAAAGGGCTGTCTGATATTTTCGTTCCAATCATTCCAGCAATCGTCGCTGGTGGTTTGTTGATGGGTATCTATAACCTATTGACTGCTCAAGGCTTGTTCATTGATGGCAAATCTTTGATTGATGCCAACCCAGGACTGACAGACTTGGCGAACATGATCAACACGTTTGCGAACGCGCCGTTTGTTTACCTGCCTATTCTGCTGGCATTTTCAGCCAGTAAGAAGTTTGGCGGTAACCCATATTTAGGGGCGGCGCTAGGTATGTTGATGGTTCACCCTGACTTGCTGAATGGTTGGGGATTCGGCGGCGCATCTGTGTCTGGCAACATTCCGGTTTGGAATATTCTTGGCTTTGAAATCCAAAAAGTGGGTTACCAAGGTTCGGTGTTACCGGTTTTGGTATCGGCATTCATTCTTGCGAAGGTTGAGCTAGGCTTACGTAAAGTCATACCTTCTGTTTTAGACAACCTTTTAACGCCATTACTGGCGATTTTCATAGCGGGTTTGCTGACGTTTACTGTCGTCGGTCCGTTCACGCGTGATATCGGTTTCCTATTGGGTGATGGTCTGAACTGGCTATACAACACTGCTGGCTTTGTTGGTGGTGCGGTATTTGGTCTTATTTATGCTCCGTTTGTTATTACTGGTATGCATCACAGCTTCATTGCGATTGAAACTCAACTTCTTGCGGATATTGCGACGACGGGCGGCACCTTTATCTTTCCTATTGCGGCGATGTCTAACGTTTCTCAAGGAGCGGCAGCGTTGGCGGTGGGCGTGATGAGCAAAGATAAGAAGATGAAAGGTATTGCGATTCCATCGGGTGTTACGGGTTTGCTGGGTATTACAGAGCCAGCCATGTTTGGTGTTAATCTAAAACTACGTTACCCATTTATTGCGGCAGTTTGCGCTGCGGCGTTATCGAGCGCGTTCATTACAATGTTTAATGTGAAAGCTCAGGCATTGGGTGCAGCAGGTCTTCCAGGCATCATTTCTATTACGCCAGAGAAGATTGGGTACTACATCGCGGGTATGGTGATCGCGTTCTTGACCGCATTTGTTCTCACCATTGTTCTTGGTATGCGTGACCGCGCTAAAGCCGGTAGAAAAGCAGCGGCTTAATCTGAACTCCTTAAGGGTGGAGTCCCCCAAAATCCACTTCTTTTCCTAAATGTTTGGGGTGCTAGCCAAGCACTAATGGCTTGGCTAGCCTTTTTCAATTTTTACTTGGTAGTGAAGGTGTTCAACACGTTGGACTATCAGGGCTTTAATTTCAAGGTAAGCAAGATGAATCAAGTGTGGGTAACTGGTGATGCTGTTGTCGATCTAATACCGGAATCTGAGACTTCTTTACTCAAATGTCCCGGTGGTGCACCAGCGAATGTCGCCGTAGCAATTGCTCGTCTATCTGGTAAGAGTGCGTTTTTTGGACGTGTAGGTGATGACCCATTTGGTCGCTTCATGCAATCAACGCTCGATCAAGAGGGCGTGAGCACGGAGTTTCTCGTTAAAGACCCAGAGCAAAGAACATCAACAGTGGTGGTGGATTTAGATGATCAAGGTGAACGCAGCTTTACGTTTATGGTAAAACCGAGCGCTGATCAGTTTATGTCTGTTGAAGACATCCCAAACTTTAAGCAAGGTGACTGGCTACACGTTTGCTCAATTTCACTGGCAAATGAGCCAAGTAGAAGCAGCACATTTGAGGCGATCAAAAGAGCAAAAGCCGCTGGTGGTTTCATTAGCTTTGACCCTAACTTGCGTGATGAAGTGTGGCAAGATCAATCAGAAATCCAAGCTGTCGTGATGAAGGCTGTAGCGATGGCCGATGTGGTTAAGTTCTCTGAAGAAGAGCTTTTGTTCTTAACTGACTCAACGTCGATGGCGCAAGGTTTACAACAAATAGCCTCTTTGAATATTGCTTTGGTCTTGGTGACACAAGGTGCGAAAGGTGTTTGGCGCGTCTTTGAAAGTCAGAGTGAACTGATCACAGGTCAAGTCGTTAGTCCGATTGACACCACAGGTGCGGGTGATGCTTTTGTCGGAGGGCTACTGGCATGCCTGTCTCGGCATGACGATTGGAAAAATCATCCTGTTGTTAGCTCTGCGATTCAATGGGCAAATGGCTGTGGTGCATTAGCGACGACGCAAAAAGGCGCAATGACCGCGCTTCCGACCCAGACAGAGTTGCTGCAATTTATTGGGCAATGATCTTCAGATCCAATTTCAGTTGAGAAAAATTATGAGCTTAAACAACCGTTGGACTGTAGAGCAAAGATATCGTCGACTTGAGCAAATCCCTCAGTGTGATATCGAAGAAATGACACTTTCACGTCAGCAAGATAAAGGCTTTCCTAGTTTTCATATCGCCCCTAGATTTGGGCTGTTAAATGACCCAAATGGGTTGTGCTATTTCAATGGTGAGCACCACATCTTTTACCAGTGGACGCCTGTGGGACCAGTCCATGGAATGAAGTATTGGTATCACCTTTCTACTAAAGACTTCATCCATTTTACTGATCATGGCGTGGGTCTTCATCCCGACCAAGACTACGATTCACATGGTGTCTATTCGGGCGGCGCTTTGGTGGAAAACAACAAGGCTTTGCTGTTTTTTACTGGCAACAAGCGTGACCAAAACTGGAATCGAATCCCAACACAGTGTTTTGCCACCATGGATTCAGACGGCAGCATTGAAAAGCACGGTGTAGTCATTGAGAACGAACATTACACGGAGCACTTTCGTGACCCAAAAGTTTGGAAGAAAGGCGACGACTATTTGATGGTGGTGGGTGCTCAAACCAAAACCGAGCATGGTTCTATGGCGCTCTATCAAAGCAAAGATTTGAAAACGTGGCAGCATAAAGGTCCTATCAAGACCAAGTTCTCTGACCTTGGGTACATGTGGGAGTGTCCTGATTTATTTGAGATTAATGGTCAATCGGTGATGCTGTTTTCTCCACAGGGCGTGAGCAGTAGTAATCCTTATGATTTCAAAAACATCTATTCTGTCGCGTATATCGTGGGTGATCAGTTGAACCTAGAGTCGATGACTTTAGAAAACCACCAAGATATTTTACAGCCAGATTATGGGTTTGATTTCTACGCCCCACAAACCTATTTAGATGAGAATGGGCGTCGCATTCTTATTGCATGGATAGGGTTGCCAGAAATCGACACGCCATCGGTCACACACCAGTGGGCAGGAATGTTGTCTCTTCCTAGAGAACTAACGTTGAAAGATGGTTTTCTTGTTCAAACTCCACTCCCTGAATTGGAGAGTTTAAGAAAAGAAGAGGTAGTCTTTGCACAGTCCCATACACTGGAAAGCACAAGTTGTTTGATCCAATTAGACCTTGAGGGCGATGGCTTTGAACTTGAGCTGAGTAACCTCAAAGGTGACAACATCGTCTTTAGTGCGACAAAGCACGAGTTTATGCTGGACCGTCGTCACATGTCTCATTTGTACGCAGAAGAATTTGGTAGCATTCGAAAAGCACCAAGATTGGACGCTAAGCAGACGATTGATATATATATCGACAATTCTGTCATCGAGATTTTCATTAATGGTGGCAAACACACGATGACCAGTCGTTTCTTTATTGATGACCTGAATACGGTAACGTTGAGAGGGTTGGAGCAAGCAAGGCTTTTCCCTTTGAAAGGTATTTCTGGTTTGTTTGAATCAGCTAAGTAACGGTTTTGAATACATTAAAACGCCCTTCATTGATTTAGTGAAGGGCGTTTTTCTTTCTAACTATCTAACTTAACTGCCTATCACGCACGTAAGTTGTTTGAACTAAGGTATCCAGAACAACTTCATTCTTGGTGACTTTGAAGTTTAGCGGTTGTTCTAAATCCCCAAATAGAGGTGCGCCGCCGCCAAGTAGGATAGGGAAGCGCGTGATCACCATTTCATCGATAAGATCTTCTTTCAGGAAGTTCTGAATCATCACTCCGCCGTCGATGTAAAGATCGTTAAAGCCTTTTGCGTTTAGCTCCGCAAGCACATCTTTTTGCTCGCCTTTTACTAGAAAGACTTTGTCTTCGTAGCCTTGTGGCACTTCTGTCATGGTATTGCTGAGTACAAACACAGGTTTGCTGTATGGCCAATCGCAATCAAAGCTCAGTACGACATCTAGGGTGTTGCGCCCCATTACCAAGCCATCAATACGCTCCATCAGTGAGAAGAAACCAGTATCAATGTTGTCTGGATTTGGTACTGAATGTAGCCAGTCGAGTTTGCCCTGCTTATCTGCGATGTAACCGTCCAGACTGGTTGCAATAAATACGATATTTGCCATGAGTACCTCATCAAAATGGTGATGCTTGAGCCAAGCTAAAGTATGGTTTAAAATTAACTCTACAATGTAGAATAAGTGTGAGTTTATCGAGAAGATCAAATGTCTGTCAACGAAAAGAAACGCGGGAGACCAGCCGCTAAGCAGTCGCAGTTAAGCGCAGAAAGCATCCTAGATACAGCTAAGTCATTGATGAAAAAGGATAGCAAGGTACCAAGTATTCGCTCGTTAGCGACGCAATTAAATGTGGATCCTATGGCGATCTATTACTACTTCAAAAACAAGAATGCGTTGCTTGAAGCGTTGACCACATCGCTGGTGGAGGAAATTTATCAACCGAAAGTGAATGAAGATTGGCAAGGCGAACTCAAAAATTTGTGTGTTAGCTACATTGAACTGCTGCGTGAGTACAACGGGTTATTGCAAACCATGCTGAGCATGACATCGTATGGCCCTGCTCAAGTGTTTACCGAGCGCTATCAAATCATTGTTCAGTCTTTGGCATTGTCTCCGCAAGTGGAGAGAGACAGTTTGGATCTATTGGCAGATTACCTACACGGGTTCGCGCTTTCGATCAGTTGTTGCCACGATACGAGCTTGATTAAGACGGAGATGTTGGATGGACCGTTGAATCTGATCTGTTCTTCGTTATTGGCATCTCGAACCTAGTTCACATTATCGCGACGTTTTTACTTATAGCGTGAAAGAAAATCCCATAACCAAAGGTTCTAACTAAAAGAGATTGCAGGACTTTTATTTAGCGAATTCGACCTAATATCTTGAGTATGCCTAATCGCAGTTGGCGAAGAGGTGATGTTAATAATGCTTGCTGGCGCGTAAGACCCGTCAGTTTGAAGATGCATTCAAACACAATAAGGGAAAACAATGGCTAACAAATACATTCCACCAAAAGTTTGGACAAACGATAATGAAAACGGCGGTCAGTGGGCGAGCATCAACCGTCCGGATTCTGGCGCACGTCATGAGCAAGAGCTTCCAATTGGTGAGCACCCATTCCAACTTTACTCAATGGGTACCCCAAATGGTCAGAAAGTGACGATCATGTTTGAAGAGCTTTTGGCGGCTGGCGTAACGGCAGCAGAATACGATGCATACCTGATTAAGATTGGCGATGGTGACCAGTTTGGCTCTGGCTTTGTAGCTGTTAACCCAAACTCAAAAATTCCGGCATTGGTTGACCGTTCGGGTTCTGAGCCAGTGAACGTGTTTGAATCTGGCAACATCTTGTTTTATCTAGCAGAGAAATTTGATCATTTCTTACCAAAAGAAGGCGCTAAGCGTGCTGAGGTAATGAACTGGTTATTCTGGCTGCAAGGTTCTGCGCCATACCTAGGCGGTGGTTTTGGTCACTTCTACGCGTACGCACCAGAGAAGTTCGAGTACCCAATCAACCGCTTTACAATGGAAGCAAAACGTCAGTTAGATGTATTAGACAAGCGTCTTGCGAACAATGAATTCCTAGGTGGCGATGAGTACAGCATCGCTGATATCGCAACATGGCCATGGTACGGCAACCTTGTGTTGGGTCGTGCTTACGATGCGGCTGAATTCTTAGACGTAGAAAGCTACAAAAACGTTGTGCGTTGGGCAAAAGTAATTGATGAGCGTGAAGCGGTAAAACGTGGTCGAATTGTGAACCGTTCATGGGGTGAAGAATGGGAGCAGTTACCTGAGCGCCACAGCGCAGAAGATATTGATAAAGTATTGAAACTTAAACCATAAGCAATCTTGGCCTAGCTACGTCAAATGAGTTTAGTTTTATCTATGCTTATACAGTGACCTTAATCAAATCTATAGCGCACCATATACGGTGCGCTATTTTTATTCTCATTTAGTCTCGAAATGCTAATTTATATCACCTCTTGAAGAGCATTTAGTTCGTAGATGAATCTTTAATGTATTTATATATTATGATGCAAAACAAAGCTCATATTTCCATGTTAAATATGGACTGGTCATACTGCTTTCTAATAATTAAATTATTTAAAAATTATAAACTGATTTTATATCCATTATAAATAAAATTAATGATAATTAATATTTGACATAACCACTAAATTTATGTGGAATATGCGGGTTGATTTGTTTTGAAGAAATAAAATCAATTTCTAGTACTTTTATTTAAGACAAGCTTAGCTTTTAGCGATGTTTAATTATTAATGCTTATATCATGAAAGAGGATATGTATGATGTCGTCGTTTGAGTCGTACTGGGTTGGGATACGTCAAAGAATAGCCGCACAAACCGAAGGTAACCGCAGTTTAAAGTCTCTAGTCATTAAAAAGCAGCGTGTGAACTTAAATAACAGTGGGTTATCCTTTCGCGCTAAGTCCGGATGCCTTATTCCTCACTGTTATACCAAGTTCTCTGATGAGATAAACCTAAAAACATCGAAAAAATCGTCTCTTAGTTTTAAAAAAGGAAAGCTGTATTTTTCTCCAGTTTAATAATAAATGAAATTTGCATAAATTATAATATTAGGTTTTTAAATTTATCGATAATTAATTACGATTTTATGATGCGTTTTTAATATGTTTTCTTGGTAAATAATTAGCTGGGCTTATTGTTGATTGTTTTTGTTGTTTCCTATTTAGATATGGATAAAAGCTCAACTACTTTTCCTATACCAACTTACTCCCTGAATTGGCTTGCGCGCTTTTTCTCCCCTCTCAAAAAACATAGCGTTACGGAATTATTTTCGCTCCTGTTTCATTCTTCAAGACGAAAGCTCTACCTACCTCTCATTATTTTCGACAAACATTGAGTAAAAGTAACCAATCGTAACAAGGTGGCTGTAACTGAGCGCCGTTTCAATATACTCGTTTTTTAACTAGGTAATCCCGCGCTTTGAATTCATTCGGGTACCGTTTGTAAGCCTTAAATGCTACTAAGATAAGATGTCATGATGAGAAAAAGTACTATATTACACACAGTGTTAATTACAGGGTTCGCTGCTGTATCCTCGTTGGCTTATGCTGCGCCTTCAGTTGTGCCAAATGCGCCGGAACTCAGTTCTCGTGGTTATGTTTTGATGGACTTCCATACGGGGAAAGTACTGGTTGAACGTGATGCCCACAAACGTTTAAACCCCGCGAGTTTAACGAAGTTGATGACTGCTTATGTAGCTGGTCAAGAAATTAATACAGGCAATATTACGTTGAATGATGAGGTTGTCATCAGCCGAAATGCTTGGGCAAAAAATTTCCCAGATTCTTCAAAAATGTTTATTGAAGTCAATACTTCCGTTTCTTTGTCTGACTTATACCGTGGTCTGATTGTTCAATCTGGTAACGATGCCAGTGTCGCTATTGCTGAGCATGTTGCGGGAAGTGAATCAGGGTTTGTGAGTTTGATGAATAGTTGGGCCGCCAAGCTTGAATTGTCTAACACGGCATTCACCAACCCTCACGGCCTAGACAGTGACGGTTTATATTCGACACCTTATGATATTGCCAAGTTGGGCCAAGCGATTATTCGTGACTTACCTGATATCTATCCGCTGTATAGCGAAACCTCTTTTACTTACAATGGCATCACTCAATACAACCGTAATGGCTTGCTTCGTGATCGTAGTATGAATGTCGATGGCATGAAAACTGGATATACAAGCGGTGCGGGTTATAGTCTAGCGACTTCTGCAACACAAGGTGATATGCGTCTGATTGCTGTAGTGATGGGAGCGAAGAGCGAGAATGTTCGTGAATCAGAAAGCAAGCAGCTGTTAAGTTATGGCTTCCGCTTTTACGATACGGTAATGCCGACTGAGGCGGGTGCGGAACTTGCGAAAGCTCGAGTTTGGATGGGCGAAAAAGACGAGCTTACTGTCGGCGTAGCTAACGATGTTTATCTCACTTTGCCAAAAGGAGATGTAAAAAAGTTGCAAGCGGAAGTTGAATACAACGGTGATTTAGTTGCGCCAATTTCTGAGCAACAAGTGGTTGGTAAAGTGCTTTACAAAGTCGACGGTAAGGTCGTAAATGAAGCCGAGCTCGTTGCATTGGAGTCCGTGGAGGAAGGCAGTTTATTCAAGCGAATTTTAGACTGGTTTAAACAATTGGTCGCTAGCTGGTTCTAAACAGTAGCGAACTTCTGTCTATATCACTCTATCTTGTTAATGTTCTATTAAATCAATTTACTAAGGCGACCAACGTGGTCGCCTTACGTTTTTGGAATACTCGTTGCGTTAAAACGCAGGCCTTCTTGTAAGGGTGTGTTTTTACCTGACCAAGAGCGTTTTGTGTTTTTGGGTGCGAGAGAAAAGAAACTAGAACAAGAATGGAGTGACACGTGCACAAGATTTTATCTTTGACATTGATTTTATCGCTCATGGGCTGCGCTATGCCTTACCAGCAGGAGGTCGATAGCGGCCAATGTGTTGGAGTCATGACCTCTCAGGATGCATATGGTTATTTAAACCCAAACCATTACACAATGCAGGTACTCGCGCTAAAGCAAGAAAAAGATGTGAAAGATTATATTCGCTATATCGATCCTAAGCATCCGGTTTGGGTTAACTGGAAAAACAGCCGAGGCACGCGTTGGTATACGGTAACTGTTGGTGATTTTAAAACGAAACAGGATGCCTACAATGCGCTTTCTTCATTACCAAGCCGTGTAAAGCAGTCATCCCCGTTTGTGCTGACTTTTGCGGAAATGCAGCGTAAGCAACAAACGAGTGTTGTGAGAATGCGTTAGCCAACAAAAAACGGAAGCGATGGCTTCCGTTTTTGTATTTAGGAGTAAGCTTAAAGCGCCGCTAAAATCGTTTCTGCTTTGCTTGCTTCAAACTCTTTTGGCTCTTCAACGTTAAGCTTAGTCACTGTGCCGTTTTCAATGATCATCGCGTAACGTTGTGAGCGAATACCACCAAAGCCGCCTGTATCCATTTCAAGACCCAATGCTTTAGTAAAGCTAGCGTCGCCATCACCCAACATCAGAATCTCAGAAGCGTTTTGAGCTTCGCCCCACGCTTGCATCACAAATGCATCGTTTACAGAAACGCACGCAATTAAATCAACACCTTTTGCCTTTAGCTCATCAGCTAATACTACATAGCCTGGTAGATGAGCTTCTGAACAGGTAGGGGTGAATGCGCCAGGTACAGCAAAGAGTACGACTTTCTTGTTCGCAAACAGTTCTGTAACGTCGTGGTTAACCATACCATCGGCCGTCAACTCACTTAGAGTTGCAACTGGTAGAGCTTGGCCTTGTTGAATCATGATTCTATTCCTTTTTGTGTGCTAGTTTAGCTTTCTCAGTCTAGCGTTTATAAATGCGGTTAACCACAGAGTCTTTGTAGGGTTTTAATACCTACGCGTTTGACCTAAGGCGTGGTACTGATGCCTTTATTGCAACGCTTCGTGCTGGTTTACGTATTGGCTAACAAGGTGACGATATTTCGCCTTTAACTCGTTATCGATAAAGCTGGCATCAATCGCGTTCATTGTAAATTGGGCAAGTTCACTCTTACTCATTGGATGTGCGTTGTTGACGGCCAGAAAGTTATCCGTCATGTAGCCACCAAAGTACACAGGATCGTCTGAGTTAATCGTTACGGCGACACCTTTTCGTAGCAAATCCACAATATTGTGATCTTTCATATCGTCGAATACACATAGCTTAAGATTCGATAACGGACACACTGTCAGTGGCATTTGGCTTTCGATTAAGTATTCAACTAATGCTTCATCATCAACACAGCGAACACCGTGATCCACGCGGCTCACGTAAAGCATTTCAATTGCATCGCTAATATTTTGTGCGGGGCCTTCTTCACCTGCGTGAGCAACGGTAAGTAAGCCTTCTTCTACTGCTTGTTTAAATACGCGCTTGAATTTAGCTGGCGGATGACCTTGTTCTGAAGAATCTAGTCCAACACCAATGATCTTATCACGGTGTTTCAGAATAGCCTGTAGGGTCTCTATGGCACTCTCTTCTGAAAGGTGACGGAGAAAACACGCAATAATTTGCGAGGTAATGCCAAGTTTTTCGTGACCATCTTTTAGCGCGCGAGCGATTCCATTGATAACAGTGTCAAAGTCTATG
Organism: Vibrio sp. YT-16; assembly: GCF_033337405.1. NCBI lineage: Bacteria > Pseudomonadati > Pseudomonadota > Gammaproteobacteria > Vibrionales > Vibrionaceae > Vibrio > Vibrio sp. YT-16. The sequence goes on from NZ_JAWOQQ010000002.1 coordinate 117,192, forward strand.
CCGCGTTCTGTGTGTGTTTGAGGGTCAAAAAAGATTTCGGTATGAACAACGTTGTCTTCTTTACAGTGCAGTAAGTATTCCCAAGTGAGATCGTAAAAATCTTGCTCCGTACGCAGAACTCCCGCTCCTTGGTAATAGAGGTCGAGAAATGATTGTAAGTCAGTGAACTGATATGCGCTGCGTAGTTCACTCGGAGAAGAGTAAGGGATCTCGATGCCGTTTCGTTTTGCTAATTTGAATAAGAGTTCCGGCTCAAGTGAACCTTCGATATGTAAGTGCAGCTCTACTTTTGGAAGACCTTGAATAAATGCGTTCATATTCCACCTTATGTGTATTGTGGATGCAGTTACTCTAAGAATAGGTATAGATAGAAATAAATCGAACGCTATCACAAAGAGTAAGACCCACGATGATCTCAACTCTTCGTAATCAGCACTTTGCGGGAACTGGTAGAGACCCCCAAACCATATCATTGGGGTTATACGAAGCAAACGAGAGGGATTATACGCAAAAATATCGCTTTGGCTATACGCAAATAACCTAACTGTCATTAGTCACGGGGTTTCCTGTGAGCGAAACGACTATTTGCAAGTCACTTGAGTATAGAGGAGCCAGTTGTTTTTGCGTGTGTGAGAGGCACGTGTAATTAGAAGAGTAGTCTAAAAGAGTGGAGATTCGTTTGAGCAAAGGTAGGTGGCGGTACCTTGCACAACGATAAAGGCAGAGAAAGCACTAGAGAGCATTTATAGATCGAATAACTTATCAAATTCTCTTTGTTCCATAATGTCTTCTATGCGGCGTCGAGTTTTCTGCTTTACCGCCGCCGCGTTTTGTTCAGACTCTTTTTTGTCTTTTTCTGACTGCTTCTTACTTTTTCTAGCCATTGGATACCTTCCAAATTAGTTGCATTATCCATTAATGCATGAAAACTGAATCAGTTAACAGTAAAACTTCCTAACTTTGAACCTGAATCACAGAGAATAGTTCCAGATTGCGTTTTCTCACAATATTCAAAATCGATCATGAAGCTATGAGAAAGAAGTTTCGGTAATACGTGTCTTCGTAAAATATCACCATTTAATTGATGTATTTTAGCGTTCCAAGAGGTTTGAGGTTGTTCTAAATTCAATTCAATTTCTAACATTTATTCTCCTGTTTTTTAGTGATTTTCTCTTTGTTAAGTAATTGATACCAATGCCTTTGACGGCCAGTTCTTTTTGAGGACATGATTTTTCCTATAAATAATAAATTAAGCAGTACTATTCAGTTTATTTTAGATAGCACAAAGCAATGCCTAAAATTAGGCTGAGTGATTGATGAAAGAATATTTTTGAAGGAGAGAGGTTTGGTGCAGCATGGGCATGCTACACCAAGAAAAGCAGTCTTATAGAGGAGTTACTTCAGTCGCTTGAGGACCTTTTTTACCTTGCTCTACATTGAAGCTTACTTTCTGACCTTCAGTCAGTGTTTTGAAACCGTCAGAAACGATAGCGTTAAAGTGTACGAATACATCTTGGCCGCCGTTGTCTTGAGATAGAAAACCGAAGCCTTTAGTTTCGTTAAACCATTTTACTGAACCAGTTACTTTAGACATAAAAATACCTTTGAATTAAACATTAAAATTATGATTTGTTTTGTGGATCTTTTCTAAGCTATTGAATGTTCAATCAAGAGGAAGTTGTACGCAGGTGTCTGAATTGGGGATTCAAGATTTTACTGAGAGGAAACTTAAACTAAATGTTGCATTAACAGCTCTCTTCTAAGAGCCAAGGCACACTATACACCTTGTTTAGAAAATAGCTACATTTATTTTAGATAAATTAAATGTGCTCATTATTAACTCGATAAATTGTATTGTTCGAAAAAGTTGAATAAGTAGAACGAATAGTATGGCTCATAATTTTAGCTCATCAACCTAAAATAGAACCTTATCGATAGCCATAGATTGAACATGCGATTTGCAAGCGGTCACAAAGATAAACTAGGAGAACTAGTATGAGTACATTCAGAGAAATTCGTCAGCTTATTCCTGCGCAACCTACTGCTGATGGTGATGGAGTGAAAATTCGCCGAGTAGCGGGTTTCAATCATGCTAGTTTTTCTCCATTTTTGATGATGGATGAACTCAAATCAGAAGACCGCGCTGATTATATCGGCGGTTTCCCTCCGCATCCGCACCGCGGTATCGAGACGCTTACTTATATGTTGAAAGGTCATTTCCAGCATCGTGATCATATGGATAATGTTGGCGAGCTTCGTTCCGGTGGTGCACAGTGGATGGCAGCAGGAAGAGGCGTCATCCATAGCGAAATGCCTATTATGAAGGAAGGCGAACTGCATGGTTTCCAAATTTGGATTAACCAGCCTGCGAAAAATAAGATGCAGCCAGCTCAATATCATGACTTTCAACCTGAAACGATCACTGAGTTTGATACTCCGAATACGGGGGTTGTACGTTTGATTGCGGGTCATATGACTATAAACAACGAACGAATTCAGGGGCCGCTAACAGAGACAGGTGTTGCTGCCACGGTAGCCGATTGGAGAGCGATGGGTGGTCAAGCTTTGAATTTGAACACGGAGCAAGATAACAACACGATGCTCTATGTCTATAAAGGTCGTATTCAATTAAGAGGTCGTGAGATCAATCAAGGTGAAATGGCCATTTTATCGAAAGGTGAATGGGTTGAATTGCAGGCCGAAAAAGAGAGTGGTGCACTGATCTTTATTGGTGAGCCAATTAATGAACCCGTGGTGCATTATGGCCCTTTTGTCATGAATAGCATGGGAGAGATAGAACAAGCCATCCAAGACTACAACTCTGGGTTGTTTGAAACTTACTAGTTTTGACAGCCTACTCGCTTTTTCAGTTAGCGAGCAAATTAAAACAGTTTTGAGCCTGAATATTGGGCTCGACCAGAAGCAAATACGATAATCCACTGCCATCGAATTTGCGTTAGCCACGTTTAATCCACGTGGCTTTTTTCTACTTCTGACTCCAACGTATGATGGCTTCCTTTCCTGCTTCAATTCCTAACTCATAAGCATGACGCAGTGGTGCTGGCGATCGACTCAGCCGTTTCAACTTGAATGTTTCAGGAGGACACACTTGAATGATTTCGATACCAGGTGGAGGGTTGTTGATCAGCGCTAAGGTCTGATTGTAGCGAACTTCACGTGTCAACATCGGTTCAATTAATCCGGGCGTTTCTTTCAACATCCTCTTAGTTAGGGCGCTGAATCTTCCTCTTGGCTTTTGATAGCTTGCGGGCTGACTGCGTAAAACCATAATCTTTTTGGCTCCTCGCTTTATTGCTTCTGCAACAGGAAGTGCGTCTGAGACGCCACCATCAACGTATTGAATTCCGTTCAGTGATACGCCATTTCGGTAAAGTACAGGCAGTGCGCTGCTGGCTTTCATTGTTTCTGCCAAGTCGTCGACATCAGGAAGGTGGTACTCCGCTTGCCCATTGTCTTGACGCGTCACGCCTAAAAAGAAAGGTCGTGAATCAGCTTTGAGCGCAGATTTATCGATGCCAAGTTCTTCGAGGGTGACATTCCACATCCAGTCTAAGTTCATCATATCACCACCACGTAGAAGTTGAGATGGAGAGATAAATTCTTTTCTTAAGCTGTAATCGAGGTAGATTTTTAAGTTACGTCCGGGCATTTTAGCTAAGTAGGCAGCCAAGTTGCTAGCACCCGCAGACACTCCCCAAAAGCTATCAAATGGAGAGAACTCGCTAGCAAGAAAATGATCGAGTATGCCGCATGAAAATACGCCTCGCATGGCTCCACCTTCGACAATCAATGCTCGAGAGCCTACTTTTTCCATCACTTCGCTCCACTCTTTATCAATCGGATAATAGCGTGCAGCTTAACGCATAATGGTTTTATACCCAAGTGGGCCAAAGGTCTAGGTTGCGTTCCTTTGAATAAAAAGGGCATCAACGGATGCCCTTGTCACTTTTAGCCTATGGAATTGCGGGTAATTGAGTCGCTAATTTAGTGAAGGAGACCGAGCGAATTAGCCCCCTTACATAGAGCCATACCTGTAGTCCCATACTGATCGTTGTTGGAATAGTTTGATGATCACTTGTTAAATAGGCATACAAACACTATCCAGAGCGTTGTAAGCAAAAGTAATGGGGTGAATACTTTCTGGATAGAAGCGCCATCAGTTAAATTGTAAATTTTGATGGATTCATTATAGAACGCTCGTTTGAATTCTTTGAAGCTAATGTCGCTCTTCGCATGCGACTGTTCATAGTGCTGGTGCGCAGCGTCCGATAGCTGGTATTCCAAGTCTTGGAGCTCGTACTCCTTGTTAAAAAACGCATCCCAAGCCGAAAGGCGGGCTATCGTTTTAGGAGATGGATCCCCATTTAGTTTCTCTAGACGTTTAGCATAAGCTGCTTGATATTTATCCACGGTATATTCCTGTCTGAATAGACGTTGAGTTAGAACATATGTAAAAAAGAAAAATAAGTAATAAAAGGTTTTTTACGTTCTATACCTGTGATAAATGCTAAAAATTTCAATGCTCTAGCACTCCGATGTCGCAAATGATATTGATGGAATTGCTCTGCGACAAATAAAATAATTACTCTAGATAACAACGAATTTTTGTTGTTTTTTTAAAAAACTGATCATGAGATTGAGTGGGGATTTTTACCGAGAAGAATTTCGCTACTGTAACTGTCTATATTTACTCAAAAAGAGAAAATCTTAGAAGCTTTCTTTGATTGATGTGAGATATTTTAGGTCGAAAAGCATTAATTTTGGCTATGCTTATAGTTCGTCTTTTTTGTTGTTGAACTCTACTTCGAGGGGGAAAGAACCCATATTTCGAGCATAGGATAGCTCGCTTTTTCGTTACGTCGTTCTTGGAGTTTGAATCAGTGACGACGCTATGAGTCTAGCATCTTGAACTCACTTGGGTGTATTGATTAATTATAAAAGTAAAGCAGTGCTGAGCTAGGATAAACTTCAACGTAAAGGTGACGGTATGAATATACAATCAGCCATTATTGAATATGCGATAGCGATTATAGGCTTACTTTTGACGGGCGTTACCCTCTGAGCATGACTGCCCAGAGGATAGAAAGCGCATTAGCTTTTTGCTAACGATTGATGTTGTATCGAGCCATTGCAGCTTCTTCTGACGATACAACCGTTTTACCAATTGGTGCGAGTGAAATAACCGCTAGCTTGAGGTGTTGGAGCGCAAACGGAATGCCGATTATGGTGACAAAGCATGCTGCGGCAGAAAGTACGTGACCGATAGCTAACCAAAGGCCTGCAAACACAAACCAAAGGACGTTACCAATAACGCCGAGCGGACTCGTGCCAATGTCCATTTCATTGGTCAATTCATCGCGTGAGATGGCCTCTTTACCGAATGGGAAAAAGGAAAAATTACCCATAACGATACACGCACGCCCCCAAGGTATTCCGATGATGCTAATAAAGGCCAAAATACCAAAAAACCACCATAGCAACCCCATAAATACGCCACCAAATACAAACCAAATGATGTTACCAAGTGTTCTCATTCTATTTCCTTTATTCTTGAATGTGATGATTCAGATACCTGAGAGCACCGTAAAACAAATCTAAACCGTCTGTTTTGTCAATGTGTGCTTTTGTGCCCTCATTCACCTGATTGATAGAATAATCGCCGTAGTCTTAACAGAGAATGAATGCCTTCCTTAATGCAAGTCTTTTTAGTATAGAGCGTAATACTCAATCAAGCATATAGCCAAGAATCGCATTATCTAGAGACAACTTTCTCGAGATATTGACAAATTTGCTCTGCCAATCGATGGCTGGCAATGTTGCGTGTTACTACTTCATCAGCAATATTTCCAGACTCAACGACGCCAAACCAATCGAGCAACATCGAATGGAAACCTTTACTCGTCAGCATTGGCGTCCAGTCTTTCAAATTGATTTTTTGCTCTTGGTTAGCTTGCCATAGTTTGCCTTCAACGAAGGAGTCGAACTCAACTGCCTTGTTTGCATAACAAGCTTGAACGCGCTCTGTAGTGATACCGAAGTGGCGATTCATCGAGGCGTGGAGCAAAGTATCTCCATGTTGCCACTGAATATCTAAACGCGCCAACTGACCACCTTCAAGTTGATGAGTTACATAAGCATCTTTTAGATCGGCTTTGGCTGTGACGTTAACGCTGTCTAATGGGTGAATAAAATCATCAAATATAAAGGTACGAACATCCCCCGGTAGTTGGTGACGGTTCTTTTCCCAGCGTAGCGACTTTAAGTCATATATGTTGCCTTGCTGCACTTGTGGCATATGTTGGTTGTAAAGTGGAATGTGACGACGGTTAAAGCCCACATAGAGTGGCTGTCTCTCTTTTTCGGCAATGTCGTACAGCTTTTCCACGTCATCAGCACTGTTCGCTAATGGTTTGTCGACAAAGGTTGGAATTCCATGCTGCAGAAAAAATGCCGCTATTTGAGGGTGTACGCTTGTTGCCGCATGAATCATGACGGCATCGACGCCAAAGTGTAGAAGTTGCTGGTAGTCTTGGCAGATCTCTGAGATTCGATACTGCTTAGCCAGGCTCTCAAGTGTGTTTGGGTTGCGGGTACAAAATACAAGTTCGATATTTGGAAGCTGAGTGATAACAGGAAGGTATGCTTTCTGAGCGATATCCCCTAGACCAATAATACCAATTTTCATCCTAGTCCTTATCTCGATGTATGGGTCGCGGACTGTCAGTATAACGCTTGGCGCGGCGATGAGTTTAAATACCTTGTTAGAAAAAGCCTGATTCACACTTTGAGCCAGGCTTTATTGAATGATTTAGGAAACGGCTCGGCAGGCTTTGAATATATCTAACTTGCTATCGTAGGCTTGAGTTTGTACATCCATAATGCCTAATAAAGAGTGGAACACGTTATCATGTGAGTATTGGCCTGCATTCTGTGCTTGTTTATACAAACAGTCGGTATTGATCTGCTTCGCTTGTTTAAAGCCCGAAGACAGCCACATAATCAAAGGAACGCGTTTTTGGAAATCTGGTGCAAGGCCATAAGGCATACCATGTAAGAACAATCCGTTTTCGCCTAGTGACTCACCGTGATCCGATATATAAATTAGCGCGGTATTATACTCAGACTCTAACGCTTTAAGTTTTTTGATGGTTTCTGCCAATACATGATCGGTGTAGCGTATTGTATTGTCATATGTGTTCACTATTTGTTCGATGCTACAGTTTTCGATATCTGCACGTGGACAGTCTGGTTTAAAGAAGGCGTTGTCTCTTGGGTAACGCTGAAAGTAGGTCGGACCGTGGCTTCCTATAAGGTGCATGGCGACCACTCGGTTACCGTGCATATCCGCGACTTCCTGATCAAAATGATCTAATAGCGCCATGTCGTAACAAGTTTGGCCATTACACATAGGGCTTACTTGCTTTCGATCCACTTCGATTTTCTTGATCTTGTGGGCTACTTCTTTATCCCCACCGTCATTTTCTTTCCAAATGAGGTCAACCCCGGCGCGCTGCATTATATCGAGAGCATTGTCCTGGTTATCCGCTTTGGTGCGTTCAAACTCGTTTCGCGTGAGCTGTGAAAACATACAAGGCACAGATACAGCAGTCGCGGTGCCACAAGATGCGACGTCTTGAAATGAGATAACATCCAATTTACTAGTATAAGGGTTTGTCTCTCGTGTATAGCCATTGAGTTGGTAGTTCTGCGTTCGAGCGGTTTCTCCTACGACAAAAACCAGTAGTGTTGGTTTGTGCTGTGCTTGCTGTACGGCGCTATCTGACTGCTTTGCATCTGTGCCGATTTCTCGATATGGCTCTGGCGTGGTGAAATATTTCTCCTTCACATACCCGGTCGCGCTGTAAACGAACTGGGTGGGTATGATGATTTTTTTTAGGTGGCTATTGTTGCGCCCTACAGATGCGTAGTCTTGATAGTACACGCTGGCAATGACGGCGATGACAGCTAGCGACGACAGCATCGATACTAATTTGGTAACAGAGAAGTACAGTAATTGGTGACGTTGAGATTGCAGCTTGACCTTAAAGACAATTATCGCTGGGATAACTCCCATAATCAGCGTCCAAATTACAGAGTGAGCACTCAGGTAAGAACTCGCCTCGCTCGAATCGGTTTCAACAATATTGGCAATCATTCCAGAATCGAAAAGTGTGCCATAGTTATAGCTTGCGTAGCTCACCATACTTGAAACAATGATTAAAATTATAAAGAACGGCTTGCCGATCCAAGGCCAACTAAATAAATTAAAAAGGAAATTGAGCGCGGCAAGAAAGAAAATTGGTATTGTGATAATAAATCCAATCTTGACATTATCTAAGTGTGTAAAGATGCCGATCAGTTCTTTATAAATAGGGATATTTACGACGAGAGCGAAATACAGCGCCAACAGGAAAGTAAAGGTAACGTAAGAGATACCTCTCTGTTGTAAATCATGTGTCTTCATAATGAGTGTCTTGAATAAAAATTAGAGCAAGAACGAAGCCCAAATAAAAAGGGCAAGAGTTAACGCAACAAATACTGCTGCTGAGCCAATATCTTTGGCTCTACCACTGAGCTCGTGCCAGTCATCGCTAACACGGTCGACAACCGCTTCTACGGCGGAATTAATGAGTTCGACGATCAATACCAAGAACAGGCTACTGATCATCAGCACTCTTTCGTATGTGGTGACAGGAAGGAAAAAAGCACAGACGGAAAGCACCAAGGCGAGAATCAATTCTTGTCTAAAAGCGGCTTCGTGTGTCCATGCGGCTTTCAATCCTTGAAATGAATAGCCGGTCGCATCCATGACACGGCGTATACCTGTTTTACCTGGCTTCAAAATATGACCTTACTATTTAAGCATTGGGATGGAACACATATCCCAGAGAGGTAACGAGATTAATCGTTACAGCGTGAAACATTTGTGAATAGAATCCATCGCGCGATAATTTAAGAAAAGTGCTTATTTAATCAAGATCGTAGACGGTATAGCCTTTGTGCTGGAGGCATTTACGCAATACGAGAGATTGAGTTTTGGTTGAATCATTTGTTCCACTCAAAGCACCAGCTCCAGCTCCTACAGCACCGCCGGCAGCAGCACCGACAGCCGCTCCACCTAATCCGTCTTCTAGCGCACCAGCTGCTGCGCCGATCAATGCGCCTGTAACTGCCCCATTAGTGGCTTCAGATTTCGCTGCCTCTGATTTGTCGACATTTTCTGCATAGCCTTGGCAGTAAAGAAAGTCTTGTTCATATGTACTAGGGTCGACATTGGTCATGTCGACGACAGGTTTTTGGTTGTAGGCGCAAGCTGTAAGCGTAGAAGTAAGCGCCATAATCAGGATAAAAGATTTATACATGAGTACTATCCATTTAGTGTGTGAATCTTATGGATTAAATGTACACTGTTTTATTGTTGGGCTCTGTCGCTTGAGTGTATTGAAGTGTCGTCTTCTGTAAACGGGGTAGGAAGGTTAAGTTAACTGTCTGATTTTTTGAGGCTAAGTGTGAAGCAAGCTCCTCCAAGTGGGCTATGGCAAATCGAAACTTCTCCACGTTGAAGCTCCATTATCTGTCTGACAATCGCCAAACCGAGCCCAAAGCCGCTCGTCTTTTTGTTGCGAGATTCATCCGCGCTGTAAAATGGTTCGAATAGATGAGGCCAATGCTTTTCTTCAATACCTATGCCATCATCATGAACATTGATGAAGCAGCGGTGTTGATCGTGTTTTATCTCTACTAAAATCTGCTTATCTGCGTACCGCATTGCATTGCGCAGCAAGTTATCTAAGGCTCGCTTTAACAATTTTGGGTCAGCAAACGCGAGAACGTTTTCTGAGTTTACTTCTTGAAGCGAAATACCGAGCGTAGTCTCTTTTTGCCATCTCTGTCGTAACTCTTTGACTAAGTTGAATAGGACGACTTCTTCTTGAGTTTGTAATGCTGTGTCAGGACGCTCCATCTTTGCGTAGTAAAGCAATTCTTCAACCATTTCTTCCATCTCGTCAATGTCTTCGACGATACTGTAAACATACTTTTTCTGTTGTTCAGTTAAGGTTGAATCCGATAACAAATCTGCTTGCCATTGTAAGCGGAAGATTGGGGTACGCAATTCATGTGCAACGGCGTTAGTTAGCATTTTATTGCTAGTGATCAAGCGAGATACTTTATCGGCCATCGTGTTAAAGCTTTTGTTTAACGTCCCAACAGACTTAGCGCTTGAGGTACTAGCTCGAGCCTTGAAGTTACCTGAGGCAAACTCAACGGTCACTCTCTCTAGCTCTCGAATCCGACGGCTTAAGAACCAGATCAACAATATGCAATACAGAGCAAATCCAGCTAAAAAGAACAACCAAACGATATTGTCATCAAAGTTGGCAGCTTTAACCACAGGGCTATTCGGATTATCGCTCATTTTAAAGATAGGCGTGCTCGCATCTAGGCGGAACCAGATATCCCTTTCTTCATCGTAAGCGACGTTAACGGAGGTATCACTTTCAAACGCCTTTTTGATGTCTGTTGGAAGCTCTTCAAGCGTATGAGGCACCAACAAACGATGGCTTGATGTGGCAAATTGTTCCAACTGTTGTTGAGTATATTCTAATCCGTGTTCTTTATAGATAGGGTAGATCAGATCGTGAAAAGCTTGACCCTCATGCTCTTGTAATAGGTAGTCATAATCTGTGTTGATCTCATAAACTAAGAACTCGTATCCCCACAAGCTAGCCATAAACAGAATGATAAGGCCAACAAAGCTTTCCAGATAAATCCGTCTCATTATTCATTCCATGCATCAGGCATAAATAGGTAGCCTTTGCCGCGAACGGTAATGATTTTTTGTGGTGAGCAAGAAGCATCGCCTAGCTTCTTTCTCAGTGTCACTATGCGATTATCAATGGTGCGGTCTGTTCCATCGTATTCAATACCACGCAGTGTTTTGGTCAGCCACTCGCGTGATAGTGTTTTTTCAGCATGCGTTGCAAGAACCCACAACAAATCGAACTCGCCGTCTGTCAGCGCAATTTCTTCTTGGTTCATTACGCACGATTTACGCAATCGGTTTAAACACAGAACACCAATTTGTAGGCCGTTTTCGGACTCGGTAGGCGCCGCCTCTTTTCTTCTTAATAGCATGCGAATACGAGCCAGCAATACGCGAGGTTTGATGGGTTTAGTAACAAAGTCATCTGCGCCTATTTCTAATGCGGCGACATGATCGAAGTCATCATCACTTGCTGTCAGCATCAACACTTTGCCTTTGTAGCATTCTCGGATTTGACGACATACACTCAGACCATCTTGCCCGGGTAGCATCAAATCTAACAGCACCACGTCTGGTTGTGTGTCAATAATCGCATTGGGTGCGTCCGTCCCATTGTCGATACATTTGACCTGAAAACCTTGTTCAACAAAATACTCACCCAACATAGTTTGTAATTTGGGATCGTCTTCCACAATGATTAGAGATGGTTTGATTTGTTGTGCGTTCATTTAAGTGATGTATACAATATTTAATATCAATGGAACTTAAACAAATTTACGAATTATTTCAAATAAAGCTTTCTCAGAATAAGGTTATCGGATGAGTTAATTGGATAAAATTGCCAATTAATGATTTAAATCTAATCACCAATCACATTTCGGGAGATGTAAAAAGGCGCAACGTTTGCGCCTAGGTATGGAATCTTAAAGCGAAATTACCGCTTATTCGGTGGTACACACGACGCTGTTGTCGCTGCCAAAAACATTTGGAACGTAAGCATCAGCTTGTGGGTCATTTTCCCACTTCGCATCATCGAGCAAGTAACGGAACTGAACATTCTGCGCTTTAGGTAAGCGGGTTTTAAATTTAAACTGACGACTTTTCTTCACTAATTTCATCGGTTCTGGCTGCCAGTTGTTGAAATCTCCAGCAATTTGGACAGAGTCCCACTGATCTTTATCTAGCTCGAACGTGACTTCGACTTCATCTTTTGTCTTAAAGAATCTTTTTTTAAGCATTGATCTTTCCTTGTTCGTACAAAAACTGTTCTAACTATTACTCGTGTTGCATAATGATTTCAAGTTTTATCGAATTGTTGCTGGTATCTGATGAGGGGAGTATCCGAACGGTGAATAGCTCGTTGTGCTGGTTTCGTGTACTGAGGGAGCGTTAGAGAGAAAATTCACTAGCCTAAAATAGTCAAAGAACAGAGTTTGTTAGCGAGCCGAGAGTCCGTATCTTGAAGTCAAACCGTTATCATGTATTATCTTAAATCACCATTTTCCTTGATGTAGCTATGTTGAAGTTTAACCGTACATTGTTGACTGCGATAGTTTGCTTAGTTGCTATGCTTTTGAGTAGTGTCGCTCCTGTGGCGCAGGCTTCCGCTCAGATGAAAACAATTGAAGTACGCGATCTTATTGTTCAACAGGCTGCTCTGCACAAACAACTTGGCATCAATGACGACTGCGTAGAATCACATCACGATGAGTCAGCCATCAATAAGGCACAACAATCTCACACGAGTTGTAGCTCTTCCTGCATGGTCAAAATTCCCGCCAACTTATCTCAAAACGACTTACTGCTTCTTCCTTATAGCCTTGCCTTGATTGATAGGCCTCTAGTCGAAAAAGTAGTGACAGTGATCACCAAGCTTTATCGTCCTCCGATTGTTTAATTCCTCATCTCAAATTACTTGGGGTTTACCCCTTTTTACCAAATGAAATTATTTGGCATTTGAATGCCACAAGGAAATAAACAATGAAAAAACTACTTGCCTTATGTAGTGCACTTTTACTGACTTTTACCGCTCATGCAGCGCAATTTGAAGAAGGGAAGCACTACAAAGTTCTGGATGTAAAGAAAGCATCGAAACCTGTTGTGACGGAATTCTTTTCTTTTTATTGCCCACATTGCTACAAGTTTGAGTCGCTTATTGAGCGTTTAAAACCTGCTCTGCCAAAAGAGGCAAAGTTTGAAAAGGTGCATGTGGGGTTCATGGGCGGAGATATGGCGATTCCGATGGCCAAGTCCTACGCGACGATGGTGTCGCTTGGGGTTGAAGATACAATGATTCCTGCCATGTTTGCCCAAATTCATCAAAAGCGACAAGCGCCAAAAGACGAAGCTGAGCTGAAACAACTCTTCGTTGATAATGGCGTAGAAGGTAAGAAGTTTGATGCGGCGTACAACAGTTTCGCCGTAAACTCAATGCAGAAAGGTTTTGATAAGCAATTCTCTGCTAGCACGTTAAGAGGGGTTCCGGGTGTGGTTGTGAACAATAAATACATTGTTTTGGCCAACGAAATTCGTACTTACGACGAGTACAATCAATTAGTTAATTACTTATTGACGCTGTAACTGTAAATAGCATTGATGCTTAAAAATGGCGACGGTAGAGTCGCCATTTTTTATGCTTATCACACTCGTATTATCTAAGAACGCTTGTACATGCTTGAGTCGGAACACTAGTCATAAATATGGCATGCGGATAAAACAAGCTAGCAGCAGTGATTGCAACATTACATGGCTGAGCAATCGTGGTTTTAATCACATTGGTAAGCACAGCGCCTGTATTATTTACTGTTTGAGCGGCGGCTTGTTGTGCCTGGTAAGACACGCAACCTGTCGTTGCATTGATCATCGCAGTGCTAAACAAAAGTTTGCGAAAAAACATATTCATATCCTTTGTGAATGCTTTGAATTACTTATATGTGGATTGATTCATAAATGAAACAAAACAGTGTTCAAAATATGTGTGCATTCACGAAATGAACATTGTTTTATAAAAAGACGTTTTTTGTGATCTTAGTACTGGACAGACCAGGTTATGAAACTAAAGCCAATCCGTGCATTACGATTACGCCGAAGGTCAGTTTGCTCCTCATTCCTTGATATCCCTTGGGCTCGGCGTCTTGTTCGACTTTCCTCACGAGCTTTTCTGCATACCAAACAGCAAGGTACCCAATTGCTAAGAGTAGGGTTGCGACTGCGTAATGTTTGTGGCCCTGCAGTAATGCGCCCCAAGCCAGTAAGACAAAAAGGTTGCTGAGAATTAATATATTTTGGCTAAGGCGATGGTAGTAATGCTCAATGCCATTACCCCAAAGGATGCCGGATAAAAAACTTAATATAACGGCGCTATATGCGATGAAAAATTGCTGACCACTTAAATTGAAGAGTGAGATGTCAGTGAAAATCAGCCCTAAACTAAACACAAATGGAACCAGGCCTAAGTAACCGAGTTGTAGCATGGTTGAGCGTGTTGTCATGGTCGTCACCTTATAATTGTTGCTCTATCATATTGGTAAGCGTAGTACTTGTCGGTGATGTGGAGCTTGGAAAAGTAGCAATAACTTTACCTTCAGAGCTAATTAGAAACTTGTAGAAGTTCCATTTTGGTTTTATGCCTGCTTGGTTAGTTATCTGGTTGAAGACTGGGTTCGCATCTACACCTAATACTGAAGAGCGAGCCATCATTGGAAAGGTTACCCCGTAATCGAGATAACAGACTTTCGCTGTGTTTGTTTCGCTTCCTCTATCTTGTCGAAAGTCATTGCTCGGGAAACCGATAACGGTGAAGTTTTGGTCTTTGTAAGTTTGATAGAGGGTTTCTAACTGTTCGAACTGAGGAGTGAAGCCGCACTGGCTTGCTGTATTGACGACTAGTAGTGTCTTTCCCTTAAAGCTTTCGCATAGATCGACTTCTTCCGTTGAGTTTAACAACCTTTGCTTACCTTGAAGAATATCAGGGCACTCAGATGCAAGAGCAAGCGAATTCATGGAGAGAAAGCTAACAAGAGCGGCGAAGTTCAGTAATCCTTTCATGGTGTTGTTCCCCTTGTTTTCAATAAGTATAACTACTTAAGTGCAAAGAGGATCGATCAAAAAAGCCGCACAAATGCGCGGCTTTTTTCTAGACCTGAGATCTGACTATGCCAGTTTCAACTCGAACTGGTTCAGGTACATTACCATGTCTTCAATCGTCAGTACCGGCATGTTGTGCAGGCGACCGAATGCTACGATCTCCGGTGCCTTTGCCATCGTGCCATCTGGATTGGTCACTTCACACAGTACGCCAGCGGGTTGAAGCCCTGCCATTTGCATCAGATCAATCGTACCTTCTGTGTGACCACGGCGAGTCATTACACCACCTGGACGTGCGCGCAGAGGGAATACGTGACCCGGGCGAGCAAGATCTTCCGGTTTTGCGTGCGGGTTTGCCGCCGTTTTAATGGTCGTTACGCGGTCTGCTGCTGAAACACCCGTTGTTACACCAACTTTCGCTTCAATAGAAACCGTAAATGCGGTTTGGTTTGCGCTGTTGTTGTTTACCACCATTGGAGGCAGTTCCAGTTTGTCTGCTTGAGCATCTGTTAAGCACAAACAAACGATGCCGCTACATTCGCGGATCATCAATGCCATTTGCTCGTTAGTGAGGTGCTCGACTGAATAAATGATATCGCCTTCGTTTTCGCGATCTTCATCATCAAGAAGCAGTACGCCACGGCCTTCTTTTAAAGCGATAAGTGCGTTTTCAACGCGAGTAATTGGGTCGCCGAATTCGGCAAGTAGTGATGACTGATTCATGGTTAACTCCTAAATTTCACCAGAATCAGGGCGGTATGAGAGATCGCCGTAAAATACGATCAAAAAGAAGTGCACCAGCATTCTTAGCGATCTGACTCGCTATGCTGGTGTATTCTTATTCTCTTTCATCCGGACTATAACCGTCGGCTCTGGCATCTCACCAGATCTGCTGACCTCGACGAATCGAGCGCTCGCGGGCTCACTTGAAAAAGTATACCGCCGGTGGGGAATTTCGCCCCGCCCTGAGAACAATTAAAAATGTACCACTTCATCCAAGTTGTGAAGAAGTGGAGCTAGGATAGTACTGCGAACTGAATAGCTTGGAAAGTCGATTCCATCTGTATGATGGAAAAGTGTGCTATCGACGGAAATAATCTGTGCGAATAAAGTGATCAATCTGCTGCGGCACGAAGGTGTTGTAAATCAGGCTCGTATGCGTTTGCTTCACCTCGATATGATCTTGCATACCGTCCAGTCTTGTCTCTTCTACGGTAACGGTACCGTCCGACATGGTGTTGTCATTACGGATCAACAATGGGCGAGCGCCAATCGGCATCGTTCCTGCGATACTGCCGAGTTTTTGAGGGAAATCCCAGGCGTCATCATGTTTGTTTAATCCGTGGTGTGGCGAATTGCCTAAAATTGCACCCAATCCGAGATCTTGAATTCGACCTACAATGGACGCGCCTTTAAGAGGCGAACCGATAGCGACAACATGAGAGATTAAGTTAGTGCTCGGTTTTCTGTTGGCGAGATAGCGCTTAATCATCAAGCCTCCCAAGCTGTGTCCCACGAGCACGTTTGTGGTCAGTGGATTAAGCGAGTGATCAATAGAATCAAACAGTGAAGACTCATCGATAGCAACAGTGTTATAGCTGAGTACTTGCGTTTCGTATCCGAGTTTTCTCAGCTTTTGGCTAAGAGGCTGCATGACCAGCCCATGCATATAAAGACCATGTAAGATGATGATTTTCATAATACCTCCTAGATTTATGACGTCGTAGATATCCTACTCTAATTGACAAGAAACTACTTGTGCTTTGTGGTGCATATTTACGTTTTGCTGCAAAGTTTGACTGCTGTAGCAAGCGACTCAGCCCAGTAAATCCTGTACTTGTTGTTGCAATTGATGACGATTTAAAGACGCAGGACTTAACACTTCACCGATAACAACATCCACTTTTGACCAAAAACGAGTCGGTCGTTTTGTGAGAGCATGTCCGCCTTTGTGGCTGAAAAAAGAACCCCAAAGCCCTTTTAACGCCATAGGGATGACAGGAACAGGGTTACGTTCAAGGATTTTCTCTACACCAGGGCGAAACTCACCCAATTGACCGTTAGACGTTAAACGACCCTCAGGGAAGATACAGACAACCTCACCGTCGTTAAGTGCTTGTTCAATCTGCTCAAATGCTCGTCGGTAAGTGTCGGCACACTTACGTGGAGAACAGATCGGGATAACACCGGCATGACGGAATACATATTTAAGAACAGGTAGCTCGCTGATGGACTTGTCCATCACAAAACGAACCGGGCGAGTAGAGGTTCCCATCAAAATCAATGCATCGACATAGCTAACATGGTTAGCCACGATTAACGCAGCACCTTGTTCAGGAATATGTTGGCGCCCCTTTACGGACACACGATACATACAATGGCTGAGTAAATAACTGATAAAGCGTTGTGTGAATTCCGGTACTTGACGATAGACATAGACTGCCACGAAGAAGTTACCTATTGCCATCATGGCAAACAGTTCCACAATAGAAAGCTCTAGTACGCTGAGTACAACGATCGAAATCAAAGCAGACACCACCATAAACAATGCATTCATGATGTTGTTAGCAGCAATGGCACGTGCACATTCCCCTTTGTTTGAACGCGATTGGATGAACGCATAAAGAGGAACAATAAAGACACCGCCGCTTACACCAACAAGGAACAGGTCAATCATGACGCGCAGATGTTTGGATTCAGCAACGAAGCTTTGCACATCATAAAAGTGCACCGGAAGCGATGGATAACTCGGGACTGCCCATAGCAAGTCGACGCCAAACACTGTCATTCCAAGGATACCGAATGGCAAAATACCAAGCTCAACGTGGTTGAAAGAGAGCTTTTCACACAACCAAGAGCCTGTCGCGATACCAATGGAAAACAATGCCAACAGTAAAGAAACGACAGTACTGTCTGCAAACAAATGTTCGCGTGCGAAGTTAGGGAATTGAGTTAGGTAAGTCGCACCCATGAACCAGAACCAACTGATGGCAAGAATAGACATCCAGATGCCTCTCTGCTTTTTTGCCACTTTTAACGTGTTCTTTAAACCAGAAATCGGCTCAAATTTCGCTTTGTCATTCGATTGGCTAGGCATCGCTGGAATATTCACGCTGCTCATGAACCCAAGCAAAGACAAGGCAATCACTACACAAGAAGCAATCAAGGTACCATTAGGAATGGCTAGCAGCAGGCCTGCACTAAGCGTACCTATAAGAATCGAAAGGAACGTGCCCATTTCAACCCAAGCATTTCCTTTAACAAGCTCATTTGGTTTGAGCGCTTGTGGTAGTAAGGCGTATTTCACGGGGCCAAAATAGGCCGATTGAGTGCCTGTCATAAACAGCAGAACCAGCATCAGCATGGCACTTTGGGTGGCAATAGCGGTTGCTGCGCAAGACATGATAGCCAGCTCGATGAGCTTTAGACGTCGGATTAATTTGGCTTTGTCCATGCTGTCAGCGACGGCACCAGCATGCGCTGAGAATAGAAAGAAAGGTAGGATGAATAAGCCTGCCGCCAAATTAACGAATAGATTGACGGATATTGGTAGGTTATCAATTTGGCTGTATGTGACCATCAATAACAGAACGTTTTTGTAGATGTTGTCATTGAGTGCGCCAAGGCATTGCGTCACAAAGTAAGGAAAAAAGCGTTTTGAGAAAAACATACGGGCCCCGATTAAACAAAGTCGAATGAGATGGGAGCACTTTATGCTCAATGAACGATTAAACCAGCTTTCTCTTTCAAGTGACGTTGTACGCCACCAAAAGTAACAAAATTCGTTACTTTTATTTCCATTTGTTTATTGAGTTACTAACTGCGAGACTTGTTGGGGAGTTTTCTTTCCCATGGTTCAAACAAAGGGAACGTCCAGCGACGCATCGCAATAATCAGAGAGGTGCCGTGTTTTTCGTCCATATCGAGAGAGCTATCATTTTGGCAAGCCTGATAAAACTCATCGATGACCTTTTGCAGTTTCTGTTGTAGCTTCTTGTTGGTTGGTACACTCATCAATCCTGTTGCCATGGAGAACTTTTCATCTTCACCAGAAAAGTAGCTTTGGAAAAAGGCGTCTTGAACTTGCTGTTGGAAGAACCGTTGAATAGGGCCGCCCATCTGCCACTTAAATGTCGGAGATATACGCAAACGAATTTTGTTATTTGGCTGCAAGTCGATGATGTTCAGCCGATCCAAATGAGCAAGCTTTTGCACCAGTTCCAACTCATTGAAGGTATATTGCTGAACGATTTGTTCAAACTGATAGCCATTTACAACACAGATTGCCACGAGTAGCAGGGCTTTATCATCAACCAACTGCTTTTCTTGCTCTAACGTTAGCGACTCTAGACCTTTATTGTGCGCAGCCGCAAGCTTAAACAGGTCCGCCATTTCTAAACCAATCAATTGGCAAATGCGTTCTAAGCGTTCAAGACTAATGTGTTGACCTTCAGCGAGTAAACGTTTGACGCTTCCTTCACTTAAATCAAGGTGTTGTGCAACATCCGCATAATGCAGCCCAGCTAACTTTAGTTGGCGTTTAAGCTCTTTAATTAACGTATAGCTTTCTGACATTTACGCTGTTACCTCGTCGTGTAACTGCTCTAGGTACGTTTGCATAAAGGTTTTGCGTTTTTGCGCTTCGCGTCTTGCTGACTCTGTGTTCATAGTTTCGGCGATTTTGAATAACTTGGTCTGAAAGTGATCCAGAGTGAATTGTTTATCGTTAAGTTCACGTTCTTCGGCAAATATATCGCTGTCGTTGTAAAGTTGCGCGTTAAATTGAGTGCTGACTTGAATGCATCGCGTCACGCCAATTGCGCCTAAAGCGTCCAGACGGTCGGCATCTTGGACGATTTTGGCTTCTAACGTATTTGGCCTGATGTTTGCGCTAAAGCTGTGTGCCTCTATCGCATGAGCAATGGCATCATGATATTGCTGCGGATAATCGATACTCTCTAAAAATGCGACCGCTTTTTTGGCTGCGATGATTGAGCTCTCTTTGCGATTTGGGTGATCTTTCGGGTAAGTAAAGCAATCATGCAAATAGGCAGCCGGTAATACAATCGCGATGTCTGCATTTTCTTCTTTGCAGAGCTGTTTCGCTGTTTTGACCACGCGTTTTACGTGTTTAAGATCATGAGCTGCATCTACTTGCATCTCTTGCTGCATAAATTCCAAAAATTGCGGTTCTATCTGGTTTAATGACGTCATGGTTCATATCTACAACTAAAATGAAGTCAGAAGTATGCCCAACGCTTAGAATAATTTCCAAGTGCGATGGTGTAATTGAGATTCAGCCACCAGAACCTTGTGCAACGTTTGGTACTGAGCCGTTTTATATGGCCTTTCAATGTGTTCAGTGGTTTATGAGACAAGAATAGACAGAGCGAGCAGTGATGTTTACCAGTAGAAAAAAGGCCTGACGATGTCGTCAGGCCTTTTTAGTTTCGCCGATCTTTTTAGCTTTTGAACGTTACTTGCTCTGCTTGTTCAAGATGAATATGAGTTGTTGCAGGCTGTGTTTCTGCAATAACTTTACCGTGACGAACAGAGTAACGAACCGGCACTTGGCGACGTACTGCGTCAAAACCATTTTCTGCGGGAAGAATCAGTAAACTACCTGGTTTGCCTTCTTCAATGCCGTGCTTGTCTTGAATGTTCAGTGTACGTGCTGAATTGGTGCTGATCAGATCCAGTGAGTTGTTGATTTGGTCGTAACCCATCACCTGACACACGTGCAGACCCATATGCAGCACTTGCAGCATGTTTGCAGTGCCTAGTGGATACCAAGGGTCAAATACATCATCGTGTCCAAAGCAGACGTTGATGTTGGCATTCAGCATCTCTTTCACTCGTGTTACGCCGCGACGTTTTGGGTAATCATCAAAACGGCCTTGTAAGTGAATGTTCACCAGAGGGTTTGCCACAAAGTTGATACCGGACATGCGTAATAAACGGAACAGGCGAGATGCGTATGCACCGTTGTAGGAACCCATCGCTGTGGTGTGACTGGCGGTGACTTTATTCCCCATATCAAACTTGTGCGCTAATGCTGCCAGTGTTTCAACGAAGCGAGATTGTTCGTCATCGATTTCATCACAATGCACGTCGATCAGACGGTCGTATTTTTGCGCTAATTCGAACACGTAGTGCAGCGATTCAATGCCATATTCGCGTGTGAATTCAAAGTGTGGAATCGCGCCAATCACGTCCGCACCTAATTTGACGGCTTCTTCTAGCAGCTCTTTGCCATTTGGGTAAGAGAGAATTCCTTCCTGCGGGAAGGCGACGATTTGGATATCTACCCACTCTTTCATCTCTTCACGCACTTCTACCATCGCTTTTAGGGCAATTAGGGTAGGGTCTGAAACATCGACGTGGGTACGAACGTGTTGTACGCCGTTTGCTATCTGCCATTTTAAGGTTTGTTTTGCGCGCGCTTTCACGTCTTCAATCGACAGCATTTCTTTGCGCTCAGCCCAACGTTCAATACCCTCAAACAATGTGCCAGAGATGTTCCAGCTAGGCTCGCCTGCGGTTTGAGTTGTATCTAAGTGAATGTGTGGCTCGCAGAAAGGCGCAACCGCCATACCGCCTTCAGCATCGATGATGTCACCGTTATGACTAAGCTCCACATCGTTGCTTTCAATGCGCTTGAATTGACCATCTTCAATCAAAATTTGCTGCAGACCTTCTTGTCCTTTTAGCGTTACGTTTTTGATCAGTAGTGTTGTCATGATGGTTCCTTACGCTGGCTGTGTAGCCAGTGCTTTTTTGTTAAGAATAGGATTAAGAATCAGGAAGCTAATTGCGCCGCCAAGTACAGCGTTAATCGGCACTACGCCAGGCAGGAAGTGTCCCGCACCAACGCCAATCACGACAGCGATAATGCCAGCCCAGTTAACGTTTTGGAATTGGGCGGCTTCAAAGTTTGCGTAGCGTTTACGGTTCGTGAAGAAGTCAGCGATGATCACGCCGCCAATCGGTGGAATTGCCAACGATAAGAAGGTCAGCCAGCCAACAAAGTTATTGTAGAGCCAGATAGCGCAAAGTGTGCCAACAAGACCGTTCGCCATTGAGATGTATTTACTTGGTAAGCCTGTGATGTTGGAAAATCCAAGCCCCGATGCGTAGAGCGCGTTGTCGTTGGTCGTCCAGATGTTCAAGCCAAGAACGATGATAGCTGGAATAAGAAGACCTTGCGCGATCATCACTTCAGAGATGTCTGATTGACCCGTCACCGATGCACCTGCCGCGCCAAAGATAAACATTAACGAGTTACCGATGAAAAATGCCACCATGGTGATCATCACGGCGCTGCGCGGCTTTTTACCAAAGCGTACGAAATCCGCCGTTAATGTACCAGCACTGACAAAAGAGCCGACAACCATCGCGAGAGCTATTGAAAAATCGAGTGACTCGGTTGGTTGAACCTGTTGTAGTTCGCTTATACCGCCAACACTATT
Source organism: Vibrio sp. YT-16 (assembly GCF_033337405.1). Classification (NCBI taxonomy): domain Bacteria; kingdom Pseudomonadati; phylum Pseudomonadota; class Gammaproteobacteria; order Vibrionales; family Vibrionaceae; genus Vibrio; species Vibrio sp. YT-16. Next base: position 139,533 of record NZ_JAWOQQ010000002.1, read on the forward strand.
TACTGCCTCGATGACAGAGTAGCCGCCAAGTAGCGCAATGGCAGGAACGGCAATTGCTGACAACACCATCAGTGCGGAGATGCCAAAGTAAACGGTCGCGGTCATGAGCAAACCGGAGACGAGGATCAAAGTATTGGTATCGATGCCCGTTGCTTTGTGCACCGGAATCGCAAACATCGCGACACCAACTCCAAACCACCCGACTTGAGTACCGCCAAGAAGAGCGGAAGGAAGCCAAGAGCCTTTAGAACCAAAAGAGAAACGAGCAAGAAGGTGAGTAGAGAGACCAGTAGAAGCGCCGATGTAACCGAGGAAAGAAGTGTAAATACCGAGGATTAGGTTACCGATGAGAACAGCGAGGAAAAAATCATTAAAGGAGAGCCCAGTACCGAGAGAACCCCCAGTCCACATACTTGCGGAGAAAAAAGTGAGTCCTAACATCACCATTGTAAGTGATGCCACGCCTTTTCTGGCCGTGTTGGGAACTGGTCCAAGACTGTAATTATTGTCTCCAGCCATTATTACCTCCGCACATTGAAACATTAAATTATAGCACCTGATTTCAGGCAAACGGCGCGTATTATCGTGATGTAAATTTAATAGTCAATGATAAAATTGCAATTTAAACGTTTGCTTGGTTTTTGTTGTGTATTTTTTCTTTTAATAACAATGGTTTGGTTTTTAAATTCTAAAAGTGGAAAGTTTGTTTTTACGTATTTTCTATGATTTATAGACAGGTTTTCTATGTGAAATTAATGTTTTGAATTTCTATTTGTTTTTATGGATTAAATTTATCTATAACTCTGAATTGTTCAGTCGATTTCTATGAAAAGAAAACGTTTTCATGATGAGGTTTTTGGTTTGGACGTTATTTGTTCTTTTCTTGGGTGTGTTTTCTTGGTTTTATTTTATGTAGGTGATTTATTTTTGTTGAAGCTGGCATTTCTAATGGTTTAGTGGGCGAATATTTGAATTTTATAAACAGTAAACAATCTGTTGTGGGTAAGAAAAGTACAACCGAGCTCGGTCAGAGGATAAGAGGGCAATAGCCACATAAAAAAATAGCCAACCGCAAAGAGTGCGATTGGCTTATATACATGTGAACAAAATCAAGTTCACTAACAACGTCAGTTGGCTAGGTGACCCTCGGCTTAAGAAGGGTCGATTTATATAATGCAGTTACTGTGCCAACTTTAATATGCCCTAAAATACGTAGTTTCTGTGACATGCGTTGCTTAAAGTTTGAGTATGTTTGCAATTTGCAACTGCGTTATGCAATTTGACTCTATTATGCTAATGATTGATTAATAAACAATGAACCTTTTAAAGCATGACTAAACTCGCCGTTCCTAAAAAGGCGAAAAAACCAACTACATCTGTCACTGTTGTTAGAATCACCGAGCCAGCCAAAGCGGGGTCCAATTTAAACTTATCCAGAATAATGGGAATCAGCACACCAAATAAAGCTGCGGTAATAATATTGACGATAATGGCGAGCGCGATGGTTCCCCCAAGAACCGGAGATTGAAACCACAATCCGGCGAGCCCGCCGATGATTAACGCCCAAGCAATGCCGTTCAGAGAGCCAATACCCAACTCATTTTTCAATAGCTTGAAACGGTTACCTGGGGTGATCTGATTAAGCGCCATCGCACGAATCATTAGAGTGAGCGTTTGGCTGCCAGCAATGCCCCCCATGGATGCAACAATTGGCATGAGCACCGCCAAAGCCACCACCTGCGCAATTACATCTTCAAATAGTCCGATAGTGACAGACGCCAAAATCGCAGTAAGCAAATTGATGCCTAACCAAACACCGCGCTTTTGTGAGCTTTTTAATACTGGCGCAAACAAGTCATCGCCTTCATCCATACCTGTACCGGCCATCAAACGTGCTTCGTAGATTTCACGCTGTGTACTCAATGCAAACTGCCAATCGACTTCACCGATCAGTGTTTGGTCTGCATCAGTTACAGGGAGAGCGGGCAGTGCGCTGTGTTCTAATGCCTCTACCGCTTCAGGAAGCATCATTTTACTGTCTAGAACCGTCACAGCCTCAATAACGAGTGTTTTTAAGCGAGTATCGGGGTCACCACGTAAGATATCGAAGTAATTGACCGTTCCACGATACTGTTTATTACGATTAATCAGATATACCTGTTGAGGCGTGTCGTAGCTATAGCGCTCCATTAACTGCTTAGCTGTCCCAATCGTAATGTTGAAGGGCAGGGTGATGATCTTACGTTCAGCCCAGTGGCCGAGTTCTTCATCAGCATACTCGTTTGCTTGATCGTAAAGTTCCAACTCATCTTTTTCTATCAACGAGAGCGCTTCGTTGATGATCGACTCTGGCAACGAATCGGCCCATTCGATGAGCGACAAGTTGTCGAGTTTAGCGAGAGTGAGCTTTAGCTCGACTTCAGATAACGCATTGATGATAGAGAAACGTACGTCCGCACGCATTTCCGTTAACACGTCGATATGTAGCTCTAGTGGTAAAGCTCGCCATAAGCGAACACGATCGTCGATTGGAAATGCTTCTAGAATCAGGGCAACCGCGCCGGGCTCGAGGCCCGCTTCAATAGATTCATTGAGCGTTGCGACTTGATCCGCTTCTTCGGCTTGGCCAATTTGCTGGATTAGAGTGGAGAGATCTTGAAACTTGCTCACCGAGTACCCCGATAGTTAATTCGTTTTATGGAAGTATGGCATGTTATTGAGATGCACAACTATGCATCTTAACCTTGCTCAAGGTACTTGAAAGTAACAGAAAAACAATAGGCTATTCGCTGTTGATGGTGAGATATGGCTGTACCAATTGGCGAATGTTCACTTTTGCGCCAATACGGGCTGCCAGCAAGTACATTCCGCCGATTTTTCTGTGCAAAAATAGGGCATCTGCTGGTGGAGTATGCCAGTATTCTTGTTCCATGCTCAATATAGTGCCAGCTTCGCGAAGCTTTTGTGCTAAGCCGCTGGCTTTAAAGTCATAAGGCTCATCAACTAACATCGGTTCACATGCCATTTTTACTAAATCGAGAATCGCTTGGCGTTGGTCTGGAAGGATGGTTTGGCTGAAGAAGCCTATTTGTTCAAGCGCATCATTCAAGCCTTGTTCGTTATTATTCACGACAGATGCAAAAGCTTGGCGATAACCAGTGCTGAACCGCTCGCTGTACTCGCGAGTCGCCCCGAAATCTAGCAAGCCGATTTGACGAGTGTTTTCGATATATAAGTAGTTGGCGAAGTTAGGGTCGGTTTGCACCATCTTAAATTCGAACAGCTCTCGAAACAGTAATTCGAGTAGGCTGTGCATGACAAAATCTCGCGTACTCTGATCATAATGTTCGATTTGCTCAATCGGACTGCCATCAATGAATTCCATCGCGAGAACGGAGTCTGAGCAACTTTCAGTATGAATCTTGGGCACCACAAAATGAAGGTGCTCCTTCAAAGCGTCATGATAACGAATGGCAAATTGTGCCTCTCGTGCGTAATCGGCCTCGTCATGTAGCTGCTTTTTCGCTTCTTCGAGTAATCCTTTGTAGTCGACAGACTCGGGAATCAACCCAACGACCTTGAGCAGTGTACCGACATTATCGACGTCGCTATCGATACTTTTCCGTATGCCCGGATATTGCACTTTGACGGCTAGGTTATCGCCCGCATCGCTGTAGGCTTGGTGCACTTGTCCTATTGATGCACTGGCGATTGGTTTGAAGTTAAATGACAGAAACTCAGCTTTCCAATTCGTTCCCAGCGAACTTTCCATTACTGCGTTGAGTTGTTTTGCAGGCATTGGGTCTGCGTTGGAGCGAAGACGGGAAAGAATATCGGCAAGTTCAGGTTCTAATACATCACCAGCATCCATTGATAGCATTTGACCAAGCTTCATTGCAGCGCCACGCAGGTGAGCAAGTTGGTCAGTTAAGCGCGCGATGTTCTGTGGCGTCAGCAAGAGGTCTTTCGCTTTTGGTTTGTTGCCTTTGGCTATCTGCTTCGTGCCTTCTGCAATCACATTGCCTGCGACACGGGTAGCAAGTGAAGCGAACTTGCTGAATCTTGAGATGCGATGGGTAGGTAGGCTTCTTTCCTTTGCCGACATGAATCTTCTCCGCTATTTACTAACTAATTGTTATACGGGAAAAGGATATGTTTGGATACAAATGAAAAGAAAACCGCCAGCGTAACTGGCGGTTTGTGAGTTTAGATAGAGTAGAAGAAGTACAGTTGAGACTTCATTCGGATGATGATCCCGCGAATCACATCTAAGAAGGCCATGAAGCCTATCGGTTTTTCACCGCTGACCCATGCCAGGCCAACAGAGCCAACAGGGATATCGTAGCCTTCTGGCTCATCAATCTTAAGACGAACAAAGTGGTGTTTGTTCTGTAAGTTCTTTCCAGTGGTGACACGTACGGAATCATCGAAACCCAGTAGATTACCTTGTGACTCACCTGTTGCTTCAACAATGCCTTCGACGGTCGCTGAGAAGATCTTACCTGGGTAAACGGACGAAGAGAATTCCGCTGACTGACCCGGTTTGATGTTACGAATCGCCTGGTGGTTCACTCGCATTAGTACGTACTTTTCGTTGGTGTACATGTTGATACGCGGCATCATTGATACACGCTGACCTTCACGCAGGATAAAGTTGGTGACAAAGCCATCTGTTGGGGCATGAACTTTTGTGCTATTCAAATCCCATTGCGCTTTTGCAATTTGCTCTTTCGCTTGGCGCAGTTCGGCTTGTTTGGTTTCAACTGCAAGTTCCGCTTTATGAATCGCCAGTTTTGCACGGGAAATATCGACTTGTTTCTTCTTGATTTGAGACTCAAGGGTCAACACGTTGTGACGTGCCATATCTACCGTGCTCGATTGTTTGTCGATGTCGCTTTCCGTGATGGTGTTTTGCACCACTCGGTTTTGCTCAACATAACGATCTAGCATTTTTTTCTGCAATTTGTAGTCAACTTTGGCCGCTTCCAACTGGCTCTTGGATGTTTCTAGATCTTGCACTAGCGCTTCGTGGTTAGCTTCTTCAATCTCGATGTCGCCTTTTGCTGTAGCTAATGCAACGCGAGCAGAATCAGCGGATACGTTCGCTTGATTTAATGCGATTTTGTATTGCGTTGGGTCAAGTTCATAAATGAGCTGACCTTCTCTAACTTTCTGATTCGGCTCAATGTAAATGTGGTCAACTTTACCTTTTACATTGGTTGAATCTGGACGCAATTGGATATGTGGTGACTGAACGACAGAACCGCCGGATAAATCCATCGGGGTGAAGTTAATCAAACCTACCCAGACGAACATTAGCCAACCCAAGCCGCCAAGATAAGCGAACGATTTGGTTGCTTTGTTCCAAGGCATGCCAACCAAACGCAGCAGATAGATGAAGAGAGCCCATACCGCTAAACCTTCTAACATTATGCTTCCTCTTTTGGCTGTGTTTCTGTTTGCGGTTTACTTTTCCATGTATCACGCAGATTGATGATGGCTTTTTCCATATCAACAAATGCAAAGATCACGGCTAGCACCCAAACCCAGTGCCAGACAAACCCTATCCAGGTCAGCGCAGTGATGAGCCCTATCTGATGATGGTCTTTGCTGTGTGCTTTATTGATAGGCAATTCATGGATTTTCCAAAAGCCGTAACACGCGCCCGCGACACTCGCGATTAAAACGACAGCAGCGACAACATGTAACGCCGTATCTGCGCCTGTACCGACAAATGGGACACTCAGTAAACTCATTAAACACTCCTCTATCAAACTGTTGGCGTATTGTGATCTGAATTTGATTTGCGGCTTTCTTTGTGACAGATTCAATCACTATAGGATTAAATTTGATGTGATTGGTTATGAAAACGGTTCGGTTTATTCGCGCGATGGGCATTCTAAACATGCATAACCTCGCGTTATCTAAATACAATTTGGACTCGGATGAGTTAGGGATCCCAGCATCGGTGTTTCGTAACCCAATGACACTGATCCCGCTAAAAGCCGTTGCGGAATGGTATCTTTGTGTTGAACAAGCCAGTGGTGACCCGGATGTGGTGTTGAGTCTCAGTCGAGGTATTGAACTGCAAAAGCTAGGGCCAGTGGGACGCTGGTTATTCTCCGGCAATGATTTAGCCAGTACCATTCGGCGAGTGAATTATGGTGTGAGCAACCTACAATCAGGGGCGTTTTTTGCTGGCGAACAGTCGGGTAAAATCATCAAATGGACTTACCACAACCCGTTTATAGAAACGTCAGTAAAGGTGCACGATAGTATCCGCTGTGCGGTATTTATGATTAAGGTGTTACGCGAATTTCTTGGCAAAGATTACCAGCCTTTACGTGTCAAGGTTTCAGGCTCGAGAAAAAATACTGAGCGATACCGGGAATATTTCGGCTGCGAGGTGGAATGGAGTCAGCCAAAAACAGAGATATGGATCCCGAGAGATGACCGACTAGCTTCTCGCCAAGTGAGCCATCGAGAAGACAGCCGTCTAGCGATGAGTTTTTCCGATTTGGATGATTTGCTTAATATGCCCGATCCAGAAGACGAGTTGAAAGTGATTTATGAAGTGGTGAACTACAGCAGCCATTATGGATTGCCAACGTTAGAGCGCGTGTCTTCTCTGCTTGATTTATCTGAACAGCAGTTTCAACGTCGTTTGCATAAATTAGGGCTCAATTTTTCGACGGTTTCTGGCTATGTATTGAGTAATATTGCAGCTGGTTTGTTGAGTAAGCGCGTGAGTATTGATGACATTGCCACGCGCCTTGGTTACACCAATGTGGCGAGCTTCAATCGTATGTTTAAGAAACATCGTGGATTAACGCCCAAGCAGTATACGGGAAGATTAGAGAAGTAGTGCTCCACTTATCTCTATGAGTACAAGCAATAAAAGCCCTCAAAGTTGAGGGCTTTGTTATTTTTTTGTGTCGTTTTATGTGGTGGCTATTTCTTAGGACGCCAACTTAGTGCACTTGCAACAGCGCCGATGGCAATTACATCCTTTTTTTGTTCGCTAAGTTCAGGGAGCATCTGTACCGCAATGGTACCGTTCGTCTGCACTGCGGCAATTTCTTGTGTGCCCTCCTTAAAGCTATAACCCAATGGAATGTCTACCGCCATCATGGCGTCAGGACTAGTATGTACAGTTTCTACATTAAAGTGGGTGCTACCAATACGCACTACGCCTGTCTCTTTTTTCTCAAAGCTGATGTCGATGAGAGCCGATTTTGGCTCCATCGCAAACTCACCGACTTTTTTACCATCTTGAGTAATGTCACAGGTGTAAGGATCATTCCCACCAAAATCGACGCCCATGTAGTTAACCGACATACCGCCTCCGGTGCAGTTCAAAAGCCAAGTTTCCCCGCTGTCGATACGAGTCACTTCTGCGCCCATTGAACCTTCTTTGAAAGAGATACGGTTAAACCAACTTGAGTTAGAAGCACTGCGTGAATACTTGCCTTTGTACTTACCAGCAAAATCAAAATGGCCATCTGCACCGAATCCCCAAAAATCACCGTCGGTTTTGATCAGCATTTCTGGTTGTGCTTTTACGGCATCAGTACGATCCATGACGGCTAGGCCACCACAACCAGCAAGGAGCAAGGGAGCGAATAGAATAAGTTTCTTCATGTTTTTCATTGTTTATAGCTTGGTTACATCTAGGGTTTGGTCGGTGAATTGGATGTTCTGAATGTCGTACAACTCGTCAGTGCCTGTATTTGGGCACTCAACAGAAACGCTCTTTGCTTTGATAACAGTACATTCCGCCAGTTTGTGTGGCACGATATAGGTGTTGATACCGCCTTCACCATAAATGCTGTTGTCTTTGCTGTTGCCTTCAAAAGTATTGTTTTGATCATTACCGATCACATTCATCGCGTCGTCGCCAATGATCTTCACTTTTGTTAGCCACTGAGATTTGTAGGTGTACGCTTCTATCAAACCGTCTTTGTTGGGAGCCATACGGAACGTAGGTACTGTGCCTGGATTTGTCTTTTCTGTGTAGAGCTTGACGCCCGCAGAGTCGATATTCGCGGTATATTGCAAGTATCCGTGGAATAAGCCACTGATCCAATCAACGGCTTGTGGATCTTGGGTTTGCATTTCTTCACGCGTTAACGCTTGGTAGCCATCTAAACCATGTCCGTTTGCTTTTGCTACGCCCATGTACGCTTCAAAAGCGGCAGCAAAATATTCGTGAGAATATGAAGGGCCCGTTTGTTTCACACTTTCAGGATCGAAGTCGTCCGATTTCCAATCGTCCCAGTCATACTGAGTAGGGCGCCACACTGTCGGTTTGCCCGATTGAATATCGTTATAGATGCTTAACGCATGAGCTTGAATGTCATTTTGCAGTGCCGCAGTCGCCGTGTTAGGTGCAATACCTTGCGCTTGGACCAAGTGTAAAATTTCTTCAAAAGCGGCGTCTCGTTCGGCTTTTTTACCAAGATTGGCGCAGTAATCGGCAAAATTACTCATGTAATGGCAATCGCCTTCAACTGTCAGTTCTCGATACATTAAAGATTGGCTATTCCTTAGCCAGTTTGGTGTTTCTTTACTAGTTACTAATGTTGACGCGATAGATGTGACAAGTGTATCCATATCATCTTCGTTAAGTACGATCATGCTTACAACAAACTTTTCTAGAGAACTCGTATCAAAAGAGTGTGCTAAGCCCGAGTTTGTAACTGCATCGTTCAATTTATCTTGGCGAATCAGTTCGTTGATAAAGATTTTGGTTAACATCTCATCATTCTGTTCATCGTTTTCGGTCAGCATTAGTGTGGCATCACGCTCGGCTAATGTCTTAGCGATACGAGACTTGTCAGCACCGTACTTAGAGTCTGGTTGGTTTGTGAGAAGGTGTTGGATGATTTTGGCTGCACGAAAGATTTTTTCATTATTCGCACCGTCATCAACAGCCACAATGTGAAATGTATCGTTGTTGTTTGCTTCGGAAAGGGAGATTTTCACATAGTGGGTGAAGCCAGCATCAGCAGCCACTTTTAACTTGGCTGGAAACTCTGTAGAAACGACAGTTGGGATTGTGACAGTGCTCAATGTTGGCATTGGTGGTGTTGGAGGTGTCGTTGTCGATGGTTTCGAATTAGATTCACTGCCGCCACAAGCAGTTAGACTTATCGCGCAAAATATGGCTAAAGGCGTTGATTTGGAATATCTCATTTCATGTTACTCGTAGACTTTATTAGAGCAAGAAACTTAGAAGCAACATAAAGTCCTGTCTATATAAGCAAACTAAGTCATATATGTTGATATTGTTTTTTGGTAAGACCTATTATTCGATATATTTAAAAACATAGTGGATTTTTATTCCGAATTTTATTTTCTATGTGAAGCTATATTCTGATAATGAATAAAACCTCAGGTTATTGCATGGCTTTAGGGGTATAGAATGATTAGGATTATCGTATATGTATGGTTTGTAAGCGTATGTAAGCCTGCGTTTTATTAAAATTATCATTTAAGTAGGTTGCGCAGTATAGGACGAGCGATATACTCCCTCCATCATATTGGTGGAGTAAATGATTCATGGTGGGTAATACAATCTTACTGATAGAAGACGACTCTGAGATTGCTCGATTAACCAAAATGTACCTCGAAGCCGAGGGGTATACGGTAACTGTCATCGATAACGGTCAAAATGCATTAGAAACGATTAGGGGACTCAAGCCTGACCTAGTGCTGTTAGATTTGATGTTACCAGGAAAGAATGGCGCAGAAATATGCCAAGAGGCGCGTAAGTTTTATCATGGTGTTATCATTGTTTTGACTGCGACCGATGATGAAATGAGCGAGGTGAGCTTATTTAAGTTCGGTGCTGATGATTACCTTACCAAACCGATAAAAGGCAATATCCTTCTCGCCCGTATTGAAGCAGCGTTGCGTCGCTATTGTCGTCAAGTTGATATCGTTGAAGAAGAAAAGCTGAGTCGATATGGCATTAGTCTTTGTCTTCGTCGCTCCCAAGCATTTTATTTGCAAAAAGATATTGGTTTAACGAGTTCTGAGTTTGAAATTTTAGAGCTCCTGATGCTGAATGTCGATAAGCCAGTATCTCGTGAATCATGTTGTCGTCTTGCCCGAGGCATTGAATACTGCATTACTGATCGTTCGATTGATATGCGTATATCCTCGCTAAGGAAGAAATTCTCCAAGGCTCATATCCATACGGCTACCATTAAAACCATACGTCACCACGGCTACATGCTGACAGGTAAATGACGCGTGTTTTCCCTGTTTACTCGTCTATATGTGGGGTTAGTAACCGGCCTTGCGCTGACAGTTGCTTTGTTTCTCTTTATAGGGGAAGAGTACATGCGCAAAACAGAAGTCGGTGTTTTTTTGAACGATGGTGCTTATTTTGTCGATCAATACATTGAGCAACGAGGCACTCCGGATTCTCTCTACAAGAAGTTAACCGAAAACGGCAAGCAAGATTTCTTTATCTTTGATTTAACATTGGTTGAAAACTGGGATGGATCACCGCCTTGTCGAGATTGTAATCTGCTGTACCGTATGCAAGGGATACCTGTTTATCTTATTGATGGCAGTACCTATGCTGCGGTATTCCCTTTGCCTAACACTTCGAAGAGTTTAGTTTTCAAAGAAAAAACGGATTTCTTTAGCCCACACGTTGATTGGAATGAAGATTCTGAGATTGTATTTATACTTACTCTACTTTTGGTTGTTGTATGCAGTTTAGGCATTATGGTTTACATACCTGTACGACGTCTTGACCGCCAAATTCGGCAACTAACGGCTGCGCAACAACAATTTGGTTCTGGTGAGTTGAATACGCGAGTCGAGCTAAAGCAATTTTCGCAACCCGTGAAAGAGCTCGCCCAAGGCTTCAACTGCATGTCTGAAGAGATTGAGAGACGAGTGCGCCAAACACACATCTTTACTCAAGCTATTCCTCATGAAGTGCGCACTCCGCTGAGTCGTATTCAGCTAGCGACGGATTTAGCTCGACGCACGAGTGGTGAAATGCAGGCAGAGTTACATGACGATATTGAACGATACGTTGATGTAGTGACGGATTTAACATCCGACATCGTCATGCTGTCTCGCTTGAGTGTGAAAAACCACTCATGGATCGATTCTGTTGAAACCATGGAACTGCCACTTTGGTGTAAAAGCCGCATGAATTACCTAGGCTTAGAGTCCGCCATGTTGAGAGCAGAAAATGAACTCGCGAACCAATTGATTCACTTTCAGCCTACTTTGGGTAACCTCGTCCTCGATAATTTACTGCAAAACGCCAAGCGTTACGGTGAATCCTGCGTTGAGGTGACGATTCGAACGGTAGCGGATTGCTGGAGCATCGATATTGAGGACGATGGTCCGGGCATCCCTGAGGCGATGCGAGAAGAAGTATTTATACCATTTTCGCGCTTAGACAAAAGCCGCAACGCCGACATGAAAGGCTTTGGTTTAGGGCTTGCCATCGCTACCAGTGCAGCGCGGCAACTGGGGTGGGAGCTTTCTGTCGGCGAGAGTCACTTAGGCGGCGCACGTTTTACGGTGCTTATTCCTGCCAACGGTTAGAGTAGGCACTGCGGTAGTCTGGCTCTGCGATACCTTCATACAAATCGTCACAAGCTTGCAGCGGACCTACGACGGTTCGGTAGGGTAGGACACCTGCCCAAACAGGGATGTCCATGTCTTCCGCATCGTCGTTGACGCCAAAATTGCTGATTTTCACTGATGCTTCTAGGAGTGGAATACGCAGCAGCATGGTGGCTTTGAGTTCTTTTTCATTACTCAAACGGACTTGTTCTGTTCTCCCCGGAGCGATCTGTTCAATAAAGTGATTCAGCAACCTGTCTTTCTCTTGGTTATCTTCCACCATCTCAAACTGGCCAAAGACCACAACACTGCGATAATGCGCACTGTGGTGAAACGCACTTCGAGCCAATACCCAACCATCAAACAAAGTAAAGGTTAAGCACGTTTGCACTCCTTGTTTGAGTGAGCGTAATAGTCGACTGTTGTTGGCACCATGGATATACACGTAATCATCGACACGCCATGCCAGCATAGGGATGACCACAGGGCCTGACTCGTTGGTTATCGCAATATGAGCGATTAGGCTTTCATCTATGATGGCGTGCAGTTTGCTAACATCAGAGACGGCTTTATGTGCGCCTTTCTTAATTTCCGTTCTATTGGTGTTGGATAGCATTTTCTCTCCTTGCTTGCTCACGATTACGAGCGATTTATCCTCATTCTTTGATTGCAATGTAGCGTTTAACTGGTAGCTTAAAGAGAGCCAGTTTTAACTAATGGATGGATCCAGTTTGTCTTTGATTGATATCGGTGACCTACATTTAAAAGACAGTGAAGGAACGCGTCAGCAAGCGTTGTTTTTGGCTATTCGCAAGAAAATTGTTCAAGGACTGTGGGTGAAGAATGGGAAGCTGCCTTCTACGCGGAAGCTTTCACAAGAGCTTAATCTAAGTAGGAATACCGTGATTTCTGCCTACGAACAGTTAGTGGCGGAAGGGTACTTGAACAGCCAAAAAGGTTCTGGCTTTTATGTTGCCGTAGAACTGCCAGAGCAGTACTTGCCTGAACCTAGTTCAGTTCAGAGAGACTCATCACCGAAAGCTCACTTTGATATCAACCGCGCATTTGCACCGGGTGTGCCGGATTTGGACGCATTTCCGATGGCGCAATGGCAAAAGTTACTCACTCGCCATATGTCTCGTACTTGCTTGTTGGGGAATCAAGATATTCAGGGTAGTTGGGCATTGCGCTGTGCTTTAGCTGGCTACCTCGCATCAAGCCGTTCAGTGAATTGTTCTCCAGAGCGCATTATTATTACCTCTGGGGCGCAGCAAGCGTTGTCGATTGCGACGATGGTAGTGCTCAAACAAGGTGATAAGGTTCTGATGGAGCAACCAGGTTACGCGCAAATGCGGAAGTTGATTCAGTTCCAAAACTATCAATTTGAGCCTTTGTTCGTAACAGAGAAATTAGGTTTTGATGTGGAAGCGGTGACCTCAAGCGATGCCGATGCGCTGTATATTACACCAAGTAATCAATATCCGATGGGTACCACACTCAATACCGAGCAAAGAGGAAAGATCATCAACTGGGCGGTCGAACAATCAAGTTGGATCATCGAGGATGATTATGACAGCGAATTTCAGTTTGCTCATCGTCCCTATACCAGCTTACAGGGGCTAGCAGCTCAAATGGGTCGAGATGATCGTGTGTTGTATGTGGGTTCCTTCAGTAAAGTGATGTTTAACGGATTGCGGCTTGGCTACCTTGTAGTTCCTGAACGTTCAGTAGAGCAATGCTTAGTGGTTAAGGATGCGTTAAGTGGTGATTCGCCGACGCATACACAAGAAGCATTGGCAGACTTTATTACTGAAGGTGGGTTATTACGTCATATTCGAAAAATGCGTCGACTGTACAAAACTAAGCATGAACAGATGCATGTATCCATTCAACAGCATTTTGGCGACCGTGTTTGCGTCGTTAGCCAAGCGGCGGGGCTTCATGTTACGTTGAAATGGCAAGACGGTATGGATGAGCAGCGTTTTATAAAACTAGCAGAGCATGAAGGGATCATCTTGCGACCTTTGAGCTATTATGAACACCCAGATTTTCAAGCACGTCACTGGCATGGTGCCGTGCTTGGTTACGGCAATATCGCGTTAGAGAACATAGACGCTGGTATCCAACGTTTAGCTCACATATTTCGAAATGGGAAGCGATGACTATTCAACTACACGTGTTTGTCGCTTATGTCGCCACTGTTTCCAAGGCAGTAAAAGTAGAGTAAAAATGCCAAGTGCATAAAACATTGACCAGCCTAAACATATAAAAACACCGGTACAAAGCAGTAGGGACAGTCCCGCAAGTGTTTTACCAAATCCTCGAAGCAATTTAAAAGCGGCTAACATCGCCAACATGTAAACCAGAACGAATACACTGTTTGCGAGTTTTAGGAAAAACTCCAGATCGAGCTGTGATAGGGTTCCTATCACACAAGATATCAATAATATACCGCCAACTAATATGGTGGCTGAGAAAGGGACACCACGACGCGAAATCTTGGCTAGTGGACTAGAAGGACGATGTTCCCGAGCTTGAGCCCAGACCATTCGCGCTAGGCTCTGTGTGTATAAGTTAACGCTCGCGAAACAAGCGGAGAAACCTATCAAGCTGATTATCCATTTGGCTCCATCGCCTAGTAGTTGGGCACTAAGCCAGGGGATGGATGCGTTATCAAATTGAGCGTTACCATACGCGCCAAATTTTAAAATAACGACAGAGCATGCCCAATAGGTAGCCCCTGCTACAAAACAACCGACCACAATGGCAATAGGGAAATCTCTTTGAGGGTTTTTGAACTCTTCCCCCATATGGGCAAAAGCCTCTATGCCAACAAAACACCAGAACATCACGCCTAACGCTGCGGTAATAGGCCAAATTGACTCTTGTGTGATGGCGGGCATCACAAGATCGGCGCTATTAACGTCGCCTTTCCATAAAAATGCGCCAACAAGTGCGAAGACACTCAAAGCAATAAGAGTTTGTAAATGACCTGATGATTTTGTGCCCATCAAGTTGACGAACACAAGAAGTACTACCGTGAGAACTTGTGCAAACAGATTGTTGCTAATAGGCTCTGGCAATATTTGTTGTAGAAAGCCTGCGGCGAGTGCAATCGCGGCCGGAACCCCTACCGGAATGACACTAACAAATAGCCAAGCGACACTACTTTCCAGCTTGGCGTTAAAGGCTTTGCGTACAAAAAAGGCTGTTCCGCCCGCGTTGGGGTATCGTTTACCCAGTTGAGCAAAAGTCAGCGCAATAGGACAAATCGCGATGAACAATAAAATCCAAGCCCATAGTGAAAAATGGCCAGCTATACCTGCTGCGATAGCCGGGATCATAAACAGCCCAGTTCCCATTAATGTGGTGGATAACTGTGCGATACCTGATGTGAGTGAAATGTCTTTTTTGAGCTCTTCCATGCGAATTGATTCATCCAATGTTATGAGGCTTATTACGAAAAAGCTTGTGGCTTCTGGTTATTTCGTTTTATGTGTTTAAGCGATGCTATTTATGTGCTGAGTACTTAAGTTGGGAATTTGATTTCAATGTGTTATCTATTTTCTGTTGAAATGGATAACAGCACTCATCTCATGCCCGCCAAATAGCATATCCAAAATGTTAATAACAAAATGATTTACTAAACCGTCAATATGACGGTTGTTTTAAATAATTCCAACAAAATGTTGGTTTCTTATGCAGTTAGAATCGGTATAGAATGAGAAAAATAAGGAAAGCTTGGTAACGGTATGGACAAGTTTGATCATAAGATTGTGGATCTGCTCAGGCACAACGCTCGGCTGTCGGTGACTGAAATTGCGGATAAAGTAAACCTTTCTCGTTCTGCGGTAACGGCCCGTATTCGTAAGCTAGAGCATGACAAAGTGATTCTAGGGTATCACGCTGAAATTGCACCTTCGGGTGGGGATTCGATTTGCGCCTATTTTGCCTTAAAGTTCGATAAATCAACCTCTACGTATTATTGCGAATCATACGCGGACGAGTTATACAAAATTGATGGCGTAAAATGGTGTCATGCGATCAGCGGTGAGACGGACATGATGGTTTTTGTCGAAGTGCCTACGATGGCTCGCTTGAACGAAATCAGAGATCAAATTCAACGATATCCAGAGCTTCGAAACCTGATGACTCATACCGTCTTAGCTGAATTCTTTAACACGACTGGGAACCTGTTTGTGAAGTGACCATGAATGGATGCCATGTTGAAAACCCTTCTGAGCGAATATGTTAAACAACATTAATTTGAATCTACTTAGATCCTTGCATGTACTTTTAGAGGAGTGTCATGTCAGCCGGACCGCAGACCGTTTGCACATTACGCAGTCTGCCGTCAGTCGACAGCTTGCACAATTGCGCGATCTGTGTGGTGACCCACTGCTTATTCGTCAAGGTAATCAACTGATACCAACGCCACGAGCAATAGCGTTAAAATCAAAGCTTGATGCATTACTGGCTGAGTTTGACCATTTACTCGATGACCAACCTTTTGAGCCGCGGCAGTGGCAAGGTGAGCTTGTTATTGCTTCTAGTGACTACGTGGCGCAATACGTATTGCCCGATATTGCCTCTCACTTGGGTGAACAAGCGCCACAGTTAGATATGGCGTACCGACTGTGGCAACCCAACTTTCTTGATAAACTTCATGAGACGGGCATCCATATCGCGTCTTCTATGTATCCAGAAAAACCACAGAGTGTGTCGAGCGTTAAAATTGGTGAGGATTCATCAGTTTGTTTGATGAAATCTTCTCATCCGTTAGCAAAGCAGGACCAGATCAGTATTGAAGACTTGATTTCATATTCACACATCAAAGTGACTGGCGGCGGAGACAAAGATTCCTACACTGATTTAGCATTGAAAGAGCTAGGGCACACCCGCCACGTTACCTTTAAGGTTCCATTCTTCTCTGCTGCGATCAATCGCTTAGTTGCAAGTGAGCACCTGATGGTGGCTCCTGAACATATTGCCGTTAACCTCGCTAAGCATTGGGACTTAACCCATAAAGCATTACCACTCGAAACACCTATTCATCAATATTGGTTAATGTGGCACCCCAAATACGACACGGATCCTGCGCATAAATGGGTGCGAGAAGAGATTCGCTCAGTAATGCAAATCTCTGAATATTCCATTCGCTAATACGTACACCGTTTAGCCATGACTTGAAGTCATGATTAGTATGAATAACTTTGATTTCTAATTATACCTCTTCCGTTGATAGAGTGAGCGTCAAAGAGGGGAGATTCTTATGACACTAACAGTTTGGTTATCACTTTTTACCGTGTGTTTATTAGGGGCTATGTCACCAGGTCCCAGTTTAGCTATTGTCGCTAAGCACTCGTTGGCTGGTGGACGTATCAATGGATTAGCTACGGCTTGGGCTCATGCGTTTGGCATTGGTATATATGCGTTTATTACCTTGATTGGGCTCGCTGTTGTTTTGCAGCAAAGCCCGATGCTGTTCAAGACGATTAGCCTTGTGGGTGCGGCATATCTTGCGTATTTAGGGTTTAATGCTTTGCGTTCAAAAGGTGGTGTGGCTGCGAAGTTGGAGTCAGGTGAGGAAACAACGGTAATCCAGTCTGCGCGAGAAGGCTTTTTTATCTCGATTTTAAGTCCCAAAATTGCTTTGTTTTTTATCGCATTATTCAGTCAGTTTGTCGCGCTCGGTAATGATTTGAGTAATCAGATGATCATTGTTGCCACGCCGTTTGTTGTGGATGGGCTTTGGTACACCTTTATTACCCTAGTGCTATCGAGCTCTAAAGTCGTTGACAGAATTCGCTCTAAGGCAGTGTTGATTGATCGTTTGTCAGGAGTAGTACTCATGCTGCTGGCTCTTAGAGTGGTCGTAACGGTATAGACAAGCTCGCAAGACAGAAATACTAAAAGCAGCCCGTGTGGCTGCTTTTTTGTCTACTCTCAGTAACCCTTACACAATTTACGTAATTCTGACGCTAAATGTTGCTAAAATTAATATTATCAATAGTGTTACTTTGGTTCATATTCTCATTTGCTGTGAAAGCTACTTTCCAACGCATTGTTATAATGAGAACGATAGCCACTTAACGTTAATACTAACAGTGTCGCATATTAAGTCGAGAGTGCTTTATTGGATAAAAACGGACTTTCCTCTTACTTACCCTATGAAAGGGGTAGAGACTTCATGACCGTTTAGAAGGTGAGAGCAATATGCAAAGAATAGTAGATTTAGCTCCAGTAGTAATTTTGACCAGTGTTTGCAGCGTTGCCTGGATATTCTTTTCAACAAAGAGCATTTGGGTGTTTTTTGAACTGTTTGTATTTACGATGCTTGGCTTTGGCCTTTTGTACGGGTTACTACAAAAGGCTGATCCTAAACACTTTGACTTTGTTTTAAATCACATCGATGAAATTAAGAAGGAAGGCAAAGATGCTTGCCTAAGCGGCGCTCCGAAAGAATCCAACCCATACTCTGGTGTCGATGGTGATTTATGGGAGGCTGGTTACACAGCCTCCTACAACAAAAAGATAAAGCAATAAACCGCTAGGTGCTTATTCAATATTGTGCTTTTCAAAAAAGCACCCTGCCATTTTAAGGACAGGGTGAAAGCAAGAAGTTTCTCAGGAGCGGTCGGGGGAGAGAAACTCATCTAAATCTTATTTACTTACCGGCGAACCTCTTCAAATTCACCTTCAATCGCATCTGCTTTACCTGTATTAAACTCATACTCTTCGTGCATTTCTCTCTGCATTTTCTTGACGCGCTTTTCAATACGTTTACCGGTAATTAATGCTGCGATGGTCAACGGAATCGCAATGATCAAGCTAAATACTAACGTAAAAAAGCCGGTAATCAGTGCTAGTGCAGTTACAATAATCCGATTCATAATCATGACCTCTCTGTAATTTATGTGCTCAGATTAATGCTGTGAACATGAACAAAACATGAATGCTGACGTTCAGTTTGTCCGGAGAGTGTCAAATGAATGAAACGAAAAAACGCCTGAGGGTGATCAGGCGTATAAACGGGGAAAAATATTAGTAATGCGCATGGCGCTTATTATTTAGAACAAATATGAGATATTGTCCGCTACGCTGTGTGGTTAACGTTGTGGAGCAATGTTCACCTATCGAGGGAATGTTTGGTAACGAACACCCATCATTTGTTCCATACAGTGCACAACTTGGCAGCTGTAACCGAATTCGTTGTCGTACCAGATGTAAAGTACACAACGCTTGTCTTGTGCGATAGTCGCTTGACCATCTACGACGCCTGCATGACGAGAACCAACTAAGTCAGTTGATACAATTTCTGTTGAATCGGTGTAGTCAATCTGTGCCGAAAGCTCAGAGTTCAACGCCATTTCACGCAAGTAATCGTTCAGTGAATCACGGTCTACGTCTTCACCTAAGTTTAGATTAGCGACTGCCATAGAAACGTTTGGTGTCGGTACGCGAATCGCGTTGCCTGTTAGCTTGCCTGCAAGCTCTGGCAATGCTTTAGCAACTGCTTTTGCCGCACCTGTTGAAGTCAGAACCATGTTTAGCGAAGCACTACGTCCGCGACGGTCACCAGAGTGGAAGTTGTCAATCAAATTTTGGTCGTTTGTGTATGAGTGCACGGTTTCAATATGGCCAGAAAGAACACCATATTTATCGTTCAGAGCCTTAAGGACTGGCGTGATTGCATTTGTTGTACAGCTTGCCGCAGAGATGATGGTGTCATCTTCTTTAATTACCGACTCATTTACACCGAATACAACGTTTTTGATGTCACCTTTACCTGGTGCTGTTAGCAGTACTTTCTCTGCGCCTTGACACGCTAAGTGTTGGCTCAGGCCTTCAGAATCACGCCAAACACCTGTGTTATCAACAACTAGCGCGTTATTGATACCGAAAGCTGAGTAATCCACTTCGCTTGGGTTATTTGCGTAGATGATTTGGATGTAGTTGCCGTTAACGATCAGTGCTTTACGCTCTTCATCGATAACAATACTACCGTTGAACTGACCGTGAACTGAGTCACGACGCAGCAAGCTAGCACGCTTCTCCAAATCGCCTTTTTTACCGCCACGAACCACAATCGCACGTAGTCTTAGTGGGTAACCTGGACCACTTTTCTCAATGAGAAGGCGAGTAAGTAGTCGACCAATGCGACCGAACCCGTAAAGAACCACATCACGCGCTTTCAATGAAGAATCTGCGTCGCGAGCACCATCAAGTGCAGTGATAAGGAAATCGTTTAGAGAGCTTGTATCGTCATGTTCATTCCAGTACATAGTTGCCAATTGGCCAACATCGACACGGCATGAAGAAATGCTCATTTCACAAAGCGCTTGAATAATAGGCATCGTGTGCTCAAGCGAAAGTGGGTTACCGGTATAACGTCTTGCAACGCGATGAGTTTTGAGAATGTCTATAGTAGTAGCATTAATAAGCGTTTTACCAAACAGAACCACTTCGATTCCTTTTTGACGATATAGCTTACCAATTAGAGGGGAAATAGATTCAGCAATCGTTTGGCTAGTTTGCCAGTCTTGGAGATATTTCTCTGGACTCATTGTTGTATTAGACCTTTCACGTTTTGGGGGCTAACCATACTCTCTGCTGTTGCCTCTTCGGCAGCGTGCAAGAGTGTGGTGGGTTATGTAATCGGGTTGTAATAGTTATGTGTGCGGATTCTAAGGTCGGAGTCCTTATTCTGCTAGGAAAATTAAATCCAGTGTAAAACACTACTTAAGGGGACGTTAGTGGTGGATTAATGTGACTAAAGCAGTGGTTTTCACGTATTGACATTTAGAAAGTAACTTACTTTTTTTGCGATGATAACGTTTGCTTTCAAATTAGTTTTGTTGACAAAAATGGATATTTTGCATTTTTGTGTGATTTGACTCGATAAGGCAACTCAATAGGTAAACATACAATAGATGATTTCCTGAAAAGTGATGCGACTCTTAGTTGTGAGTGAAACTTTATTGTTTGCATCCAACTTTAAGATCAAAAAATATGACTTGAATCACAATTGCCACTTCATTAGCCGATGATAAAACACTCACAATAACCATAATCTAAGTAGGTGAATGTTGTTTGAAAGTAACAATGTCGTATATGCCTTTCAATGCAAGAAACTAGTCTAATATTAAATAAACGGATGAAATCAACCATTAGGCTGATGGATGTTGAGATTATCAATAAAAACACGCTTAGCACTCCTCGCACTATTACCCGCTGTGGTAATAGTGGTGTTTGCAGTTCAGCAGTTTTCTGATAATGCGTTGCGCGTGAGCCGTCTCAATCAAACGGTTAGCAATATTCAAGGTTTCCAATTGATATCCAAGGCCTCCCACTTTATTTACTCCATAGAGAAAGTACGCCGACAGCCTGATCTTCAAGTCTCTGCAGCCATTAATATTGAAGAACAAGGTGAAGTTATTTCTTCTTTGCATCAAAAGTTTGTGAGTAACCCTAATACTGCTGAGTATGCTGATGAACTGAAAGAAGCCATGCTGGGGGTATTGTCAGGTAGATTGAGTGAGATGGACGACCTGGGTGATTGGGCATTTCAACAGCTCCAAAATATGTCGCGCTCTTTGTTGCAAAATCATCAATGGTATGGCAGTGACGATGGCATTCGCATGCAAAATTTTATTGCCTACCTTGCTCAGCTCTCTTTTTGGACACAGAAAGAAGCTTGGCTGACGAACCGTTTAGTCCAAGACCCTGAGAGTCGGCTAAGTCAAAGTATGTTTTATCAGGCGATTGACCGACAGCAGCAAAATTTGGATGCGTTTTTAAACTTAGGTGGGTCATACGAGCAAGTGGATAAATTGCTTGGCTTGTTTACTTCGCCGAGATATCAGAGAAACTTAGCGTCTCGCGGACAATTAATGTCAGGAGACATGTCACAAAGTGACTACGCCGCGTATTTAAAAGAACTCGATTTTCGTGTGCAGCGCTTACAAGTGCTCATTGATGGGTTCACCAAACAAACTGAGCAGTCGCTTCTCACGCAGGTTCATGAACAAAAGGCCAATATAGCGATGATCAGTTTTGGCGTCGCCTTAGTGGTTATCCTGCTTTGTTGGCTCGGATTTAGTACTTGGTTCCGAGTTAACAGCAAACTCGATGCGATCATTCATACTTTAAACGCGTTGATCAACTCCGAAGAGAAGCAAACAAAAGTCAAAGTTGATGGAAGTGATGAACTGACCATTTTTGCTCAGCAAGTGAATCGAGTGGTTGAAGAAATGCAGAGACAAACTGAAGAAATACTGCATGCAAAAGAGTCAGCAGTATCGGCTAATCGTGCAAAATCTGTGTTTCTTGCCAACATGTCACATGAAATACGCACGCCCCTTAACGGGATCATGGGCATGACAGAAATACTCTCTCAAAGTGAGTTGTCTTCGCATCAACAAGAAGTTGTTGATGACATTGACTCCTCATCTCAAACACTGCTTACTTTACTTAACGATATATTGGATCTCTCTAAAATCGAGTCTGGACGATTGGAGCTGTCACTAGTAGAAGCGGATATCCGAGAAGTCGTGTATCAGTCGGTGATTTTATTCCAATCCAAAGCAACATCTAAACAGCTAAAGTTAGGTATTAATTTAGCTGAAAATATCCCCATTCGCGTGATGGTCGATGATCATCGTGTCAAACAGGTAGTTACGAATCTGGTATCGAATGCGGTTAAGTTTACCGAAAGTGGGCATGTATGCGTTGATGTTAGTTATGAGGAATTACTTGAGAAAGAACGTGGAGTGCTGACGTTTAAAGTAGAAGATACCGGAATAGGCATTGATCAAGATAAGTTAACCACGATTTTTGAACCCTTTACTCAGGAAGATGAAGGAGTGTCGAGGCAATTTGGCGGTACAGGGTTGGGTTTGGCAATTTGTTGTCAGCTTGTGTCGATGATGGGGGGCAAGCTCGTAGCAACATCTACAAAAGGAGTGGGCACATGCTTTGAATTCTCGATTGAGGTTGAAGCAATTCCGGTGTTTGGCTGGCGTTCGGAGGTGATTAATAAAGGGCTTTTGATCTGCTCAAATTACGACTACGCCGACCAAGTATTAAAAGAGTGTCGCTTAGCGAAAATCAATCTCTTTGGTGTTGATAATGTGAATGAAGTGCAAGCGATAAATGATGACTTTGATGTCATATTTCTGTGCCACAGTGACGACGCTAATACCGATGAAATCTTGGATAATCTATCATTTAATTACGATCTTCGCCGTGTGATTATTTGCCAGCATCATTTATCCACTCCCTACGAAAATGCAGAAAAAGTACATGCCGTACTCACATTACCTTTCCTTGGCAATCGATTTAAGCATGTCATTGATGATTTAGCTAAGGTTGAAAAGACTATATCAAGTGACAATGTCACCAATAATGTTGTCAGCTCTGAATATCGAGCGTCGCGCTCTCATCGGAGGATCTTAATTGCGGAGGATAATTTGATGAACCAGAAAATAGCGAGTTTTTTTCTGGATAAAGCAGGTTATGACTATTTGATAACAAGCAACGGTCAAGAAGCGTTAGAAGCCATCACAAAGGGAGAAGAATTCGATGCAATTTTAATGGACTGCATGATGCCCGTGATGGATGGACTGACCGCGACGAAAGAAATTCGTCGTTGGGAAAAGAAAGCAGGACGTGAAAAAACGATGATTATCGCACTCACTGCGAGTGTTTTGGAAGAAGACATCCACAACTGTTTTGCGGCAGGCATGGATGCTTATTTACCTAAGCCGTATAAATCGAACCAGTTATTTGAGCTCTTTAGTGAATTAAAACTCGCCTAGCTAACATTTCAACTTAGACAAGGCCTCAAAACGATAAAGCCCCACTTCAGGGGCTTAGTTCTGATTATTCATTGTTGTGCGTTGGCTTGAGCGCCTGCGAGTTTGCGTATGGTTTGGCGATAGGTTAGGTATGCGGAAACACCAGCTAACAGGTTGCCGATACAAGCGCCTAAGAGTAAACCTCGGATTCCATCCATTTGAGCGCCAACCCACAAGCACGGTAGGAAAAAGACAAACAAGCGCAGCGCTGAAATAGTGAGCGCGGTGTAAGATTTGCCTAATGCATTACAAAGAGAAACCATTAGCATACAAACCCCTAATGAACCCAAACTGATCGGCACTATCAGTAAATGCATTTCCAAGACTTGCTCCACTTGCACATCACTTGTCATCAATAATGCGAGTGGATTTGCGACGGCAAATGTAATGGCAGCAATCAAAAGTTGGAAACCTAGAATGAATTTTACGGCAATACTGACGAGCCTTTGGATATCTTCATAGTTCTTTGCTCCAAGTAAGCGTCCAACCATTGGAGGCATAGACATTGTCAGCGCCAAGACCGAAACGATAGCAAAGAACTCATAGCGTGAACCAAGCGCCCAAGCGGCGACTGCTGCGGTTCCAAAGCTTGCCAATAATTTTGTTGCTAGCATGGAAGACAACGGTGGCAGCAGTTGGCTAATCATCGCAGGGCCCATAATGTTACCGATAGATGCAACACTTTTGGCTACGTTAAGATCTTGCCATTGTGTCGTTGCCCAGTGATTCTTTTTCACGCGAGGAGCGACGACTAAAATACCAAACCCAAAAGCGACGATGGTTGCTATTGCCGCTCCGTTAATACCCAAGTCAAACGTGAAAATAAATAGCGGGTCGAGCACAAGGTTCACGCCGCTGGTTATCATCATCATTGTGCCAGGTAACATTGTATTGCCATTAGCTCGGCAGATACTGTAATAAAAATACAAAACCGCACCAGTCCATGAGCTTAATAACCACCAAGGCCAGTAACTGTCGATTATCGGCATAACAGATTCTGGAGCGCTTAATAGAGCTAAAATGGGGTAGCGCAAAAGCCAAATTAGCCCGCCAAAAATAGCGACACCAATTGAGCCGATCATCAATACTAATCCGCCAAGTTGTTTGGCATACCGACTTTCATTCGCCCCAAGAGCTTTAGAAATGACCGCTGTCGTTGCGATCCCTAGACCGACTTGAATGCCGATAATGACCATTTGCAAAGGCAGAGTGAAACCTTGAGCGGCTAACGGTAAAACGCCGAGCTGACCGATAAACGCGCTATCCACAAGCTGAAAGCTCATTAAAGACAGAACGCCAAAAAGCATTGGCCAGGTCATCGTAAATAATTGTTTTGCAAGCGTTGGTTGTGTACTTGTCGTAGTTGAAGACATAGAAAGCTGAATGCGTTAGGAATAAGAGTTAGATTGATTGTACACGGCGGTTAGTTTAGAGACAAAAATAAACCCCGAGGAAGATATTCTTGCTCGGGGTTCGAAAATCTAGCTTACGCGTTTATTTTTTGCCGCTAGTTTGCTTGTCTTCTTCAGTCAGCTCACGAATGCGACGGCTGATGTCACGACGTGCTTTAGAGATCTCAGCGCTTTTAATGATGTGGTCATCAACACGATCTTCATAGTCTGCTTTCATATTTTTGATGATTGCGACGATTTCATCGTGAGTCATTTCTGGTTTGATGTAGTCTAGAAGGTTTTCTAGAAGATCAACACGTTTACGGTTATCACGAACTTTCTTCTCGTTATCAAGAAGCTCACGTTTTAGTTTGTTTTTACGACGAGCTTGGTTAACGATTTCAAATACGCTACTCATAGTTCTCTTTCCTAATTTTATGAATATCTTCCTCGATTAAAGCACAACATCCAGTGGCATAACAGTCTTTAGATCAATAGCAATGCAGAGTTGAACATTTCTCAACCAATTGCGCTGTGTCCATATAATCGTGCTGCTTTCTTCGAGTTTTGGCCAACATCGTAGAATCCATCGATTAATTGTCATAACGTGGCCTTCACTATATTATCAACACCATTGAATGCAAAATGATGAACTTGATATGGACTCTGGTAACACTGCGGAGCAAGTAAATAGTCAAGATAATGAGCAAGTCACTCGCTCTGTGGCTGAAAAGTTAAAAACGGCGTATATCAACGCCCGTGAGCAACTCGAAATCATCGAAGTTGAGCTTAATCGTTCAAAAATAATGATGGTCGACCAAGATGGCAATTTGACGAGAGTGCCGATTCTCTCGGAGCATTGATACCTGACCCTATTCGTAAGGGGTGTCAGGTCTTACGCTATGCTTTAGCCTGACACCAACACCTGAACCGCTAACGCTTCTTGCACTGCTGTGTGAATTTATGGAGTATGATTTCGAAGCGATTTAGGTACAAAGTCAAATGCAAAAATAATAAGGAAATGCATTATGAAAGTTGAGCTAACGGCAATTGAAGCACGAGTTATTGGTTGCTTGATCGAAAAAGAAGTCACTACCCCAGATCTTTACCCCCTCAGCCTAAACGCATTAACCAACGCGTGTAATCAAAAAAGCAACCGTGATCCCGTGATGTCACTCTCTGAGTCAGACGTTCTCGATGCCGTTGATGCTCTTATTGAGCGCAGGCTCGTCAGTGACGAAAGTGCGTTCAACAGCCGCGTCAGCAAGTATCAACACCGTTTCTGTAATACGGAATTTGGTGATTTAAAGCTGACAGAGCAGGAGAAAGGCATTGTATGCTGTATGCTTTTGCGCGGTGCTCAAACACCTGGGGAAATTCGTACTCGTACTAATCGTCTCGCGACATTTCATGATGTAAAAGAAGTGGAAACGGTCCTTGAGCATTTAGCAAGCGAAGAGAAAGGACCATTAGTGGTCAAATTACCACGTGAGGCTGGTAAGCGGGAGTCGCGTTATATGCATTTGTTCTGTGGTGATGTTGATGCGTCCGAACTTGCAGCGCCTGTGTCTGCTGCAAGATCGAGCTCCGATCGAGTAAGTCAGCTAGAGCTCGAAGTCGCTCAGCTGAAAGAAGAGCTGGATGAATTAAAAGCTAAGGTTGAGTCACTGCTTTCATGATGGAAAATACAACGCAGCGTTGGAGTGTCTACCTGATACGAAATAACCGCAACGCGTTGTATTGTGGTGTTACCAATGATGTTGAACGAAGATTCAATCAGCACCAAACCGGAAAAGGAGCGAAAGCTTTGAAGGGAAAAGGCCCTTTGGTATTGGAATGGTCATCGGATTTTGACTCAAAGACGCTTGCCATGCGAGCAGAGTACTATATTAAGCAACTAACTAAAGCGAAAAAAGAGCTGCTCGTTATGTCAAAAGCAAATATTGTCGTCGACGAACATCAACAAATGATGTTAGAGATAGTGGCACTCTGATAAGCCCTTGCTACGCAAAGATACACGGAAACCGCCTATGTCACATTGGCGGTTTCTTTTTGTTTTTGGAGTACCATGTAGGAATAAACTGACGCATAATGGGCTGGTGTTCTGTTTAAAGGTCCTGAATATGAAAAGCGCGAAATGTCTCTACGTCATCGAGACAAAGGAAGCGACTCAATGTACTTTATTTGCATCCACTCAGACCAAGAACCAATTTACTATTGAAACAGACACTAAGAGGAAGGTAGATTACAAGAGTATAGGATGACTCGGCTAGGTAATGAATAGAGCTGAATTAGGCTCATAAAAAAGCTAAAAGAGCAGTAGATGAAAAAAGCGTTAGTATTCTCCCTGATTTCAATGGCCGCTTTTACGCCGAATGTGCAGGCCACCCAAGTTCTTAATGGGTATTGGGCATATCAAGAATTTTTAGACCAGTTTCCACAACAGAAGCAGCTAACTAGTGCGTTGGCTGAAGTGGTAAGAGAAACCCCTGTACCCGTAGCAAAAGACAAAAAGCGTCCACTGAAAATTTCTGTTGTTTATCCAGGGCAGCAGATCTCTGATTATTGGATTCGAAACATCGATGCGTTTGAAAAACGCCTAGATAAGCTTGATATCGACTATCAACTAAATCAAGTGTTTACTCGTCCTAATGCAGATATAAAGCAGCAAAGTTTGTCTTTAATGGAGGCGCTGAAAAGCAACTCCGATTACTTGATCTTTACTCTAGATACCACAAGACATCGTAAGTTTGTTGAGCATGTCTTAGATTCAAAGAAAACCAAGTTAATTTTACAAAATATCACCACACCTGTTAGGGATTGGGAACATCATCAGCCGTTTCTTTATGTTGGTTTCGACCACGCAGAAGGAAGTCGTGAATTGGCCGTTGAGTTTGGCAAGCGTTTCCCTAAACATAGCCACTATAGTGTTCTCTATTTCTCGGAGGGCTACATTAGTGACATCAGAGGCAACACTTTTATCAACCAAGTGAACCGCGATAACCAGTTTGAACTACAATCTGCTTACTACACCAAAGCAACAAAGCAATCTGGGTATGAAGCTGCAAAAGCCAGTTTGGAGAAGTATCCGGACGTTGATTTCATTTACGCGTGTTCTACCGATGTAGCATTAGGTGCTGTTGACGCTCTTAAAGAGTTAGGTCGTGACGATGTAATGATCAATGGTTGGGGCGGCGGTTCAGCAGAGTTAGAGGCGCTTTCTAAAGGGGAGTTAGACGTTACTGTTATGCGTATGAACGATGATACAGGTATTGCAATGGCTGAGGCCATTAAGTGGGATTTAGAAGGAAAGCCAGTTCCCACCGTTTACTCTGGTGATTTTGAAGTCGTTACCAAATCGGACTCTCCAGAAAGAATTGAAGCATTAAGAAAACGTGCATTTAGATACTCAGATAATTGATGACAACTACATCAAAAACAAGAAAGCGTCGCTCACTGTCGACGCTTATTACCAAAATAATTATTCTCGTACTTGCTCCGATCATTCTAGGCATCTTTGTTCAGAGTTATTACTTCTCGAAGCAGATTATTTGGCAGGAAGTCGACCGAACCAAGCAGCAGACCTCAGCCCTGATCCTGAACATTTTTGATAGCCATTTTGCAGCGATTCAGATTCATCACAACAGCAATTCGAAAAGTGATGTTGTATTGGATTTTTATACAGAACGTGATGAAGAGGCACTCAATTACTTTTTCATGAGTATTGACCAGAGTGATCCTTCCCATACACCAGAGTTTCGTTTCCTAACCGATCATCAAGGTATTATTTGGGACGATGGCAACGCGCATTTCTATGGCATCAACAATCTGATACTTAGCCGACTTGCCAGTCAGGTGACCTTTAGCAACAACTGGTATTATCTACCCTCACAGACCCCGATGGGAACTCGCCATCTGTTACTTCGTCGCGTACCCGTTTTACAACCTAAAACCGGTGAAGTGATGGGGTACTCTTACAATGTTGTTGTTTTAGATAATAACTTTGGGTTGATGGAAAGGCTAAAAAATGAAGGCAACGTCGACAATGTTGTGTTGGTCGCTAACAACACACCATTGGCAAGCTCATTAGTAGGAGATGAGGCTTATCAAATATTTGACGTACTCAAACGACGAGAGTCCCAGCACAAGCTTGACCAATTATTGATCATCAAAACCCCTATTGAGGTAAATGCCGCCGAGACTGACTTGTGCTTGCTTACTGTGCAAGACAATCAGAGCGTGGTGACATTGCAAATCCAACACCTGCTAGCAATGCTAGCCTCAGTTATCGGTATGGTCATGATTGCGCTGATGACTAAAGAATGGATCGAGAATCGAGTAGTTGAAGAGTTAGGATCTCTGATGGCATATACCCGCTCGGCTCGTGAAGAAAAAGGATTTGAGCGTTTTGAGGGGTCAGATATTGAGGAATTCGATCATATTGGTTCGACACTAGAAAACACTTTTGAAGAGCTTGAAGCACAAAAGCGCTCTTTCCGAGACCTGTTTAACTTTGCGTTATCACCTATTATGGTGTGGTCTGAATCGGGTGTACTTGTCCAAATCAATCCGGCAGCACGCAAAGAGTTAGTCATGGAAAACGATATTGAAACCATGCACCCAGTGTTCAAAGGTTTCAAAGAAAAGTTGATGCCACACCTTCGCATGGCGGCTCAGGGAGCTACGTTGACAGGCGTTAATGTGCCAATTGGAGACAAAGTATATCGCTGGAACTTATCGCCGATTCGAGTTGATGGAGATATTAGCGGTATTATTGTTCAAGGTCAGGATATAACCACGCTTATTGAGGCGGAAAAACAGAGTAACTTGGCGCGCAAAGAAGCAGAAAAATCTGCTCAAGCCCGTGCCGACTTTCTGGCTAAAATGAGCCATGAGATCCGAACGCCAATCAATGGAATTTTAGGGGTTGCTCAATTGCTAAAAGACTCTGTGGAAACAGAAGAGCAGAATAACCAAATTGACGTACTTCGACATAGTGGTGAGCACTTACTTGCTGTTTTGAATGATATTTTGGACTTTTCGAAGATTGAGCAGGGTAAGTTTAATATCCAAAAGCACCCGTTTTCTTTCACTGATACAATTCGAACGTTAGAAAACATTTATCGTCCTATTTGTGAAAGTAAAGGTGTCAACCTTGTCATTGAAAACAAAATAGATCCCAATGTTGAAATCTTTACTGACCAAGTTCGTCTGAACCAAATTTTATTCAACCTAGTCAGTAACTCAGTAAAGTTTACGCCCTCGGGTAGCGTGCGCTTGCATGCTGAACTTGAGCAGTTCTATGGCGCTGACAATAGCGTGCTGGTCGTGGAAATTACGGATACAGGTATCGGCATCGAGTCTGACAAACTCGACCAAATGTTCGAACCTTTTGTTCAAGAAGAAGCAACAACGACTCGAGAATACGGTGGCAGTGGCTTAGGGCTGACCATTGTGAAGAGCCTTGTCGACATGCTGGAAGGTGATGTTCAAGTCCGCAGTCAGAAAGGCTTAGGAACGACTTTTGTCATTACAATGCCAGTGAAAGATCGTGAGCGAGTACTCACCCCTCTTGATTCGAGTTTGCGAGTTAAGCCAGGTGAACTATTTGCAGAGAGTCTCAAAGTGTTGTTGGTAGAGGATAACCATACTAACGCATTCATTCTAAAAGCGTTTTGTAACAAGTACAAAATGCAGGTTGATTGGGCGAAAGATGGGTTAGAAGCAATGGAATTCTTAAAAGATCATACTTACGATTTGATACTGATGGACAACCAACTTCCGCATCTTGGTGGAATTGAAACGACCAAAGAGATCCGACAAAAGCTAAAACTAGGCACGCCAATTTATGCGTGTACTGCTGACACCGCGAAAGAAACCAGTGACGCCTTTATGGAATCGGGTGCGAATTACGTGCTTCTCAAGCCGATTAAAGAAAATGCGCTCCATGAAGCATTTGTGGATTTTAAACAGCGGTTCTTAGTTGAGCGAACATAAGGAATTGGCTCACTACGGGATAACCCAATTATTCATTATCTGAAAAGCACAACACCATGACTGTGGGTTGTGCTTTTTTGTATCTGCCCCTTTTACTCTTATACAAATCAGACTTTATTGGTCTCGACGTTTGTTGTGTACATCGCTGCATTTCAAATTCAAACATAGTGTTGTATTACTTAGATTCCCCCCTTCACTGACACACCTAGCGTGATTTCAATCACAAAAAGATATTTACTTAGCGTGCTAACTATTTTATATTACTTAGCACGCTAAGTAATTGAGTAGATCTTATGATTCAAGACATCAACAGTTTGCGAGACCTTTCTCTGGCTGAAAAGTTATCTCGTGTTGCTCGTTTGTGGAAAATGGTTGCAGATCGCGAGTTAGAGCCTTTAAACCTAACGTATCCGCGTTGGACTGCGTTATGGAAGCTTTATCGAATGGGTGACAACATCAGTCAGAAGCATTTGGCTGAAGCGCTTGAGATCGAGTTAGCGTCGTTGATGCGAACATTAAAATTATTAGAAGAGCAATCTCTGATCACTCGCCATTGCTGTGAACATGATAAGCGAGCACGCATTGTTAGCCTCACAGTAGAGGGGAAAACCCTACTAAAGCAAATGGAGGCTCGAATTCTTCAAGTTCGAAGCAAGCTCCTAACGGACATCAACGACCAGGAACTTCAGCAGCTTTCATTGATTCTTGATCAGATTGCTCACAATGCGCTTGATTCACTTAGCGAATAAGTCAGAAAACCGAATAAAAAGAGAAGTAAACGCCTATGACTCCAGATCAAAAATTCGCACGTTGGATCAAATATTCTTGCGTCGCGTTTGTCCTTGTCTTTGCCTATTTTCTAGTTGCAGATCTCGCCATGCCGTTGACGCCTCAGGCAATGGCAACGCGTGTGGTAACTAAAGTGGCCCCCCGTGTGAGTGGGCAGATTACACATCTTTATGTTGCCAACAACCAAGAAATAAGCCAAGGCGATCTACTATTTCAGATTGATCCCCAGCCTTATCAGCTCGCCGTAGAAAAGGCTCAACTTAACCTCGAGCGTGTGATTCAAAACAACGAACAACTTGATGCTTCTATTGCTGCGGCAAAAGCAGACGTTGAAGCGAGCAAAATCGTGGCGGAACAAAAAGTTCGCGAAGCAAAACGTCTTAATACTCTGTTTCACCGTAATGGTACTTCGCAACAGCAGCGCGATGACGCACAGAGCAGTGCAACGGCAGCGAAAGCGAACTTACTGGCCGCACGTGCTCGTTTAAAAGAGTTGGAAGTAAACCGCGGTGATTTAGGCGCGACGAATGTGAATATCCGCGTAGCGCAAAACCAGCTAAAACAAGCGGAACTTAATCTGTCTTACACTCAAGTCTCGGCGGAACATGATGGCGTTGTCGCTAACTTGCAGCTGGAGACGGGGGCCTATGCGGCAGCTGGTACACCTCTTGTCGCTTTAGTCTCCGATGACGTGGATATCATTGCCGACTTTCGTGAAAAGAGTTTACGACACTTTAATCAGAACAGCCGTGCGTTAGTGGCTTTTGATAGCTTGCCTGGTGATGTATTTGAAGCTCGTATTACGAGTGTGGATGCCGGGGTCAGCTCGGGTCAATTCGATGCGGATGGTCGCTTAGCAACACCAACTGACTCAAACCGTTGGGTGAGAGACGCGCAGCGCTTACGTTTACATTTAGCTATCGATGAACCTCAGCAGCGCGCATTTCCAGCAGGGGCACGAGCAACCGTGCAGTTGTTGCCAGAAAACGCATTATCTGGCTGGTTAGCGAGGTGCCAGATCCAATTCTTGAGTCTTCTTCATTATATTTATTAACGAGGAGGCGATATGAAGTTATGGGACCACCCCATGTCGGAAAACGACTTCCGTCAGTGTTTGCGCATTGCAACTGGTGCGACCATTGGTTTCACTTTATGTAAAGTATTTGGTTGGAACTATGGCGTATTCTTTACTGTAACCCCGATGCTGTTACTTGGAATGGTGCCAGTCATGAGTCTACATGCCGCACGACAACTGATTTTTTCAGCGGTTGTGTGTGGATTAGAAGTTGGTGTTCTTGGTGGGTTATTTGGTGGGCACCCTGGCATGATGACAATCATTGCATTCGGGTTGTTTCTGTATAAATTCGCCTGTATGTCAAAAGGGAGCTTATTCTTATTTGGAGCGAACAGCGTACTGAGCTTAAGCATCATGCTGCATTTTGCGAGTTATCCAACCACTGACTTAAATGACCTAATATTTAGCAATCTGCAAGCGAATGTTATTTCAGTGATCGTTGCTTATGTGGTGACATTTTTGATTCCCGATGCGGAACCTCGTCAGCCACCAGCGAAACCGTCGCAGCCTAAACAGAGTCATCGCATGCGTCATGAAGCCCTTATGGGGGCGAGTATCGCTACAATGTCTTTCCTTGTATTCCAGCTATTTGACCTCAGTGACTCTATGTCTGCTCAGGCGACAACCTTGCTTTTATTGTTTCCTATGCATTGGAACGGTGCTTTAGGGTATGCGCGAAAAAGAGCAATGGGGACCTTGATGGGGGTGACCTTTGGTATCGTCGGACAACTTGTATTATACGATTGGTCGGATACCTTATTGTTTATCGTCCCATTGCTTTGGATTGGGGCTATGATGTTCAGCTATATGCACGTGAAAGAGTCTAGCGGTTCGGGAGCCGGATTTGGTGGCTTAACCACATTAGGCATTTTGTTCGGCCAATATCTTACTCCGGATGGTGACTTAATGTTCAGTGCGCTGTATCGCGTGAGCAGTATTTTGTTTGCTATTGTTGCGACGCTGCTTGTGACCTATACGGTTCACAGAATACTCAACAGCTTTGAGGCGACGCGCTTTAGCGAGCAGTAAGTTCAGACGTTACTGGTTAGAAAGGATTGCTCCAGTAACTCTGTTTTTAGTTCGTGAGTCATCGCAATGGGACTGGCAAACTTAATTCCAACTACCCATCCCTTCACCAATTTCTTAATGTTGGCAATGACACATCGATTTTCTTCTCCGATATAGTGGCTTAACGGGCATTCGATGGTAACACTCTCACCCACGTTGAATTCGGGCTCAATCAAGGTTGATATACCAACACCTGCTAGAGAAAAATCGATAAGGCTACCGTCGTAGACATTCCCTGCATGAATAACGTTACAGTCCATTTGCAACTTGTAACGCTCATGTTCCCGAACTGGTTTGGTTGCAAATGTTCCTGGAATGCGGATAAACAAAAGGGGGGATGGTCGAACGGTCGTCGTCAGCACGCTGGACTTAAACGCAATGACATGGCCTAACTCCGTATCTGATACTCCACGCACGATGACATCGGCGTTGGGGAGTTTCCTCATCACTTGCTCTTCAAGCAAACGCATTGGTATATCAAGAATCAAATAAGCATTTTCTTTCATCCCAAGATAGGTGGTGGAATACGTATATTGATCCTTAGGCCCAAATTCGAAATTAGTAGAAAGTTTCATTCCCGGTTTGAGAAACCTATGCAGTTCATCTTTAGTATGAGTGGCTGGCATCACATTGGCGTTTTAATTTTTAGTTAAGCTGAGGCTATCAAAACGCCATTTTGTTATTCAAGATAGTAAGGCATAAGTTTTTGTAAAATCATCGCTATCTGTGAAGTGGTGGGCGATAAGTTTGGTTCATTCCATCTTTCATAAAGATTTGGCTTGCCACAATACTGCCGCATGTGACCAACATCAGCGCTAACCAAGTGAGAGAATCTGGTTGTTCACCAAAAATTGGAACGGCAAGAAGTGTCGCGACGACTGGAGTTAATGAACCAAAAGCTGCGCTGGCTTCGGCACCGATGATCCTAATTGCATAAATGAAAGTGAAAGAAGCGATTAAACCTGCGCCAACACCTTGTAGCATCGCGTGGCCAAATAACTCCTCCCATGGCCACTGGCTGAACGGTGTTACCACCAAATAACTGTCTACCCACCCGAAACCAACGGCGATGATGAGCAGAGCCAAAGACGCGATTGCAACGAATCCTGCACAGACGTGTGCATTAAGATTGGCGACACGAGCGCTGATGGTGAAAGCAGCCCACATGATGCTGCCAGTTAGAAACAGGATATGCCCTTGTAATTGAGACCAGTTGTACTCTGCGCCGCTATTAGAAAGAAGGAATACGAAAATCCCTAACAACACCGTAGAAAGCCCGATTAAGCGGTGAGCACTCAGCGACTGTTGATAACAAAGTACCGCGATAGCAGAAACAAACAATGGCAAAGTGCCAGGTACTAATGCACTGCCGTGCGCCACGGGAGCGAAATGCATAGCCGTTCCGACGACCAGAAGATAGGGAAGGCCGCTTCCAACCACAACACCAACCAGGTAGCGTTTAGGCACCACGCGCAGCGACTGTTTATGCTTAATCACAAATGGTAATAAAATTATACTTGGGATTAGAAAGCGAACTAACGCGATATCGGCTGGCTGCAAGGCAGAAATTGCGCCCCCTTTTAAAGAAATAAAGAAACCAGACCAAAGCAGTAAGGTCGTTAATATAGCTGCGTATCCCAAGATCATTATCGACATGTCCATTTGTAAATGATGTGTTAATTGTTGAATAAAACTCTTGCCAAAGGGAGGCAAAGTTTGACGTAATTAGGCTTGATGTTGGTGATAAATTGCGTATAAATGTTAATTATTAGTGATTAAAGGCACGGAAGGATGAATGGATAAAATTGACAGGCAACTTATCAACCTAATGCAGAAGGATGCCACTCTGACAACTGCAGAACTTGCTGACCAAGTAGGGCTATCGGCATCACCTTGTGCAAGGCGCATTAAGCGTTTGGAGCAGGAAGGTGTAATTAGTGGTTATCGAGCTATTGTGTCCAGAGACACTGTAGGCATCGCGATGACTGTATTTGTTGAAGTGAGTTTAAATAACCACCAAGCTTCTTCGATTGATGAGTTTGAACATGCCGTTGTTGAGATGGATGAAGTGATCTCATGCCATGTCGTATCAGGGGCCTATGATTACCTGTTAGAGGTGGTCAGTAAAGATCTCGCTGGTTATGAAACATTTACTAGAAAGTTACAGCGATTAGAAAATGTGAAAGATATTCATACCCACCTGGCGATTAGACAAGTGAAAGGAAATGGCAGTTTGCCGATTTATGCATAAGAAAGATGAAATTTTTCGATAGACTTAAGATTGCCCACTATCATCGAAAGCGATATAGACAGTTTGGTAAAGACAGAGCCCGAACTCTGGGATGGGCAGATAAGTATAGTCAGATCAGCCGTTTTGAGGCGTTGTGCCGAGGGTTAACGTTAGACGGTTCAAGTATTTTAGATATTGGGTGCGGCTACGGAGACTTGTTAGCGTTTATCGAACTTACGGGGGGGCTTCCTCAAAGCTATATTGGCATTGATCAGCAAAAACAGTTTATCTCTGAAGCCAGAAAACGAGATTTTCGTACGCAAAGTAAGTTTATATGTGGCGACTTTTCAACGTTGGTATTGCCTCGTTGCGACTTTGTTTTTGCTTCCGGATCATTGAACTATCAATCCACCAACCCAAATCATACCATTGAAATGATTGATAAAATGTACCGAGCGACAGAGAAAGGTTGTGTGTTTAACTTGTTGGATGAATCCAAACTACCCAGCATGAAAATGTTAGCGTCGCACAATAAAGAAGGTGTCTTTCGCTATTGTCGGTTGCTGTGTCCGAATACACGATTGATTGAGGGGTACTCCGAGCACGACTTTACGATTGCCATGATCAAAAAAGCGGAGTCCGTTTCCTGACTCCGCCTTATAAATTCTTAAGCCTTATTGGTTTTTGTATTGTGAGATTTCACAGTTACCTGTGTATCTATCAACCTTGAATGAGAAAGCGGCTGAATGGTATTCCCTCCCATCACTCCATATTGTTTCTCCGAAGATTTTACAAAGATCCAAATCACTGATTGAACCGAACTCTTTTACGTGCCTAACTACTGACAAAAACTTGGCTTTGGTAGCATTAGGACATTCCCTGTTACTTAATCGATTGATAACCATGTTTGTAGCATCATCTCCAGCCAAATGTGACTTTTTATTAAATTTTATTAATGGCTAAACTAACCAAAAAATGTCCATAAGTAAAGCATTAATGTGACGTATGTCTCTATAAATTGATTGTCTTGGTCATGGTTTAGTCAAGTTTGTCAAAGGGAACAATCCCATTATTTACATTTGATATTATTCACGACTAAGGAAAGATAAAAAGCACGAATAACGTCCAATATTGGAGTGAAAAACCAACATCGTCTATTCAAAACTGGCTCTGTTTTTACTTCGAAACATCTTGAGCGTATTGAAGTGCTCGAGCTTCTTTATCATAGACTTGTGACAGAGTTTGATATTGTGAAGAGAGGCGCTTGTAATCTTCAGCAAGTTCCAAAGCGTTGGTGTTATACCATTCCGCAGTTATTTGATTGGCTGTTTTGTTTGACTCGCGGCACTTTTGGGCCAGGATCTCCCACCCATTAGCTGACCATTGGGATTGTGTGCTCAATTTAAGCAGCTGATTCGCTTTAGTTGTGAGCTCTTCTTTGTATTGAATCGATGCTTTTAATTGCGCTTTGAACACATTTTGGTTCGACTTGGCACGCCAAAGTAGCACGAGTTCATGCAGTGAAAAGGTTTCGGACAATAACTGACGCTGTTTATGTTCGGTCAAAAGTGTATTGAATACCTCAACATGCTGATTGTAATTGGACTCTAAACGATTGAATTGGGTAAGATTGTCATTCCACGACGATGGGTTACATTGAATATTGGCGTGCCCCATTATCGGGAACAGAAGAAATAGTAGTATCCAATTGAGTCTGTTGATCATTATTGCTCGCGTTAGTTGACCTGCTCTTTTGAGTATATACCCAAATTTCTACGACATGCGTGCTGCTGGTGGGATAAGAATAAAGAATGAAAAGGAAAAGGGCATGAAGAAAATTCTCGTCGCATTGATTGTCATGCTGTTGCTCGGCGGAGCGGGGGCTGGATACTATTTCTTCTTTATGCAGAA
Source organism: Vibrio sp. YT-16 (assembly GCF_033337405.1). Lineage (NCBI taxonomy): Bacteria > Pseudomonadati > Pseudomonadota > Gammaproteobacteria > Vibrionales > Vibrionaceae > Vibrio > Vibrio sp. YT-16. The sequence continues at coordinate 177,453 of NZ_JAWOQQ010000002.1, forward strand.
AGATGAACCTGAAGCACCAAAGGCTACACAAGTCGAGCAATCGTCACTGCAAAAAGAAACATCCAAACCGATTCTGGATTTAGAAGCCGTTCCCCCGGAAGTTACCGAGTACTACGTTATTGAGCGTCGTGTCAATGTTTACAACAAGCCTAACCCTAATGCTTTAGTTGTCGATACGCTCTATAAGGGAGAAAAAGTATCGGTGTTAGAAAAAGTAGATGGGTGGTACCGAATCTCCGGCTATCTTGTCTATGAAGAGGGTGGAGAAGAAAAAGCCGAATGGTTGAATGCTGAAGGGTTATCTGATGCAGAGCCAGTTATTAAAGAGCAAGAGCGCTTAGAGATATTGGATGAATACCTACAGAAGTCGGATGATTTAAAAGTTCACTTGGATATTTTCCGTAAGAAAACACAGCAATTGTTAGACGATGAAACCTGTGATCCGAGTGATTTTGAGGAGCTCGGAGGCTGGGTTCGTTCTGTGACGTTCAAAAAGCGCAACGTTTACTTCATCTATTGTGGCGGTTTGGAGCAAGAGAACAAGATCTACTTAGATGTTGATAAGGGCGATATTTTTTATCGATAACTCACCACCAATTACACTAGTTTTCTAAAGACGTTTTGATAAATGCAATAACGATGCAAACCTGAAATCAGAGATTTATAACTTTTTAGTTGTGAACCATAATCAATAGGAATACTATCAACGAGTCAAGTGACCTAACTTGGCTCTTTGTGTTTTTAGTGAGTTCCTATGCCTTGGATTTACCTTAGAAAATTGATTTTACTGCTATTTGCAATGGTATTGCTACCAGTGCATGTATCTGCTGCGCAAATCGACCACAAGGCTCACGTACCGCACTTTTCTAAGCTACAACCTTTTGTAGCCGCAAGTGTATCGCCAAACTCTTCCGTCGATTTTTCTGAAGTTTCAGAAGAAAGCTCTCAATCTCCAGTATCTGAAGGCCATGCAAGTCTCGATTCCGTTGCTTTGTTTAACTCTCAGCGCTGGACGTCTTACTTACGGGAAGGGCTTGATGACGAGCACGTAGATTTTGTCGGCGATCTCACTACTCCGTTTTACGCTGATGCGGGTTACGCATACAGCTTGATGGACATTAACTGGCGTCACAACCAGTCCACATTTTATCATTTCACAAGCGATCATCGCATTTCTGGTTGGAAAGAGACCAATGCCATGTACGTCGCACTCAATAGTCAGTTTTCTGCCTAAACACCATCTATTTGCACCATTGTGCACTCTTAACACGACGATTGTATTCGACAGGACGTGAGCGTTCTGAGCATTTCATACCCTGAATTTATTCTGGGCGCATCTGTCGTGTGTTAAGCCTTGTTATTAAAAGCTTCACTTCATCGTGAAGGGATGATGTTTACATGAAAAAAACACCAAAGCAGCAAAAGAACAGAAAGCTGATGAATCACTACTCAGCTTGGAAATATGTAGTATTAATCACGACGGTCATTATTTTAACCCTAAGTGCTATACCAACTTGGTTTGGCGAACAGCCTTCTATCCAGTTGACGTTTTCGGAGCAAAACAACAGTGAAATGTCGGTTGTTCATCTGAATCAACTGTTAAAAACCAACCATATTTCAGCCGACAAAATCATCGAAAAAGACGGCAAAACAACCATTGTATTCGATGGTGAAGATGCGCAAAGTAAAGCTCGTGCGTTGTTAAACAAAGAGCTAAATAAAGACGACAGCATCACTTTCTCATACGTATCGGTTGCGCCAGAATGGTTGAATGAGATGGGCTTTAGCCCAATTAAGCTCGGTCTTGACCTTCGTGGTGGCGTTCAGTTCTTGTTGAATGTTGATGTGAATAAAGCGTTTGAAGAACAACGTGATGCATTGATTGATGAAATCAAAGCGAACCTGCGTGATCAACGTGTTCGTGGTGTGCAAGTTCGAGCAGAAAGCGGCAACCGAATTACGGTAAACAGTGACAGCGAGCAAGCATTGTCGGAAGTGAACAAGTTCTTGCGTCAAAACTACCCGGGCTGGATTTCAAAAAGTTCATCTCGTGGCTTTGTGCTTGAACCGAGTGAACAAAATATCCAAGAATTTCAATCGTCGACTCTTCAACAAAACCTGAAGATCATGCGTGGTCGTATTGAAGAACTTGGTATCACAGAAGCACTAGTGCAACGCCAAGGTAAAGAGAGCATTCGAATTGAACTCCCTGGTGTACAAGATCCTGCTCAAGCGAAAAACGTTATTGGTGCAACAGCAAGCTTGGCGTTTTATGAAGTGAAAGATGCGAGCCAAGCACACAGCAGCCAAGATCTTGTTCTTCAAGACAATGACGGCCGTACAGTGATTTTGGCAAAACGACCAGTCCTAACGGGTGAGCATATCGTAAACGCTCGTGCTGGTGTCGACAAAATGGGTATGTCAGAAGTAAATATTTCTCTTGACCACGCTGGTGGTAAGAAAATGAGCGACTTCTCAGCAACTCACATCGGCAAGCCAATGGCGACCGTTTACCGAGAGTACAAGACAAACGATCGCGGTGTAACCGAGCGTAGTGAGCGCGTTATCAGCGTCGCGACTATTCAATCTCAACTTGGTAGCCAGTTCCGTATTACCGGAGCAGGTAGCATGGACGATGCGCAGCAGTTAGCGCTATTGCTTCGCGCGGGTTCACTAACCGCGCCAGTTACTATTGTGGAAGAGCGTACTATCGGTGCTTCTCTGGGTGCAGAAAACATTGAAAACGGTTTTGCAGCACTGGCTTTAGGTATGGGTTTAACACTGACCTTTATGGCACTTTGGTACCGCCGCTTAGGTTGGGTAGCAAACGTGGCGCTTTGTGCCAACATGCTTTGTTTGCTTGGCCTAATTGCTTTGCTACCAGGTGCGGTGTTAACGCTTCCTGGCATTGCAGGCTTAGTGTTAACCGTCGGTATGGCAGTGGACACCAACGTTATTATTTTCGAACGTATTAAGGATAAAATGCGTGAAGGCCGCAGCTTCGCTCAAGCGATTGATCTAGGCTTTGACAGCGCGTTCTCGACCATCCTTGATGCCAACATTACTACTATGATCACCGCCGTGATTTTGTACGCCATCGGTAATGGCCCAATCCAAGGCTTTGCCTTAACACTCGGATTAGGTTTGTTAACCAGTATGTTTACAGGCGTATTTGCCTCTCGAGCAATGATCAATTTAATTTGGGGCCGCGATGCCCGTCGTGATGTGAGGGTTTAATCATGGTCGAAATGCTAAAACAAAATATTCGTAAAATTCGCTACTTTACTACGCTAGTTTCCATCATTTTGACGGTGATCGCGTTAGTCGCTCTAGGCTTTAAAGGGTTGAACCTCGGCTTGGATTTCACTGGTGGTATGGTGACAGAAGTAAAGGTAGATAAGCAGCTAACTAACCATGATCTGCTTGATGTACTGCAACCAAAACTTGGTGAGTCAACGTCAGTAACTCGTTCTGGTGAAGATGGCCGTTGGGTGATCCGTTACTCTGCGCCGGAAGAAGGGCAGACATTACCAAGCGTGGCAGATGTACTTAAGCCAATCTCTCACCAAGTTGATGTTGTCAGCAACAGTATTGTTGGTGCTCAAGTTGGCCAAGACTTGTTTGAACAAGGTGGCTTAGCACTGTTGATTTGTGTGTTGAGTATTCTCGGTTACTTGTGTTTCCGTTTTGAGTGGCGTTTGGCAAGCGGTTCACTGTTTGCTTTGGCTCATGATGTGATCTTAGTGCTTGGCTTCTTTGCAATTACTCAAATGGAGTTCAACTTAACCGTTTTTGCTGCTGTGCTGGCGATTTTAGGTTACTCATTGAATGACTCGATCATCATTGCAGACCGAATCCGTGAGCTGTTGATTGCGAAGCAGAGTTGGAAAACAGAAGACATCAATGACCAAGCTGTTATCGCGACGTTTTCACGCACCATGGTGACATCTGGTACAACACTGATCACCGTTGGAGCATTGTGGATTATGGGAGGAGCGCCTTTGGCTGGTTTCTCAACAGCGATGTTTATTGGCGTTCTGTCTGGTACATGGTCATCGATTTCGATTGGTACCGTGCTGCCAGAGTGGTTGAAACTGGAGCCGAAACATTATCTGCCTGTTGAGATCGACGCTGCGCCATAGCATCGTTCTTTTAAGGTAAAAGTGCTTGCGCCACTCATTTTGAGTGGCGCTTTTTTTGTGCTTATTTCACGCGCATCAGACGATGTTTTACCCGTCCCAAATCGAACTCTAAGATCTGTGAGCGCTTCATTGCTTCGACTTTATTCAACATCGACTCTTGGTAGCCTTTTTTCTTCATCCACTGAAGAGGTTCAGAGAAAGCATCTTCATTAACGACATAAGACTCGCCTTTATGCTCTCCTGCATAGACGTTCACAACCCACACTCGGGCCTGAAAATCTAGTACTTCACTCATCACTTGCGTGAACTTTTGAAAGAGGTTTTTCATTACTTTTAGTTCCGCTCTAACTCACAAACAGCCAAACACCAACGCCCATCATCAAAGTGCCTGCGAAACGGTTCATCAAACGTACATTTTTTGATTGGCCTAAAACACGTTTAAGCCCTTTACCGCCTGTCGCGTAAAGTGACATACAGATGAACTCGAACAGCAGAATGATCGAGACTAAAACCATGAGCTGTGGCGCCAAGGCTTTGCTTTGGTCGATGAATGGAGGCAAAAGTGAGATCATAAACGCCCAACCTTTAGGGTTCGCGATGGCGGTAACGAAGCCCTGCAGAACCAAATTCCAGTTACCTTTAGGTGGTGAAGTTGAGTTCTCCAAATTGATCGCGAGTTTGCCCCGAGATCGCCACATTTCGATACCTAAATAGAGCAAGTACGCACCGCCGCCAAATTTGAGGAAGGTAAACAGCCACGGATAATTGAGCATAACTGCGGCGATGCCGAGTACAGCAGAGATGGAAACCAGAGCGACTCCGGCGAGTTCCCCAATCATCATCCACAGTGTCCGGCGATAGCCGACACTCATTCCCAATGTGAGTGCCAACGTCATGCACATTCCTGGAGTAATCGAGACGAAAAAGAAAGTAGGGATGAACATACTGAGTAATGCAATATTCATATCTGTTGATGACTTAGTGATTAAAGAGAAGCCACAAAGATAGTGCAAAGCGGGAGAGGATGCTACTACAAAGCGAACGGTTGCTTTTTGTGTTAGTTAGCTGATGTTATTCGGATATTTAAAATTAAAATGAAATTATATTTTAATCTCTGCGTCATAATAGTGCGTATTGCACCAGTATGAGACAAACTCTTATATCGATCTTCGATTAAATATATTTAATTTTTTATATTTTTTCGTTGTTTATTTTCATTGTTCTAAATAGCCATGTTGATAACTAAATTGTCATTAAATGCAGTAATTAAATGATATGTTTGATAATTGTCTTTACTGATATTTGAATTATTATTCTAATCTTGTTTTTGCCATAATCATTTAGACTTAAAATTCAGATCTTAAATCATGACATAATGTAACGTCTGCTGTACTGTATGTAATTATATGATATATAATGATTATTTTACCGTATTGGTAGGCTAATGTTTCAGGTAAGTACTATTAAAAACAATGAGTTATGAAGAGTTAACCATTTTATAACATTTCATGTGTAATGAGATCTAAATCAATCTTATGCAATTGGGTGAGTTTTTTATTTGAAATGTAATATTTCTAGGTTAACTTAAAATAAAGGCAGCACGGGATTGGTTGTCAAAAGAATAAATAAACACGTCAGTTGGTGAACTATTTCATCAGTGTATTAAGTTTGCTTTTTAAATGCCGTTAAGAATGGAGTCTTCAATGAAGAAAGTCGCTTTGATCACTGGATCAAAAGGCGGAATTGGTTCTGCTATTTCCTCTCAATTAGTCAATGACGGTTACCGTGTAATCGCTACTTATTTCACAGGTAACTACGAATGTGCGCTGGAGTGGTTCAACAGCAAAGGGTTTACCAAAGATCAGGTTCGCCTTTTTGAGTTGGATGTAACAAACACGACAGAGTGTGCAGAGAAATTGGCGCAATTGCTTGGGGAGGAAGGAACCATTGATGTTGTTGTCAACAACGCAGGAATCACACGTGATGGCGTGTTTAAAAAGATGACTGCGCAAGCTTGGAATGATGTCATCAATACTAACCTCAATAGTTTATTCAACGTTACGCAACCCCTCTTTGCTGCAATGTGCGAAAAAGGCGGTGGTCGTGTCATCAATATCTCTTCAGTCAATGGTCTTAAAGGGCAGTTTGGTCAAGCAAACTACTCGGCGGCGAAAGCTGGGATGATCGGTTTCTCTAAAGCCTTAGCATACGAAGGTGCTCGCTCGGGTGTGACAGTTAATGTTATCGCTCCGGGTTACACGGGTACGCCAATGGTTGAGCAAATGAAGCCAGAAGTGCTGGAATCCATCACGAACCAAATTCCAATGAAACGTCTTGCGACACCAGAAGAAATTGCAGCATCAGTGAGCTTCTTGGTCAGCGATGCGGGCGCCTACATCACCGGAGAGACTTTGTCGGTGAACGGCGGCCTATACATGCACTAAGGAGAGAAGATGATGGAAAAAGTATTTATCGTAGCGGCGAAGCGTACTCCAATTGGTGCTTTTGGTGGCAGCCTGAAAAATACTTCTGCTGGCGATCTGGCAGCAGTAGCGATTAAAGGCGCGTTGGAAGCGGCAAAGTTGCCTGGCGACAAGGTTGACGAAGTGATTGTTGGCAACGTTGTTGGTGCAGGTCAAGGAATGGGTGTTGGCCGCCAAGCGGCACTGTTTGCGGGGGTTCCTGAATCTGTTCCTGCATATGGCGTAAACATGGTTTGCGGTAGTGGCATGAAAACGGTCATGGATGCCGTGTCCCATATCCGTAGTGGCGATGCTGAGATCGTTGTTGCAGCGGGTGTTGAAGTCATGTCGCAGATTCCGTTTGCTGCACCAAGCAGCATTCGTGATGGCAACAAAATGGGCAATCTGGAGCTAAAAGATCTGCTCGTAGCGGACGGTTTAACCGATGTTTACAACCAATATCACATGGGTGTGACGGCAGAAAACGTAGCAAAACAAATCGGCTTAACTCGCCAGCAGCAAGACGAATACGCGCTGTCTAGCCAACAGAAAGCGGTAGCCGCTATCGAAGCTGGCAAATTTCAAGACGAAATTGTGCCAGTGGAAGTAAAGCAACGCCGTGAAACCGTAATGTTTGATACGGATGAATACCCAAAAGCGAACGCGACAATGGAAGCCTTAAGCAAGCTACGTCCTGCTTTTGACCGCGAAGGCACTGTGACTGCGGGTAATGCATCAGGTATTAACGATGGCGCGAGTGCGATTATCGTTGCATCTGAAAGCGCAGTTAAAGCGCATGGATTAACGCCGCTTGCTGAGATCGTAAGCTATGCGCAATCGGGTCTTGATCCGAAGATCATGGGCCTAGGTCCTGTTGAGTCGGTCAATAAAGCACTCGAAAAAGCAGAACTCAGTGTACACGACATCGACGTTTACGAGTTAAACGAAGCATTTGCAGCGCAAGCACTTGGCGTGATTCATCAGTTGGCGGAAACAAACCAAGTTCCAGTTAACGCGATTCAAGATAAAGCGAACTTTAACGGTGGTGCTATCGCGCTAGGACACCCGCTTGGTGCATCTGGAAACCGAATCTTAGTCACGCTGGTTCACGAGCTTCATAAGCAAAATGGTCAATATGGCGTTGCTTCACTTTGTGTGGGCGGCGGCATGGGCACGGCTGTGGTTGTAAAGACAGTTAAGTAATTATTTAAACGGACATTTTTAATTCTTTCTCTAGGAGACAAACCATGTACACAGATTTCTTCAAAACATTTAGCGATCAAACTGAAAAAAATCTAGAACCTTACTTGAAGTTCAACAAGCTAGTGACAAAAAACGTAGAAGTGTTGACCGAGCTTCAATTGAACGCCATTCGCACATACAGTGAAGTGGGTCTAAACCAGATGAAAGCAGCGACAGAAATCAAAGACGTAACGTCATTGACTGCTTTCAACAGTCAGCAACTAAGCGTACTTACTAAACTTTCTCAACAAATGATGGATGACAGCAACAAGCTTCAAGCGATTGCAAAAGAGTTCAAAGAAGACGTTGAGAAAATGACTTCGGAAAATCTAAAGACTGTTACTCCAGCGTAATTTGTCCGATTCTCGCCGCCCCTAGATTTGGGCGGCGTTGTTTTTTCCGAATATAGGAGTAAGACTATGTTTCAACACTTCTTTTCGGACTATCTTGTGAAGCTTCAGGAAACCAATCATCAGTGGTGGCATGATTTCGAAGTGAACAAGGCAGTCGTGAACTCTCCTTTAAACAAGGCCATGCAAGAAGTGAACTTTGAGGATACTGCCAAACTGTTCGAACAAGCTGCGAATCAGCCTGCTGCGATTTTAAAGCTGCAAGCACAGTGGTGGGAACAGCAGCTACAAATTTGGCAGAATGTTGCATTGGCAGGGAACCAAGCACAAATCGTCGAAGCTGAAAAAGGGGATAAGCGTTTCTCAAACGAAGCGTGGCAAAATGAAGCCATGTATAGCTTCATCAAACAATCCTACCTTTTATTTAGTAAGACCTATCTGGACACCATCGAGTCTTTGGAAGGCTTAGATGAAAAGACGAAAGAACGTATTATTTTTTTCTCTCGCCAAGCCATTAACGCCCTTTCTCCTTCCAACTTCATCGCCACTAACCCAGAGCTTTTGAAGCTGACACTTGAGCAAAACGGTCAAAACTTACTGGCAGGCTTAGAGCAGTTGAAAGAAGACGTTGAGTCGAGCGCAGACATTTTAAAAATTCGTATGACGAATAACAATGCATTCCGCGTGGGCGATGACGTTGCGACGACACAGGGCAATGTGGTTTTTCAAAACGAATTGTTTGAGTTGATTCAATATCGACCTCTAACAGAGAAAGTGAATGCGACGCCGCTGCTCATCGTCCCACCTTTCATCAATAAATACTACATCCTTGATTTAACAGCAAAGAACTCAATGGTTCGATGGTTGTTAGAGCAGGGGCATAGTGTATTTATGATGTCTTGGCGCAATCCAGGCAAGGCACAAGCGCACATAGAGTTTGGTGACTACGTGACAGAAGGCGTAGTGAAAGCCGTCGCTGCAATTGAAGATATAACAGGACAAGAGCAAATCAATGCTGCTGGTTATTGTATCGGTGGTACTGTTTTAGCAAGCACGGTTGCCTACTACGCTGCAAAACGTATGAAGAAGCGCATTAAGTCTGCCACTTTCTTCACCACGTTGCTCGACTTCTCTCAACCAGGTGAAGTCGGCGCGTATATCAATGACACCATTGTTAGTGCAATTGAAGCGCAAAATAACGCAAAAGGGTATATGGACGGCCGTTCCTTAAGCGTGACGTTTAGTTTACTGCGTGAAAACAGCTTGTACTGGAACTACTACGTCGACAATTACTTGAAGGGTAACAGTCCGGTTGATTTCGACTTGTTGTACTGGAATAGCGATAGCACCAACGTCAGCGCTGCATCTCACAATTTCTTGCTTCGCGAGCTCTATTTAGAGAACAAGCTGGTGCAAGATAAAGGCGTCAAAATTGGTGGAGTATGGATTGATCTAAATAAGATCAAAATTCCTAGCTATTTTGTGTCAACGAAAGAAGACCATATTGCGTTATGGCAGGGAACTTACCGTGGTGCGCTGAACACGGGTGGTAACAAAACGTTTGTCCTCGGTGAGTCTGGTCATATTGCGGGCATCGTGAACCCTCCAGCTAGAAATAAGTATGGTTATTGGTTGAACGATAATTTGGATGACTCTGCTGATGAGTGGTTGAATAACGCGGAACACAAAGAGGGATCGTGGTGGACACACTGGAACGAGTGGTTACTCCAATTCAACCCTAAAGAGCAAGTTGAGCCTTTCCCTATTGGCTCAGAAAACCATCCGGTTATTGATGAAGCGCCAGGACAATACGTCAAACAGGTTCTGCCAGTGAAAGAATCTTAAACAACTCCCTATAGCAGTAAATCTTAGCGGCCTTTATGGTCGCTTTTTTTATGTATGATTGCTTGTTTATTGTTGGCAAGTACCATTGAGTAATAAATAAAAAGCGCCGAGCATTTGCTCGGCGCTCAGTGTCAACAAATAGGCTAGTTGACGAGTAGAGATGCGTTACGTTACACCTCTTTATCCTTACCAAATGACAGCAGCCAGAGAGAGATTGCTGCTACCGCCACAAAGCCGGAAAGAATAATCACTGGCATAGCACTGTAGCCAAGGATATGCCAAATTACAGATTCTAATGTACTCATGGTAAGTCTCCTTAGTGCCAGCCTTCAACGCCGCTCATGTCTGGTAGTTTGTGCGCAATACCTTTGTGACAGTCTACACATGTTTTCTCGCCTGAAGCTAGAGCGGTGGAGTGTTGTTCTGCCGCACGTGATCCTTGCTGAGAGTAATCCATGAAATCAAACTCATGACAGTTACGACATTCAAGAGAGTCATTCTTTTTCATACGTGCCCACTCTCGCTCTGCGAGGTGTCCACGACGCTCTTGGAACTTCTCTGGCGTATCGATCGTCTTCGTTACGAAGTGTGCAAATAGCTCTTTAGATGCCTGTACTTTACGAACGATCTTATCCGTCCATTCATGAGGAACGTGACAGTCTGAACAAATCGCACGAACACCAGAGCGGTTGGAGTAGTGAATTGTTTCTTGAATTTCAGCAACGATCGGCGCGTGACAGCCAGAACAGAATTCTTCTGTGTTGGTTGCTTCCATACCTGTGTTGAATGCGCCCCAAAATAGAAGGCCACCAGCGAAGCCTAGAAATAAAACCACACCAGCGGCAGCTTTACTCGGGCTCGACAGTCTCTTCCAAAACGCTTTAAGTATTTTCATAAGTAACCTCTTAGTACTCGCGTTTCAATTACTGAAGCGAATCGACTGCCTTAAACTCGTTTTCCACTAGTGGTTTTGCATCCGTTTGTGGAACGTGACATTGCAAACAGAAGTAACGACGAGGAGACATATCTGCCAGTACCGCATCTTCTCTGTTTACATAGTGCGTTACGCTAATTTTAGTCGCACCTGACTCTTTTGCATTTTTCCAACTATGGCATGCAAGACACTTGTTAGCATTTAACGAAATTTCGTAGTGACGAATGCTGTGTGGGATCAACGGTGGTTGATAAACATAGCTGTCTTCAACAATTTGATCTTTAGGGAAGTCTTTGAACTCGTCTGCTGGACGCGTATCTTCCAATTGAGACATTCCACGTAAAGATTCTAGACCACCAATACCACCTGGATTATCCAACTCAGCTTGCGCAATGCCTGTCACTAACGCACCTACAGATAAAACTGCGACAAGTAATTTTTTCATCATTTCATCTCCGCCTTTATGGCTTAAATTCTTTATTAGGCCGCCATAATGACGGCCGTAGCATTCAGTATCTGAAGGTTAAGCAATCTTAGTGATTTTGACTGGGCACTTCTTAAAGTCTGTCTGTTTAGACAGTGGATCAGTCGCATCTAGGATAAGCTTGTTAATCAAAATACGTGCATCAAAGAACGGTACGAATACCAAGCCTTTTGGCGGACGGTTACGACCGCGAGTTTCAACACGAACGCGTACTTCACCGCGTTTGTTTGCCATGAGTACTTCTTCACCACGACGAACATTGCGTGCTTTTGCGTCTTCTGGGTGCATGTAACACACTGCGTCTGGTACTGCTTTGTATAATTCAGGTACACGACGAGTCATGGTGCCTGTGTGCCAATGTTCAAGAACACGACCAGTACATAACCACATATCAAATTCATCGTTCGGTACTTCTGGTGGCGCTTCGTATGGCGCGGAAATGATCTTCGCTTTGCCGTCAGCATTGCCGTAGAAGTCCCAACCAGAGCCTTCTTTCGCGTATGGGTCTGAACCTTCTTTAAAGCGCCACTGTGTTTCCTTACCATCAACAACAGGCCAACGTAGACCACGCACTTGGTGGTAGCGGTCGTATGGAGCCAAATCATGACCGTGACCACGGCCAAATGTTGCGTATTCCTCAAACAGACCTTTTTGAACATAGAAACCGAAGTGGTGAGCATCGTCATTCAGTTCACGAGCTTCTTCGATAGGGAATTTGTCGACGTTACCATTGCGGTAAAGTACGTCGTACATTGTTTTACCACGGTATTGAGGCGCTTTCGCTAGAAGCTCTTCAGGCCACACTTCTTCCATTTTGAAGCGTTTCGAGAACTCCATTAGTTGCCAAAGGTCCGATTTTGCTTGACCGACTGTGCCCACTTGTTGGTACCAAGCTTGGGTACGACGCTCAGCGTTACCGTAAGCACCTTCTTTTTCAATCCACATTGCGGTAGGAAGAATAAGGTCTGCTGCTTGTGCTGTTGCTGTCGGGTATGGGTCAGACACAACGATGAAGTTTTCTGGGTTGCGGTAACCTGGAAGACGTTCTGTGTTGATGTTTGGACCGGCTTGCATGTTGTTGTTACATTGAACCCAGTAACAGTTCAGAACGCCGTCATTCAGCATACGGTCTTGCAATACGGCGTGGAAGCCAGGTTTTGGTGGAATCGTACCTTCTGGCAGTTTCCAGATGTCTTCTGCAATCTTACGGTGTTTAGGGTTAGCAACCACCATATCCGCTGGTAGGCGGTGAGCAAACGTACCAACCTCACGAGCGGTACCACATGCTGATGGTTGGCCCGTTAGTGAGAATGGGCTGTTCCCCGGAGTCGAGATCTTACCGGTTAGTAGGTGGATGTTGTAAACCAAGTTATTCATCCATACACCACGAGTATGCTGGTTCATACCCATCGTCCATAGAGACATCACTTTCGTGTTTGGATCCGCGTATTGCTTCGCAAGCTCGATAAGCTTCTCTTTCTCAACACCAGAGATTTCAGATGCTTTCTCTACTGTGTATGGCGCTACTGATTTCTTGTACTCTTCGAATGAGATAGAAGTGAGTTTGCCAGAGTTCGGGTTCTTCGCTGCTTTTTGTAGCGGATCGTCGTCACGTAGACCGTAGCCGATGTCAGTGTCTGCTTGAGTGAAGTTCGTGTGTTTGTTCACGAAGTCCCAGTTTACTGCATCGTTTTCGATGATGTAGTTTGCGATGAAGTTAGCAATTGCAAGGTCAGACTGAGGATTGAAAATGTAGCCGTGGTCAGCCAACTCAAATGAACGATGGTAGTAAGTAGAAAGCACGTTCACTTTAACGTGAGGGTGGCTTAGGCGGCGGTCAGTAATGCGAGTCCATAGAACCGGGTGCATCTCTGCCATGTTTGAGCCCCAAAGAACGAAAGCGTCTGCGTTCTCGAAGTCATCGTAACAACCCATTGGCTCATCGATACCGAATGCGCGCATGAAACCTACAACGGCAGAAGCCATACAGTGACGAGCGTTTGGATCAATGTTGTTTGATCGGAAGCCTGCTTTCATTAACTTTGATGCAGCGTAGCCTTCCATTACTGTCCATTGGCCTGAGCCAAACATACCTACGCTTGTTGGGCCTTTTTTCTCGAGGGAAGCTTTCCATTTCTCAGCCATAATGTCGAAAGCGTCATCCCAAGAGATAGGTGTAAATTCACCATCTTTGTGGAATTTGCCATCTTTCATTCGTAGCATCGGTTGAGTTAGACGGTCTTGACCGTACATGATCTTAGAAAGGAAGTAACCTTTGATGCAGTTCAGACCTTTGTTTACTGGTGCTTCTGGGTCACCCTGTGTTGCTACCACTTTGCCGTTTTGAGTGCCAACAAGAACAGAACAGCCTGTACCACAGAAACGACAAGGTGCTTTGTCCCATGTGATTTTGGTTTGATCAGAGCTTGCAATCAGGTTGGCTGCAGATGCTGGTAGTGTCACACCTGCGACAGCAGCAGCTGATGCAGCCGCGTTTGCTTTCACAAACGCACGTCTTGTCATTTTCATACTTCACCCTCGATTTGGGAATGTTGTGTTCCAGTGTCTTCTTCATCCGTTTCTTCAAGCCCAGTTTCGATTTGGTGATAAACCAATACCGTGCTTAAGACGTTCGGTAAATTGTTAATGGCATCGATAGTGTCTGTGATGAAACCTTGGTTCTCAGTTTCAAGTACGACGATAATCTTGCCTTCAGGACTGTCACCATAGATTTCCGCATTTTCGTGTGCTTCTATCTTTTGTTTGATTTCGTCCAAATGTTCCGGCAGCACATGTACTACCAAACTTGAAATATGCACTTCATTTAGTGACATATAGCTCTCTCATTTATTTTTATTGCCTTTGGCCGACGACATTCGGCTTAGGCTGTTGTATTGCTCACATTGATGGATGAAGTCGGGCACACTGAAACACAGGCGCCGCAGCCGTTACACTCATCAAGGTCTAAATTGGGTTGTGCTACTTTCCCCAGTTCTAATTTGAACTGAATTGCCATCGGGTCGCACATATCCCCACAACTTCGGCATTCGACATTTTGTTTTGCTAAGCAGTTATCGTTGATACTTGCTTTTGCTTGCCAAGGTTGTTCTGTTTCTGGCAAGAAAAGGGGCTCAGGACAGGCGTTTGCACATTGATAGCAAAATGTGCATTCATCGATGGAAAAATCGACCGAGGGGAATCCGCCATCACTTTTGGTTATAATCTTTGTTTCACAGACCTCAATGCATTTACCGCAGCGAGTGCAATCGTCCGTAAACTGTTGCGGTTTAGTTAACCAAGGCAAACGTACGGCGTTGTCGGGGTGCGCTTTTCTTGCAAAGAGTCTTCTTCTGGAAAGGTCTACCACTTAGTCACCTCGAAACTTGGAACCCAAACTAAGCATAGTCCACAATTTTCATTAATAAACTGTCATTTAAACTAACGAAATTGTAGTTTTTGACATATTTGTATAAATACCTCTTAGGGGGTAAATGGTATGCAATATTGTTTTGGATCAATAAATTCCGTCGCAGGTGATCACATATTGATAAAGTTGAAAGGTAATGGGTTCATTGCACGTAAAAATAGGATTGTTAATGGGCGAGGAACTCAGATTGTTTAAAAATGTGAAAAAGTCGGTGACGCGCACGATTGCGTCCGCGATGCTTCTTATTTTGCTGCTCTCAGTCGCTACGACTGGTTTTGCAATTTTTACGTTAGCGTCCAGTTTGAACGATGCTGAAGCCGTCAATGTTGCTGGCTCGATGCGAATGCAAAGCTACCGTCTGGCGAATGATATTCAGGTTAAATCTGTTGACTATTCTTCACATATTGACGCATTTGAACATTCGATATATTCACCTTCAATGAAAGCGCTTCAGCATTGGTCTGTGCCAGAAGACATCACTCACGATTACTACCGTCTTATTATCAGATGGCATGAACTTAAGGCGGTGCTTAGAGGAGACAACCCGGCAGAATATCAACTCCTAGTGGCCGGTTTTGTTGAACAAATCGATGAGTTTGTATTTAAGCTGCAGAGCTTTTCGGAGCAAAAACTGATTAACTTAGCCTGGATCGGCGGGTTAGGGTTGGGTGGCATTCTTTGTGTCAGTATGTTTGTCGTTCATTTTGTGCGCCTCGAAGTTGTTCGGCCTCTGCGTGCCTTAGTTTTTGCTAGCGAGCAAATTAAAAATCGCTCATTTAATATATCGCTCAATGTATCTAGCGATAATGAAATGGGAATACTGACTCGAACCTTTAATCGGATGGCGACAGACCTTGGTAAGTTGTACCGAGGATTAGAACAAGCGGTTGATGAGAAAACACGTAAATTGCAGCATGCCAACCAGTCTTTAGAGGTGCTGTATGACTCGTCAAAAGAACTCACGGCGTCGCGTATTAATCAAGACAATTTCCAGGCGATTTTGCAGCATATCGTCAGTCTTGAGGGCATTAAAGCGGTCAAACTTGAAATCGAGCAGCTGGGAGAACCGAGCTGGATATTGATGGAAGGAGAAGAATGCTGCCAAGATTGTGATGAAGATTGCCACGGTAAAGCCCTGATGCTAGATGGTGAGCACTTGGGTTATTTATATTGGAAAGCAGGGTTACCTTGTCCGAACGAGGCTCTTATTGACAACTTCGTGCAGATTTTATCACGCGCCGTGTATTACAATCGGGCGCAGCGCCAAGCAGAACAAATTCTGCTGATGGAAGAGCGAGCCACTATTGCTCGGGAGTTGCATGATTCATTGGCTCAAGCACTCTCTTACTTAAAAATTCAGGTCGCTTTGTTAAAGAGAAGCGTAAAGAACTTGCCTGACGAAAAGGCGATCGCGCAGGCTAATCAAGTTATTGCTGAGCTAGATACGGGCTTATCTGCGGCTTATACGCAGTTACGCGAGCTACTGACGACGTTTCGTCTTACGATTAAAGAGGGCAGTTTTGGCCAAGCATTGCAAGACATGGTTGAAACGCTCAGTGAACAAACTGCTGCGGACATTACGCTAAAAAATAGACTTTCATCAACTGAACTGGATGCACATCAGCAGGTTCATTTACTACAGTTGATAAGAGAAGCGGCAATTAATGCTATCAAACATGCGCAAGCAGATAATATTCACATTCAATGTCTCGATAATGATGGAAAAGTCACAGTAACCGTTAGCGACGATGGAATAGGCTTTGAACATCAAGACGAAAAATTAAATCATTACGGTATGAGTATCATGCAAGAGCGGGCCGCTAGACTGCATGCCGATCTTCACATCGAAGCATCGATAAACAAAGGTTGTACCGTAAAATTAGAATTCCAACATAGTAAGGAAGTAAACAGTGACAGTGTGTAAAGTAATGCTGGTGGATGATCATCCACTCATGCGAAGAGGTATCCACCAGCTTTTAAGCTTTGAGCCTGAGTTTGAGGTTATTGCAGAAGCAAGTAATGGCGCGGATGCAGTAGCGAAAGCGCATGAGCTGGAACTGGATCTTGTACTTCTTGATCTTAATATGAAAGGCATGTCTGGCCTTGATACTTTGCAAGCACTGCGTGCAGATGGCTGTGAAGCCAGAATTGTCATTCTAACCGTTTCGGATAGCCCAGCAGATATAGAAGCAATAGTTCGAAGTGGTGCCGATGGCTATTTATTGAAAGACACTGAGCCCGATGAGTTGGTTGAGTTGCTAAAACAAGCGCACCAAGGGGACAAGGCATACAGCCAAGAAGTTTCTAAGTATTTGAGTGAACGTTCAGAGCAAGAGGACGTGTTTGATACACTGACCGATCGTGAATCGCAGATCTTAAGAGAGGTGGCAAGAGGTTTCCGCAACAAGCAAATTGCCGATCGTCTTTTTATCTCTGAGTCTACGGTTAAAGTACATATGAAGAGTTTACTTAAAAAGCTTCAAGTTCCTTCTCGTACTGCAGCAACCGTCCTTTATCTTGAGCGCTTTGGAGACATCAAATAACATTGTTGGATTTGAATCTGTAATAATAAATAAAATCAAACAGTTATATTGATTCTGACGAATAAAAAAACCGCCTGTTAGGCGGTTTTTTTACTTGTCTGGGCGAATAGAGTACAAGTCACTGTTGTGCTTACCACACTCCAAATAGTACTGATAAGCCACTTTTTTGCTTTCAGCAATGACTCTCATGCAGTGCATTTTCCCCTGTTCAAAATATCGAATCTCATATTCTACACTGGTATCAAGTTGCTCAGCGGCTGCCATACTTCGCCTCCATAAACCATCCAAAAAACATCCATGCAAATTATATGCCGTTATAGGGAGCGTCGTTCGGTACGTTTTTTAGCCGATAATTGCGCTCTAACTCACTTTTTTGCGGATAGCTGTGATCAAAAAGTTAATTTCAAACTCTATATATTATTAAGGTGGCAATCAATATTTGTCACACTGGTGTAAGTTTGCCGCAATACTAAGTGATACAGGTTGAGTATAGAACTTAATCAACAGAAAAGGGAATACGAATAAGTGACTAAATTAAAGGATGTATCTAATAAGGCGCTTCGTTATGGCCTTCTATTTTGTTTCGTATTTCTGCTTGCCGGTTGTGCGAAAAAGTTTTTATACAGCAATATCGATTGGTTCGTGCTCGATTACTTAGAGGACTATGTCTCGTTGCAAGGGGAACAAGAAGTCCTAGTGGAAGAGCGTTTATTATTGTTGGCAGACTGGCACAAGAAAGAGGAGTTACCAATATATATCGAACATTTAAAAGACCTTGAGAGATTAAAAGCGAGCGATATCACCTTAAATTACTTACAAAAAAATCGAGATAGAATGCGAGCGCATTACGATAGAGTGGTCAGCAAAGCAGCACCAGATCTTTTTGCGTTAAGTTTGCAATTAACGAAAGAGCAAGAACGCGAGTTTTTGAGTAATGTACAAGAACATTATCAAGAGCGAAACGCAAAATATGCCGATAAGACAGAAGACGAAGTGCGTGAAATTATTCTGGATAACACTGAAGAGTGGATGGAAGAATGGCTGGGGAATCTATCAGGAAATCAGCGTCAATTAGCTCAAAGATTTTCTCAGCAAGTTATTTTAAACAGCCCTTTATGGAGAGATTATCGAGCCACGGTATATCAAGAGCTCGAATACTTGTTCGACAACAAATCTAATGTTGTGACTTATCAAGATATATTTATGCGACTCTTGTTCGAGCCAGAGAGTTATTATAGTGAGCAGCTTTCTCTGAATATTGACTCTAACTTTGCATTGGTTGATCAACTGACATTAGATGTTTCTCGTTCGATGACCGATAAGCAATGGCGTCATTTTCGTGAAAAGGTTAAAGAGTGGCGAGTACTGGCAGAGGAACTTTTAGATTAAATTCATGCTTCAATGAGCGGAAGCAAAGCGCAAAAGCCTTTCTTATCAAAAAATGATTCAAAGCAAATTCTTATTGAACTAAGAGCGTAACATAGCGTGAGGTTTGATGAGGCAACGTCAGCTTATCAATGCGTGATATGGCCTCATCGTACAAAACAATGAGAATAAATATGAAACATTTAGTTGAAAGATTTCTTCGATACGTCACGTTTGATACCCAATCCAATCCACATGTGACGCTTTGCCCAAGTTCACCTGGCCAGTTTGTGTTTGCTGAGTTACTTAAAAAAGAGATGCTCGAACTTGGCTTAAGTGACGTGACTTTGGATAAAAATGGCTACTTGATGGCTAAACTGCCAGCCAATGTTGATTATGAGGTTCCTCCTATCGGCTTCATTGCCCATATGGATACCGCGCCGGATGCATCTGGCAAAAACGTAAAGCCGCAATTCATCGAAGATTACCAGGGTGGCGATATTGCATTAGGGTTGGGGGATGAAGTGTTATCTCCCGTGCAATACCCAGATTTACATCACCTACATGGCCACAATCTTATTACTACCGATGGCACTACATTACTTGGCGCGGATAACAAAGCTGGTATCGCAGAGATTCTTTCCGCGGTAGCTCTGCTACTGGAAAACCCAGACATTCCACACGGCGACATTTGTATCGGCTTTACTCCGGATGAAGAAATCGGTCGTGGTGCAGATTTGTTTGATGTTAAAAAATTTGGCGCGAAATGGGCATACACTATAGATGGTGGCCCGCAAGGTGAATTGGAATACGAAAACTTTAATGCAGCAAACGCTGATGTAATTTTTCATGGAGTTAGCGTTCATCCAGGTACCGCAAAAGGCAAAATGGTCAATGCGATGAACTTGGCTGCGAAATTTCAAGTTCAAATGCCCCAAGATCAAACTCCGGAAACAACCGAAGGTTACGAAGGGTTCTTCCATCTAAAATCGGCAGAAATGGGCGTTGCACGAAGCGAGCTAGGTTACATTATTAGAGACTTTGACCGTCAAAGACTTGAGGATCGAAAAGCTTTTATGCAGAAACTCGTCGATGAAATGAACACGGGTTTACGCCATGGTTCTGTAGAGCTAAAAATAAAAGACAGCTATTACAATATGAGAGAAATGGTTGAGCCTTACCCTCATATCATTGAGCTGGCAAAGCAAGCGATGGAAGCGTGTGATGTGGAACCGATTATAAAACCTATTCGTGGTGGTACAGATGGTGCTCGTTTATCTTTTATGGGTTTGCCGTGCCCGAATATCTTCACCGGTGGTTTTAACTTCCACGGAATTCATGAGTTTATTTCTGTTGAAATGATGGAAAAATCAGTACTCGTTATTGTCAAAATTGCTGAGCTCACTGCGAAAAAACACAGTTAAAAGACTACGTCGAGACCTCTTGCAGATTTAATAACAAAATAGCCCAGATCTCTCTGGGCTATTTAAATATTAAGATGGAATACTAGCGCACGTCTTTGTCTTCAATTTCAATGTCTTCTAGCGGTAACCAGTCGACTTTCACACCCGCTTGGTCGAACATATCTTGACTGACTTGGATTTTATCTCCCCAGCGAGATAAAAAGTCTTCAGACTGCTCAGGGCAGTGTACGTGTGAGATCCCTGTTTGAATGATCTTTGCCGCGCAGTTAGGGCAAGGAAAATGCGTTACCCAAATATCACATCCGTCTAAGTCACGTTTTGAGAACAAAATTGCGTTCTCTTCCGCGTGCAGTGTTTTAAGGTATTTCAACTCGCGCTCATCGGTGTCGACACTGTCAGAAACACCATGCGGATAGCCATTAAATCCAACAGATACAATGCGATTCTGTTTAGTAATAACGGCACCGACTTGTGTTGATGGGTCCTTACTCCAAGACGCCACTAGTTCTGCCATCTGGTAAAAGCGTTTCGCCCATTTAGAAATCATAGTCATCCTCTCTGTCGAAGGCGTTGAATTAATTGAATGATAACCCATTTATATTAAAAAAATAGTCAAAATCGGGGTCTTGAGTATGAAGGCGTCACTTTTTACCTTTTTAGCCACAAAACGTTCTTATCTTGAGCACTGAATCTCACTTTACGCCCGAATACAATACTCCCGTTAGTGTTTCCAAGCACACGCTAAAATTCGCGATCTCCTAAGGCGTATATTAAATAGTTATGATTGAGTTGTATGTATATTGCTCATTGAATACCACTGTTAACTAAATTACTTTATTTTCCTTTTGTTTCTCATGTTTACATTTAGAAACACCTTGGGCGCTTTTCAGTGAAGTTTTCAGTGGCAGCAAGGAGTAAGGTTGATAGGAATTCAACAATATCCTGTTCTATAAAGACGGTAAATACATGCAAAAGAAACCACTTGTCGCACTAATGGCGGCTACAGCAATCCTCGCTGGATGCGGGGAAGCTAATAATGCCCAAACGAAAGGTCAAGCGCCTCTCGTAGTGACTCAGGATGTCACGGTTATCGACTACCAACCGAGCAAGTCTTATATCGGTCGCATTGAAGCAGTAGAAGATACCAATATTACCGCGCAGATTTCTGGCTACTTAAAAGCTCGTCACTTTGAAGAGGGGCAAATGGTAGAAAAAGGGCAGCTCCTTTACTCTATCGAGCCATCTTCTTTTGAAGCCCAAGTCGCGAGTGCTAAAGCCGCACTTGCACAAGCTAAAGCGGCGCTAAAAAAAGCCGAATTAGATCATACTCGAGGTAAAAACTTGTTGCCTCGCGGTAGTATCTCTCAATCTGAGTTTGATGCTTTAACTGCGGCACTTCTTGGTGCGAGAGCAGAGCTAGAAGCGGCAAATGCTCAACTTAAACTTGCTGAAGTTAACCTTTCCTATACTCAAATCCGAGCACCTTTTAGCGGACGTATTAGTGATACCAAAGTTAGTACGGGTGATCTGGTTTCTCCGTCATCTGGCGTGCTGACAACTCTGGTGAGTTTAGATCCAGTTCATACCTCATTTAGTGTGAGTGAGCGTGAGCGTTTAGCTATGGGTATGGATCAAGTAAAAGGTGATGGCTCGGCTGAATCAAACCGCGTTGAAGTTCAGCTTGAACTGGAAAATGGACAGTTTTTTGAGCATCTTGGTAAGCTTGATTTCTTAGGTAATCGTATTGACACCAAAACGGGTACGATTGCTATGCGCGCGCTAGTGCCAAACCCAGAGCAGAAGTTACTTCCGGGTCAACACATCAAAGTGAACTTGAGAGATAAGAACACGAAAGACGTTATTGTTATCCCACGACGTGCCGTACAGACTGACTTAGAAGGTGACTTTGTGATGGTGATGGCTGAGGGAAGTGTGGCAGAGCGTCGTAACGTCGAGCTTGGCCCTCAGGTTGAACAAGGCATTATCATTCGAGAAGGGCTCGATCAGGAAGATACGGTTATTACACAAGGCCTACAACGTGTGCGTAATGGTGTAGAAGTGCGCCTTCAAGCACCTGCTGAAGATAAGCAGTAGGGGGCACTATGTTAAGTCGTTTCTTTATTCAGAGACCTAAATTCGCGCTGGTTATTTCGATCATATTAACGCTAGCCGGCGCGATCTCACTGGCGATTTTGCCAGTGGCTGAGTATCCACAGATAAGCCCGCCATCAGTAAGCGTTTCGGCTTACTACACTGGCGCGAGTGCGGAAGTTGTCGAGCAGGCCATTGCGGACCCCATAGAGACCTCAGTCAACGGCGTTGAGGATATGATATACATGTCTTCAAAGAGCGCGAACGATGGCTCTTACAGCCTAAACGTCACGTTCGATGTTGGCACCGATCCAGATATGGCGCAAGTTAACGTGCAAAACCGCGTGTCACAGATTGAGTCAAAACTGCCTCAAGAAGTTCGCATGGTTGGTGTGACGGTGAAAAAGCGTTCACCTGACTTGCTGATGGTACTTAACTTCTATTCACCTGATGGCAAATACGATGATCAGTTCTTGATTAACTACATTAACTTGAATGTAAAAGATCAGTTGGCTCGTGCGAAAGGTATCAGTGAAGTTAACGTGATTGGTGGTGGCGAATACGCAATGCGTGTTTGGTTAGATCCTGAAAAAATGGCCAACCTTAAGCTAACCACGTCAGACGTATACGCCGCTTTGGCTGAACAGAACGTTCAAGTTGCGGCAGGGCGTGTAGGTGCAGCACCATACAACAATCCGCAAGAAGTTCAGTTTAACCTTGTGACCAAAGGTCGCTTGGAAAGCGTGAGTGAGTTTGAGAACGTAGTCCTTCGAGCTAATCCCAATGGCTCTACGGTTTATCTGAAAGATGTTGCTCGCGTTGAACTAGGCAAAAAGTTCTACGATGGTAACGGTAAGTTCCGTGGCCAGGACGCGTCAATCGTTGCGTTGTCTCTTCAATCGGATGCGAATGCGTTAGAAAGTGGTCAGGCCGTCATGGAGCTCCTTGAAGGCTTGAGCAAAAACTTCCCAGAGGGAATGGAATACGAGACCAGCTACGATACAACCGTGTTCGTATCTGAATCGATCAAAGGGGTAGTAAAAACACTGATTGAAGCGATTCTATTGGTGATTGCTGTAACTTACTTGTTCTTGGGTAGTGCGCGTGCAACGTTGATTCCTGTTGTCGCGATCCCCGTTTCTCTGATTGGTACGTTTGCCATCATGCAGGCAACGGGCTTCACCATTAATACGGTTACTTTGTTTGGCTTGATCCTTGCGATTGGTATCGTGGTGGACGATGCGATTCTGGTTATCGAAAACGTCGATACTACCATGGCGAAAGACCCAAGCATTTCACCGCGTAAAGCGACGTTGCTAGCGATGAAAGAAGTAACGGGACCAATCATCACGTCGACCTTGGTTCTACTTGCGGTATTCATACCCGTCGCCATGCTGCCAGGTATCACCGGTATCATGTATCGCCAGTTCGCTTTGACCATCTGTATTTCGGTTGTGATTTCATCCATCAATGCATTGACGCTGTCTCCAGCACTTTGTTCTCTGGTATTGAAGCAGGGTGGGGGCAATACCGCTAACTGGTTCCAGGCTTTCAACAGAGGCTTAGAGCGCATCACTACGCGTTATGGCCAGATCGCTGGTTTCTTGGTGAAGAAGTCTTTACTGCTCGTGACGTTCTTTATAGTTGCTATCGCAGCGGTCACTTTCTTTGCGAAAACCACCTCTACAGCGTTTGTTCCTCAAGAAGATAAAGGCATTTTGCTGGTTAACGTACAGCTACCAGATTCAGCCTCTTTATCACGTACTGAAGAAGTCACCAATGATTTAATGAAAATGATCGGTGAAGAGCCTGGTGTGGATGGTGTGACGGTTGCGAACGGTTACTCGTTTATGACAGGCGCAGCAGCATCAAACGGTGCTTCTGTATTTATCAAATTGCATGACTGGGATACTCGTAACTCGCTGCAAGGAGAGCACTCTGCTAATGCTATCGCGGCACGTATTAACGGGCGAGCGGCGACAGAGTTACCTCAAGCGGTTGTTTTTGCGATGGGACCACCGGCGGTTCCAGGTATGGGCGCTGCGTCTGGTTTTGAGTTTGTGCTTGAAGACACGCTAGGGCGAAGTCGTACCGACTTGTCGATGGTCATGGGAGAAATGATCCAAGCGGCTAACCAAGCGCCTGAAATTGCCTACACGTTTAGCACGTTCCGCGCGAATGTTCCGCACTACTACGTTGATATCGATCGTGAGAAAGCGCAGCAATTAGGTATTTCGCTGTCGTCTATTTTCCAAACCTTGCAAGGCAACTTAGGTTCGCTTTATGTGAATGACTTCACCATGTTTGGTAAGAACTTCCGCGTAACCATGCAAGCTGATAGCCAGCACCGTAGCAGCATGGAAGATCTAGAGCGTTTCCATGTTCGTTCTTCGAACGGTGATATGGTTCCGTTAAGTACGCTAGTGAGCTACGAGCAAGTGTTTGAGCCTGATGTGGCATGGCGTTACAACATGTACCGCAGTGCTATCATTCAAGGCCAACCAGCTCCGGGTTACTCTAGTGGTGATGCGATTGCCGCAATGGAACGCGTTGCTGCTGAAGTTCTTCCGCAAGGGTACACGTATGAATGGACAGGTATGGCTTATCAGGAAGTGCTTGCGGGCAACCAAGCCATTTATGCGTTTGCGCTGGCTTTGATATTCATTTACTTGTTTATGGTGGCTCAGTATGAGAGTTGGAGTATTCCACTGGCTATTATTTTGGTGGTCCCAGTAGCAACGTTAGGTTCCTTCCTTGCGTTGAATCTAACTGGCACGCCGCTTAACTTGTATGCCCAAATTGGTCTTGTCTTGCTCATAGCCTTGGCGGCGAAAAACGCAATTTTGATTGTGGAGTTCGCCAAGCAAGAGCGTGAAGAAAAAGATGCTGATATCGATAGTGCAGCGGTTAAAGGAGGCACGTTACGTTTCCGCGCTGTGAATATGACATCTTGGTCATTTATCCTGGGTATCTTCCCGCTTATCTTTGCCGCTGGTGCGGGGCACGTGAGTCAAAACTCACTCGGCGTGTCGCTGATTGGTGGTCTATTGTGTGTGCTTCTAGCAGGTACATTCTTGATCCCAGGCTTCTACGCCCTGGTGCAAAGGCAGCGTGAGAAAGTTCATGGCGGCAACACCAAGCTGGTTCCTCTTGATGATGAATAATCACATCCGAAGTGCGCAGTAAGCACGAAGTGACAATTGAAAAAAAGCCCGAAGCGATGATTGCCTCGGGCTTTCTATTTTGAAAAGGGTTATTTTAGCGCAGTTTTGAATTGTGCAACGGCTTCATCCATATCATGAGCTTGAGCAGAGACAGAGTTCACTTCGTGCAAGCATTCCTGAGCGGATTGCATGTTATTCTCAGATATTGCGTTTAGCTCGGTGATTGAACCGCTAACTTGGTTCATAACGATACCTTGTTCTTCAATTGCTGAAGCTATGCGCTCCGAATTACCTTGAATTGAATGCATGTCAGTGATGATCTGCTGTAGGCTAGAATCCAGTTTTTCAGAAGCATTAAGTGTTTGTTGCCCTTGATCGTTACATTGATCAATATCAGCAACAACTGTAGACATTTGAGTTTGAATGTCTGCAACGACCCGCGTGATTTCCTCTGTGGATTGATGAGTTCGGCTAGCTAGGGCGCGTACTTCATCGGCGACAACTGCAAACCCGCGGCCTTGTTCGCCTGCTCGCGCGGCTTCAATTGCTGCGTTGAGAGCTAGTAGGTTGGTTTGCTCTGCTATTTCTTGGATGATGTTCACGGCACCACCAATTTTATCTACATGCTGATTCAGCGAGCCAATCGACTGCTGGCTGTTTGATAAAATCGTGGTTAGTTGACCGATGTTGGTTACCGTCGCCTCAACAACTCCTCGACCTTGTTCGGCATTATTCGCTGCCTGATGTACGCCTTCTACCGCAACTGATGTGCTTTCAGAGATTTCACCTATTGTGGCAACCATTTGCTGAACTGCCGTCGCCATTGATGCAGTGTGGTCAGTTTGAGTGTGGAATTGCTCCATAACGCCTTCTAACTCACGATGCATATTATCGGTACTTGCAGTGAGTTGCGCCGATTTTTCTTGGGTACTACTAATTAGATGCTCAAGCTTATCCAATAGGTCATTGAGGTGATGACTGATATCAAATAGCTCGTCTTGACCTTTCAAATCAGATCGAAGTCCCATATTGTTCGTTTCGCTGATACTTCGAATGGTGCCAAGTAAGCTATTCACTCGCGTATTGATTGAACGTGAAATTTGCCAAATCAATGCGAAAATAACGACTAAGATCAGAGCTGTAATGACCTGCTTGATGGTCGACATTTGTTCATCACGTTGTGCGGCAGCAGAGCTAAGGGCTGTGGAAAAGGTTTCAAATTGCTCTTCTACGGCATGAGATAATGCGCGAGTTTCACCGAGTAGGCCTTTGTCATAAGCAACCCCAACAACTTGCTTTTGGGCCGCCAATTGCTTACCTGTTTTGATAAGCTCAGGAGCATATTGCCCCTCAAGCAAGTCACTATTGAATAGTCCTGCTTTTACCGCAGAGTCAAAACGGACTAATGCCAATAACTGCTGGTGGTCTGAACGTTGTTTTGCTTCTAATAGTGCTTGTTCGTAACCAGCGAGAAGCCCACTCTTTGAATCAAGCCCGTATCGTTGGTAAGCGCTGACCAGATTCTGAAAGCCCCTTTGGTATGCGAGCAAGTCTTGCTTAAATTGTTGACTGGAAGGTAATTCATTACTCTTGAGTATATTCGCAAGCTCTTTTTCTGTGTCTATAAACTTGTCAACATTGGCGTCAAACTTATTTAGATATTTGTCATTACTACGTAGTAGGAAATCTTTTTCATTTCTGCGTAAGTTGAGTAAGCGTATTTCTAGATCACCAACGAGTTTGATGGCGTGATTAAGGTCATTGCTCTTATTTTCAAAATGGGATGACGTACCCAAAAGGGCCACGATGCCTAAAATGGCGATAACTCCGAGGAAGTAGAGTTTTTGCCTAATAGTCATATTGTTGTTTCCTGAATAAGTAACTAAAAAGAGAAATCCAATGAGATTTCCAAGGGCTAGCAAACGTTGTTCAACTAACATGTCGAGAAAACGACATGCACTAATACAGCACTTTTTTACGTTGCTGTTTTTTCGCTCCGTGCTTGTTTTTTGTATCAAGTCGTCGGCGTTGAGAAGCGCGGGTTGGTTTCGTTTTAATACGCTTCTTCTCCTGTAAAGCGGCAGCTTTTATTAATGCTTGAAGCCGATTTAGGGCGTCTTCCTTATTTTGTTCTTGTGTCCGAAATTGTTGCGCTTTGATGATGATCACGCCATCTTTACTTATACGACTATCAGAAAGTGCAAGTAATCGCTCTTTGTAAAAGTCAGGTAAGCTGGAATGCCGGATATCAAAGCGCAGGTGTATAGCGGACGCTACCTTGTTAACGTTCTGGCCACCATTTCCTTGAGCTCTAATTGGGGATAATTGAATTTCCCACTCTTGAATTGTGACGGAGTTCGAAATTTTGAGCATGATAAGTAAATGCCGGTAAGGACGATTGAAAGAGCTGATAAATTAACATTACAGATGCACAAATAGAAGAAAAGACATGAGCACGATTGATTTTAGACCCTATGAGGGATTCATATTTGATATGGATGGTACTCTAATCGATACCATGCCAGCCCACTTGGCAGCTTGGCAAGCAACTGCTGAGCGTTTTGATTTTCTGTTTTGCCAGGAATGGTTTCACAGTTTGGGAGGGATGCCGAGCTTTAAAATTGTTGAGGAACTAAATCGTGTGCATGAGCTTTTATTAGATCCTAAAACTGTCGCGACATTTAAAATGGAAACATTCGCTGCTATGGAGCTTCATGGTGACGTTATTCCTTGCACGAACATCGTGTTAGAGGAATATTTAGGCCATAAGAAAATTGCAGTCGGTACTGGCAGCCAACGAGAAAGTGCCATGCGCTTATTAAGTCATGCAGGTTTATTAGACAAGTTGTATGTTGTAGTAACCGCAAGTGATGTAGAGAACCATAAACCCTTTCCAGATACCTTTTTGATGGCCGCGGAACAACTCGACTTGGAGGCGTCACAGTGTCTTGTGTTCGAGGATACTGAGTTGGGGAAGCGAGCGGCGCATGCAGCTGGTATGGATTGCGTTATGGTGCAAGATAATGAGTTGATCTTTTTCCCAAAACCATAGTGGCAATATCCCTTAATATGAGATCAAAATGGGGTGCAAATGCACCCCATTAATTTTTACCACATCATCGATCATGAATCATAGATGCTTATTCTGGTTGAACTAGCTCTTGGTATTCAAATGAAGGTACCACAACTTCTACGCGACGGTTTTTCTCACGACCTTCGCGAGTGCTGTTGTCAGCAACTGGGTTTTCTTCACCCATACCTTTAACTGTCAAACGATCTGAACCAATGCCAGCTGCGGTTAGGTAATCAGCAACAGATTGAGCACGACGCTCAGACAGTTTTTGGTTGTATGCCGCAGGGCCTGAGCTATCCGTGTAACCAGTAATCTCTACTTGAGCTTGAGGATATTCGTTCAAGAATGAAACAAAGTTGTCCAGACGTTCAGAAACGGAATCTGTTAACTTAGCACTATCGAATTCAAACGTACCTGTACCGTACTCTTCTTTGTGCACCTTGCTCATCATCACTGGTTCTGGATCTGGCTCGATCACTTCTTCCGTTACAACTGCTGCAACAACTGGAGCTGCTGCAAATTTGTAGTTAACACCGATACCAAAGAAGTTAGCATCCATGTCGTCCCACACGTCGTCAGACATGTCTTGGTAGCGTTGGTATTCAGCGCGAACACTCCAGTTTCTATCGATCGAGTATTCAGCCCCCAAAGAACCTGTTGGGACAAAGTCTGTTTCGTCATCAGACATCATGTAAGCACCACCGATCTTAGCAAACAGATTCCAAGAGTCGTTTAAGTGCCAGTTGAATTTAGGTGCAAGTGTTAAAGCCGTTAGATTGCCGTCAATCGTATTAACCGTGTTAGCCCCTGACATCGAGTTAGCTTTGTAGTCGCCTAAGAAGTCTACGCCGTACTCTAGCCCAATGATATCGGTAAAGTCATAACCGATATGTAGTCCTGCACCGAACGCTTCATCATCACAAGGGCTATTTAGATAGCAAGCGTCGTCAAGTGTAGTCATGCCCACTTTGCCCCCGATGTACATTTCAGCTTGAGCAGAGTTTAAAAGCGCGCTACTACCAGCTACCACTGCTGCTACTGCAATTGCTACTTTGTTCATAATGTTTCCTTGTATTGATTGCATATTAACTTCTACTTCGTTTTATCAAAAAATTAGAAAAAACCAGCGTTTATAAGAAATTAGTTTAATATTCTAATCATTTCATATCAAGCAACAATATATTTGAACTTGATCAACATTTACTACCCAAAAATACCTCACAAACTTCTGATATTTCTTACATTGTAGTAAAGATTTTTTGGTGCATAAGAAAATTGATGATTATTTTGAACTTTTTTTCGTAAACTTTACTTTACATTGTGCGTGGTGGTTAACAGGTGGTTTTTATTTGCATTTATTTGCAAAAACTGATTGCAAGTCTACGCCTAAGCCGATAAGTTACTTAAACGCTAGACAGAAAATGACCACAGCCCTTGATGCTGCTCGCTTTGTGAACAATGTTGCAATGAGTTCAGTTGGTAAAAATGGGGTCGGAAATAAAACCAGGAAGTAGAAGTAATGTTTCAAACTGATGATGTAAGAATAAATAGAGTAAAAGAGTTATTGCCACCTGTTGCAGTATTAGAGAAGTTCCCAGCGACTGAAACCGCTTCTTCGACCACTTTTGATTGCCGTAACGCCATTCACAATATTCTTGAAGGAAAAGACGATCGATTACTCGTGATCGTTGGCCCGTGTTCTATTCACGATCCGGCTGCCGCGGTTGAGTACGGTAAAAAGCTAAAAGTACTACGTGATGAACTGGGCGAGCAGCTTGAGGTTGTTATGCGAGTTTATTTTGAAAAGCCGCGTACAACCGTTGGTTGGAAAGGCCTTATCAATGACCCTTACTTAAATGACACCTATAAGCTAAATGATGGTCTACGTATCGGACGTAAACTTCTTCTTGATCTAACCGATATGGGCTTGCCAACGGCAAGTGAATTCTTAGATATGATCACACCTCAGTACGTGGCGGATTTGATCAGTTGGGGCGCTATCGGTGCTCGTACGACAGAATCTCAGGTTCACCGCGAGCTAGCTTCTGGTCTTTCTTGTCCTGTAGGTTTCAAAAACGGTACAGACGGGAATATTAAAATAGCGAGCGACGCGATTCGTTCTGCAAGCGCTTCCCATCACTTCCTTTCAGTAACAAAATACGGTCATTCCGCGATCGTAGAAACCGCTGGTAATCCAGACTGCCATATTATTCTACGTGGCGGTAAAGAACCAAACTACAGTGCAGCACATGTAGCTCAAATTAAAGATGAGCTGGACACTGCAGGTCTGCCGAAAAAAGTGATGATTGATTTTAGCCATGCTAACAGCTCGAAGCAGTTCAAGCGTCAAATGCTGGTGTCTGATGATGTATCCGAGCAAATCTCTGCTGGCGAAGAAGCCATTTTTGGTGTGATGATCGAGTCTCATTTAGTTGAAGGTCGCCAAGACTTAGTGGATGGCAAAGCAGCCACTTATGGTCAGTCGATTACTGATGCATGTATTGGTTGGGAAGATACGGAAACGGTACTTCGTCAGCTTTCTGATGCAGTAAAAGCGCGCCGCAACAAGTAAGCTCAACAGAAAAACTTTTTAAAAGCGAAAAGTGAATAGTGAAGAGCCAGAGGTACTATGCCTCTGGCTCTTTTTGTTGAGAATTACTCTCATATCTTTCTATTGTTTCTGCTTTCCTATATGTTATCTGTATACGTTGTAACCAAAAGGAATTTGGAATTGAATCGTAATGTATGGCTTCTATCTCTCTGCCAAGCCTTATTAATGACAGGGAATATTTTACTCATATCTGTTATTGCCCTTATTGGCAAAACACTTGCGCCGTCATCAAGTTTTATCACATTACCAGTTGCACTGCAGTTTTTGGGACTGATGGCCGCGACAATTCCCGCGTCGCTAATTATGGGCAAGTTAGGGCGTCGCCTTGGTTTTAGCCTTGGTAATGTCATTGGCATTTTGGGTGCTAGTCTAGCGACGTATGCATTAAGTCAACAAAACTTCTATCTGTTCTGCATGTCTACGTTTTTGCTTGGTGTTGGTATAGGTTTCGGTACTCTATACAGGTTTGCTGCCATTGAAGTGTGTGAAGAGTCGGCAAGGCATAGGGCGATTTCGATATCTATGGCGGGTGGGGTGTTAGCGGCGATCCTTGGACCTAATTTGGCGGTGTACTCACAGCAGTGGTCAGGTGATGGCTTATACATTAGTGCATTTGCTGTGCTTGTCGTGCTTTATATAACCGCTTTGGTTGTGCTACAAACCATTCGTTTTCCACCTGCACACACGCAGGCGCTACACGCTAAGGCGGATAAGCTGAGACTGATTATTCGTCGACCTAATTTCATGCTGGCAGTTATCGCGGCAATGGTTGCGTACGCGGTGATGAACATTTTAATGACAGCAACTCCTTTAGCGATGATTGGTTGTGGCTTTGATTTTGATAAAGCGGCGGGAGTGATCGAATGGCACGTGTTGGGTATGTTTGCACCTGCGTTTGTCACGGGCCGTCTGATAGAGCGGTTTGGCGCTAAGAATATGATTTTAGGGGGTGGATTGCTATTTGTTGCTTGTATTGGAATTAACATACATGGAGTGTCTATCTGGCATTTTAGCCTTGCTTTAATCTTGTTAGGAATAGGGTGGAACTTTATGTTTATCGCAGCCACCGGGCTGTTTAGTCAAAGTTATGAAGCGAAAAACAGAAGTAAGGCTCAAGCGTTTAATGAATTCTTCGTGTTCAGTTGTGTCACCATTACCGCATTACTATCTGGTTGGCTTGAGTCTACCGTAGGTTGGCAGAATCTTAATTTGTATGTTCTTCCATTTGTGTTACTCGTTATCGCGATGTTTGCGTTAAAAACGAATAAAAAGCCAGAATCACAAACCGCTTAATTAAGTCTTAATATATAACCCGGCCGATCGTGTCGGGTTTGTTTATTAGCTCAAATCAACAATCTCTTCTTTATGTTTTTATCGATAATGTGAATTCCCACAATAAAAATGTCGGTTTGATAAGACTTTTTATCTAACTTTTTGTAATAAAAATAAAAATCCTGTATATATCTTGCCGAAAATCAATAAAAACTAAAGAAGTTTCGTCTATGTCAGCCAATATTTCTCATAAAGCTCAAGAAACTCTCGTGAGGGAGTCTGAGGAACTCGTCTCAACAACGAACTTACAAGGTGTTATTACATATTGTAATGAAGCCTTTTGCCGCGTTGCTGAATACACTCACGAAGAACTTGTCGGTCAGAACCACAATATAGTTCGTCATAATGATATGCCTAAAGCCGCTTTCGGTGATATGTGGGCACGCCTTAAACAAGGTAAAGCCTGGCGTGGAATGGTTAAGAATTCCACTAAGTCTGGCGGTTACTATTGGGTTGATGCTTATGTCACCCCTATCTACGAAGACAACCATGTTGTTGGGTATCAATCAGTGCGCGTGAAGCCAAAGCGAGAGTGGGTTGATATTGCGACAAAAGCCTACAAAAGCATGCGTGCTGCAGAGAAGTCTGGCCGAACTTGGTCGTTGAAAATCAATGAAACCATTCGCTATGCGATTCTACTTGGTGCACTAACCGCACCTGCAACCGCATATGCGTTGTCTGTTGAAGGGCCGTTGGCTTGGCTTGCAAGTGCGTTACCTGCAAGTGTTCTGGCTCTGTTATTCCGCCAAGAGTTAATTGATACACCTCAGCAACTTAAAAAGTTACAAAAGCAATATGACAGCGTAAGTCGCTTGATCTATTCCGGTAACACGGCATTTTCGATTGCCGATTTCCATATCAAAATGCTATCCGCAAGAATTCGAACCGTGTTAGGAAGAATGACTGACTCCGCATTGCCTTTGCAGCATTGCGCCGAAGAGCTTAGTCAAACAACGGCAGAAGTCTCGGCTGCATTAAATCAGCAAAATACCGATATTCATCGTGTGCGAGATGCTACCCAAGAGGTGGAGTCGTCGGCAAATTCGGTTTCTTCGAGTACCAATGATGCCCATATGTTGATTGATGATACATTGAAGTCATGCTTGATGGCGAAGGAGACCATTGATCAAACGCACACCAATCTAGCGAAGTTAAGCCTTCAAGCTGAAAAAGCGACGGAAACGACGTATCAACTGAGTGATCAGGCGCAGAAGGTGAACCATTTGATGGAAGAGATTGGTGGGATCGCAGAGCAAACCAATTTACTGGCACTCAACGCGGCGATTGAAGCGGCAAGAGCAGGGGAGCAAGGTCGTGGTTTTGCTGTTGTAGCTGATGAGGTCCGCGCGCTTTCTGGGCGAACATCCAATGCAACTGAACAAATCCAAGCCTCTATCTCCACTATGTTGGCAACGATTCAAAGTTGGCAGAAAGATATTCTGGCAAACAAAGAGCAAACCGATGCCTGTTCTCAAGTAGCAGAACAAAGCGCGTTGCGTTTGTCTGAAGTTGAACAGATGATGCAAACCATGAGTGGGCTGATGGTTGATGTAGCAGAAGCGGCGAATAACCAGTTAAAGCTATCTAGTGATGTAAACCAGCACATTCATTCTATTGCTTCGACCGCAGAACAAAACTTGGCAGCAACACATTCAGTTGAGCAAAATAGCCGACAGTTGAAAGACCAAGTACAAGATTTCTATCAGCTCGCACTTCGATTTGAAGACAAATAGTCGTGACGAAAGTTGTGATGTTTATGTCCTGGCTGCGTTTATGCGAATAGGAGCCAGATAAAAGAAAGCCCCGCCATTGCTGGTGGGGCTTTTCAGTTTTCACATTCGCAATAGAGAAAACTGACTATCTTTTTACTGCAATTACGCGAGTAGCTCTTTTGCTGTGTTCACTACGTTTTCAGTCGTGAAACCAAACATTTTGAATAGTTCGCCAGCTGGTGCAGATTCACCGAATGAAGTCATACCGATGATGCGACCGTCGAAGCCTACGTACTTGTACCAGAAGTCAGCAATACCTGCTTCAATTGCGATACGTGCTGTTACGTCTGATGGCAGTACAGCTTCACGGTAAGCGGCGTCTTGTTTGTCGAATGCGTCTGTTGATGGCATTGAAACAACGCGTACTTTCTTACCTTCAGCAGTTAGCTGTGCTGCTGCTTCTACTGCTAGTTCAACTTCAGAACCTGTTGCGATAAGGATTAGCTCAGGCTTGCCTTCGCAATCTTTCAGAATGTAAGCACCTTTCGCGATGTCTGCTACTTGTTCTGCTGTGCGCTCTTGTTGCGCAAGGTTTTGACGAGAGAAGATAAGTGCAGTTGGTGCATCTTTACGTTCAATCGCCAACTTCCAAGCTACAGCGGACTCAACTTGGTCACATGGACGCCATGTGCTCATGTTTGGTGTTAGGCGTAGCGATGCCATTTGCTCAACTGGTTGGTGAGTTGGACCATCTTCGCCAAGACCGATAGAGTCATGCGTGTACACTTGGATGTTCTGAATTTTCATCAGCGCAGCCATACGCATTGCGTTACGTGCGTACTCCATGAACATTAGGAATGTTGCGCCGTAAGGAACGAAACCACCGTGTAGCGCGATACCGTTCATGATCGCTGTCATACCGAATTCACGTACGCCGTAGTGGATGTAGTTACCAGAGAAGTCGCTTGCTTCTAGAGACTTAGAACCAGACCACATGGTTAGGTTAGAAGGTGCTAGGTCAGCAGAGCCACCCATGAACTCTGGTAGTAGAGCGCCAAATGCTTCTAGAGCATTTTGAGACGCTTTACGTGATGCGATGTTTGCTGGGTTAGCTTGAAGATCTGCAATGATTTGGCTTGCTTTTTCTTCCCACTGTGCAGGAAGCTCACCGTTTACGCGGCGTTTAAATTCAGCTGCCAGCTCAGGGTACGCTGCTTCATAAGCTGCAAATTTCTCGTTCCACGCTGCTTCCTTAGCTGCGCCTGTTTCTTTCGCTGACCATTCTGCGTAGACTTCTTGCGGAATTTCAAAAGGACCGTGCTCCCAACCTAGTTCTTTGCGTGTTGCTGCAATTTCTTCAGCGCCTAGTGGTGCACCGTGACAGTCGTGTGAACCAGATTTGTTTGGTGAACCAAAACCGATGATAGTCTTAGTACAGATTAGAGTAGGGCGAGGATCCGCTTTTGCAGCTTCAATCGCTGCGTTGATTGCTTCAGAATCATGGCCATCTACTGCAGGGATTACGTGCCAACCGTAAGCTTCGAAACGCTTAGGTGTGTCGTCAGAGAACCAACCTTCAACGTGACCGTCGATAGAGATGCCGTTGTCATCCCAGAATGCGATCAGCTTGCCTAGACCAAGAGTACCTGCAAGAGAGCATGCCTCGTGCGAAATACCTTCCATCAGACAGCCGTCGCCCATGAACACGTAAGTGAAGTGGTCAACGATGTCGTGGCCTTCTTTGTTGAATTGCGCTGCTAGCGCTTTTTCAGCTAGAGCCATACCAACCGCGTTAGTGATGCCTTGACCTAGCGGACCCGTTGTGGTCTCGATACCTGGCGCGTAACCATACTCTGGGTGACCAGGAGTTTTAGAGTGAAGCTGACGGAAGTTTTTCAGATCGTCGATAGACAACTCGTAACCTGCAAGGTGCAGTAGAGAGTAAATCAGCATTGAGCCGTGGCCGTTAGACAGTACGAAACGGTCGCGGTCTGCCCACTCAGGGTTTGATGGGTTGTGGTTTAGATGAGAGCGCCAAAGAACTTCAGCGATGTCAGCCATACCCATAGGTGCACCTGGGTGACCAGAGTTAGCTTGTTGAACACCATCCATGCTTAGCGCACGGATTGCATTTGCTAGATGTTTACGATCCATAGTGATTACTTCTCGATATTTGATTTAAATAGAGGGAACTCGACGAAACAAGTTCAAATAGAATTTTTTGAAAATAGTGCTGATGGTAAAAGCGAGTAGACGGGCTACTCGCTTTTGGTAAGCAATTAAAGCTTAGCTTCGATCATCGCTTCTAGTTTGCCTTGGTCAACGGCGAAGTTGCGGATACCTTCAGCCAGCTTCTCAACAGCCATTGGGTCTTGGTTATGTTCCCATAGGAATTCAGCGTGAGTCATTGGTGCTGGACGCTCAGCTGCGCCTTTAGAATCAACTAGTTTCTCAACTACTTCACCCTCAGCTGCTTCTAGTTCTGCAAGTAGAGCAGGAGCGATAGTTAGACGGTCACAACCAGCTAGTTCTAAGATCTCACCGATGTTACGGAAGCTTGCGCCCATAACTACAGTTTTGTAGCCGTATTCTTTGTAGTAGTTGTAGATCTTAGTTACAGATAGTACGCCTGGATCTTCTTGAGCTTCGAAGTCACGGCCTTCTTTCGCTTTGTACCAGTCCATGATACGACCAACGAATGGCGAGATTAGGAATACACCCGCTTCTGCACAAGCACGTGCTTGAGCGAACGAGAATAGAAGCGTTAGGTTACAGTTGATGCCTTCTTTTTCTAGGATCTCAGCTGCGCGAATGCCTTCCCAAGTTGAAGCCAGTTTGATAAGGATACGGTCGTTAGTGATGCCAGCATCGTTGTACATTTTCACTAGTTGACGAGCTTTCGCTACGCTGCCTTCCATATCGTAAGATAGACGAGCGTCTACTTCTGTAGAGATACGACCTGGGATAGTTTTTAGGATTTCTTTACCGATGTTTACTGCAAGCATGTCACAAGTATCTTGAACTTGTTGAGCTTTGTCGTTGCTCTGTGCTTTAGCGTATTCGATTGAAGCATCGATTAGAGGTGCGTACTCTGCGATTTGAGCGGCTTTAAGGATAAGAGAAGGGTTAGTTGTTGCGTCTTCTGGCTGATACTTTTTAATTGCATCAATTTCGCCAGTGTCTGCTACTACAGTCGTTAGTTTACGAAGTTGCTCTAACTTGTTGCTCATAATCGATCATCCTATTTAAATGGGCTTAAGCGTGATTTTTGTTATCACAGCTTGTGCATTTGCAAGCGAGTTAGCTAACCGTCTCATCGCATTTAATGAGACATCTGCTCAGCCAACTACGGAAAATTTCGTTACCGAACAAATGCTATGAACATTTGATCGATAGCTGAGTAAATGATGTGTCCATATTTATCCTATCTATGCTGAAAGTCAATCGCTGAAATGGACTTATAGTGAACTTCATCAACGTTTTTTTACTGTGTGTTTAGTGGTTAACCCAAATAAACGTTTGCCCTTATTGTTCAAAGCTTGAGCGTTGTTCAATAGGGTAAAAAATTGTAGTGAGAAAATGTTATTGCGATGAGCAAATGTCGCAGTAAAATTGGAGGGTAACATATGCTAAGTCAATGAGCGGATGCTCACTAATGCATACAATGTCGATCCTCTAAAAGGGCGAGAAAAACCATGAGCAGTTCTAACCAAGATATTTCTATTGAAAGCACAGACTTACTAACGGAGATTTCCGTCGCGTATTATCAAGACGGTGCGACTCAGGAAGAGATATCGAGAAAATTTGCCATATCACGCGCAAAGGTCGGGCGAATGCTCAAGCAGGCGCGTGATGAAGGCATTGTTGAAATTACCGTTAAATACCATCCGGTGTTCAGCGCCAAGATTGAACAACGTTTGATCGAGCGATTCGGCGTTAAGCGCGCGCTGGTTGCTCTTGATCAACCGAATGAAGAAGCGCAACGACTACAGGTATCGGGATTGGTGTCCAATTATCTCACTAGCACGCTCAAAAACGGCATGGTGGTGACGGTCGGACAAGGGCGCAACGTGTCGTCTGTCGCTCACCATATTGGTGTTATTACGCCGCGTGACTGTAAATTTGTGTGTGGCATTGGTGGTATTCACCCGCGTGGCGGTATGTATAACGCCGACCATATTTGTCGTCAGTTGGCGAAGAAATATGGGGGAACCTCTGAAACCCTTTATGCGCCGGCATACGCAGAAAATAGAGAACAGAAGTTGGCCTTCATGCAAAATGCAACCGTGAAACAAACGCTCGACCTAGCACGTAAAGCCGATGTTGCTTTGGTTGGTATTGGTGACATGAGCGAAAACAGTTACATGGTCGACTTAGGTTGGTTTACGCCTGATGAAGTGGTTCAGTCGAGACTTCAACAAGGTGTGGTAGGGGATTTTGCAGGTTATGACTTCTTTGATATTCACGGTAATGTAGCGAACACGGTAATGAGTGACCGAGTAATTGGACTTGGTATTGAAGAGTTTCGGCCGATCTCGGAAGTCATTGCGATCGCAGCTGAGAACAGCAAGCCACTCGCTCTACTCGGAGCATTAAGAACTGGAGCGATAGACGTGATCGCCACGAGCGTTAGTAACGCATTAACCGTGCTCAACTTAGATGAGCAAATGCACGGTAACGCGACATCTGAACACTAACGGAAACAGTCGGCTTTTGATGTGGTCAGGCTATGAGGAGGGACAAATCACTCATAGCCAGTTTCTATTTCGAAATGACAAGTTTGGTCTAGAAGCTGCGTTTAGTTTATTGGAACACATCATCTTTAGATAAACGTAAGATACTTTGTTAAACAGACACTTGTCTTAACGCTCGATAGGTAGAGAGTGGTCAGCACCCCATTCGGTCCAAGAACCGTCGTACACCGACAGATTGTCTAGACCAATTTGATACGCCGCGAGTAATAAAATGCATGCGGTTACACCGGAACCGCAACTAAAAATAATCGAATTGTCACTATCTATCGTTAGTGCGCTAAATATCTGTTGCAACTCTGAGTTTGGTTTAATGTGACCGTTGGTCAAGAGTTCTTGAAACGGTAAGCAAACCGAATTTGGAATGTGCCCACTACGTAGACCTTCTCGTGGCTCAGGCACTTCACCAAGGAATCGTGCTTTGGCTCTGGCATCGATGATGTTGGCACTTTTATTGGTTGAATGAGCAAGAACATCTTGTGCACTCAAAAAGGCATTTTGGTTGAGCTTACCTGCAAAGTTACCTTCTTCGCTTGGTTGCGATAGGGTACTTTCAACAGGGAGTCCGGCTTCAACCCAAGCGGGAAGGCCGCCGTTTAAGACTCGAACATTATCATGTCCCATAGCTTTGAACATCCACCAAGCTCTTGGCGCGGCTAAAGTGCCAGAGTTGTCGTAAACCACAATCAAATCTTCGTTGTTCAAACCGAGTTGTAGCGCACTTTGGTTGAAGCCTTCTTCTGTTGGCATCATATGCGGCAGAGAAGAACCGGGTAAGCAAAAGTCATTGTCGTAATCAAAGCGTAAAGTATTTGGAATCCACTTATCTTGAATCTTTTTGCCTTCAGAAGGGATTTGAAACGCAATACTAGCGTCGAGGAGCTTGACGTTAGGTTGGCCGAGAAGGCTATTGAGTTCATCAGTACTAATCAGTGCTTGCATTGTCTTTAGTTTGCTAGGTGGATAATCTTACTGTTTTACAACAAAAAAATCGCATGTTCAAAAGAACGATACGATTTTTAAGCTTGAGATTGAAGATTTATGATGAAAGGTCGCTTTCGCTATGCCTTCAATCTATCTAGTTACATGGTCCAAGTGTTGTCTCCAGAAGTAATCACTTTCTGAATTGGGTCACTGCCGTCATAGAACCAAATTTCAACAAGTAGGCTACCTTGGCTATCAGAAACATTAAAGTCGACGTTTGCTGTACCGTTGTTGAGTGGAACCGATGCGACTTTGCTTGGATATTTTGCATCGTAGTTACCTGAACTGTTCTCGACAAACTCTTTGTACACGCTTAGGTGTGCACGTTGTGAAGAGAAACCACTGATGTCTACATTGAGCGTACCCTCCGTCACTGGGTTGTAGCTAAAGCCATCCGGTACTACTAGGTCCTGCATGGTTGCATTTTCTACAGTTACGGTAGTCTCTTCTACGGTTATTTCTTCCTGCTGGGTTGTGTCTTCCTCTGCAACGGTGGTTTGGGTTGGTGAAGGTGGTGTACTGTTACCACCTCCGCCGCCACCGCCACAAGCTGTTAGTGCTAATCCCATGATGATTGTGATAAGTGCTTTCATAATGTTATCTCCCTATGGAATGTAGCATTTGTTAGGTGTTGGAGCGGTGTGCCAATCTGTGCTTAGTTCGCCACCAGACTCAGCCCAAGTTTGGAATTGAGGGTATGCATCGACCATGTCTACTCGCTCTAGCGGCCAATCCCAATCTTCTACTATCAACAGTGCCCAAGGTAAGTTGTTTGCTGTTTTGAAGTACACACCTTGCGCAGGGTCACTTGCATCGACGCCGACACCGAAGAGGTTTTGGTCATCAAACTGTTCTGTTGGTGCTTGGTCTGCTAAGTGAACTTCCCATTTACGACCTGGTTGGAAGGTAATCCCGTCGCCATGGTAAGTCCCCGGCGTTGCGAAGATGAACGGGTCGTATGGCATGGCTTGAATCGCAGAACGGTCAGAGCCTTCAGTGAAGTACACATTCAAGGTAAAGGTGAGTGAGACGTTATCATCACAGCCAGACTCTGTGCGGAAGTAGCTACAGCTGCTCGCCGCGTGTGTGCTTAAGTCTTCACTGATGATGAAAATGGCTTCATCAGAAATACTTTCCAAGCCATTAGATGCTTGCTCTACACCATTGAAGGATAGCGTTGTTAATCCGTTTTCAATCGAGCTTCTCAATACACCCGGTAATCGGATTGCGAAGCCATTTTTGTAACTTGCGCCGTAAGCCGCTAGGTCACCAGTAATTTGAATATTCTCAACATGCCCCGCAAGACTGGTTTCTGTGATGCGGAATTTCACGACCACATCGTTCATGTCGTAGTCTGCGGTGTATGGCCAGTTATCTTCGTAAGCGACGGTGGCGTAATCTTCTGCACTCGGGAAATATTCCACTGAGTAGCCATTACCGGTGATGGTAATTGGGTAATCTTCCACCTCACCAGACGTTGAGCCACCATCGTAGTTTAATCCGGTTTGTTGGCTAAAGCGGAATCGACTCCAGCTAGAACCCTCTGTTGCGGCTGTTGAGACTACAAACGGTAGAGGGTTATTACCCGCAGACAGTAATTGGTCGGTAAAGACTTGTTCGCCTTCATCATCAAAGTCACCATCGCGGTTCCAGTCAAACCATGCTGATAGGTAGCCGGAAGTAGAAGCTGTCACATTCACAATTGAGCTTAAGCCTGGATCAAGTGCGGATACAAAACCAACACCATCTTCATCGGCTGTGCCCACAGAGTTGTCGTTTGCTTGACCGTCGGCATCACCATCAGGAGCGACTGAACCAAGCCAAGTTACACCGTCGACTTCGTGGCGAGGACCGTTTGACGCAAGTGTTGTGTGGTAGCTGTCTGGAGCATCACCGAAATCAATTGGCTCGTCTTCGTTAATCACTGGAGCGTTTGCACAACGTGCGCCATCATTTTGGCTTGAGCTTGGACCGTTGGATACAAACTCAACCGCAGGAACGATACCTGCTGCGATATTGGCTGCGTTACCTTCCGAAAGGTCAACGCGATAGATTTTGCCATCTTGGTTACGTGACACGTAGTAGTTGCCGTTTACATCGAAGTAGCCAGCACCAAATGTGCCTTTCTCACCTGTGTCACCTATCGCAGTTGCGCTACCATTTGATGGGTTGAACTGATATAGCACACCAGAGTTGTTGTCGATGCCGTAAAGGGAGCCATCACCTGGATGGAATGCAAAGTCGGTTAGGTTCACAGTCGCTGTTGAGCTGATTTTCACGATGCTCAATGTCGCATTTGGATCAGAATCGAGCGGAGAAAGGTCAATGGAGAAAAGTCCTTTGCCTTTGCGGTACAAGTAGTAGACGTGGTTGTAAACGTCACCTACGTAAAACGTGTGGTCGGTAGGAAGACCCGAAACATCAAGTGTCTCTGCTTGGAAGTCTTGACCAAGACGAACAATCTTTTTGTTTGTGGTGTCGTAGCCGTAGATATAACGGTCAGTGAAGTTAAAGCCTACACCGTTGATGCCCGAAGCCAAACCTGTGTCGTCCTCTAAAAGAGTCGTAGAACCTGTAACCAAATTGACGCCATAGATTTGAACCGGGGTTGATTGGAACAGGTATGCTTTGCTTGGGCATGTGTCAAATGGCGCCGCTTGTGCATAAGCGCTCGCTATTAGAGACCCAAGTAGTAGTGATGTCCTTTTCATAATTCGCCCTCTCATTGGTTCGTGATATATGCAATGAAAGGAATGTGCCAACTTTTAAGTTGTTGAATTTTATTGGGTTAATATTTGTAAGAAGAAGGGTTTTAAATCTGATTGTCAAAATGAGAAAAAAGCCCAGCATCGAGTTGGGCTTTTTGGGAATGATTAGAGGTTTAGAACTAGCTACAAACCGGACAGGTGGGCATTTTCATCAGATTCATTTCTCGCCAAGACATGCTGAGCGCGTCCAAAATCAGAATTTTGCCTTTCTTTGGTTGGCCGTAATCAGCAATCACTTTAATCGCTTCCATCGCTTGTACTGCGCCAACAATACCCACAACAGGCGCCATGACTCCGGCTTCGACACAACTTAGCGCATCGCTGCCGAAGAGGGCACTTAAGCACTGGTAACATGGTTGCGCTGGATCATCGTAAGTAAACACACTCACTTGGCCTTCCATACGAATGGCCGCGCCTGAAATCAGCGGTGTTTTGGTCGCAAAACATAGGCGGTTAAGTTGATTGCGCGTATCGACGTTATCTGATGCATCGACAACAATAGTGTGCTGTTCGATCAAGCTTTTTAGCTCTGTATCATCAAGACGCTTTGCGATGGTATCTACAATGATGTGCGGGTTAAGCTCGCGTAGTGCATCGGCCGCTGATTCTACCTTCTTACGACCAATATCCGCATCGTGATGCAGTACTTGGCGCTGAAGGTTAGACAACTCGACGATATCATCATCAATCAGCGTGATTTTACCGACACCAGCCGTCGCCAAATATTGGCTTGATGCGCAGCCTAAACCGCCAGCACCAAGCATCAATACCGATGCTTGTTTGAGTGCTTCTTGTCCTTCAAAGTCAAACTGACGAAGAATGATTTGGCGGTTGTAACGCAGCATTTCCTGATCGGAAAGAATATCCACAAC
The DNA here is from genome assembly GCF_033337405.1 of Vibrio sp. YT-16. Taxonomy (NCBI): domain Bacteria; kingdom Pseudomonadati; phylum Pseudomonadota; class Gammaproteobacteria; order Vibrionales; family Vibrionaceae; genus Vibrio; species Vibrio sp. YT-16. Next base: position 221,029 of record NZ_JAWOQQ010000002.1, read on the forward strand.
GTCTTCCTAGTAAAGGGTTGAGTTGAATAGTTGAACCTGAACCGTTTCGCCCACTTCAACTCGGCCGCGCTCACGTTCCAAGACAACAAAACAGTTCGCTAGGCTCATTGAGCGGAATGCACCAGAGCTTTGGTTACCGGTTGTTTCAACCACAAACTTGCCATCTTCCAATGTGTAGATACCACGTTGGTAATCGGTACGACCTGGTGCTTTCTTAAAGGCGGTTTTGGTTGTTGCTGGAATAGACTCGGGTGCTTTCCATTCGGTATGGCCTGCAAGTTTTGCCAGCATTGGTTGAACAAGCACGTACATAGTGAGCACGGCAGAAACCGGGTTCCCCGGCAGACCACAGAACCAAGCAGTGCTTAGCTTACCAAACGCGAAAGGTTTACCCGGCTTGATTGCTAGCTTCCAGAAACCGATTTCACCAAGCTCTTCAAGAATGTCTTTGGTGTAATCCGCTTCGCCTACACTGACACCGCCGGAGGTCACAACCACATCTGCCAATGTTTGCGCTTGTTCAAAGGTTGCTTTTAGAGTCTCTGGGCAATCTGGAATGATGCCAAGATCAACGGCTTCACAACCGAAGTTCTCGATAAGTGGTTTAATACCGTAACGGTTGCTGTCGTAGATCTGACCTTCGTCTAGCGGCTCGCCCAGTGGTTTAAGTTCATCACCAGTAGAGAAGAACGCAACTTTTGGCTTACGTACTACTGTCACATGGCTAACACCAAGCGACGCAATCATCGGAATATCGCGAGGTGTTAAACGTGCACCTTTTGCCAGCACGATGTCGCCTTGCTTGATGTCGTCACCTGTTGGGCGGATGTTGTTTTGTGGCTTCACGTCGGTTCGGTTGAACTGAATGCCAGCATCTGTTACTTCAGTGTTTTCTTGCATGATAACGGCATCACAACCCTGTGGGATTTTTGCGCCAGTCATGATGCGAACACAGGTACCTTGAGGCCATTCACCTTCAAAAGGTTGTCCTGCAAATGATTTACCTGCCAGAGGCAATACAGAAGATGACTCAAGATCTTGAATGCGAATAGCGTAGCCATCCATTGCTGAGTTGTCGAATGGCGGTACGTGGATAGGAGACAAGATATCTTCTGCCAGTACAAAACCGAGTGCTTCAGCAAGTGGAAGAGAAAGCGTTGTTTGGATAGGTTTGATTCGCGATAGCATTTTGTCCATCGCTTCTTCAATTGGCATCAAGCCAGGTGCGTCGCAGCAGCCCATTGAGAAAATCCTGTGTTCTTTTGTTTTGTGGCAACTTTACCATAAAAGGGGACTGAGTAAGAATGTCCACCTATAAAATATGGGTGTAATTATTCAAAAATCCGAGTATCCTTGTCAGCCATCCAAAAGGGGTAAAAAACCTGCGGAGCTCAAGAAAATCAGCTCAGTACCTTCATCTGATGTGACTTGGTGTAAAGACACGAACTGAGCAACTCAAAGCGAAAAGTATGAATGCAATTTTGATTGGGTTTGTACGAAGGCTGAAGTAAAACAAAAGAGGAAGTGGAATGTCAGGTCTTAGCGAGTCAGCGAAGTTAGTAAAAGAAGCGCTAGAGCAACGCGGTTTGGAAACGCCAATGCGTCCAAACAACGTAAGTCGTGAAGAGAAGAAAGAGAAGATCGAACACCACATGCGTGAGATCTTAGGTCTACTTCAACTTGACCTTACCGACGATAGCCTAGAAGAAACCCCTCACCGCATTGCTAAGATGTACGTTGACGAAATCTTCTCTGGTCTGGATTACTCCAACTTTCCTAAAATCACAGTGATTGAGAACAAGATGAACGTGAGCGAGATGGTTCGCGTGAAGGACATCACCGTAACCAGTACTTGTGAACACCACCTTGTGACCATTGATGGCAAGGCCGCTGTGGCTTACATTCCACGTGGAAAGATCATTGGCCTGTCAAAGATCAACCGTATCGTTCGCTTCTTTGCTCAGCGTCCACAAGTACAAGAGCGTATGACTCAGCAGATTCTTGTTGCACTTCAAACGCTGCTTGAGTCCGATGATGTGGCAGTGACGATTGACGCAACACACTACTGCGTGAAATCTCGCGGTGTGATGGATGCAACTAGCGAAACGACAACAACTGCATTGGGTGGCATCTTCAAGAGCAACCCAGCAACGCGTGCCGAGTTTCTGCACGGTTTACGCTAGGTAACTAAGCAAGTTTCTAAGAGGATGGCAAACGCCATCCTTTTTTTATACTTGTTTAGAAAATGACTTCATGATTTCTGGCCAATACATTTTGACGTAACCTGCCGATACCCAAACAACCAATACAGTCGCGATACTGAGCTCTAGAAAACCAAAGTCGTGTAGCCAGTGCCAGTGAGGGTGCGATTCGGCAAAAAAAGAGGTTAAGCGATGCATTGCGATGGCGCTGATCACGGAAGGAAAGGTTACTGCCGCGATAGAAGGTTGAAACTTCAAGCGAAGTAAGCGGAAGTAACATAAGTAGATCAATAACGTCATAGTGATGGCGATCCCGGCCAATGCGCCTGTCAGTATCGGATCAGGTAAGGGAAAGTTCACCAAGTATGCTGCTAATGACAAGTTTACCGGCGCGGCCATAATCGCGAGGGTCGGTCTTGCTCGCCTTGGTAGAGAGCCGAAAAACACCAAACGATACAACACGAGTGGCAGCATGAAGAAATAAATGCCGATGCACATCATCGCTAACGTTTCGGAGAATAAGTTGTGACCTAGTTGAGAACCGGCTAGTGAACTACTGATCAGCCCCACCGGATAAAGAAACCAACTCGGTACGATATTGGACATTTTGAAGTTCATTAGCTGAAAGCTAAAAAACAGCACCATCATAGTAAAATGCAGCAAAAGCGCCATAAACCAAAGTGGATAAGCGATGATAGGCGCTACAGCGGCAAGATAATCTGCAAGGATCAGTAACGCCATACTCATTGGTGCCATTAAACTACCACTCAGCGGGTGACGAATGTCGACCATGAATAATCGTGGATTAGCGGCATATTTTATGAGTACAGGGGCGAGTAAAAGTGCGCCGAGTGACGCCAAAAATGGGCGTATCGGTTCACCAATCTCAGGAACATAGAGTGCCCAAGCTTGCCCTAAACCTATCATACCTAGTGCCAACGCGGCTTGAGACGGCGGGACACTATAAAACTGCACAAGTCTTCTCCAGTTCAAATCTACTCCATTTGATTTTTGCCTGAATGAAACAAAACATGACGATTTGGATGAAATGCTCTATTTAAGTAGCGAATACTAACAAGTATGGAGAGGGGTTTCTCATGAAAGGTGGTGAGCAAATATCAGAGAATGATAATTTTGTGAGTTTGGTATCGAATATTTGGGAAAAGATGTAAAAATGCAGAGTTTATCGCTCCAAACCCTTCGATAGTCTGGAGCGAAGTGATAACAAAGAGAATGTTATGTTGATTGATTCTCCGGTAGATCCTGCTGGCGTAACTTTTCGTTTTTGATTGTGCGATGCAGCAGCTGGCTGTAAATAGGTTGTCCACCCAACAATTGAGCAATAATCACAGCGCCCAAACAAGTAATGATCAATGGCAGGATTAAGTAGTAGTTATTCGTCATTTCAATCACTAACAGAATACCAGTAATCGGTGCACGTACCGTTGCAGCAAACAGGGCACCCATGCCCGCAATCGCAAATACACCAGGCTCGATATCAAGCGCAGGGAGCAAGACATCAGCACTTGCTCCGAACGCATAACCAAATAAGGTTCCCAGAGCAAGCATAGGTGCAAAGATGCCTCCCGGCGCACCAGAACCAAAACAGAGCAGGGTTGTAATTACACGACCAAAGAAAAGCAAAACTAAAATGGATACCGAGTAGTTACCGTTAGTAATGTCAGGAATAAGGCCGATACCACCACCAGTTAGTTGGGGTACGTACAAAAGAAGCAAGCCAAACACGCCTCCCAGTAACGAACCTACAATCAAGTAGCGCTTACGATCGTTTTTGTGAATTGCGACAAAACTGTCTTGTGCCACGGTAATCAGTTTATTGAAGATCACGCCAAACACGCCAAACAATGCGCCAAGCAATAAAAACAGCCATAGGGTTTGAAGCTCTGGCGACTGGTATTGCGGCATAGTGATAACGGCGTCTTGCCCGTTGATGGCGCGAAACACTATGTTCGCCATAATGGCAGAAATGATCACTGCGCGAATTGAGATCAAAGAGTAGCGAAACTGAGGTCGCATTTCCTCCACAACGAACATAATGCCTGCGAGCGGGGCATTAAAGGCCGCAGCCAAACCACCAGCAGCACCAGACGCGAGCAGGGAGTGGCGGGTATCGTCATCCTTTACCCGGAATATATCGGTCACCATTCGACCTACAGCACCACCCATTTGAACGGTTGGGCCTTCACGACCAAGCACCATACCTGAGCCAAGTGCGCCCATGCCGCCGAAGAATTTTACTGGTAGAACTCGCCACCAGCGCACTGGACGAATATTATCCATTGCCCCTTCGATTTCAGGAATACCAGAACCTGCCGCTTCTGGCGCAAAGCGGTGCACAAGAAAATAGCCAATAAAAGCTAAAAGTGCGCTAATGAGAACCGCTGCCAGCCACAACGGTAGAACATTACCAATTTCGCTTCTTAACCATTCTGTTCGTGTTTCAGAAACGAAATGAACGGCAAGCTCGAAATACGTACCGACAAAACCAGCCAACGTACCCACAATGGCGGCCATAATGAGAACAGAAAATGGTGTTGACCCTCGAGAGACAAACTGGTTAATCGCATCTTTCGGTACGTGCGCCAACACAGATTTCACAATTCTCTCGCGTTTGGTCATTAAAAAGCTCTCCTGTTGCTGGGGGAAGGGACGAAAGAAAGTATACGCTTCGCAGAGTCTAGACCTAATCAATAAAGATGCAATTTAGCTTTTCACTATTGAGTGTTCGAAGTGTCGCGATATTATTCATTCACTCAGATTGTGCTATTGCTCTCATAATTTAGGATAAAAAACTTGTTTTTTGAGAAAAATGAACCATGCTTTAATTGTAAAGCAACATGACTGCTTCAGAAGGAGGGATGTGAGGTTTTACACACAATTTGGATGGATTCAAACCCTACGGTAAGTCCTCGTTTTATGTTCGGGATGCATCAATAGACATCGCCGATTCGCACACTCACGATTGAGTAACGAGGTAGAGGCGCACGAACATGTGCGCCTTCTTAATTTCTGCGTTATAACTTTCATCACCATAACTTTCATCGCCACCTGCCACTATTTTTCTCTTGAACATTTTCTTGCAGTTAGTAATGTCTTGGTTCGATGTCAACCAACTAGAGCAGTGCATGCGCTTTTATCTTCGACTCTTACTTTCTTTATGTTGTTGTTCGGTAACGTTTCCGGCACTTTCAACGCCGAGCTGGTGGCAAGACACGTTGTCAGCAATGCCATATTCCAATTTAAAAGAACGTATAGAAAAAAGTGGAAGCTGGTATGGTTGCGAAGTGCAGTTGCGAGACAACTCAACGTTTATCAGCGCATTTTGTTTGGATGATTTTTCGTACTACCAGCAGCACTTGTATGGTGAAGTGATTTTGAGAAGAGAAAGTGCTCAGTTCTCGTTTCTCACTGAATACGAGTGGCAGCGTCTGAATGACTTACTTCTCAACTTAAGAAAGGATGGGTTAGTTTTACGCAGAGTTACTATCGGACAAGAACACTATGATGTCGTTGAAGCTCTGGAAAAGAAATCTTCCGAACTTGTCGATAAAGAAGTTGTTTTGTTGATGAACCGCTATCCACAAGAAACGATTCGAAGTTTGCTTTGGGTAAAACCGGACGAGTTTCTGACGCCATCACCGTCCTTAAATGTGCAATTGCGCAGTGATGGCGAAATTATCGAGGTCAAAGTGACTCGTTTTTAGATTCTTTATGGAGAGATAGGAAGGTCGCCATTGCAGACTCATCCAAAAAACCATCCGATTTTTTGTGAGCGCGCAGGTATTGATAGCCTGCAATTAGCTTGCGGTGTATCTCTTCTGCATCGTCTGACAACGGCTGATTCATAACGTGTTGAAAGGCAAGTTTGTACGCATCCATATCCACGACTTCAGCACGGCGATATAAATAACCACATCCCGTTGCTAACCATTCGAGAGAGCAATTGGCGCGCATTGCAATTTGATTTGCTTTGGTTAGGCTAGGTTCACTGCCTTTAAGGTATTTGCGTATTAAAGCTTCAGACACATCGACGCGTCGAGCGAACCCGCTGATGCTTTCTTCTCCGATCAGGGTGGCTAGGCGTTGGGCAAAAGACATATTTCGTACTCCAGTTCGAATTGCGAAAGTTTACCCGTTGAGCCGGTACGAAAACAAGACTACGATGAATGCAGATCAATTGAAGGAGAAAACCCATGGTTGCAAAAGTAGTAACTGCACCAAAAGGCCCAGAGTTCTCAGAGCTGGTTCAAGGATATTGGCGTGCAGTTGAGTGGGGAATGACGGCTCAAGAGCGTTTGTCATTTCTTAAGCAACACATTGAGTTAGGCATTACGACAGTCGATCACGCCGACATCTACGGTAATTACGAGTGTGAGGCGTTGTTTGGTGAAGCGTTAGCTTTAGACAAGAGTGTTCGTGAGCAAATTCAGATCGTGACGAAATGCGACATCAATTTGTGTGGCGATAAAACGCCAGAGCGTAAGATCAATCACTACGACACGAGCTCAGCACATATCTACCAATCGGTGAATAACTCGCTAGAACGTTTGAATGTGGATGAAATCGACGTACTTTTAATTCATCGTCCTGACGTGTTAATGGATGCAGACGAGGTTGCAGAAGCATTTTCTGAGCTTCACAAAGTCGGCAAAGTGAAGCACTTTGGCGTGTCTAACTTCACTCCACGCCAGTTTGAACTGCTGCAATCTCGCTTAGGTAAGCCGTTGGTTACTAACCAAGTGGAAATCAACCCACTTAACTTTGAGGTTGCTCACGATGGAACGCTTGATCAAATGCAAATGTTGCGCACGCGACCAATGGCTTGGTCTTGCCTCGGTGGTGGTTCAATTTTTAGTGGTGACAGTGAGCAAGCTGTTCGTGTCCGTAACGAATTAGAAGCAATTCGTGAAGAAGTGGGCGCAGCGAGTATTGATCAAGTAATTTATGCCTGGGTACGTCGTTTGCCATCTAACCCTATTCCAATCATTGGCTCTGGTAAAATCGAGCGTGTGCAAACTGCAGTTAATGCATTGAACATCGAACTTACTCGAGAGCAATGGTATCGCGTATGGGTGGCTTCTAAAGGCCATGGTGTGCCATAGAATTGATATCTTATCGATGAAATTATTATTAAAGGCATCCTCTAGCAGGGTGCCTTTTTAGTTTTAGCGCGTTACTGTTTACCCATTATGGAAATGGAAAGAATGAAATTCGAGCAAAAATGGGCTTTGGATGTTAGCTGCAACTTTTTGCTTACTTTTGGTGGAGGAGTTTTACCCATGTTTGTTTTATGTCACTAAACAGCGAATGTGATGCTTGCTTTTTAGTCATTTTGTTCACTCATTCATTCATATTGCGTATGCTTATTGAATAATAAAGAAATAAAAAACTCGTCAGTTTTCTCGTATTACATGCTGTAACAATCTGTTAGACTCCGGCGCAGATTGTGGAATATAAAAAGGTGATTGAATGTCTTTTCCCGTACTCATCTGTGATGATTCAGCGTTAGCACGCAAACAGATGGCGAGATCACTACCAGCCACATTGAATGCCGATATTACGTTTGCTATCCACGGAAAAAACGCGCTAGAAGAACTCGAAAAAAACGAGTTTAAATTGATGTTTCTTGATTTGACCATGCCAGAAATGGATGGCTTTGAAACACTAGAGCACATGCAACGGTTGGGGGATAAAACTCCGGTGGTTGTTGTGTCGGGGGATATCCAACCTAAAGCGAAAGAGCGCGTGTTCGCACTGGGTGCAAAAGCGTTTATTCAAAAACCGATCGCCAAAGATGAACTCAAGAAGGCGCTTAAAGAGTTGGTCGAGCCAGAACCTCGTCCTCAAATTATCACGCCTGTCTCTATTGAGTTACCGATTTTACGTCGTCGCGATATTTACATGGAAGTGGCTAACGTTTCAATTGGTCGAGCAGCCGATGCGTTGGCGCGTCACTTTGACGTGTTTGTGCAACTACCTCTGCCGAACGTCAATATCTTTGAAGTGAGCGAACTTCACATGGCGCTACGCGACTTGGCGTCGCATGACAACGTATCGGGCGTTTGTCAGGGATTTTGTGGCGAAGGTATTGCTGGCGAAGCGCTAGTGATTTTGAGTGATTCAAGCGTATCTGATCTCAAAAAGTTGATGAAAGTACCAGCAGACAGCGAAGAGCTAGAAGAGCTTGAGCTGCTAATGGATATTTCTAATATTTTGGTGGGGTCGTTCTTAAATGGTTTAGGCGAGCAGTCTGAAGTCCGATTCTTCCAAAGTCCACCGGTACTCCTTGGTCAGCACATCTCAATTGACTCGATTATTGAATCTACAACTGGAGCATTCAGCCGCACGATGACATTCGAAGTGAGCTACAACATTGAAGGAACGTCGATTCGTTGTGACTTGTTGTTTATGTTTGTGGACGAATCCTTGCCGCTGCTTGATAACAAACTGTCTTATCTAATGGAGGAGTTCTAATGTTGAATATGCCAGCAGAGTTTGAACAATTCCATTGGATGGTGGATATGGTACAAAACGTTGACATGGGCTTAGTGGTCATTGATCGAGATTACAATGTACAGGTCTGGAATGGGTTTATGACTCATCACAGTGGTTTGCAGTCTCATGATGCGATAGGTCGTTCTATATTTGATATCTTCCCTGAAATCCCACAGGAGTGGTTTAAATTAAAAACAAAACCAGTGTATGACCTAGGCTGTCGCAGCTTCATCACATGGCGACAACGACCTTACTTATTCTGCTGTCGCAATGTTCGACCAGTTACGCAGCAAGCGGAGTTTATGTACCAGAATGTTACGTTGAACCCAATGCGCACACCGACTGGAAAAATCAACTCGTTGTTTTTGTCTATACAAGACGCGACGGCTGAAGCTCTGATGTCTCAGAATCAATAGCGATAAAAAACTTTCTCAAAAGCCAAGGTCCGCCTTGGCTTTTTTGTATACTTATAATTGTGTTTCCCAATGCGTAGAACGTGAATATGGACTTTAATCTCGCCCTAAAACTCTACACCGCAGAGCAAGTAAAAAACGGTGAAACGCTGGCTGCGCAAATGACTGGTGTTTCTATGTATAGCTTAATGCAACGCGCTGGTATGGCCGTGTATGAGCGCTTTTTACATCTGTATCCTAAATCAAAAAATATCTTAGTGATTTGCGGTAAAGGGAATAACGGTGGCGATGGTTACGTATTTGCATCTCTTGCGAAACAAGCTCAACTCAATGTACATGTTTTCCAAATTGGTGATGTATCTGTGCTAAAAGGTGATGCTTTGCGCGCATACCAAGACTGGCAGTCAATCGACGGTGTTAACAATGATTGGGATGAATGGAATACCGCATTGCTAGAAGCAGATGTGATCATCGATGCCATGTTAGGCACTGGTTTAAGCGGTGAGGTTCGTTCGGAGTATCGTCGCTATATTGACCAAATTAATCAAATTCATACCCCTGTGATTGCAGTCGACGTTCCTTCTGGTCTGTGTGCTAATACAGGTGCAGTTTTAGGTGATGCTATTCGTGCCGAGCATACTGTAACCTTTATTGGGGTTAAACAAGGCTTATGCACTGGACAAGCGAGAGATCGAGTTGGCGAGCTCTACTTTTGTGGTTTAGGCGTCAATACTAAGTTTGATACTATCGAAGTAGAAAGTGCATTAGGTATTGATCATCAGGTTGTTTCAAGATTAATGCCCAAGCCAAATCCAACGGTCCATAAAGGTGACAACGGGAAGTTGCTTTGTGTTGGTGGCAATCAAGGGATGTCTGGAGCGATTCGTTTATGTTCCTCCGCTGCGATTAGAGCCGGAGCGGGTTTAACTGCCGCAATTACTCACACGAGTAGCCTTATTCCACTGCAGGTTGGTTGCCCAGAAGTAATGAGCCAGAGCATCACCGCTGACTTACTCAGGGATACTGAGAACGACTTAACTAAACGCATTCGCTGGGCTGACGTATTCGTGTTTGGTCCTGGCTTTGGAGATGATGAGTGGGCTTATCAAGCCTATCAATATCTGGCTCAAGAGCAGAAACCTAAAGTTGTTGATGCTGATGGCCTCAATATTCTAGCGATGCTGAGCCAGCGGTGCGATGGCACTCTGGTGTGCGACAACCATCGAGTGATCACGCCGCATCCTGGAGAGGCAGCTCGACTACTAAATGTAACCATTCAACAAATAGAAAGTGACCGATACTCTGCGGCAAGACAACTGCAAGAGCGTTATGGCGGTGTAGTGGTTTTAAAAGGCGCGGGGACGCTTATTTACGATGGAACGAGAATGTACGTCTGTCTAGCGGGTAACGCCGGAATGGCGACGGGGGGAATGGGAGATGTGTTATCTGGAGTCATTAGTGCATTACTAGCCAAAGGTTTACCAATTTCTGTTGCCGCACGTTTAGGTGTGGTACTTCACAGTCATGCTGCTGATATAAACGTGAGTCAGAATGGTCAAATTGGTCTTTTGGCAAGTGATGTCGTTAGCACTCTTCGTACCGCTATCACCCAAGAGCTCTATCGAGTTTAATTAGATTTCATGCATTTTTGAGAAAATTGGTCGATTTTTTTGAGTACTTTTTTACGAATTAGCAGGGCATCTTAGTATTAGGTGATTGAGTTTTAGGCAGATTTGAGAGGTGATGCGTTTTAATTTTTAAGATATGACGCAAAGGTTTGCGCAATGGGTTAACTTAAGTGCTTTCTCAAGTTGTTGATAGTTATAAATAATAAGAGGTTTTGGTGACTTGGGGAGCGTTTTTGATATGCGATTTTCAAGATGGTATCACAAAAAAAATTCAAATATCAGACTTGTAGGAAATAAATCACAGCCTATAATGCTGAAAACCGGAGCGTCTGCCAACGCTCCGGTTTTTTTGTGTCCGAAGAACAGTGAACTCGTCTGCCAACGAAATCACTACGCACTCTGAAATGACACATATACATATGAATCAAGGAATTACACAATGCGTATCGAACAAGAACTTAAGTTAGGTTTTAAAGATGTACTGTTTCGCCCGAAACGTTCTACCCTTAAGAGCCGTTCTCAAGTAAATTTAACCCGCGATTTTACATTCAAGCATAGTGGTCGTCAATGGTCTGGTGTGCCAGTAATCGCAGCAAACATGGATTCGGTTGGTAGCTTTGCAATGGCTAAAGCCCTAGCTGAGCATGGTGTAATGACCGCTGTTCACAAGCATTACACGGTAGAAGATTGGGCTGAGTTTGCTAAATCAGCAGATAAAGTAACCATGAATAACGTTATGGTGTCTACTGGGACATCTGACGCAGACTTCCAAAAAACCAAAGACATCATGGCACTTTCAGATGAATTTATTTTCATTTGTATCGACATTGCAAATGGTTACTCAGAGCATTTGGTCGAGTATGTTGAACGCGTGCGAGCAGAGTTCCCAGACAAGGTCATTTCTGCAGGCAACGTGGTTACTGGTGATATGTGTGAAGAGCTAATCCTAGCTGGTGCAGACATCGTTAAAGTGGGTATCGGCCCAGGCTCTGTATGTACAACTCGTGTAAAAACGGGTGTTGGTTACCCGCAGCTTTCTGCAATCATCGAGTGTGGTGATGCAGCGCACGGCCTTGGTGGCATGATCGTCGGTGACGGTGGCTGTTCTTGTGCGGGTGACGTAGCGAAAGCATTCGGTGGTGGCGCGGATTTCGTAATGCTAGGTGGGATGCTAGCGGGTCACGAAGAGTCAGGCGGCGAAGTGATCGAGAAAGACGGCGAGAAGTTCATGAAATTCTATGGCATGTCGTCGAAGAGCGCGATGGACAAGCACTCAGGTGGTGTCGCTGGCTACCGTGCGGCCGAAGGTAAAACCGTATTATTGCCATACCGTGGTAGTGTTCACGGCACTATTCAAGACATCCTTGGCGGCGTTCGCTCAACATGTACATACGTAGGTGCAGCAAAGCTTAAAGAGCTAACCAAGCGTACTACATTCATCCGTGTTCAAGAACAAGAGAACAACGTGTTCGGTAAAGAGTAAATCGACTGAATGTAAAAAGTGTAAAAGCAACCATACGTTATATCTATAGCAGATAAAACTATACTATATGCAGCTATGAGCCAGAGTGAGATTGATTTCTTACTCTGGCTTTTTGCTTCTCATTTGTTTGCGCTTCAAAATTAACTCTAAGCGATTTTAATAGTTGGTCGAGATTCGACTTGTTCAAACGGTAATGATGTTGTAACTGGCATGAGCTGTAAAACGCTTGAAATCTGACAGTCTCTATTTAACCCAATATAGTCTTTGACATTAGCGACTCGCCAAGTCATGTCTCCGTAAGTACGCAGATAGAACGCGGGTGATTGATGACTGTTATGTCTAATAACGCTCCATTGGGTAATATCACTAAAAAAGACTTCAGGGTTATCGGATGTCTCAAACTCATTCGCCATGATGCCCAAAGGTATATCAACGCGATTAAGTAGCTTTTGTCCGAGTGAGAAGGCTTCGTCGAAGTTAGTTGGTTGTTCGCTTAACTGCTTAATTGCATAGGTTTGTACAAATCGAGACGGCGGTGTTGGGTCGGCGGGTAGACCCATCAAGCCAGCGCCATTGATTGATTGAAGTGGGCCAGGCACTTGGACATGACGTTGCATGGTTGCTTCATTGTTCGGTTCTGGGTTGTAGTTGCGCAAATTGGAAAAATAAGAGAGGTGATTGACATGCCAATGGTAATTTGGGCAGTTAGTCATTACTCCAACGTAGGAGTGGTCCACAACCACTTTATAATCATCAAAGTCGTATTCGGTACATTGATAGCGTGCTTGCTGATTTTCCTCTTTGCTGAACATATCGCTTTCTTTGAATGCTCGATAGATATGCATATTACCGTTAAGAAACTCAATGACGGCACTGTCATTATTTGCATCGTGAATCACGAAATGCTGGTCCAAAGCCATGTTGTCACTCTCTGTTTCACCAGTTGAAATAGTCGAGTTAAACACGTAAACGGGGTGGGTGGTGAAGTAGGTCACCATCTCGTCCACAGTATTAAACGTAGACAAGATAAAAGTACCAAACAGGCCGCTGCCTAATGCAAAGGCATCATCAGGGATGTGAGAGGTCGATACATTTTGATTGAGAATGGGCAAGTACAGTGACCCAACAGAAAGGCCAGATTCATTAATGCCATCAGCTGTTAAAAGAGGGTTATTATACCGGGTAATGGCATTGCAGTGTATGAAGCTCAACTCTCCCTGCCAATTTGCTCGAAACTCACATTCTTTACTGTGACGTTTTGGCGGCTGACCATTGAAAACACGGTCGGCTTTTCCGTCGGAAGTAAAGGTCGTAATTTGGTAAGTTTGTTGGGCTCTAAACCAAATCTCGGTCTGAAGGTTAACTGCAAACTCCATGGTTCTAGCGGATAAGGTTTGGTTGTTGCAACCATAATTGATATTAACATCTGTACACATAGCCATGCTTTCCGTTGTTTATCTTGAATGATGAATATCCAAGAAACCCTCTGAATCAAATGCTTAGAGATTACGTGGATATAGATGAATTGCGCTTTAGTAATGGTTTTAGCCATTGAGATAAGCGCATGCTATTAAGTTAAGCATTCAATCAAAAAAAGTCAGTAGCAGTTTAGTATCAGTTAAAATTGATATAAAAGAGATGAACTAAAGATATTACTTTACCTTATAATCACATGATACATATTGTTAATATCATTTTGTCTGATTTTATATTGAAATTATTATATATCTTGATGATTTAACGTGAAGGAATAAAAATTACAATATTTAGAATATGATTGAAAATGAAGGTAATTTGCAATTTAAATGCTGAGAAGTGAAACTGCCCGAGAAGTTGTGCAACTGTCTCGGGCGAAGTGATGAATCAGGTGAGCAGCTATAAAGTTTTCTCACAAGAACCGCTAAGTGGTGGAGATATTTTTAAATTATCATTAAAGATTTCTACAACGACGGGGCCTTTATTTTCATCTTTTGCATAGTATGCACAGGACTTGTCCCCAGTATAGGTTTTACCTGCCTTTTTGAAACTGTAATACCAGGAGTCATGGGTAGCGGCACCGGATTCAAAACTAGCAGATTCAGATTGTTCGCCAATATTCAAGTCGAAATGAACCTCCATTTCCGGAGAGTCTTTAAATCTCACATATCCGGTGATTTTATCGTTGGAGTTATTTTTAACGTAAAATGAACCCTTAGTTGTCATAATTTTTCCTCTTTTTTAATTTCTATACGTGATAGAACGGCCAAATGACGTTCTGTTAATATATGCTTTTTAAGATGCATATTGATGTTAAATGATGGTCTTATTAGTTCTAAGGTGATTAAACTTATCCTTAGCGTATTTTTCTTTTATACCGATTAAGTCGCGGTAGCTTCGATCAAAATAAACGCTTGTCGGAATTGCCGGATCTTTAAAGCTGATGAAGGCACCATAGGTTCCCGGTATATCAGCTTCTCTGGCTTTATCAATCCAGTCCATGGCTCTGTTTACATCAACAAGTACTGGGTTATTTTGTAGTTCTAGTTTTTGCTTTATCTCTTCATTCCACCAGGTTTGGTATTGGACTGTATATTGACACTGGCGGTAGGGGAAAGATATGTCTTCAAGGTCGTCTGAGTGATTATAAAAACCGCCAGTGATCGCCCCTAAGGTTACGTAACTAAATAGCCCTTGATCGCGGTTTTCTGGCTTTATCAAAGGTGAAGTTAAGCTTTGCAAAAGTGCAGTATAGCCTTCTGGTTTAAGACCTCGCTCTGACACCAATCGCGAAGTGATTTTGTGAGGTGCTGGGGCGTCATAATCGGGAGGGAAAGGAGAACCGCTTTGACACAAAGAATCGCGCCCCCATGTGCTCATCAGGGAGTGATCGTATTTCTTCCCGTCAAAGTCAGTGCCATGTGCTTCATAGACTTGAACTAAATCAGGGAAGCAAGCGCCAAATTGAACGGCTATAAATTGGTGAAGATCTTGTTCTGTTCCTTCCCAGTAGCCATACATGGTGCAGTGATGGCTGATGGTTTCGAGATCACAGTGGTTAGATGATTCAGGCAGAGCATCAATTTGCAAGTTGGTGCCGAGAAGTTTAGTCGTATCGAGACTTTTTATAGCCTGCTCCCAATTTTTTAGCACATCTATGGTAGGGTGAGTTGGTATTGGCTGAAGCGTGCCGTTGATTTTTTGATAAAGGTTCCACTGAAGCTCGAAGCGGTGGATCTCTTTGGGTAAAGGGAATGTTTTTACGCGTAGCTCGGTAACAATGCCATAGCTCATGCCTCCGCCGCCTCTTAGTGCCCAAAATAGGTGAGGGTTGGACTCTGCTGAGACTTCTGTGATCGTACCATCACCCAATACCACGGTTGCACTCACTAGGTGCTCACAACACATGCCGTATTTTCGCGTCCAAGGGCCCCATCCTCCGCCTTGAATATAGCCAGTCAACCCAACTGTGGCACAGGTTCCATGTGCAATCATTCGATCATGCTCTGCAAGTTTTGGTGTCAGTTGATAGAAGCGATAGCCAGCACCAATGGTGGCAATATTGTCACACAATTGGAAGGTCTTAATTCTGCTCACGTCAATCAAAATGACGTTGTCACCACTGCATTCACCTGCGTGATCATGCCCTCCTGAGCGAACACGAATCGGGAGATTGAATTGAGTTGCTGTTAGATAGGCTTGCTGAACTTCTTGCGTACTTTCGCACATGACAATGACAAAGGGTTGGTGTTGATAGCGAGTATTGAAGATGAGTGACTCGACTTGATATTGGTTCAAACCGGGAACCGGTGAAACCGTGTTTTCAAGAGGTGTCAGTAATCGTTCTTTAGGAAAACCGCACTTATCCATTTTCTGAATAAACAGTTTGGCATTATTGACTGAGATTGAGTACGCGCTAAGTACAGCGAGGCGTTGTATTTGAGGGTTAGGGTGCTGTTCTACCACTTGGTTTTCTTTAGTTCCCTGCATCCATTCATGTTTCATTATTTTTTCCATTTGGCTTATGTATTGAATAGTTGTTTAAATATTAAACTGAGTGCATATTTTCACCATATCAGTTTGGTATCAGTTGTTCTGTACAAATCGCCAAAAGCATCAGCGAGAGAGCAACAATATCTGGTTGATGAAAAGAACGATCGGCATCTGCGTGACCGTGGATAATTTATGTAGTCAAGTAGATCTGAGCCTAAATTGATACTGAACCAGAATGACGCGTTATCTACATTGAATGGGTCACTAACGACAATAAATTCAGTTGGAGAACACAATGAAAATGGAATCAAAAGAATCACAAGCAATTTTTACTGCTCATTATCAAATTGGTAACGGCTTACCTGGAGGAGTGAGCTTCGATGTTAATCTACTCGTGGCCAGCGAAGACAAATCAATAGTGGGTAAAGGACATATCTTTCAGGCCATTAACCCACCGTTAAATGTGGTGTCTGATCTCAATGGTAGTTTCAACTATCAATGCACGATGCGTGATTGTCATATCATGGTGACGTTGCAGGGCTACCAGCCTTATCTAGGCATTGCTCCTTTAGGAGCTGATCTTCATAACGTAACGCTCAACATCCTACTTAATGATGATTGGAAGTCAGGCGTGGCATTCTATCGATATAAAAATAGTTCAGGTAAATGGATTGAAGTAGCAAATCAACGCGTTACTCTACTTTTGCCTGAGCATGTTCCTAGCATCGAGAACTTTAAGGTGGAGCAAAATGATCTTGCGCCAGCATAAATCTCATCAGCGATGACACTGTGCCAAAACACAGATATTCGATGGTTTCGAATATCTGTGTTTGACGAGGTAAATCGAGTAAACACGATGACTTGACGGTGCAATTAATCGACTTTCTTCGTTTATTGAATATTTCATGGTTGAGTAGATGTGGAGAGCCAATGGTCCAGCTCATCAACACTTATTTGAGCCTGATTCAGTTGATGCTTACGCGCGGCCTGATTGAAGTTTAACAACTCAGAGACGGAGCTGGACTGGTCGAGTAAGGCAAGCATCAGATTCGCTTGTTCAATATAAAAGTCACCCCATGGATGCGGATCTTCTCGGGTGAAGTTAGACAGCTTATCGCGATATTTTCGAAGTAGCGTAGGCTGCTTATACTGCCACGCTACTTGGATTCCTTGTTGGTAAAAGCGTAAATAGTTATGACCGACACAGGTAGATTCTAGCCAAGCCTCACCAGTGCGCAAAGCGGAGAGGGCCGTTGATTCATCGCCACAAATAAGTGCCTTGGTAGATACGAGCCAAGGACCAATAAAATTGTGTAGCTTATTGATATGAACAAGATCTAGAGCCGTGTCGATGTCCGAAAGGGCTTTCTCCTCTTTTCCCTGATACCAGTGCAATCTTGCACTGGACTCCAAAAGAAAAGCGACAAATCGATGAGCATTAAGCTGTTTTGAAAGTTGTAGAGCGGTCGAGATTTCGTTTTCAGCTTGCACCAAGACATTACGGTCGAGAAAGATCCATGCAGCCGTAAGCCTAGAAACAATTTCTGCTCGGCGGTTTGCCGTGAGATAGGCAAGATTCGAGGCATGCTGAGCCTGTTTTAGTGCTTCGTCAGATTGCAGTTGATAGATCATCACTGTTGCCAGCATGTAGCGATTGGCAGTTTCAATCGAAAGCAACTGATGCTCTTCACACAGTTGCAAACACTCGGTTAAGTGCTCGTATGAGCGAGCCATTTTTCCTTGTGCGTAGGCACAATCACCGAGGCCGCCAAGCGATTTCGCTTTCGCGCGAAAACAGTTTGCTCGCTGACTGTAATATAATGCAAGTAAATGTTCTTTCTCACATTCGTCTAGCTGCCCAGTAGGGAATAGCATATTACCTCTCATCGAGTGGATTTCACACAAAGATTTATTTAACGTCAGCTTTTCGCACAGGGCTTGGGCTTGGTCTAAAATCGACATCGCTTGTACAAAGTTGTCGGTTAAGCGGTAGGGGTTAATGAGGTCTAAATAGTATTGAACACGTTCAGGATCATTTTCTGTGTGATGAACCGCTTGCTCAAGAACCTCAATACTCTCTTTGATGCGTCCCATCGAATACAGGCAGTTTCCTTTCATATTTAGTGCATACGCCATCTGTTCTTTAGGTGACTCTTTAATAGCGTACTCAATAAGAGTCAGTGCTTTTTCAAACTGATAATTACTCAGGTAATGTTTGGCGGTCTGTTCAAGAACAGTAAATACACCTTCGACCTTGGCATGATTAATATGGACGGCATATAAGAATCGATCTCGGTTCTCATACCATTTTGCGCAGGCCATGTGTATTTTTGAACACTGTGACTTGTCTATTTGACGGAAAACAGCATTGCAAATCAAATCATGATGGAAAAGGTATTGATCGCCATTGAGTTTTACTAAGCCAGCGTCGACCAACTTATCTGGTACGTAGCCGGGAATTCGAGTGATTTCACGCAGTTGCTCCAGTTGAAAGCACTGCCCCAACACAGAGGCAGTACAGAGTGCTTGGCGATCTTGGGCTGGAAGTTGAGCTAATTGTATCGAAACTAAATGTTCCAATGACTCCGGAACGTCTTTATCAAACTGAGAGCAAAGCAGTGTTTGGCGCAAGTATAGAGGATGGCCTTTCGCAAGCTTTATACAGTCATTGATATGTTTATTCTGTTGGCATGTTATTGAGCAAGCTAACTCGTAAGACTCTTCAGATGATAACTCCCTAAGTTCGATTAGATTCACGTTGGCAAACCAAGATTGTTTGGAACTAAGTCGTTTTTGCTGCCTAAACGTCAGAAAGAGTAAAATATTGGTTTTTGTGATATGAGGTAGCAGTGTCTCAAGAAATGCCAACATTACTTCGTCGGCCCAATGGACATCTTCAACAATAATCAAATGCGGTTTGCTGGTCTGCCGTTGTTGAATTAAGAAAGGGATAGATTGCTCTATCGTTTGTTTCAGCGTTTGGAACTCCATTAAGTTCAGCAACTGCTTTTCTGATTCGTTGAGTGTTACCCCCATTAACCAATAAAGGCAGAGGTGGAAAGAAGAGGGAATTGATGACTCGACAGTTTGCTGACGAATAGAATCATCGGTATCTTCACGAGTAAATGAACAAATTGCCCGAGTGAATATATTTTGAGGGGACAAGAGATCAGCACTGCCATGATTCAGGATTTGAATCTCTGTGGTTAAACACGAAGATCGATTCAAAGACGCAATGACTTGGTTGAGTAGGCTGGTCTTTCCTATCCCTGCGGTACCAGTAATACAATACGTTTGGCCTGCTTCTTGTTTTTGCCATCGCTTGATTCCGCTATTCAATGTTTCTAGTTCAAGTTTACGCCCTACAAAACAGTCAGTATGGCTTTGGTGTAAGGATACAAGATGCCAGTTGTTGAAGTCTGGCTCTCCTGTTAGAAACGGTTTTATTGGTCTGGCACAATTGGACGAGATAAAGCAAGGACAAGCAGCTATTTCTCCCCAAGGGATTTTAACTAGGATGTCATTGATTGGGGTTATCGCATTCGGATGTTCCGATAGCTCAGTGACTCGATGCTTGTATTTCACATTGATAAAAGACCGAATCGAAGCCGAAAGAGCAACCTGTAATTGAAGGGCTAGTTGTCGAATTCGTTCAAAAACATATTCGTCCGATTCCTGTATAGACCAAGTAAGAACAAACGTCCGGTTTTTTATTATGGGTGTAGTGTTTTGGCTGAAAAGTAATGTTTGCAGAGTCTTTGCGGTCAAATCACACTTTGCTTCGATTGCAAAAATAAAAAAATATGGTGGTGATGAAGATACATTTGTAAGTAATGGTTCTGAGGCCCGATCTATTAAGAGGTCCTCTACGGGGACAGAAAAGTATTCCGCGAGATTGGATGCGGTACGATACAGCACATTCGCCCCAGACTCTGCTCGCTTTATGGAAGCAATAGATACGACAAAACCCTGTTGAAAGCATTCTTCCGCCAGTCTTTCTTGGCTCAGTCCTAATTTCTTTCTCAGTTCTTTGAGTCGTAATACGTTGAGTGGAATTCTTCCATCCCTATTTGCCATATTTCACTCCGTTGTAACGTATAGCTTTTCCCAGTAAACCTGAATCGATTGGATATGTTGAGTGAATAAATTTATCTTATTTCACCACATATATAATACTAGTAGTTAAAATGTTATATACGAAAATGAAATGGGCATTTTAATCTTCAAACCACCTTAATTCATTGTTATATTAGTGGTGTTTTTTTATTAATAATTTTGATATTTATTTTTGTGAGTTCATGTTTTTCTTAATAAGTTTTTTGAAATATCTTTAAACTTATATCTTTTAAAAGATTGCACACCTTAAACTTATATTGGACTTCATTAAACTTTAAAAATTAAATTCTTTAATTTTAGAGATATAAATTGACAATCTTATTTTTAGTGTTTTTTTTGATCTCTATTCTGGCTAACTGATTTTTTCTAGTCTATAAATCAAATATCGGCAATTTCAAAATAACTGCCGAAAAAATTATTTTAATTTCAATATTATAAATAGTTGGCTTTATACTATGGATATTGGCTTTTTCTGCCTGTTAAAAGGCTTTCATATTACACCACACTTGAGTGCCGCGCTTACCTCTATTAAGGAGACTGCGTGGCTGCCATATGTCAAACGATCTTGCCATCGAGGGGATTGGCAAGCGCTTGCTTTAGAAGAATCACATCGAAAGGCCTATTACCCTAACTATTTACTACTATCTGAATTTACAGGATTAGAACTGTTTTTATCTCAATTTTTCTGCCCAATTTTGTCAGTACGGTTTATGAAGTTAGAGCCGGGAGCTGAGATATTGTAACGCGGACCTCTGGCATATGTTTTTCTCAAGTACAGGTGTGTTACATCATTAACTACTGCTACAGCGGCAAGTGAGGTTCATGAATTATGCAAAAAGGCTCATCTATAGAATTCTACCAGCAACGTCCTCAATCTCGTGAGACGGTCGGTGTTGAAGAAGTGCAGCAACAAACTCAACAGTTTGGTTTTGCTGAACCCGAAATGGATGAGCTGCTTAAGTACTCATTACGGACTCAACTTGAGGCTATGCTCCAAAACCAACTCAGCACGGCTGAACGCCAACGGCAACTGAAAGAGAGTTTCGCTGCGGCAGTTGAGCTCGTATTGAAGGAGACGAAAGTTGAGCACCGAACACTGGTGCAAGCCTTTCAGAGCATGTATGGCAACGCTTGCCAATCTCTTTCTCTGGCTAAACTCACTCAAGAGGAACTGACCCGACAGTACATTTCCACGTCTGGGCTGGTGATGTCCCCACTTAACTGTAAACACACCATCAAAGATGTGTACCGAATTAAAGGCTTTGCGTGTGGTATAAACAAAGCTATCCAACATATGCTTGCCAACAAGTCACAGGTTAAAGTGCTTTATCCAGCTTGCGGCCCCTTTGCACCATTGCTGCTGCCTTTACTTGCTCACTACAAACAAAGTGATCGAATTAGCGCAGAGCAGCTTCAGGTGACACTAGTAGATATTCACCCCGGAGCCATTAAAGCACTCAATCAATTGATCGCGGATCTCGATATCGCAGACTACATTGAAGCCTTAGTGGAAGAAGATGCTACCCAATTTTCGCCAACTCAAACGTTTGATCTCCTGATACTTGAAGCGATGCAGCATGGCTTTAGTCGGGAAGGGTTCCTCAGCATCGCGAAACATTTGGTTCAATATTTACATATTCAAGGCGAAATGATCCCCAATCAGGTATCTGTGCGCGCCATGATGGTCATCGGGGAGACGGAATTTAATCAACAATGGGAAAAAGCAGAGTATGCACATTCCAACCATTGCCAGCCGGAAGCGATCGATGATCGAATTGATCTGGGAGAAATTCTTAACGTCAATAAAGCCATGTTGCTCAGAAGCGAGATTTTTGAGCTAGATGGTGGAATAAAAATGCTGCAAGGCAACACCATTGAGCTGCCGAAAGATGTGCCAGATATGGCAAAACGTATCCTCGCCATTTACAGCCATATCGATACTTACGGAGATGCGATGGTCGGACAATACGACTCTGGTATTACCCATCCTAAACCCGACATGACTTTTTATGTGGATGCCAAGCCCAAAGCTGTTGAACACCATTACTTTGAAGCGAAGGGAGGGGATAAGGTCAGTTTCTATTATCAGTTAACCGGATTGCCAGGTTTTGTCGCCACCCATGGATGATTTCGATATGCAGCAAAAATACGTCGTTTTTACAGGAAGTTGTTACGCCTTGCCCATCATTCAGTTGTTGGCACAACAGCATAAATTGGCGGGCGTGGTAGTACCGGAAGGAGAACTAAATCCTGACTTACAGCAGCTACAGAGCTATCTGAGCGCTCAATCGATTCATATTGCTCAGTATACCGCCAATGACAGCAGTGCTTTGATAGCGCAACTCGATGTTTGGCGAGTCACGGATGGCGTTATCTATTTGTTCAGGCACATAGTTCATTCCTCGCTGTGTCAGTTTTTCAACGGAAACTTGTACAACATTCATCCGGGAAAGCTGCCCGAGTATCGAGGCCCGATGCCTCTCTATTGGCAATTAAGAGAGGGTTTAGACACCTTTAGCCTCACCCTGCATCGTCTTGAGGCATCGGCTGATTCCGGCGCTATAGGAATGGAGTTAGAGGTACCATTTCACCCGTTTGAGACCTTAACCAGTGCTCAGCAAAAAGCGTCACAAATGACGGCTAAGCTGATGTATGACTTCCTCATCGCGCAACAAAAGCAAGGGCTGGTTTGGCGTGAACAAGTATCAAACCCCAACGAAGTGGCACGAGCAGTAAACCAACATGATCTGCACCTTCGTTGGAACGTGCAAACGAGTCGCGAAATCGTCAACTTAGTGCGAGCAGGCAATCATGACTTCGGTGGTGCGATGTTGAGCTTGCCAAGTGGTGTCGCCAATGTTTTGCAAGCAAGCGCAATGGAGACTTCTTTAGTCGGTGTAGAGGCGGGGAGAATTCTCGAGATCAGCCCACAACATGGGTTACAAGTGAAAACGTTAGATAGCGCCATATCAATAGATGTTATTGCTACACCGCAAGGCGTGTTTTCGGGTTATCGCTATGCGCAAATGGCTGGGCTAGATGCTGGGATGTCATTGCTCCAGCACGCTTCTGCTTGTGAGTAAATAAATATCTCAATACGGCTCTTTGCGGCAGTGATGAAGCCCGTAACGGTATTTAGTAATGCGAGATTGGAAAGTTTTAACCAACCACACCAATTTCGTTATGGGCTGGTTTTAACTTAAGTGTATACGTTGAAAGGAAGAACAGTATGGCTACAGAACCGTATCTTGGGACACTAACCGCATTTGGTGGCAATTTTGCAATTAGAAATTGGGCAATGTGCTCGGGGCAAATGCAGGCAATTGAAGATAATCCAGCGCTCTTCTCTCTAGTTAGCACTCTATACGGAGGTGACGCCCGAACTACCTTTGGTTTACCTGATTTGCGTGGCCGCAGTCCAGTTGGTGTAGGCACACGACCTGGGGGGATGGATTATCATCAGGGAGAAAGATTGGGTACTGAACTGGTAACTATTGATATAACTCAAATGCCAGCACACTTACATACGGCAATTTTTACCCCTCTTGGCACTTCTGCACCTGTAACAGGCAGGATGCAGGTTGCTACCAATGCTGCAAATACACAGGTACCCGATAGTAATTCGTATATAGCGCAAAACTCTACCCCCGGGTTCTATAAACCGACGTTTCAGCAACCAGATTTGACCGAGATCGAAGGCTTAAGTGTGTCTGGTAGTGGCTCGGGCGGAGGTACTGTAACTGTGACTGAAACAGGCGGTTCAATGCCACTTAATATTCTGAGCCCGGTATTGCCGATTAATTGGTTAATTGCCACTGCGGGAGTATACCCACCGCACAGCTAATCAACCAAGAAAGAATTGGCTGAATCTTTAGCTAATCCTTTCCTATAAAAAAATTAAATATTTAAGTTGATTATGATAACCCGGCCATGTTGATAAGGCCGTCATCTTCAGGAGAGGAAAATGAGATTACATCGTCAGGTTGCGATCGCAATTACAACAGCATGGGTGTTCTCAGCGTTTTTTTCCGGTGGAGCCTGGGCTGCACAGCAAACGATTAACTACTCTAATGGTTCAGGTTCCAATTTTAGTGAGGTGGAGACCGGCGTCACAGGGGGTATGCCCTCAGTCACTCTTACCAATGCAGGTACTGTATCTATGGTATTAGATGCGGGCACTAGCTCGGATGGCACTCCGTTTACTGGCCTAAATGACCTCGGATTTGTAGCTGGTGTTCTTTACTCAAATACCATGATTAATGAGTTCAACAATCGTGGCTTCCGCTTTTTTGAGAAATCAAGTACTAACTTCAGTTTCGACGAAATTACCTATATGCAGGGGTCGGCCCGAGACTCAGATAAAACGTATCAACTTGTGTTAACTGGCTTCTCTAATGATATTCAAACAGTGACCGAAACTGTCACCTTGCCAAAAGGTGGTGAAGCAAACTCAGGGTTACAGGACTTGTTTACCCTGACCCGTGGTACAGATTTTAATGATTCGGCATGGCAGGACGTTGATACAGTGACTATGGCGTTTACCCGAAGTCCGGGTGCTGACTCTCGTTATCTTATCAGAAGTATCAAGATTGATGACGCTGCGGTTTCAGACTCTACCGCGCCTACTTTTGTCAGTGCGAGCTCAACTCCCACTGATGATGCAACCAATGTTTCTGTTAGCAACAACATCGAGATTGCCTTCGATGAAAATATTGAGCTGAAGAGCGGCAATATTACCATTCGTAATGTTACCGACAGTCGCGACTTTGAAGTATTTAATGTTGCCACCGAAAGCGATGGCACAACAACATCACCAGGCGCTGGTCGCATCAGTGTTACCAACAATAAAGTTTACTTAAACCCAACCAGTGATCTGGCAGGGAACCGGACCTACGCCATTCATATTGAATCCAGTGCCGTGGCTGACAGCGCAAATAATAGCTTCGCTGGGATCAGCGATGATGCCACATTTAACTTTACTACGGTCGATACCACGCCAAATGCGCCATCTACACCCGATTTAGATGCTAGTTCGGATACCGGATCATTAAATACTGATAATATTACCAGTGACACTACTCCAACGTTTAGTGGGATTTCCGAGAGTGGATCGATCGTTACTTTATACAGTGATCAAGTCGGTGGAGGTGCAACGGTTATTGGCACAGGCACTGCTACTGGAGGAAACTGGCAGATAACAACCAATGAGTTGGCGTCTGGCATTACACATGCAATAAGTGCTAAAGCGTCTGATAGCGATGATAATGTTAGCTCGGCATCCAACGCGTTAAGTGTCACCATTGATACAATAGCACCATCCGCAGTGAGCATTACTACGCCGATTGAGGCTGACAGTATCGTCAACGCTGCAGAAGACAACGATGTGTTGATCGCTGGCTCCGGCGCGGAAGCAGGCAACAGCGTGACCGTGACTATCACAGACAATAACAGCTCTGTCAGTCGTACGGTGACGGCCGACAACTCAGGCAACTGGACGCTGAGCGGCAGCGAGCTGGATGTCAGTGGCCTGAACAATGGCACCCTGACGGTGTCTGCAACCCAAGCAGATATAGCAGGTAATATCTCCACCGCAGCTAGCCAGAGTGTTACCCTAGACAATGCAGCCCCATCAGCAGTGACCATCACCACGCCGATTGAAACCGATGGTATTGTCAATGCGGCAGAAGACAACGACGTACTGATTGCTGGCTCCGGCGCGGAAGTAGGCAACAGCGTGACCGTGACTATCACGGACAATAACAGTTCTGTCAGCCGTACGGTGACGGCCGATAACTCAGGCAACTGGACGTTGAGCGGCAGTGAGCTTGATGTAGGTGCGTTTAACAACGGTACCCTGACGGTGTCTGCAACCCAAGCAGATATAGCAGGTAATACTTCTACCGCAGCCACCCAGAGTATTACTCTGGACAATGCAGACCCATCTGCTGTAATCATCAATACGCCGATTGAAACTGATGGGATCGTCAATGCGGCAGAAGACAACGACGTACTGATCGCTGGCTTCAGTGCGGAAGCAGGCAATAGCGTGACCGTGACTATCACGGACAATAACAGCTCTGTCAGCCGTACGGTGACGGCCGACAACTCAGGCAGCTGGACGTTGAGCGGCAGTGAGCTTGATGTCAGTGGCCTGAACAACGGCACACTCATAGTTGCTGTGACGCAATCGGATACGGCGGGTAATACCTCCAGAGTGACCACCCAGAGCATTACCTTAGATAACGCCGCACCATCAGCTGTTACCATCACTACACCGATTGAAACCGATGGTATTGTTAATGCAGTGGAAGATAACGATGTGTTGATTGCTGGCTCCGGCGCGGAAGCAGGCAACAGCGTGACCGTGACTATCACGGATAACAACAGCTCTGTCAGTCGTACGGTGACGACCGACAACTCAGGCAACTGGACGTTGAGCGGCAGCGAGCTGGATATCAGTGGCTTGAGCAATGGCACCCTGACTGTGTCTGCAACCCAAGCTGATATAGCAGGTAATATCTCCACCGTAGCCACCCAGAGCGTAACCCTAGATAACGCAGCGCCATCCGCTGTTACCATTTCCACGCCGATTGCAATCGACGGTATCGTCAATGCGGCAGAAGACAATGATGTGCTGATTGCTGGCTCCGGCGCGGAGGCTGGCAATAGTGTGACCGTGACCATCACGGACAATAACAACTCAGTCAGTCGTACGGTGACGGCCGACAATACCGGGGCTTGGACGACTATTGGCAGTGAGTTTGATGTAAGTGCGTTTAACAACGGCACCCTGACGGTCGCGGCGAGCCAGAGCGATGCGGCGGGCAACACCTCCAGTATAGATAGCACAACAATTACGTTAGATAACGTGAGGCCAACTGTTTCTTTGAGCAGCTCAGACCTTGATTTGATCTCTGGCGAAACGGCGAGTATCACGTTCACCTTAAGTGAGTCCTCAAGTGACTTTACTGAGTCAGATGTCACCGTCACTGGCGGCAGTTTGTCTAACTTTGCGGGCAGCGGTGACAATTACACGGCCACCTTTACGCCGGATAGAGACAGTACAAGTACAGCGACGATTAACGTGGCGGCAGATTTCTTTACCGATGCTGCCGGGAATAGCAACACTGCTGCGCCTCAACTGTCTATAACCGTTGATAGTTTAGTGCCGAGTGTGACTATCTCCAGTGATAAATTGGCGCTGAAAGCGGACGAAACGGCGACCATTACCTTTACCTTAAGTGAAGCGTCGAGCGATTTTACCGAGGCGGATATCACGGTTAGTGGCGGTACTTTGTCTGGTTTTGCTGGCAGTAGTAGCAGCTACACTGCGACCTTTACACCAACGGAAGAGAGTGCGACGAGCGGTACTATTGAAGTTGCCACAGGCACATTTACCGATGCCTCTGGTAACACCAATAGTGCAGCTACACCACTTTCCATCAGCGTCGATACTGTGCTTCCAACCGTTAGTATCACTAGCTCCAGCGCTGCGTTGAAAGCGGGTGAAACGGCAACACTCACGTTTACCTTGAGTGAAGCCGCAACTGATTTTTCCGAAGCCGATGTGACCGTGGCTGGAGGAACTCTTTCTAACTTTGCGGGCGGTAGCGCCAGTTACACGGCTACCTTTACACCTGCAGAAGAAAGCACTGAGGATGCAACTATTGATGTTGCAGCCGAGAAATTTAGCGACGCAGCTGGCAACCTCAATACAGCAGCGACTCAGTTGTTGATCTCAGTGGATACGGGGATCCCGACTGGACATAGCATCAGCATTGATCAGGAGAGCATTAACAAAACCAACGAACAGGCGATGAGCTTTACCTTCGCAGCAGCTGAAGTGAACGCGATGTTCACTTATAGCGTGACCGACGGTACCACGACCATTGACGGCGCTAGTCAAACAATTTCTTCGGAGACCATGCAAGTAACGGGCATTGACGTCACTATTTTGCAAGAGGGGACGTTGACAGTAAGCGTGGTGGTAACCGATGCCGCAGGCAACGCATCTGATGCAGTGACGGATACTGTGACCAAACGCTACGATGTCGCGCCAACGGTAGTTGATGATAGCTTCTCGACTGAGGAAGATACGGCGAAACAATTTAATCTGTTAGCCAACGATTCCGATGTTAATGATGACATGGTCGCTTCTTCTACAACGATTAAAACGCAACCAATTAAAGGTCAGGTGTCGATCAGCAACGGCGTTGTTACCTATACGCCAAATAATAATGAGACAGGCACAGATAGCTTTACCTATACCGTGAAAGATGCCCTGCTGCAGGAGTCGCAAGAGGCGACAGTGACCGTCACTATCATGGCTATAAATGATGCGCCAGTCGCTAAAGCGCTGAACATCAACACCGACGAAGATACCGCAAGCGCAGCAGTCAGCGCGCGTAGTCAAGCGGAGGATGTTGAAGATGGCATCCCAACGGGTGATTTATCGTTAGTTAGTTTGCCTCAAAAAGGACAAGTAGCCATTGATCAAACTGTAGGCACTTTTGTATATACGCCGAATCCGAATGAAAATGGTAGCGATAGCTTTACTTACACGATCGCAGACAGTGAAGGCGGCGTTTCTCTTGCGGCCACGGTCAGCGTCAATATCGGTTCCGTCAATGACTCACCAGTAGCGGAGGAAGACAGTTTTACTTTTGATGAAGATATCACATCGACACTCGATATTTTAAGTAACGACAGTGATATTGAAGATGGGTCATTCACCCCGAGTAGTATTACCCTGCAAGATCTTGGTCAAGGAGAGGGGGTATACAGTTTTGCCACGGTCAGTGTCAATGTCGATGGGACCTTAAAGATTGTGCCAACAGCGAACGTTAATGGTCAACATAGCTTTACCTACATGCTAACCGATAGTGGTCAAGCAGTCTCAGTACCTGCAACCGTCACGCTCAATATTACGCCAGTGAATGATGCCCCCGTTGCTGTTGATAACAGTGCACAACTACTAGAGGGAGGCTCCTTCGAGGTCAATGTATTAGGCAATGATAGTGATGCCGATGTTGGAGACAGTTTTGAACTCACTAGTGTCACAGTCGTCGATACGCCAGCACATGGCAGTGTGAACGTGACGGCGTCAGGAGCGATTGTTTACAACCCCAATGAGAACTACTTCGGTGAAGATAGCTTCACCTATACGGTGGCAGACTTAGCAGGTGCTGTATCTAACGCCGCAACAGTGACCATGACAGTAACACCAGTCAACGACGCACCAATGGCGCAAGCACAGTCACAAACGCTTGATGAAGACAATAGTTTGGTGATCACGCTGGTTGGTTCAGATATTGATAACGATGATGACACTCTGCAGTATCTTATCACTGAGCAAGTCAGTCATGGCGTGCTAGAGCAGTTGACCAATAATAGTTGGCGCTATACACCAGAAGCGGACTTCAATGGCTCCGACTTCTTCTTGTTCAAGGTCAACGACGGTGATCTCGACTCGACAGAGGTTCGTGTCGATTTGACGGTTAATGCAGTCAACGATACACCAACCGCGACCGATATCAGTGCTACGGGAGAGGAAGAAATACCGCTGACCATTACTTTAAATGGTAACGATGCAGAAGGCTCATCTTTGAGCTATCAAATTGTAAAATCGCCAGTCAACGGTAATGTTACCGTCACAGGCAATCACGCGGTTTATACGGGTAACAGTAACTTCTTTGGTCAGGACAGTTTCACTTACAGCGTAAGTGACGGAGAACTTACCTCTGGAGTGGCGTTAGTGACCATCACGGTGAATAACGTTAATGACGCGCCAGTGATTACGGGTACCCCATCGGCGCAAGTTGATGAAGATAGTGTGTATCAGTTTGTGCCCGCGGCATTGGACAATGACCCAGCGGATACTCTGACCTACTTGATAGCTAACAAGCCACCTTGGGCTACATTTGACAAGACAACAGGAGCGCTTTCTGGCACGCCAAGTAACCGTTATGTGGGGACTTATCCAGGTATCGTGATTAGCGTATCCGATGGCTCTATTTCTTCCTCATTGTCAGCTTTTTCGATTACTGTGAATAACGTTAACGATGCACCCGTTATCTCTGGTTCACCAGCAACACAAGTGAATGAAGACAGCACCTATCTGTTCACGCCACAAGTGTCAGATGTTGACAGCCAAGCCTTCACCTTCAGTATCGTGAACAAGCCATCTTGGGCTAGCTTTGATGCATCAACAGGCACGCTTAGTGGTACACCAGATAATGGTGATGTTGGCAAATATCAGGGCATTGTTATCTCGGTTTCTGATGGTCTCACGACCACAATGCTCAATAGATTCAGTATTGTGGTTAACAATGTCAATGACGCGCCAGTGATCAGTGGCACTCCTGCTCTTACCGTCAACGAAGGCAGTACGTACCGCTTTGCGCTGCAGGCATCGGATGTTGATAGTAGTAGCTTGAGCTTTTCAATCCGCAATAAACCATCATGGGCAACCTTTGATAGAGCAACTGGGTTGCTAAGTGGTACGCCGGAAAATGAGCATGTTGGCAGCACCAATAATATTGTTATTAGTGTCTCAGACGGTGAGCTAAGCACATCTTTAGCAGCGTTTAGCATCACGGTAATCAACGTTAATGATGAGCCAGTGGCGGTTAATGATACCTATGTCTTTACCGAGAGTAACGATGGTAGCTACTTATTGGATGTACTCAGCAACGACAGCGATGTTGATCTAGATACATTACAACTGGAATGGGTTAAACCTACATCTGGAACGGCAACGATTGTGGGCAGTCAAATCCAATTGGTAACGACCTCAATTGGTACAGTGGCAGTGCAATACAGTGTGAAAGATGGTAACGGTGGAAAGGCCACCGCGAAAGCAATCGTGACAATTAAAAGTGCGAAATTGGACGCACCAACAATAGCCGCACCTTCAGATATCGAAGTGAACGCAACTTCGCTCTTTACTAAAGTTGCATTAGGCTCTGCTGTGGCACGAGATAGTACAGGCAAGCTATTACCTGTTTCATTGGTCGACAGCACGACCTTTTTCCGACCTGGAACTAATACGGTCTATTGGCGCACTCAAGACTCTGATGGAAACGTCGCTGAAGCTAGTCAAACGGTAACAGTGTATCCACTGATAAGTATCTCCAAAGATGCGCAAACCACGGAAGGCACCAATCATAGCGTATCGATACACCTTAACGGTCCTTCGCCGAGCTACCCAGTAATCATACCTTATACGGTTTCAGGAAGCACGGACAGTGATGACCACACGCTCACCTCTGGTGAAGTGGTGATACCTAGTGGTACCGAAGGCAAACTTTCGTTCGAACTACTTAATGATGGACAAAATGAGGGCGTTGAAACCTTAGTGATTGATCTGGACAGCACCCTTAATCTAGGTAGTAAGCGTCGTTACACCTTGACAATCTTTGAAGAGAATGTGGCTCCGAAGGTCACGGTAAGTGTATCTCAGGCGGGGGAGCAGCGGAGCCAAATTGAAAATGGTGTTGAACCGGTCACAATCACGAGCAGTGTTAGTGATGCCAATATGTCCGATATACACAGTTTCAGATGGAGTAGTGATAGCGATGTACTTAACCAAGCGATTGCGGGGCAGATGTACAGCGAAACATTGACTTTCTCTCCGCAATTACTGAGTTCAGCGATTTACAATTTGCAATTGACAGTTACTGACAATGGCACTCCACCATTATCAGTGACACGGAATGTCTATTTAGAAGTGGTACAAACATTGGCGGAGCTCGGGAGTGAAGACAGTGATGGCGACTTAATCCCGGATGATCAAGAAGGTCATAATGATAGTGATGGTGATGGTATCCCTGATTATCTTGATGCAATTTCTGACTGTAACGTAATTCAACAGGTTGTGTCAGAAAAAGATCGCTTCCTCATTGAGGGGCAGCCAGGTGTCTGTTTACGCAAAGGAATAACCATTCTGACTAACGCAACAGGAGGAGCTTTATTGCTGGATGAGGAGCTTCCTAAAGATATCAACATGAAGAGCATAGGGGGAATCTTTGATTTTGTAGTAACTAATTTGCCGCTGCCCGGCCAAAGCTATCAATTAGTTTTGCCTCAGCGTTTACCTGTTCCAACAAATGCAGTGTACCGAAAGTATAACGCTGAACAGGGGTGGATAGACTTTATTGAGGATGCTCAAAACACGGTTTCTTCTAGTGCTGGCGAGGCTGGTTATTGTCCGCCACCAGGGCACAGTTCATGGTCACAGGGTCTGACTGAAGGTGACTGGTGTGTACAACTTACCATTGAAGACGGTGGTCCGAACGATGATGACGGATTGGCTAATGGCAGTGTCGTTGACCCTGGCGTCGTTGCCGCTCGTGTAAGCAATAATACACTCCCTCAAGCGATTGACGACAATGCGTTTGTTAGTCTCAATGGTACGGTGACGATCGATGTATTGAGCAATGATGCTGATGCTGATGGGCTGAAGGTAAGTCGCGCTTCTGTAGATATTGGTAGTGTTAGTGTGGTTGATAACAAACTAAGTTATGTCACTCAACCACAGTACTACGGGGAGGCTTTGATCACTTATAGCGTAACGGATGGTAATGGTGGAACGGGATCGGCGAAGGTGACGGTAAATGTGGTAAACAGTCAGAATCCGAATGCGGTGGACGATAATATTACCACCGATGATCGTACCCCTGTCACGGTTTATGTCCTTGCTAACGATACCGATCCGGATAACGACACATTGAAGTTGGTTTCAGTCCAAGCGCAGTATGGGCAGGCGGTCATGAATGCAGATCAGAGCGTGACCTATACCCCTACCTCAGGGTTTGAAGGCAATGATGTGTTGACATATATCATTCAGGATAGCCAAGGCCTGCAAGACGCGGGGAAAGTTATAGTGACCGTTAAGTTGGTAAGAGATGTAAAGGTTGAAAATACTTCAGCAGGATCATTGGGTGGCATGGTGTTGATGCTTTTGATTTTGTTAGGAGCCATGCAACGTTATGGAAGAAACAGTGCTCTAGCACTAATTGCTGTGTTTAGTTTTAGTAGTCAAGCGGGCTGGTATGTTGATGTTCAAATGGGGTCAAGCCATGCAGATGAGCGTGATGCTGTTAAAGGTGATAACGTAATCTCTACTGACAACACCGGGTTCTATCGCTCTGTCGGGTTGGGATATACTTTTTCTGATCAATGGTCTGGAACTATTCGTTATATTGATATGGGTGAAGGTAGTGCTACATTGCGTAGTGCTACTACTTCACCAGAAGACTATCACGCCAATGTCGCATCTATAGCCCCACTCCTTGTTAAGGGCATGGGCTTCGACATCGGTTATAAGTTCTGGCAATACAATTCATGGTCCGCAAAACTGAGTTTGGGGGGCTTGTTCTGGGATACCGATATTGAAAGTACGTATCAAGGCAGCAAGATAACGACGGAAGTGGATGGTTTTGATGGATATATTGGTGCAGAAGTTGGCTACAACCTCTCAGATAATTGGGAGATCGGTGTCCAAGGCGCTCGTTATTTTTTACATGAAAATGATGTTGATATAATTGCGCTACAACTTCGTTATTTTTTTGAGCCGTTAGCAGCGTATTAACTTATGGTTTGGTATTTTTCGATAATTTATATTCCAATTGCTCATGAAGCGGTATGGTAAATCACTGGAGATTAATGTCGTGATTGTGCTCTTTATTATGTAGGTCAATAGTCTATAACAAATCCTTAATTACCTTGAAGTCTTTTCTTCTTTAACATCTAGCGAAAGATAGTGTTTTGATAGAGTGTTAAACAGAACTTACGGTTCGATATTAGAAAAATAAGGTTCATTGAATGCTCGATGTGAACTTAACTTAAAAGAAGATGATTTACGCAATAGGGTTGTTGGTAGTGCTGCAAATGTCAGCGTGATACGTCGCTTTACTTTGAACCTAGTACGTTTACAGTCGAAGAAATATAGTGTTGGGGCTGAAGCCAAACCAAGCGTGTCAGAGCGACACAGTTCGTATTGAACCCTTATTGGGTTGAAAAGCGTTCCACGCTGGCTGTCGCCCTGATGCTGATAACTGCGACGATAAATTGATACCGAGCAAAACGATAATTTTATATCTGTTTTAATCCAATATTGATTGAATAATATCAAATGCTTTTTCTATTTTTTGGGTAGGAATAATGCCAAATCCAAATAAGAGGGCATTAGAATGATTGTTGATAGAAAAATGCGATGATGGGTAAACCGCTACATTTGATGAAGCAAATTTATTCATCATTTGTGTCGCGCATCCCGATACTTCAGCTGCTATATGCAATCCACCTTGGCTTGGAATACGTTGTAAGCAATCTATGTTGTCAATTAATTGAGTTAGCTTATTATACCTTTCGCTGTAGATTTTATTCATATTGAGTAAATGGTGAGAGAAATGACCGTCACGCATGAATTCGTCAAGTAGGATTTGAGACACTACAGATGTACTTCTTCCCAAGTGCCATAACATATTTGAAATTGGCTCTATTAAAGACTTTGGCGGAATCATATAGCCAATGCGTATGCCGGGAAATAGTATTTTAGAGAAACTGCCTATCATAACGACGCAGTCATTTTTGTCTTGTGACTTGAGAGCTTTCTTACTGGTATTGAGATAGTGATATTCCGAATCATAATCATCTTCGATAATGATTGCGTTATTAACTTCTGCCCATCTCAGCAGTTCTAACTTCCTGTCAGCTGAGTAGCTAAAGCCTAAAGGGAACTGATGACTAGGCGTTGTATAAATAATTTTGGCATTAGAAGGGATTGATTCAACGACAACACCTTGGTCGTCCATCGGCACGGAGCCTATTTGCGCGCCAAGTAATCGAGCTTGATTTCGAAAAACAGGATATCCTGGATCTTCCGTCGACACGAGATCCCCGGGAGAGAGTAATGTAAGGAGAGTCGTCATTATTGCCTGCTGGCACCCTTGCGTAATGATGATGTCTTCAGGGTCACAGATTACGCCTCTCGAGTGTCTCACATACTCGCAGATAGACTCTCGTAAACAAGCTAACCCTTGCAAATCACCACCATGTGCAAACTCTGGAGTTAATGCATTGAGCCTACTCAGTCTTGAGTGTCGCCAAATATGCTTTGCTATTCTCTGATGATCAGGAACGCCTAAAGTGAAGTCATAGTCTAGATTCTTTGGTGCGATGATCTCTGGCTTCTTCGCTGCGTTAGTGCCAAACACCCCTAGTTGGTAGTGTTTTATTGGTCTCTTATCTTGATTCACCGTTTGTTCTAGAGCATTACTTACGTACGTGCCAGACCCTGCCTTTTTTACTATCCACCCCTCGAACTGAAGTCGCTCATACACTGAAATGACAGTGTTTCTTGCTATGCCTAACTTTTTCGACAGCATGCGAGTTGATGGTAATCTCTCATTTGATCGTAATCTGCCTTCTAATATCCCTTGGTATATCTCGGAGTAAAGTTGTTGGCTGGTGACTTTTCCAGTTTCGAAGTGTAGTGAAAATGGCATCGTTTTCTCTGTAGACGTTGAAAAGTGGTTCTAAAGCGTTGTGAGGATGTGGATCTGTATATACCAAGTATATCTACCTAGTATACCGTTATCGTGATATGGAGAAAGCGTAATTGAGTACACTATTTCCCCATTTTGGAAACGGATGTTACTTACATTCGTATCTAACCGTCCTACCTATCAACGGTGATCAGGTTTAGACCTGTTTATATCGCACTAAAAATTTGAAGACACAGTGTTATTCATCGAGGGTTAACGATTGGAGTTCTTCAAGTCAGGATTACTTTTATATAAAAAGTTAAAAGCCTTGGAATAAACTAGAAATTAATTATAAGTTAAAATTAAAAAATTGAGGGTTCAATGAAGTTAAACAATGCCTTGCTGGCCATTTTATCGCTCACTTCTTTCGTCACGTTTGCGAAAACGGAGTTAACGGTTAGCAGTCAATTAAAGAGCGTAGTTGATGAATGCGCTAAAGGATTAATCAACGAATACGACATTCCGGGGTTGGCTGTTGCAGTAACGATTGATGGTAAACGTTATTTTTATAATTACGGTTTGGCTGACGTAAGTAAGGGGAGTTTAGTCACCAACGACACAATTTTTGAACTCGGCTCTATCAGTAAAACTTTTGCTGCTACTTTGACTGGGTACGCCCAAGAAAAAGGTAAGCTAGACATGGATGACAAGGTCAAAGATTATATTCCAGAATTAGAGAATAGTGCTCTGGGTAATACCAAGCTAGTTAATGTCGCCACCTACACTGCAGGTGGTCTACCATTGCAATTCCCTAGCGAAGTAACGAACGACGCTGAAATGATGCAGTACTACAAAACGTGGAAACCGGAGTACGAAGCCGGTACTAAGAGGAAGTACTCAAACCCTAGTATTGGTCTATTTGGCTACATCGGTGCCTTGAGTATGAAGTCAGACTATACGGAAATGATGGAAACCGTCATCCTGCCTGAGCTCGGTATGACCAATACCTTTGTCGATGTACCAAAGGATAAGCTTAACAACTATGCTTTTGGTTATAGTTCTGAGGGAAAACCCGTTAGAGTTAATCCAGGTATTCTTGATGCACAAGCCTATGGTATTAAATCAACAAGCTTAGATATGCTTCAATATATCGAAGCAAATATGGGTCAAGCGCAACTTAATACTGATATAGAAAATGCGCTAGAGAGAACTCATACTAAGTATTTTGATACCGACACGTTTACACAAGCCGTAGGATGGGAGGGTTATGATTACCCCGTTTCACTTTCGCAATTATTGAAGGGTAACTCCAGCGATGTAATTCTCAAAGCTAAACCGGTTCAAGCAAGTGTATCTGGTACTCTCGGTCGTGACGTTTGGTATAACAAAACGGGCTCAACAGGTGGCTTTGGGGCATATGTCGCGTATGTACCCTCTGAAAAAATAGGCATAGTGATTCTGGCGAATAAAAACTACCCTAATGCAGAAAGAGTAGAGGCTGCTTACCATATTATTAGCTCAGTGGTGAAGTAAATTTTAGTGGTAATAGGCACTACGTAATTATTAGAGCTTATTTAGATACATACTATCTACAGTGTTTTATTAGATAGTATTTATAGGAGTATTCATGAAAACTAAGCATTGGTCTAAGGTGACTTTGCTACATGAAGTTGTTACGAACCCAAATATAACGATTAAAGGTAAACATAGTTATTACAGTGATTGTTGGGACGCCGGTTTTGAAGAGTCTGTTGTAAGATATCTACAAGGCGATGAGTTCAGCCGAGATTGGGAACCAAAATGGAAGATTGATAAGTTACATATAGGTGACTTTGTCTGTATTGCAGCGGGAGTTGTCATTGTTATGGGGGGAAACAGTACACATAGAGCTGATTGGTTCTCCTTGTACCCATTTATGGACTTTATTGAAGAAGCGTACGTCGGGAAAGGAGATACTCATATTGGCGATGGCGCCTGGCTCGGTATGCGATCCATGATAATGCCGGGTGTGACTATCGGAGAAGGAGCAATCGTTGCGGCAAACAGTGTGGTGACGAAAGATGTTGAGCCTTACAGCATGGTTGCGGGGTCACCAGCTAAGCATGTCAAATATCGCTTTTCTCGAGAGACGATAGACGAACTGCTTGCTCTTAGGATATATGATTGGCCTGATAAGAAAATCGACAGCCTGAAGAGATTTTTATGTTCAGACGATTTAGAAGGGCTGAGAAAGGCAAGCGCTGAATATGATAGAAACCACTCATAATCGTGACAGCGTCACTGTTTAGAAAGTAAGAAAGAGGTATTGTTGGGCCTCTTTGTATTAGATATCTAGCCAATACAATGAGTAATCATTTTATTCTTTTATTGATCTTTTACGTGAACATGATGGGGCGCGTACCATTTGCGTTCAAGAACAAGAGGACAACGTGTTTGGTAAAGGGGAAACCGATGGAATATCGGGAAATTATAATCATTAAGAGCCGCATGTAGCGGCTCTTAATGATCCTGAAATTGGTTAGTGGCGACAGACTACGAAGCGCTCAGAAGGTTACGAGGACTCGCTTCAGATAAATGAAGAAAGAGCGAATCGAAGTGGCTGTTGTTACCTATTTGACTGCTCATACCGTTGCCATTCCGCTGTTAACTCTGCTTTTTCTTTTCTCGCTGCAATCAGCATTTCTATATTTACGTCAGTGTTTGGGTGCCTTTGAATGTATCGCTCGTAATCAACCGGAACACCATTGATGTGCAGTTCAAGATGTAAATGCGGCCCTGTTGTTCTTCCTGTGTTACCCGTTTTCCCTATCACTTGTCCTCGGCTGATCTTCTCACCAACATGGACGTTGCGCTGAGATAAGTGTAGGTAGCGTGATACAGAGCCATTTGTGTGGCGGATATTAATGTAGTTGCCGGCAAAACGGTTGTAGCGGGACTTTAAAACGATGCCATCAGCAATACTACGAATCGGTGTACCTACAGGTGTGGCATAATCAGTGCCTAAGTGCGGAGTCGTTATATTGGTCACTGGATGTGTTCGCTTTAAGTCATAGTCAGAGCTCACTCTGTAGTTTTTATCAAAGGGTGAAGAAAACATGAACTGATTATTTATCGATACACCATGCTCATCAAATACGTTACCGTGACCATCATTGATAATAAATAAATCAGTTTTACTGCCTAAATAGTAAAAAGAACTAATGTAAGTTTCATTTTTACTATTTAATTTAGTTCTTAAGATAAAGTTATCACCTCTTTTAATAGAGTCAATAATATTAAACTTGCTTTTGATAAGTGCTAATAGCAAGTTGATCTCTTTTTGACTCACTCCTGATTTTAATAATGAAGCGACAAAAGAGTATTCAACAACACCGATAGTGATTTTTTGCCTACGAGTATTCTTATTAATTGGTGGCTGCACATTCTTACTTTCGAATTCTAAAGGCTTGATGGTAGGT
Source organism: Vibrio sp. YT-16 (assembly GCF_033337405.1). Taxonomy (NCBI): domain Bacteria; kingdom Pseudomonadati; phylum Pseudomonadota; class Gammaproteobacteria; order Vibrionales; family Vibrionaceae; genus Vibrio; species Vibrio sp. YT-16. The sequence continues at coordinate 260,301 of NZ_JAWOQQ010000002.1, forward strand.
AGTCTATCCACAGGAGTGAGGAAGTAGTGAGAAAGCGATACGCTAATCAATATGATTAACGCAGTAGTGATAAGGGCTACGGTAGGAGCTTGCACACTCCTTTTTATTATTAAAATAGTCATTAGTTTTGTTGATTTATCAATACTGACAGTTGTGCGTAGAGTATAATATTTTAAATAAAAACTAGCATTAAAGCATGAGTAATTCCTCTGTTTTAACTAAGTTAATAATTATAGGATGTGAGAATAATTTTAATAATTCAGTCAAAGTGACGGTTGGCTTGGTGTTTATGCCTATTTTGTTGGTGTTAATGTCACGTTGAGAAAATATTTTTCAATAATATAATCTCGGGAAAATATATTTTGCCAAATTACTATGTTCGCTAAAAATACGCTGAAATTAACATTAGGTCTTACGCTTACATCTCTTTTATTGAGTGCATGTGGTGGTGGTGATGGAGGAGACAACACACCTCCAGCTAGAAGCAAAGGAAGCATTTCCGGTATGGTGTTTGACGCCCCAGTCAATGGCGCCAAGATTGAGGTTTTCGAGTTCAAAAATGGAAACTTAGGTCGGAAGTTGGCTAACACAACGTCTGATGCCTTCGGAAACTATCTGCTAGAGTTTGAATCTTCGTCAATGCCTCTTTTTGTTGTTGCAAAAGAGGGGAGTTATACCGATCCGTTTACAAATGAAACGGTATCTGTGAGTAATGCGAAGACACTTAAATTTGAAGGTGTTGTGAACTTTAAAGAGGGGAGTGAGCAAAAGTTAATGCTTACTCCGCTGTCGAACTTGGCAGCAGGCTTGGCAAAGTACAAAATTTCTCAGGGGGCCACAGATGAGAGTGCCTTTTCAACCGCTTTGGATAGTATCAATAGCATGTATGGTTTTGACGTAAATGAGACCAAACCTATTGATATTACCAAAGGTGGGCAAAGCAGTTTTGCTAGTACTGGGCATCAATACGGTGCTTTATTAACAGCATACTCGTCTTACTCTTACGATCTTATAAAAAAATACGGCAACAGCGATAACGTCTACACTTCGATGCACTTCGCTGACATCCAATATCGGGATGTTATTGCAGATGGTGTTCTTGATGGTCTTGAAGTGAGCAAGACTTCAGGAGCAGTGACTCCCCTCAGCTTTGGACAGAAAAAGATAAACAGCGACGTTTACACACGTGACTTATCTCAGCACGTTTTGATCGTGGTAAACGACCCAAGTATCAATATTTCAGGTACTGATGCTGCCGACTATGTCGACTTTAGTAAGAAGCTTAATGACTTAGGTACATATGGCAGTACAGATGGCATCATTCCACCGCGAGATGGGACGGAGATTGATACCACAGCGCCTATCGTGACACGCATTGACCGTGATGTACTTGCAGGCACCGATAAAGTTGACCTAAAAATTGTTGATGATATCGGTGTAGAAGACGTATCCGCCTTTATTCAGTATCAGATTAATGGCTCTTGGTCTGGTGAATTTCAATGTAACGACATACAAGATTTTGGAAGCACATTCTGTTCGGTTGAATTTGATGATTTTGAAGTTGGCCTTCGAGAGACCAACGTTAAAGTTAACATTAATACTAAAGAGATCGATAGTGTAGATATGAACCCTGCCACAGGGCTCTCAAACGTAACAGCAGCACGGTTAGTCTTATATACAGCGGATGTACTGGGTAATGAGTTAATTCCAGGCAGCCATTCGGGTCTTCATATCAACTTTGAATGGGATAACGATGCGCCTGTTATCGATATTACATCGGCGAGTGCAATTAATAACCAACTTAAAGAATACGTTCTGAAAGGGGTTGTAAAAGAAAGCTCGCAAGAGATTAGTTCTGTCAGTATTTCATTTAAAGATGGCTTACATGAGGGCGTCACATGTTCTCCTGTCACTGTAGAGTCTGGAAATGCTTGTGAGTTTAGTAAGGCTTACCCAACTGATGAATTCCTATCTACGACGGTCTTTGAGGTTCGAGCGAAGGATAGCAAAGGCAATACGGGCTCTGCGCAGCATGCAGTAAGTCGTGACGATCAAGCGCCAGCACAGACGATAACCTATCCTGAAGGTACGTCAATGACGTACGTAAATGTGGGTTTAGATGGTGAACGAACCACTTACGATGGTATCTACTCTCAAGATACGTACACCCCAGACAATGTTCAAGCAAGCCGCGATTTCCTGAAGATTGACTATGCGTACGCAAGTTTAGGGATTCAGAGCTCATTAAAAGGGATAGATTTTAGTAACTTCAACGCTAATTTATTGAAAGAGAATAAAATCCCTTATGTTCGTGTGAAAGTATCAGACGTAAATACCGATACGGTTTTAGGCTCCAACGCTAATAAGCTAAAGCTCGTCGTCAAGTACTACGTAAGCCAAAACAACGATAACAACTACTCACTTCAGCAAGTTATTGATACAACGGCATCCGATGACGATTACATCGCAAAAATTCCGCACGAAACGCTGTTAGATAGCAATGGGCGAGTTGAGGATGTCATTTATTACATTCCATTTGTAAGAGATATTTTGGGTGACAGCTTTAAATCGGTATCAGAAAACAGTAGTCAAAAGTTAGTCATTCAAACCATCGATGAGTCTGATAACGAAAGCACTCCAAGAGAAGTATATTTTAGAAGTAGCTTTGACCTACCAACCATAAAAGTGGTGACACCATTTATTGGTGCGCGAGCTCAACTTGAAGGGTTGAGCCCAAGTGGTGAATTCACTTCACTTGCAAGTTGTACCACTATCCAGCAACTGGAAAGTGACCAGTCCATGGCTCTTGACGTAGCGAGCTGTGAAACCACAACTGACGTAGTGAATTATGATTTCATGCGTGTTCGTTTAATTGGTATCGAAGGCAGTGAGCCATACTATTACCAATGGAAAAGAGATCCAGGGACCAAGAAAGTTACGGTTGACTTAAACAAGGCCAATATTGGTGTGTATTTTAAGCTCAAAGGTTCTCAAACTTACTATATTACTGAACTATCGACATATCAGACTGGTTTGTTTGATTTCCAGTGGGATCAAGTGACAGCGGGAGAGAAAACTTCAGAACGTGCGATTCAAATTCTTGATGAGGTGCGCTACGCGTTATCAGGTACGAACAACAACTCATTCTTTGGGTTTGACCCAACGGTTGTGCCTTATGCAACCAATGAAATGCTTACGACTAAAGCGATTCCAGACAAGCCATCAAATGACTATCTACACCGATTCCTTGTTGAAGCAATTGATAGTATTGCCGAGAGAATGCCAAGAAATAACTCATTAGATTTTGCATCTGCTATTTACGATGATTTTAGCTACGATGGAAAAGCAAATGGTGTAGGGGCAGGAGGAAGTCAAGTTACGCTCGATTCTTACACGTTTGGCGCTGAAACTTACCGAAAAGACCTGGCGCAATCCTATTATGAAATCATGGCGAGCAAATACGGTATTGAGACCAATATCGCGCAGCTCTATGCTGATGATATTTCGATGGCTAATCCTGACTTAAATGGTAAGAACATTTTTGATACAGAGGGTAGCAGTATCGATACCTTGCCTCCGCAGCCAAAATTAACCATTGAAAGCGGCAGAGAGACGATGGTTGGTAATAGGCTTTATATCGCTGGCGAGGTTGTTTCTAAAATTGTCCTAGACGATCCTTCTGGTATTGTAGGAACCGACGCTTACGGCCCGAAGTTTAGCACGATGTGGTATCAAGCTAATGAGCCAAATATTGAAATACCACTGGACATCAACATCGTAGAAAACTCAGGCAGCAGCAATGCTTATCGAAAAGAGTACTTCTTCACCCTCAACTCCCAGTCTAGTGAACTAAAAGACATTATAGAGTTTGCCGTGGAGACCAGTGCTATGGACCCACATGGCAATGCGTATGGTTATAATGGTAAATCTCCGTTTATAGAATCGGTGTTTATTGATAACGATTTCCCTAAGGCCAGTTATCTTCCACCGAATGATGTCGATGGTAAACCTGTAGAAAACGGTATTTATTTAAATGCGAACAATACTCATGAATTAACCTTCAAGGTTGAGGATATTGTTGGTGATAAGCTTGCCTCGAGGGGCCTTGTTTTCTACCAGCAAACCGGTGAAAAAGTAACATACACACCAGAAAACTTTGCAACTAACTCAAAAGACGCGTTTAAAGTCAAACTATGTACGGGCGAGATTTGTTCAAATCAAGGCTCTACGATTTATCCTGGTGATGGAGATTGGTTAGTTGTTGCCGCAGCAGAGGACAACTTAGGTAACTCCGTTTCAGAGTTAACTAGCACCGCTCCGAGATTCAATATTCGTATCGACTCTGAAGCTCCTATTGTAAAAAGCGAGCAGGTTCAAAGCCGTTTAGGCGGTAATAACCAATGGACACCTGTCATTGATTGGGGGACGTTAAGCTCTGGCAATAACGTAAAAATAGATCTGCGCCGCGGATCTGGTCAGGCTCTGACATTAGAAAGCTGTGACCCTCTAACAGAGGCGTGTGACGTACCATACCTAGTTGGTGAACAGCCTGACGTCAAAGTCCAACTGGTTTCAAAAGCATTTGATTACGATGAATGGAATGAATTTTACGTCACTGCGACGGACAACGCTTACCCTGCCAATGTCAGCACAACAGGGAAATTCACCTTCCAAGTCGATAACAAAGGCCCTGAAATCATCCTAAATACGCCTTGGGTTGAAGACACATTGTCTAAAGAGAACTATGTCATAGGGCGTGAGTTCAATGTGCGATTTAAATCCGTAATAGACGATTCAGACCTTGAGCAAGTCTCGCTGTATCAAAGTGGTAAAGATTCGCCAATTAAGACAATTGTGCCAACGGATTCATCTAAAGAGTTTGTCATGTCTCTTATCAAGAGTGACACAGATAAAATAGACATTTCTGAAGATGAAAAAACAACGTCATTGTATGTAAAAGCAACCGATATTTATGGTTTTGAGTCTAGTTCTAACACGCACAAGGTTATTCTTGATCGTGATGGACCAACATTAGGATTAAGTGGTTTCAATGCGAATGACTACTACTTAGGTAACTATGTCTTTGACCTAACGGCGCTAGACCTAAATGCAAACGGTGATGTTTCAATTAATGGTGTCAATCGAGAAAGCCTAGAGTATTGGACGTTTAGCGATCTGGAGCCATTACCTGGCTCTCCAGGTAAAAAAATCAATGAAGATCTCAAAGTGAGTCTTGGTGATTTAGGTTCGGGTACACACAAGATTCGTTTAAAAGGGTCTGATGTTCGTGGCAACACAACCTTAACCAGTGATGAGCAAGATTTTACCGTCAAAGTATACAACTCAATCCCGCAGGTGACGCTGGCGATGAGTTACACGGATGGAACGCCAATTACAAACAACACCATCTATCAAGATGGGAATATCGTACTTACGCTTGATATTGTTGATGATAGTGGCGTTGATCGAATTGACTCAACGTATAGATTCTCTGGAGAGCAAAACGGGACTAACTTTACGTTCTCAGAAACTGCAGATGGCACTTGGACGGCAACGTTGCTTTCTACACAAATTGCCAAAGATGGTAATTATGAACTTGATATCAAGGTTTATAACAAAGTTCGTTACCTTGATGAAAAAGACCGAAAGGTTGGAAAAGTAAACCAAACCTTTAGCGTACAGCGTGAAGGCGTGGTTCTAACAGTTGAAAGCCCGCTGGACTTCCAAAATTACTTATCTGATGGTGTTCTTGATGTCACCTTTACTACATTGAGTGCGGTCAAAGCCAAAACGTTAGAGTGTTGGGTTCGTGAAGAATACAACTCTCTAGATGCGCCACCAACTAATGAGCAACCAACTTCTGGTGTTATCAACGTATCGCAAGAACCTTACAGTTGTAGTGTCAATGTTGGGCAAAACATGACCAAAGCACCTGTTACTTTGATCACTAAAACCTTGGGTACAAATGGGCGTGAAACGATCAACAAGTTCAATTTCTCGATGGTGGATATTGATGCACCGACAGTCGTAGATGGTAACTCATACAGTTTTAAAGGAAGTGATGTTTGGTTTGATGAAGCTTTGAAGAAGAAGATGCTCACATTTGAGCTCTCTTTTAATGATGCTTTATCAGGCGTGAATACCGAAAGTTCAGATGAATATCCAAAGTTGGTTCGTAATCTTGGCAACAAAGCTTATACACCAACGACTTGTGCCAAAGGTGTTGGAAATATCAAGTGTACGTATTCTGAATCGTATGCCGATATTATTGATGGCCTGAGTACAACTCAAGAATACAAAATCAAGAACTTATCTGATTTAGCAGGAAACTTGACGCCAGAGCACGATCTACTGCTTGAATTACCTAAAGGTTCGGTAGTCGTCGAAATTACTGATCCGGTCGGAAACACAACCATTAATGGTCAGCAGCTTGTCGCCAAATTCAGAATTAAGCTGTATGAAAACTCTAGACTAGACAATGTGATGGCCAGGTTTGGAACGGAATCCTACAACTATAAAGATAATCCGGAGAAGTTTGCACAATTAGAGGTGTGTGCAGATGACCCAACCTACAAGTGTTCAACATTTACAAGTGAACTTCCTAGCGATGCGGATGGAAAAACGATCAGGACAACGATTACCGCAACGGATGTGTGGTCGAGAGTCGGTGAAGCGACCGTTGATATTAAAGTTGACAACACACCTCCAAGTGTTGGCGATGAGATTATCGTAACCGAATCGCCAACAAATCCTGATAATGTTCGTTTTCGTTTCGACATAACGGACACTGGTAGCAGCCTGGCAACAGTAAACTATTCGGTTTTAAACCCAAGCCATCAAGAAGAAAGAGTAGAGGATGGGAACGGTTCATCTACGTACTTTGAACTACCGAAATCTCAGTTAGAGGGGCGTGGTTCAATCACGGTTGATATCAAAGCGACAGATAGCGTCGGACTGTATTCTGATATCAGAAAAGTCATTGATATTAGTGTTCCTAAAGTCACAGTTGATTTCGATGGAATTACGAGTTTGCAGGGTGGCAAACTGTTTTTAACCAAGGCGAGCCAGCCGTTTACGGTATCTACGGTGGAAGGAGAAAGAGTGAAAGCTTCACAATATTCTGTGGAGCTTATTCCAAGCCTCGGTGATTCCTTGCGTTACTCAGGTGATGTTATCTCTTCTAGTGGTAATGGAATGATGAACTTTGCCGTCGATAACCAAGGGGCATATACCCTTAAGGTGACGGTGACGGACTCAGTTGGAAGAGAGAATACAAGCTTTGAATTACTAGGCAAAAGTTATGATGGACAAGTGATCGAGTCTATTGTTGATTATGACGCTCCAAGTATTTCTGGCTTAAGTGCTAATCAAATCTCTAAGGTGCCGACAAACGATAAGTATCAACTAGAAATTAGTGCATACATTACAGATAAAAATTTAAATCTCGTCACGTCAAAAGCGGTGAGTGGTGGCAGCACTGTGGCTCCTCAAGCGATTACTGAGCCGACAACTGAAGCGGGGCCTTATGTTATAAGCTATTTGTTACCGAAAGGCGAGCATACGATCACGGTGGCAGCAACAGACAAAGTGGATAATAAGAACGAGAGCTCTATTGACGCACATGTGGAAGCTGCAACCGTTCCCGGGCTAAGTATATCTACTGCTTCAAGCGCCCCTCTTTTTGGAGGTGAAGAGATTACACTTACGTTTAACTTTACAGAAGAAGTTACTAACTTTGATATCTCAGATGTCCACCTTGTCGCTAGTGATAACGGCGCAACAGGAACGTTAAAGCAAGATACGTGGTCCACGTCAGACAACGTTACGTGGACGGTTAATTACATCAGTCCAGAAAAGCAAGATAAAAACATAACAATACAGGTAGAGGATGATAGCTACCAAAGTACCAACACCATTCCTGGAAAAGGAAGCAGTTTAAATATCGCGGTTGAAGGAACCTTACCAAAACTGACCAATGTGACATTTAACCCTGAGCATCAGAGCGTGGGGCAAAGCGTGAGTGTCTCGCTTGAGTTTGATAAAGAGCTCCAAGAGGCGACCGCTACGCTTGGCGGCAATCGCATTAGTTCTCTATCAGCAACGGTAGATAAAAAGGTCTGGGTTGGTGATGTACAAGTTCCGAGCACCGCGCTGTTAAGTGTCGACTTGGTTGTTAGTCAGTTTAAAGATTTGACTGGCAACATAGGTGAGGATAACACCGCTCACGAATTGCCGATCACGCCAACCTTAGCTATTACGCCAGTGGGCAATGTGGATGAAACGCATGCCACCAAGCTACAATTCGAAGGTACGTCGACACGTTTTGATGGCCAGTCCCTGCGTCTTGAAGTGAAAGCCCAAGGCGGCGCGACGGTATTGAAAAGCAGCAGCGCAACGGTACAAGCCGGTGGCACTTGGACCAGTGACGCGATTGATATGAGTCATCAAACCAATGGCACTTACATCGTGATGGTGACGGGGACGAACTCAGCGGGCATTGAAGTGAGTGAAAGTCAGAGCTTTACACTGGCGCAATCTCTGCCAACACTGACTAACGTGACGTTTACGCCTGAGCACCAAGCCATCGGCCAAAGCGTGACGGTGACGCTGGAATTCGATAAAGATCTGCAATCCGCCGCAGCGGAGTTAGGTGGCACGACGATCACTTCATTAGTGGCAACCGCGGACCCAAGTGTTTGGACTGGTGATGTGGTGGTACCAAGCACGTCAGAGCTGAATGTGACGTTGCTTGTTCGTGACTACCAAGACTTCTCAGGGAATACCGGTAGCCAGAACACGGCTTACTCCATGCCGATCACGCCAACTTTAGCTATTACGCCAGTGGGTAATGTGGATGAAGCGCATGCCGCCACGCTACAATTTGAAGGTACGTCGACACGTTTTGATGGTCAGTCCCTGCGTCTTGAAGTGAAAGCCCAAGGCGGCGCGACGGTATTGAAAAGCAGCAGCGCAACGGTACAAGCCGGTGGCACTTGGACCAGTGACGCGATTGATATGAGTCATCAAACCAATGGCACTTACATCGTGATGGTGACGGGGACGAACTCAGCGGGCATTGAAGTGAGTGAAAGTCAGAGCTTTACACTGGCGCAATCTCTGCCAACGCTGACTAACGTGACGTTTACGCCTGAGCACCAAGCCATCGGCCAAAGCGTGACGGTAACGCTGGAATTCGATAAAGATCTGCAGTCCGCCGCGGCGGAGTTAGGTGGCACGACGATCACCTCATTAGTGGCAACCGCGGACCCAAGCGTTTGGACTGGTGATGTGGTGGTACCAAGTACGTCGGAGCTCAATGTGGCGTTGCTTGTTCGTGACTACCAAGACTTATCAGGGAATACCGGTAGCCAGAGCACGGCTTACTCCATGCCGATCACGCCGACCTTAGCCATCACGCCGGTGGGCAGTGTGGATGAAACGCTTGCCGCCACGCTACAATTCGAAGGCACGTCGACACGTTTTGACGGCCAGTCCCTGCGTCTTGAAGTGAAAGCCCAAGGCAGCGCGACGGTACTAAAAAGCAGCAGTGCAACGGTACAAGCTGGTGGCACTTGGGTCAGTGACGCAATGGATATGAGTCACCAAACCAATGGCACTTATACTGTGATGGTGACGGGGACGAACTCAGCGGGCATTGAAGTGAGTGAAAGCCAGAGCTTTACACTGGCGCAGTCTCTGCCAACGCTGACTAACGTGACGTTTACGCCTGAGCACCAAGCCATCGGCCAAAGCGTGACGGTAACGCTAGAATTCGATAAAGATCTGCAATCCGCCGCAGCGGAGTTAGGTGGCACGACGATCACCTCGTTAGTGGCAACCGCGGACCCAAGTGTTTGGACTGGTGATGTAGTGGTACCAGACTCGTCAGAGCTGAATGTGGCGTTACTAGTTCGTGACTACCAAGACTTATCAGGAAACACCGGTAGCCAGAACACGGTTTACTCCATGCCGATCACGCCGACCTTAGCCATCACGCCAGTGGGCAATGTGGATGAAACGCATGCCGCCACGCTACAATTCGAAGGTACGTCAACACGTTTTGATGGTCAGTCCTTGCGTCTTGACGTGAAAGCCCAAGGCAGCGCGACGGTACTAAAAAGCGGCATTGCGACAGTACAAGCCGGTGGCACTTGGACCAGTGACGCGATTGATATGAGTCACCAAACCAATGGCACTTATACCGTGATGGTGACGGGGACGAACTCAGCGGGCATTGAAGTGAGTGAAAGCCAGAGCTTTACACTGGCGCAGTCTCTGCCAACGCTGACTAACGTGACGTTTACGCCTGAGCACCAAGCCATCGGCCAAAGCGTGACGGTGACGCTGGAATTCGATAAAGATCTGCAATCCGCCGCAGCGGAGTTAGGTGGCACGACGATCACCTCCTTAGTGGCAACCGCGGACCCAAGTGTTTGGACTGGTGATGTGGTGGTACCAAGCACGTCAGAGCTCAATGTGGCGTTGCTTGTTCGTGACTACCAAGACTTATCAGGGAATACCGGTAGTCAGAACACGGCTTACTCCATGCCAATTACACCGACAATACACCTAGACGTTATCAACGATGTTACTGGAGTGGAAAGCGTGACAGTAAGTGGTAGCAGTGAACGGTTTGAAGATGGTGAGTTCATAGATATTAAAGCAGTCGACGCTGATGGTACAGAAGCCACAGGCATGGCTACCGTGCTTTCAGACTCATGGACAACTGATTTAGATCTTTCAGGACTGAAGGAGGGGGTAGTGACGATTTATGTAAATGGTACCAACAAGCTTTCCGCCTCTGCCGAAGAGGCTCAAGCAACATTTAACTATGATCGTTTCGCAAGTACAGCCTCCTTAGGTTCTGTTTACAACCGATATTTTAGTGAGAACAAAACTTTAAAAAATGCGGCATAAATAAAGCGAGCGTTTAGCTCGCTTTATTTCTTTGGGATTTTTTGTGATATTTATCAAAATAATTGCCTTTATTGATAAGTTACTCGAATTAATGAATCGTCTTAATACAAGGCTGAATAACTATAATAACTAGGCCAATGTTGCTTTTAGGTGTGTATGAAGTGATTGTGATGGTCGCTCGGCAGGTGCTGTGGTGAATGTGTCGCGTTGAAAATCTTTTTAAATATTATATATTTACGCTCGTTTCTATACTCTGAGTATAGTGTTCTGCATGAGGTCGATGGGTAATACCTCGCCTCTTTAACTCGCGATGAAGCAAATTTAATCCTAGCAAGCTTCAGAGCAGTTACTTTTGTGAGTGCGTAATGCGCTCACCTTTTTATTTAAACTTCCTCAGTAACAGTCAATTTGTTGTTTGTTGCTGAGGAGGGCACCTCATAAACTTCTGAATTTCCTCGTGCTTACCTGAAGCGCACGTTACTACGATTTTTGTTAACTTCAGTCCATAAATTAAATTTTTTTAGATAGTAAGATTTTACCATTTTGACAGAGTGGGTGATGTTACCGGCTTTTGTTGTGGTCAAATCGCATGTTTTGATAGCAAAAGTCACCATTTTTTTGGTGTTTTTGATTTCGGGCGATTTTTCTATCTCGTTGAAAATAAATGGCTAAGTAAGTAGGATACGCAGACCAAATCGTACTTGTAAGCCTTATCAGCTTAATTGTCACCGCAGCCATATTTACGATGTTGGTTGTGGAGAATTCAAATGCATTTAGTTTGCAAATTTATACCTAGCTCGAAGCTATCCTCCAACGAGCTATCTTATGTTCTTACACCGGACGAGTGTATAGGACAGCTTTCGCGTTTGCGAAATTCAGATGACATCCTTAGAAACCTCCCTAAAGAATTGGCGCAAAAGATTTCCATCTCTGCCAAAAAAACGACCAGCGCATTGCTAGCTGCTATAAGAATCGAATTGGGAAAAGGCAATTGGGTGTCATTATCTACCGTTGCACGTCGGTCGCCATTGACGGACTCTCAGCTGCAAAGCTTCCCTAGACTTAAATCACTCGTTGACTCTGTATCAGCTTCGAATGAAAGCAAAGCTTTTAAAGCAGGATACAAGCAGGTTACCGACGATGTTGCTTTAGTTCGTAGTTACACGCATGTCCCCTCTGAGCCAAGTCCAGATCAAAAAATCGTTGTCGAGTTTGCAGGGCAGTGGTCTAGCAACGCGGCATGTTTGATGTTGGGAAAAACGGACGCTCAAAAAGAAAAAGTGACTGTAGGCAAGGCTGATACAGAAAACAAACACCGCAGCCTCGCGACATTTAAAGATCTCGAAGCTGAGGGCAAAACGCTCTATATCAAAATCCCTTGTTCTGACCAGCCTCAGCCAATCTTGCTTAAACTCACCGAAGACCTGCAACCCGTTGATAAAGAAACTCAGATGGATGAGTGGGACAACGTGTTGGTGCCGGTGAGACCTTTGGCTTACTTAGATGGTAGCAACGACAAAGCAAAAGCTTCTGACCTGCGTGGTGGTTTCCTTTATGTGTTTTGGAAAGGAAAGCTTTGGCGAGAGATGGCGATAAACGAGAAAGGTTACTACCAAGATGTTGACGTCGAGTATTACCGCACGCTAGAGCAAGAAGAAAAGAAAAAAGACACACCTCAGGTAATACAAAGAAGCGCAAGCGGTTTTGCTATGGCGCATTTCTGGGCACCTTACAAAATATCGGGTGAAGTCCAACAGGGAGAAAATGGACTCAAGATCATTTTCTCACCAAAGCAAAAGCGCTTTGCTCAAATTGAAGCATTAGAATCGGATGCTGGTTTGCTAGAGAAGTCCAGCACGCCATTAGATGAATTAAGCAGTTACAGTGACGCACAGTCATTCAGTGCAAAAGAATTCACCTCCGATGTAGACAGCGCAGCCATCCACAAAGTGACCGAAGACGACATGCCATGGCTGAGTGACCAACAGGCCATAGTACGTAGTTACGACCAGAGCAACACCGTGATTGCTTATGTCGATGGGAAAAACAGTGGCCTATTATTCCGGGTGGATGTTGGTACGTCTGGCATCACCGCTTTGAATTCACTCTATGTGGTCGATCACAATAGCGATTATAAAGACGTCTTTGATTTAGAGTTTTATGAAGGGGAAGACCACGATTGGCAGCAAGCGTTATTAAGCGGGCTGCCATTGGACGGGGTCTTTACTATGTCCCTGGTACATGACCAAGACCCAGACAGTCGTCACATACTTTTTGATCGGGTCGCTTACAACGATTTATTTGTTGAACCTGAGAGCGCTACTGAAACTCCGCCAAAAGCTCTGCCAAACGACAAGCCTAAAGGTATGACTACAGAAGAGAAACAACGTTTTGAGTCATTAGTGCTGGATTGGTCGTTGTAACAAAATTAGAAAATGGATTAAGAATGAAAAAGAAAATATTACTCGGCTTGGGTTTGACGACTATTGCCGCCGCAGGTGCTGGTTACATTGCCACTAAACCCTATTTTGATGAGAAAGCTCGAATAGAGAGCATGGCAGACCGCCTAGATTTGTACAAAGGTAAAACGGATACTTGGCTTTACCAGTATGATTTTAAAATACCGGATAATCCAAAGGTTGCAGATTGGAATACTGAAAATGTGACACTCCCTCAGGTGCTGTTTACTATCGAAAACCGAGAAGACAAATCAAAAGTCAGTTACTGGGCATTGAACATTGATGGTACTAATCCTCAATTGCTGATCCCTGAGGGAGTATTCCCGCCACCTGTTTATCGAAGCACGACTGATTATGCAAAATATATGTCACGGTCGCCCAACGGTCGCTATCTTGTTATCCCTCAGAAAAGTAGCACTGTGTTGTACGATCTAGATAACGGAGAAGTAACAAACATTAGTGAGGAGTCTGGCTCAACTCGTCACGACATCATGTGGGATACAGACAGTACACAAGTTGTTGTGAAAAAAAGAGATGAGCTTCTGCTGGTTAAGCTAGACACCAAAGAGGTAGTGAAATTTACTGATGTAAATGGTTCATACGCACGATACATGACCTCTTTTGCCAAGCCTTATATGAGCCAGTCAGAGCAAGCGATCTATTTGAGTTTTAATTCGAGTTTGGCGGGGTTTGGCTGTGGGTGGGAGAATGACGAATACCTTGAAACTTTTGGGGAGAGTGATGTTCCAAAATGCGGTAACACATTTGTGTTTGATGCCAAAACCTTAAAACTGGTCGATCGCGGTGATTTTACTCCGGATAGCTACGATTGTAATGTCTGGGGCGGAAAGTATGGAGATGGTTTTTATTGCCTCGGGGGTGAGGGCGGAGGGAAGGTGTACCGCTCGGGAAGACCATCTAAAAAAATGGGTAACTTCCGAGCTACAGTGGATTTGTTGGCTTTCAACGGCGGTGATATGTGGTTCGTCCCCGCGCATGGTCGAAATATTACCCGCGTGTTACACCAACCCACTGAGAATAGCCCTACTACAAAAATGATATATGGGTTCGTAGGTTTTAGTGATGGAGAACGAGTTGAAAAATCCGCCTATGGCTTTGGCTTTAGCCGTTATGTGATTGAGCATAAAGAAGCGGATAATTGGAGCGAGTCACTCTACCCACTGCCAAGTTATGCTGACATCAAAAAAGCAAGAACCGTTCTAGAGGAGCGTAATCATGGCTAGAGCTAAGATTGAACAGCACGCTCTCTATTTGATGGGGCAGCTGGTCGGACCAGATGGAGAGGCCATTACTGGCAATGGGCTCTATCCATTACCCGGTTTTGCACTGGCCCTTCCACAGCTAGCAGTAGGTCAAACTGCGGATGGTAGCGGTAGTAAAAATGAGTCACCATTATACATCAGTGATTCATCAGGTCGGCTACAAGGTTGGAATACCAAGGTTCAATCAGTTAAAGAGCTTGATGGGAATAAGCTTGCTTCTTCACCACTATTGATTTCTAGCACGATAGATAAGCTAAAACCCGTCTATATCCCACCTTACTTAATTCCCGCTGCGGTTATGTCTGAAGATACTGCTTGGACGGGACGTTTAGCAGCCTTGGCCAAGGATGTTGTAAGTTCTAGTGATGAGAGCATTGGCGTTAGCGTAGTAACTAACAGAGATATTGTACAGGACCAAAAGCTGAGCAAAGACCATACCGAGAGGCGATTTTTAGCGCCCGAATTAGCCGAGTTCTTTATCCATAAAGCTGAAGCGGCAGAAGTGCGGTTTGGGCAAAATAAAGGAGCATATAAACGCCTGTATGAACAAATTTATAGCGAAAACTATAAACAGAATTTTTATTATCTACGCATTCCTCAAGTTTGGACCATCAATCTTTTCTTCTCTGCCGACTATTTTGAGGGCGCGGAAGTTACTTTGTCTGGACAACCAGAAAACTTAATCATCAAGGGGGATGCAGAGGATATTGGCAATAAAATCACCAGCCGAGTGAGGCCGGTAACATACTATGATATTGCCAACCAAGCGAGTGACGCCCAAGATGCAGAAGAGGTGACTCAATATGTCGCCACATTTTGGATCACGGGCGGTCACCTAGATGAGGATGATCAAATCAAGCAATTAGTCCGCTTTGATATAGATTTAGAGGGAATTAAGCGATATTGGGATGCATTACTTAAACCTTCAGATAGCCAAATGGCTCAGGTTGCTAAGTTAAATATCCCAAACAATTGTTACTCATTATCCGAGCAAGTCTTACACCTGCCTATTTATTCAATAGCAGGGCGCAGCATAATCCTTTCTGGTGATCCCATCTCTGTTGAAGAGTCACTGTTCCAACATGCGCCAGAAACGTTTAAAGGCTGGCTCGATTGGAGTAAAAATCTTCCCTATACCAGCGAAAACAAACCTGCTACTGGTGTGCAACCGTCGATTAATATTCTCAATTCCATTGGTAACTATAAAGCTGTTATCGAGGCCTCAGCGTCTGGTGTGATGGACCCATTCAGTATGACCACTGTCCATAAAGCGTTCAGCGCAGGTTTGAATGGAGATCAAGCCGGGGATATGTTGAAGGCATTAAAACTCGCGGTCGGTATTGATGCTAAGGCGAAGGGGTTCTTAGATTTTGCGCAAAAGCTAAAGCCACCTGCGCAAGGTACACTTACGCCTATTTCTGACTTAGCAAGTGCCCTTAACTGGTCAAATCACCTTGGGAGCGCCTTACCTAGTGTATATACGATTCCGCCGGTGTTACAGCATTTCTGGCATAAGGTTGACGATAAGATCTTAACCCCTTTAAAGCCGGCCGTTCGGGCTATTGAATATGCACTTGATAAGCCTTTTGGTTTTGCAGAGCTTGTTTCTAGTGGCCTTGAAATTCCGAAAGGTATTGAGAATTCCGAGTCGGCGTTTAACGCCTATATTGATAAATCAAAGGAATATGGTCAGAAAACACAATCGGTAATATCAACACTTTTATTGAGTGATGAAAAAGATCGTCAGGCACTGCTTGAGTCTGAAGCGGAGCATAAAAAAGCGCTCCTTGAAGCATTCTCTGATAAAAGTGTAAGTCATAAAGTGCTGTTAAATGGTAGTCCGCTATTAGAAAAAAAACAGGCAAAAGAGGGTGAGGCAAGCTATCTCACACTGTTTTTTGAATTTGATAGTGCAAATGATGAACTTGCCAATTCTGATAAGAAGCTCGTTTCTAAAGTGGCCGAATATCTGCGTAATACAAAGTCAGAAATGTTGCTGAACATTGAAGGATATACGTGTGATATTGGCTCGGTGGAATACAACACTAAACTCTCAAAAAAACGTGCTGCGGCGCTTAAATCTTCTATTTTAGAAGATCTTGGCACTGATGCTATTAAGTGGGAGCATCGAATATCTGCCCTGGGTAAAGGCGTTTATGCCGATAATGATACGAGTAACAGGCGCTTAAGTCGTCGAGCGGAGATGAAGTTCTACCTCAACTCTGCTTTTGAATATCCTGCTTGTAGAAGTTGGCTGCTTACTCTGGAGAAAAATCGACAGAAAGCGGTTTTAGCAGAGATGAAAGTCCATGAGGAAATTTGGAAATTTTCCGGCCAAGCCTTTGATATTGCATTAGGCTTTGCTGCGCCAATGCTTGGTCCAGGAGCCGCGTTAGCATATGGGTTGTATTGGTCAGGCGAAACCTTGGTTTCTACTTTGGATGGTGCAGCCAAAATTCTTAATAAAGAAGTAGAAGAATATAAAGAGAAGCAGAAACGTTTTTCTGAATTTGATGTGGTAGGACAGGCGTTACTGTATCGCGGTTTACCTGCATTCGATGAACTGAGTGTTGTTGGCAAGGCATATATAAAACGCGCTATAGCGCTCAATGGGCTGCTACGATTGCTTCTACTTGAATCTCAAATAAAAGAAGAGAACAAAACAACGAATTACGTTTCGGAATATTACGTGGTTAATCACTTGACGTCAGGGCAAAGAGATCTTGATATTGAAGGTTATATAAAGACCTATCTTTTAAGTGATGATTGGGATTTGGGGGGGACTTGGCTTCCTTCTTTCCACCTTGATGAAGCGTGGCTAGAAACAAAGAATATTTACCGTAGTGCTTCGGAAAGTGTGCTGAGTTTTGCTGCAATGACGAGTTACGTAACATACCGAGCGAAGCAATCTCAGGCTGGGGTAAAAGCGCTTGAACAATCGCAGGCATATCAAAAATTCTGTCCTATACATACTGTTGCGGACCCTAGTTTAACTAAGCTTAGATCTCTGTTAAAAGCGCCCGATTTATCTAAGCTCGATGACTCTATGTTTGCTGGGCATATGGTTTCCGTAAAAGTCAATGATGAATGGCTCCCACTCGAAGACAGGGTTAATAGCGGTGAAGCTATTACGCCGACTATGCCAATTAGAGTACTTATTATTCTTGATATGAAGGATGAAACGCTGACCAAGTTCAAAGAAGAAGGTTTGCTTACTCTTGTGCCTGTGGGTGTTAGACCTGTGAGGCAAAATAGGTTCTTTGACGATTTTGGGTCTTACACTACTGAATATGTTCGTGAAATTGCACCGGAATCACTAGTTGAAACTGAGAGAGCGTATTTAACAGAGAAACAAATGTTAGAGACAGATACGACGCTATACGGTGTTGTTGTAAGTCCTACTTATTACTTTGGATGCAACATCATGAGTGGCATCAAACCTATTGCTGATGACTACGGTAGCAAAGAATGGAAGTCGGTGTTTGGTCAGGTAGATGAACAGCACTCAGCGGCTTATGTGATGCGTTACCTTCTAGAAGTCGGTGTACCAAATGTCAGTAAAACAGAATCAAAGTTAACGTATAAGAGAGAGCTCGTACTTAAAACTCAAGATGGTAAGGAGATTACCTCTAGTACGGATAAGGCATCCATCTTTAATTTAACTATGTCAAAAGAGCATGAATTCTTATATGAGAAAACTTTCTTAGCAAGAGCGGGCAAAAAAGCGGTCGAATATCCGGAGCTATTCTCAGATGCTAAGGCAAATTTGTACATTTATGACGCTAGCGTGAAGAGCCTCATTCCCGGAAGTAAGCACGACGATATAATGGAGGCGATCGGTTGGACGAAGAAGCAGCCATCCTATGATACTTCTGAAAAAGCAACGAAGTTGTTGCTCATCGTCAGTACAAAATCTGTTGAAAATGTAGAACAAATACTTGAGCGAGGAGGCTTTGACCGTCACCGCTTACCCGTAGACATTCGTTTGAAAGCAAACGATGCAAGAGGTCTCTATAATTTTGAACATCAAGATGTAGATTTGTATCCATTAGGAAAGGTAGAAGTGAACCTCGAGAAGAAAGAGGTGTCATTCAAACCTAAATCAATACCGCAAAGCCTAAGTGAGGTATCGGATCATATTTCTAGCAACCTAAGTAAGCTTGTAAACGACTTGGTGGTTAAGGAAGGTGTTTTATCACCAGACTTTGTCGACACTGATCTATACGCAGTCGAGATATCACTGAAGTACACTAACGCAACCGGGAAAGAGATGACTGGCTTACGCCCGTTTATTCCTAGAGGAAACGATGCCCCATACATCATGCTCGATATTGATGGGAAAGCTGGACTATCTTTAAACGCTTCATCACAAAGGCTCCCTGTTCGAGCTATAGATACAACGGCGCCAACTATGTTCAACTCGCGAGAAATCCATTACAACCAGAGTTGGTATGAGATGAGTGAGAAGGAGTTTAAAGCTATTTCTGAATATACTGCAGGAACGACTGACGATGCTGATTCCAACTTAGCAAGTTTAAACCGTAGTAAGATGTCCCATAAGGCTACCCCTTTGAGTGTTTGGATGAATGCGGAACCAATCATGAAAGATTACTCAGTAGCGAAGGAGCTTCCACTATCTGCACAACGAGAGCAAATACTCAAAAAGTGGTTGTTTGATGGAAAATAAAAAAACCGCCTTCGGGCGGTTTTTCTTTTCTTATGACTTCATGCTGAATTTAGAATTTTCTTTTTAAGCCCCATCAACCCGCTGCAGAAATGTCGTATTTCTTCATCTTATGGTTGAGAGTGCTCATTGGAAGTGCCAATTGTTCAGCGGCCTTCTTGGTGTGCCAATTACACGCATTTAAGCAATCGATGATCACTGTACGCTCGTATTGGCTGACAACGTCCTTAAGACTCTTTGAAGCGTCTTCTAAATCCGCTTGTACCTGACGCTCGTAAGCAGGTTGGTCTGGGGTAGGTGAGACTGCTTTCATGTCGATATTTGGCACATCTTCTGGGATTTGTTCGCCAAACTCAATGTGAGTAATGGTTTCAAAATCGGACAGTAGCACCGAGCGCTCAATGATGTTCTTAAGCTCACGCACGTTCCCTGGGTATTGGTAGGCAAGGAGCTGTTTACGTACGTTGGCACTTAACCCTGGCGCTTGCGGCAGACCTAGCGTGTTGGTGGTGTGTTGCACGAAATGTTCGGCAAGGGGAATAATATCCGACTTGCGTGCTCTCAATGGTGGTAATGTAATAGGGAACACATTCAAACGATAGAACAAATCGGCACGGAATCCGCCATCTTTGATTTGCTGCATAAGATTACAGTGGGTTGCGGCGATAACGCGAACGTCCACTTCAATCTCTTTGCTAGTGCCGATTGGGCGAACTTTACGTTCCTGTAGCACACGCAGCAATTTTGCTTGCAGTAGCATTGGCATATCGCCAATTTCATCTAGGAAAAGCGTGCCGCCGTTGGCTGCTTCAAACAAACCGACTTTGTCTTTGTCCGCGCCAGTGAATGAGCCTTTCTTATGGCCAAAGAGTTCTGACTCTAATAACTGCTCTGGGATTGCGGCACAGTTCTGTACGATCAAAGGTTGTTCTGAACGATTAGAGTTTTCGTGAATGTATTTCGCGATCACCTCTTTACCGGCGCCTGTTTCACCACGCAATAGAACGTCGACAGGGAGAGATAACACCTTGTCAAGACGATTCAAGACATTGAGCATTTCTTCGCTCTCTGCAATAGGACCTTGATAGGCTTTCTGAGTACGTTTTTTGAGCTGAGTATTCTCGCGCACTAGGGCTTGATTGTCTGCATTGAGATTTTTAATCACTTGCCCGTATTGCTCTAACCACACAGCTTGGCGAATATTACTCGCGGCCATACGACAAAACTCAGTCAATGCAGCTTCATTGTCGATAACACTTAAATCGAGCAAGACCAAGAGTCCAATGGTCTTACTTTCGCTATCAATCAAAGGCCACGCCAGCAAGTTCTCGCTTTTTAGCCCTAGCGTCTGCTCAGTTTGATAGATGCTGTCACAGTCATAACCGTTGTACTTATACAACTCGTTAATCAATACCACTTCACCATTGCGAATGGCAAAGTTAAATGGATCGTTCTCACTAGCGGAATCAATCTGCAATGCCTCCCAAGGGTGGGAAACAATCGTTTTATCGTTATGGTGAGCGGTACTTGGAATCAACGCCTGGCCAGTCTGGTCCAAAACATAAATGATGCCGTGCTTTGCGAGGGTCATTTGTCTCGCAGCGGTCAACACAGCATCCAAGGTTTGGGTAAGCTGGCTGCGATCAGCCAAAGACTGACTGATCGCAAGTAGGGCGTTACTAAGTTCGCTATGGTTAGCTGAACGCATAGGTTAGTGTTCCTTGCTCATCGACAGACACTTCGATTTGCGTATGTGAATCATCCTTGTCATGCACTAGTAGCTGAGTCGAGAGCTGAGGCAGTAACTGACGGTTGATAACCGCGTCGATGTTACGCGCGCCCGTTTCAGCAAGGCGACAGTTACCTAGTACGAACTCAACCAAGCTGTCTTCGTAGCTCAGAGACAGCTTGTGATGGCTCTGTAGACGCTGAGAAACTTTGTTCAACTTGTGGTGAATAATTTCTGTCATTGCTTCATCAGACAGCGGAACAAATGGCAGTACCGACATACGTGCCAACAGCGCCGGTTTGAAGTGTTGGTTTAAAGTAGGGCGGATAGCTTCTGCGATGATGTTTGCATCGATGTCTTTTGATTGATGAACCAAAGATTCGATCTCGTGCGTTGCAAGGTTACTGGTCATGATGATCAGCGTGTTCTTGAAGTCGATGGTGCGGCCTTCGCCGTCGTTCAGCGTACCTTTGTCGAAAACTTGGTAGAACAAGTTCAACACTTCTGGGTCGGCTTTTTCTACTTCATCAAGAAGTACAACAGAATATGGACGCTGACGTACCGCTTCTGTCAGCATGCCGCCTTCACCGTAACCTACGTAACCTGGAGGTGAACCGATTAGGCGAGATACCGTGTGCTTCTCTTGGAACTCAGACATGTTAATGGTCGTCATAAAGCGCTCACCACCAAACATTTGATCAGCGATCGCACGAGCCGTTTCGGTTTTACCCACG
This sequence comes from Vibrio sp. YT-16, assembly GCF_033337405.1. Classification (NCBI taxonomy): domain Bacteria; kingdom Pseudomonadati; phylum Pseudomonadota; class Gammaproteobacteria; order Vibrionales; family Vibrionaceae; genus Vibrio; species Vibrio sp. YT-16. Next base: position 282,107 of record NZ_JAWOQQ010000002.1, read on the forward strand.
CCACTTGGGCCAACCAGCAGGAATACGCCTGTTGGTGCGTCTGGGTTGCCTAAGCCTGCTTTCGCAGTTTGAATGCCTTCAGACAGTGCATCGATAGCGTATTCTTGGCCTTTGATGCTTTGTGTTAGGCTTTCTTTCAGTTTTAGCGTGGTTTCTGCTTCGTCTTGAAGCATCTTACCCATAGGAATGCCAGTCCAGTCCGAGATGACGTGGCTAACTTCATCTGGGCCCACTTCAAAGTGAACCAGTGGGTTGCCATTGCGGATTACATCTAGCTGCTCTTGGCAGGCCGAAATGGCAATGCGAACGGCTTCTTCATCCATTTCTGCATATGGAGAGACGTCTTGCTCTTGTTCTGAATCTTCGTCTGCAACAAGCTCTTCTTCATTTGTTTCGCCAAAGACCAGTTCATGTAAGCGAGAGCGTAGAGCAATCATCTCTTGGATCTGCTCTTTTTCTTTGTGCCATTGCGCTTCTTGTTCTGCTAGCTCTTCTTTCGTTGTTTCCATTGCCAGTTTTAGGTCTGGAATGTTAGCAAGGCTGTGCTTGTCGCCAGTTTGCTGCAGAGCATCACGCTCAAGTGCTTCAAGCTCGCGCTGTTGAGCTGCAAGTTCTTGTTGCAGAGTCTCAACAGAAGCAGGAATGGCATTAAGGCTGATGTTCACTCGTGCACACGCCGTATCTAGTACATCGATCGCTTTGTCTGGCAGTTGACGACCAGAGATGTAACGAGCAGAAAGTGCTGCCGCAGCAGTGATAGCATCGTCACGCACGTAAACGTTATGTGACTTCTCGTATGCTGGGCGCAGACCACGAATGATCAATGCTGCTTGCTCAGGAGACGGTTCGTCGAGTTTCACCAATTGGAAACGACGCGCAAGAGCAGGATCTTTCTCGAAGTACTTCTTGTATTCCGACCATGTTGTCGCAGCGATGGTTTTCACTTCACCACGCGCTAGGGCTGGTTTTAGCAAGTTTGCCGCGTCGCTGCCGCCCGCTTGGTTACCACCGCCAACAAGGGTGTGTGCTTCATCGATGAAAAGAATGATAGGGGTTGGCGAGTTTTTCACTTCATCCAATACTGCGTTTAGGCGTTTTTCGAATTCGCCTTTTACGCTTGCACCAGCTTGCAGAAGACCCATGTCCAGGCCGTAAAGCTCAACACCTTTGAGGTTGTCTGGTACGTCACCTTGTACAATCTTAAGTGCCAAGCCTTCTACTACTGCGGTTTTACCAACGCCCGGTTCACCAACAGCAATAGGGTTGTTTTTACGGCGACGAGCAAGAATGTCCACGATTTGGCGGATTTCTTGGTCGCGGCAGAAAACAGGGTCGATTTCGCCTTTGCGTGCTTTACCAGTGAAGTCGGTTGTGAACTTGCTCAGTGCTGAACCATCTTCACGAGCTTGTGTTTTTTCTGAAGTAGCAACTTGCGCCTCAATAGAGTGGCTTGTTAGCTCTGCAAAGTTACGCTTAAGGCTGTCAGGGTTTACCGCTTCAAGGATAGAGGCGTAACCATGTTGGCCGTAACGGAGAGGGTTGCTAACAAGAGTAAGGAGCAGGGCACCAGAGCGGATTTGTGTTTCGGATAGATCTAAAGAAGAAACCAGCCAACTTTCTTGCAACCATTCGATTAATAAAGCAGAAAAAACAGGTTTGCTGCCATTTCCTTTAGCGTTGGTGTCGAGTGTGGATCGAACCGATTGTCTTAATAAGTTCTCAGAACAATCAAAATGACTCAATAAGACGTCAAAATCACTATTTGGCCTTTCTAATAGACTCAGTAAATAATGCTCAATTTGAACTTCGTTTGCTTTTTCAGAGACTGCAAGTGCAGCGGCGTCTTCTAATGCTACTTTTGCAATCGGGTGTAGACGCTGAATTAATGAAGAAAGGTTTATATTTATCATAGCCATTTTATTCTTTAGAGGAAAAGAGGTAGCGGCTATTATACTAAAAGTAATTGCGTTCTTTTTTTATCAAGATATTTTGACTATCGTTTGTTGGTTATTTTTAATGATTATTGTGACATTAATGTTTGTGGTTATTTTAATGGCGTTGTTATTCTAAATTAATTGATAGTAAAAGTGTCGGATTTATTAGTTTTAATGACTTTATTTACACGGTTTTATATGGTTATTTTCACTTTTTAAAGTTAGAACAATTTATTATTATCTTAATCCAACTTTTTGGTTTTTTATCCAATAAATTGTACTCAATATATTAGTGAACAATGCCTGTAATTACTTAGGTTGTTGTTTTTGTTTGATTTTTAAAGTTGGCACGGACTTTGATTATACCAACTAGTCGCGGTGATAAGCGATTTGGTGATTTAAACAAAACAGATTTTAGAAAAGGAAATAGCGATGCCAACTCCAGCATATATGTCTATCCAAGGTGAGACTCAAGGCCATATTACTAAAGATACTTACTCTGCAGATTCAGTAGGTAACACATGGCAAGAAGCTCACGTTGATGAGTTCCTAGTACAAGAACTTGATCACGTGCTAACAGTTCCACGTGATCCACAAAGTGGTCAGCCAACTGGTCAACGTGTACACCGTCCACTTGTTGTAACTAAAGTTCAAGATCGCTCATCTCCACTACTATTCAACGCACTAGTATCTGGCGAAAAACTTCCTGAGTGTGTGATCCGCTTCTACCGCACTTCAGTTCAAGGTAAACAAGAGCACTACTACTCAATCAAATTGATTGATGCGCTACTTGTCGATATCCAAACTCGTATGAACCACTGTCAAGACGCAGCAACAGCTGACCGCGTGACAGAAGAAGTGCTTAAGTTCACTTACCGTGCGATCGAAGTAACTCACGAAAACTGTGGTACTGCGGGTAACGACGACTGGCGTGCTCCACGCGAAGCTTAATTGCTCGTCGCGTAAAGATTCAGGGCCAACGATTGTTGGCCCTAATTCGATTATTTGTATCAGGTAAAAGATATGGTGAATGACGTAGAATTTAAATTTGAAGTGCCTGGATGTGGGCATGAATTTCGGGTTGAGAGCTTTCATGTTCATGAAGAGTTATCTAAGCCTTTCCACATCAATCTCTCATTACTTTCACTTGATCCAGATATCTCGTTCGATGAGTTAATACGTAAAGCAGGAACATTGACACTTTACGGACAAGGTGTTGGGGCTGCGCGTGTGTTCAACGGAGTGGTGAATGAAGTTCGTTACTTAGGGACTGGGCGTCGTTTTTCTCGTTATCAATTAGTCTTGGTTCCTCAAGCTTGGTTCTTATCTCAGCGCCAAGATTGTCGTATTTTCCAGCAAAAGTCAGCGCAAGACATCATCACAGAAGTACTCGATGATGGGGCAGTCACCGATTACCGATTTGAAGTGTCGGGTACTTATCCTCCAAAAGAATACGTTCTGCAATACCGTGAGTCTGACTTGCACTTCGTGCAGCGTATGATGGCTGAACACGGTATGTGGTATTACTTTGACCATAGCGATTCAAATCATACGATGGTCATTGTCGACAGTAATGACGCGATTGCACCTTTGATAAGCTCGCCACTAAATGCTTCTTACATTGGGCCGATTGTTTATCATGCCGATGGTGGCGGTGTTGCCGATCGCGAACATATCTCTGATCTCGAGTTAGTTAACCGCGTTAGAACAGGACAGGTTACGTACACAGATTACAACTACGAACACCCTAAAATTCCACAAGAGATGACACAGGCTGGCGAGCTAGACCAAGATCTCAAGCAGTTTGATTATCCTGGACGATACGTTGACCCGCTGATGGGTCAGGTGAGAACCACGGAGTGGATGTCGGAACACATAGTCGATAATCAACAAGTGGAAGCAACGAGTGACGTAATGCGCTTAGCATCTGGTTACAGCTTTAACGTCAGTGACCACCCGCGTTCTGAGATTAACCGCGATTACCTTATGTTGTCTGTAATGCACACAGGTCAAGATCCGCAAGTGCATGAAGATGAAGCGAGTGGTATGCCAACCACTTACTACAACCAGTTCTCGTGTATTCCACGTGATGTGGTGTTTAAGGCGCCTAAACTAGCAGCACCAGTGGTTGATGGCCCTCAAACGGCGGTTGTTGTAGGACCAGAAGGTGAAGAGATTTACACCGACAAGCTTGGTCGAGTGAAAGTACAGTTCCATTGGGATCGCTACGGTGATAACAACGAACATTCAAGCTGTTGGATTCGTGTAAGCCAATCCATGGCGGCGCCAACATGGGGCGCAGTTTATTTGCCGCGTATTGGCCATGAAGTCGTAGTGACTTTCCTTGAGGGGGATCCAGATCGTCCGTTAGTTACGGGCGCAGTTTACAACGGTTTGCATTTCCCACCGTACTCTTTGCCAGAAAACAAAACTCGTACCACGTTCCGCACGCAAACGCACAAAGGAACAGGTTACAACGAGTTGAGTTTTGAAGACGAAGCGAACCAAGAAGAAGTCTATATTCACGCTCAAAAAGACATGTCGACCAAGGTGCTCAACAACCGTTACCGTGATATCGGTCAAGATGAATTCTTGAAGGTTGCACGTCACCAAACGAATGAAGTTCATGGTGACCATAAAGAAACCATTCATGGACATAAAACGACACAAGTAAACAGTACGTTTACCGAGACAGTCGAGCAAGACGTTACCGTCACATACAACGCGAACGAAGCCCAGTATGTGAAAAACAATTCTGACTTAGAAATTGGTGATAACCGTACGACTAAGATCGGTAAAAATGATGACTTAGATATTGGCGAAAACAGTAACCTTACTATCGGTGCGTCTAAGAGTTCAGATATTGGTGCGGATGATAACCAGACGATTGGTGGCAACTTAACGGTATCAGTGAAAGGGAACACCGCTTATAAAGCCGATGGTGCAACGCAAATTATCAGTGGCGACAAGATTGTATTGAAAACGGGTGGTTCCTCTTTAGTGATGAACAGTGATGGTTCAATAAAGTTATCAGGCTCGGCTATTACGATCGAAGGCAGTGACAAAGTCGTCGTGAAAGGTGGCAACGTAGTGGTTAACTAACAATGGAAAAACAACCTCTTACAACAGAAGTAATATCAGAGCAGCAAGCCGAATCAACGGCTTGCTTTTCGCGTTTTGGAAGAATAGTGGCTATCAATGAGTCTACGGGCAGTGTGCGAGTTGATTTTGATGGTAACCCATTTAAGCAGCCACTCACTGCGAGACTAGGACGTGGCTTTCGTCGTTCTGAGCTGCAAATGGCTATCGATAATCGATTAAGTTGTCGAGTTGAATTTTTGAACGACGACTTAAGCTTGCCTCTTGTGACGGACATTTTCTTCTCCATTCTGGATGACTCTGACGAGTTTGTATTGCGAGCGAAGAAGATGGTTATCGAGACAGAACAAGAGTTGGTAGTCAAAAGTGGTGAGACAGAAACTCGCTATAGCGGGCGCGATGGACGAATTACCACTAAAGCGAAGTACGTCACTTCTCAAGCAGAAAAAGCACAAAAAATTCAAGGCGGAACGATCGCAATTAACTAATTACCTAGCATTAGCTAATTTACGTCGAGTTAGCTAATTACTTTGTATTAACTAATTGCAATCGCGTTATGGCACGCTAATAACGGATAACTAGATGCGACAAAGAATCGGTGTCGAGCACCTAAAGGCACCCATAACCAATCAAGAAGTCGAAGGCGCGTTAGCAAAAGCTGAGCGCGCTGTGAACGACCTTTCCCAATTGCCAGTAACATGGCTGGATTTCTGTAATGAAAAGCTGTCCATTGCTTCTGAAAGTATCGGTTTTTTAATCAGGCAGCGAGTTCAAATTCACAAAAGGGGTTATCCAAGTCGTGAGTTGGCGTATCTCAAGCTGATTGAACGCCAAATTGAAGAACTGAAGCAGGTGTACTTGTCGTTTTATCGGTTAGCACCGGGGTTGATTCATCAGTTAAGAGGCCAGGAGCCAGAAATCTACAGCTGGCTGATGCTACAAGGCGAGTTGGGCTCAGCGTTGGATAACCTTTTGTGCGGCTTGAGTTTACTCGAAGATATTGACGCTAAAACCGCAATGGTCATTGCCGTACAATCTCCGGTTGAATCTATGGATAGCACGCTTTCGGAGCTTATTGAGGGTAATGCGACATCCAGTGCGTTTTACTTTGAATGCTTACGTGTACGTCAAACATTAAGTGTTTCTCTCATCAAGCGCTGGCACAAAGCCAGCATCATTAGCTCTCATGTTGCTTTGCCACTGCTCGCTTTACAAGACGTGAAAGAGGGGATTGATTGGCTCAATGACAATGCAGGCAGCGAACAATATCTATTTGAACGTTTGATTACCAAACGTGACAGAGGCACTTGGCTCCGTCAGTGCTTTGGCATCGAACCAAATGGATTACCATCAGCGCAAGTGCTCACTTATGCCAAGTTACTTGAGTTAAAAGAGTTTGAGGCGTTTGATATCTCTTCTTCATTAGCACCTGTTGATTTTGCGCTGGGTGGTGATTGGAAACTGGTACCCCAAATCATCGAGCACTTGGAAAGTCTGGAGGAAGGTGAAGCTGAGGGTGAAATTTGGCTTCAAGCCTTGTATGTCGTCTACGGAAAGCTTCTTCCTCTGACTCCGCAAGATGTTGGTGTCGAGTATGAATGGGAAGAGATTGTCGATCTGCTCAATGAGTGGGTGGAAGATGAAAAATATATCCAAAATCTACCAAGCCGCTTGGGTTACGCATTGAGCTTCGAGTCTACGTTAGCTGCGATGCAAGATGCTAACGTTGATGTGCTGTTCCGCGATTGGCTATGGCGTCAACTCTGTATTCAATCCAGAGCCTACGTGCCTTGGGATATGGCAATGCCGATTCATCAACAAGACTGGAACTTTAACAATTTAAAGGCCGCACCTTCTGCGAGCGAACGATTCAACTTAAGGAATAGCAATGCAGTTATGGGATATTGAGGCGTACCCTGAGCTATCACTCAAAGGTCGTTTTCAACGTGACGAAAACGGCGATGAAGTCTGGGTTGTAGTCGCCAAACGCACATGGCAATTCGATGGTGTGGTTTGGCACGAATTAGGTGAAAGTGAAATCTTCGATGATCCCCAATATTTGGGCGAAGAAGGCTTCTCTGCGATGAAAGTTGACCACGAGTTCGCGTATACCAAAGAAAACACAGATGTACTTGTTTACGGCAAAGCGCGCAGCTACGCGAAAAAGCCAGTGACATACCAAGAGTGTCGTGTGCTGATTGATGGTCATATCGATAAGACTCTCGCTATTCACGGGGAACGCGTATGGGTTGAGCATGCTGGCAGTATCACGCTGAGCAATCCAGTCCCATTTATTGAAAAAGACATTGATTACACTTGCGCGGTAGGCGGTGATTTACGTAACCGAATAGGTGGTGGGGTTGCCGACTCCAACAAAGAATTGCTTGAACAGAAAGTGCCCTCGATTTTTTATCCCCGAGAGGACTGGAGTGCCGCCGCGAAAAAACTACGCGTTGCGGGGTTCGGGCCAGTGCCTCCGTTCTTTGAGTCGCGCCAGAAGCTGGCCGGCACGTTCGATGACGATTGGATTGAGAATCGCAAGCCAATGTTGCCACTCGATTTTGATAAGCGGTTCTTCCAAAGCGCGCCTATTGATCAACAGTGCAAAGGCTTCCTTCGTGGGGGGGAGCGTTTGATGATGAGTGGCTTTTGTCATGATGACACGCTTTCATTTCGAATTCCTAAAGAAAAATACCGTGCGATCGCGACGTTCAAAGATCAAAGTTATCAAGCTGATATGGCGATGTACACCTTATTCGTTGATACGGAAAAGAAAACTATATCAATCAGTTACACCGCTGCGTTTCCTTGTCAGGGCAAGGAACATTTGTTGGTGTCGACATCCATCACTAAGTTGGAAGAGGTAAGCGAGCATGCATAATTCAACAGGCCGTTACGTGCTAGGGATGGAAGTGATGACGCCAACCGGTATGAATTTAGATATTGCTAGTGCAGTTTCGTATGCTGACTTAGGAAGATTCGACCAATGTGTAGGGGATGATGGTATCGAGCGTTTTACTTACGCCAAAATCGAATACACCAAAGAAAGTGAGCAGTTTGAGAAAACGTGTGAGTTAATCACCCACTTGCTTGATTCATTGTTAGCACAGTTACCACGTTCATTGAGACCAATACCTTTGCTTATAGCGGTGCCTGCGTCTGTTTCACTAGTAAAGGTGCAAGAATGGCTTGGTGAAAGTAACTATGCTGAATTTCTCTCTGTGGTGAATGCTGTTCATGCCAGTGGGCCTAGTTTCGTTCTCCAGGCCATGAAATCATTGGATAAATATGATGCTATGATGTGTATCAGTGTCGATTCCTTGGTGAGTTCGATGCAAACACTCATCGACGATGCGATGGTAATGAGTACCAATAATCCATGGGGCGTTATTCCGAGTGAGGGTGGGGCGGGTTTAATTCTTTGTCGAAGAAATACCGTAGAAACATTGAAACTTAAGCCTCAAGCGCAGCTTGGCTACATTGATACGGAATTAAACACTTCAGACCGAAGAGGCATGTTTCGACTTGTTCAACGTGCGAGTAAAAAGCTCGATTTATTTGGTGAAGTGTATTCCGATATGACGAACCTGCGCATGCATTCGGAAGATTACGGCTTTGCTCTGGGGGCTAAAGCAGAACGATTCACGAACCCAGAACAACCGCAGCTTATCAATGAGTTGTGGGGCACAATGGGCAGTTGTTCTTCTCTCGCTTTAATTGCCTTTGCGGTCAGAGAGCACCACTTTAAGCAACCAACTACGTTGTTAATGTTCGACTTTCATGGTGACAAAGGAGTTCTCCAATTACTGCAATGTTAGTGGGCACTCATCGATCAAATGGCAATGAAAATATACTCATATTATTAGGTTGAAGTTTGTAACACGAAAAAGCGTATAACTCATGCAGTGAAAGCGTAAGTAAAAAGGTCTAATAAGTTAGTAATAATAACTAAAATAATAGGCTTACTGTTTGTTTTAAATACCAACCTTGATACAAGTACGTTCAAGAAAATATTATTCAACTCTAATAATATTTATTCTATGAAAGAGTACTAAGTGTCTAATAATCAGAGTACAGCCAAAGGATATATCGATCAGTTGGTTGTTAAAGCTATTGAGAAAAAGAAACTGAATGAGCAAAGGCTAGCAGAAAAAAATAAGCCGAAGCTTGAGTACGTGCTTTTTTCACAGTTTGATGTATTAGACAAGCTTCCTTCTAGAAATGGTAAGACAACGGTTTACCATCTTGCAAAAAAAGGGCAGCCAGAGAAGCAAATCTGTTGCAAAGTTATCAATGATGACTCGCCAGAATTTGCGAGCAAAATGTTGATTAACGAAGCGAGCAGGCTGGAGCTTTCTCAACACCCTAGCGTGGCTAACTTTGTAAAAATCGGCAACGAATTCGAACGCCCATATTTGATGTACGAGTGGATCCAAGGTGAATCACTGGCAGAAAAAATGGAGCGTCATTCTTCTAAAGGCTTCCGCCACGACCACATCGCTTGGTTGGTGTATCAACTCGCTGGCGCTCTAGAGTTTATGCATACAAGAGGTATCTGCCATCTTGATATTAAACCATCTAACGTATTAGTGAGTGAAGGCGATTACGTTAAGCTCATTGATTTCGGCGCTGCTCGTTACATTGGAGAGACAGAACCTTACGCAGAGGCAAGCTTGAGCTACGCTTCCCCTCTTTATATAGAAACTGGCATCGCGGAACCGCAAGATGATGTTTACTCTCTCGCTTTGCTCGCTGGACACCTATTTTTAGGATCAATATTTGGTGATGCTTGGAATAAGCAGTTAAAAGATCGAAAGCGTCCGGCTTTGATCCCGGCTCATATTTGGAAATTGCTGAAAGAAGTCATCAACAAACCAAGAGGGCATGGCTATACCGCTATTTCTTTTGCTCAACAGTTAGCGCGAATCGATACGCAATCAATTAGCTCAAATTCTAACGCACCAATTTTCAGTAGCTTGCGTAACGCGGACTTGCTGCTTACACACTGTAAGCCAAATGATAAAACGGCGTATGGTCGCTTTAAAATATTAGAGGCGAGCTTAGTGTTGAGTGTGCTGGCAACAGCAGGAAGTTATTTGTATCAACAGAATAAAGATCAATTGGATGCCATTTTTTCCCGAGGTGTCACTACTGTAACTCACGTTATTACGCCCTCTGAAACGGCTTCTTTTTTGGCTCAGCCTCCATGGAAAATCAAAGAAGAATTGTCTCAAGCTACTCAGAGTATTGATATGACAGTAGCTTATCGAACAGCATATCAAGCTCAGCAGTTAAGCCTCTCGAATTTATATGAAGAAAAACAGGCTCAGTTAACGTCGTATCAATCGTTAGCGGATGGCTTACCAATGGCATTAGTCGAATTACGTAAGGAGCTTGTCACCTTGCGAGAAACCCTTGTTCGTGACGGTGCCCTGTTTCCATATGCGGATGAGGCGTTGACTAAAGTGATGTCTGGATTAAATGTCGCGTCTATCGATTCCATGAAAGTATCTGCCATAGCTGGCAGTCGAGATAAGCAGATTGCTCGCTTAATTTTAGATGGTGAAGCTAAGCTCGCAGAAAATGAAATGAAAGAGGCATGGTTATTAAACCAGTCACAAGCCTATTTCTACAACCAAGTCTTACCAAAGGCTGTGATGGAAAATATTAATGACTCCATCGATAAACATGCAGAGGCGCACTTTTACACCAAAGCAATTGAAGAAGCTGAATTAGCCAAAGCCTACTTCGGTAATACGCCAGAACTAGACAAAAAAATAAAGGATTTAATCGTCGCAAGAAGCGAATTTATTTTGTTTAGCACCGTGATGGAGCAATCCGTTTACGACAAACAAAAGCTACATGAATCCCTTGCCGATTTAGAACGGAATGCACCAAGCAAATTTACAGAAATCACGAAAATTCTAGATAGCATGGCGTCGGATGCGATAGAGCAGAGCCATCGGTTATCTAAGCCAGCAAATGGCGCAATTGCGGTAGCGCGTGCGTTGAGAGATTACTTGACTGAAGGAGACGTGAATTTTGTCCAACATTGATATAGATCGTCTGCTTAATCCTATTTCTGATGAATCTCCAGTGGGAAACGATGCCCGTTACGAGTTTTGCTACGAGATGATGGAATCTGAAGTAAAGAAATTCGGTTCCTTGTTTGGCGAAACAGTAGATTGGAGCGTGGTAAAAACGCACGCGACTGAAGTTCTAGAGCACCACAGTAAAGACTTAAAAGCCATTTGTTACCTCGTTCGCGCGCTAACAGAAGAGTTTGGTCTGCAAGGCTTTGAACAAGGTCTAAAGCTGCTTAGTGAGGCGTTAAGTCGCTTTGGCGTTGAATTGTATCCTTCGCGAAAGCGGGGTCGAGATGGCGCGGTTGAATGGTTGAACCATCAGTTTAAACTGGTCAGTAGCAAGTTAGCGGAAAGTGCTCAGTCATGGGAGTTGGTATCAAACTGCATTTCGACTATTGAAGAAGTGCAGCGCCAGTACGACGAGGTTTACCAAGACTCAGAAGCGGATTTCTTTGAGATTCGCACTCAGCTCAACGTCTTATCTCAACAAGCTGCGGCTGATGAGCAGAGCGATGATGCAGTCGTTAACGTCGAACAAGCGGCGCCTGCACCAGCTACGCAGTCTGCTGCCGAAGAAACGCCAGCGCAGAGTGAAGTGCAAACCCCACCGGTGAAGGCGGTTCCGCCGGCCCCTAAACCTGCGCCAGTTAAGAAAGCGGTGGCAAAAGAAGTGGATGTCGATACGGACTTCTCTTCGCCGACGGCTTCTAAGCGCACCTTGAAGAAGGTTGCGGAAGTCATGCTTCATGCGAACCCAAGTGATCCGCTGGCTTACCGGATTTATCGTCATCTGACTTGGGATGACATTGATGGTCTACCCGACCACCAAAATAATCAAACGCCTTTGAGCTTGGCAGTGTCGTCCGATCAACAAGCGGAATACCGAGATAAAGCTGACCAAGAAAGCGACATCGACACCATTAAGCGTTTGGAGCGCACATTAACGGATGCGCCGTTTTGGCTGACGGGCCATTACTTCGTGTATTCGATGCTTAATAACTTGGGCTTTGATGATGCAGCGCTTGCTGTGAAACAAGAAGTGACGCGTTTTGTTGAATCGCTAGAGGGCATCGAGCACCTCTCATTTAAGAATTCTATACCATTTGCAGATGAAGCGACCTTGAGCTGGTTATCGACTCAAGATACTACTTCTTCGACTTCTCAACCCGTTGTTCAAACGGTTGTGATTTCGCAGGAAGACTCGCTGCCAATGGAGGATATCACTCTAGAAAATCTAGGGGAATGTGCCGCAGAGCTTGCCCGCAAACTTGAGCTGGATAGCTCGGGACGTGGGCAGTTCATGCTGTATTTGCAATTGATAGCAGCTTACCAGTCTGTTGGATTATACCCGTTGTGTTTGCCGTATCTTGAGAAGGGGTGGGAAGTACAAAAAGCGTTTAATCTCGCGAGCTGGGAACCCCACTTATCGTCACAGTTAGAAGACCTAATTCGAAAAACACTCCATCGGTTATTTGGAAGCAAGGATCTTCTACCTGAGAAGTATGAAGAGTGGAAAGCAATTTACGACTAATTAAAGAGTTAGATAAGGAACGAATTATGTCACGTGACGGCTCGGTGGCTCCTAAAGAGCGAATTAATATCCGTTATGTTCCAGCAACTGGCGATACGCAAGAAGACGTAGAGCTGCCGCTAAGCATGATGGTAGTTGGCGACTTTACTGCGCGTGCAGATGAGACACCAATTGAAGAACGTACTCCAATTAACATCGACAAAGACAACTTTAACGAAGTGCTAGAGGGCATGTCTCCAAACGTTAAAGTCAACGTTGAAAACCGTCTTTCTGATGAAGAAGGCGGCCAGATTGGTGTTGATCTGACCTTCCAAAACATGAAGGACTTCTCTCCTGAAGCGATCGCGAAAAGTGTGCCTGAACTAAACAGCCTACTTGAGCTTCGCGAAGCCTTGGTTGCACTTAAAGGTCCTCTAGGAAACGTGCCTGCGTTCCGTAAGAAGATCGCATCGGTTCTTCAAGATGAAGAAGCGAGAAAGAAACTGTTGGATGAACTAAGCATTGGCAACGACCAAGACGCGAAAGAAGAGTAAGGGATATCATGTCTGCAGAAGCACAAGCGCCAGAACAAGAAGCAGCCTTAGTTGAATCAGGCTCACTTCTGGATAGCATTCTTAACGAAACACGTTTAAAGCCAAGTGATGAAGGTTTTGACGTTGCAAAACGCGGCGTAGAAGCATTCATCAGTGAGCTACTAAGCAGTTCGAACACAGAGAAAGTCGACCAATCTCTGGTTGATCTGATGATCTCTGAAATCGACCAAAAATTGTCTAAGCAAGTTGATGCAATTCTTCACAACGAAGAAGTTCAAGCGATTGAATCAACGTGGCGTGGCCTTAAGTACCTGGTTGATCACACTGACTTCCGCGAGAACATTCAAATCGAACTGATCTCTGCGAAGAAAGACGAAGTTCTTGATGACTTCGAAGACGCGCCAGAGGTGGTGAAGTCTGGCCTGTACAAGCAAATCTACACACGTGAATACGGGCAGTTCGGTGGTAAACCTGTTGGCGCCGTCATTTGTGATTACGCTATGTCAGCTTCGTCGCCTGACATCAAATTGATGGAATACATGGCTAACGTAGGTGCAATGTCTCACGCACCATTCATCACGTCTGCATCGGCTAAATTCTTTGGCCTAGACAGCTACGAAGAGCTGCCAAACCTAAAAGATCTGAAGTCTGTATTTGAAGGTCCACAGTACGCGAAATGGCGTGGTCTGCGTGAGCACGAAGATGCACGTTACCTAGGTCTATGTACATCTCGCTTTATGCTACGTACGCCTTACTCTGTTGAAGACAACCCAATTAAGGCGTTTGACTACGATGAGCAAGTGACAGACAGCCATGATAACTACCTATGGGGTAACTCAGCGTACGCGATGGCGTCTAAGATCAGTGAATCATTTGCTAAGTACCGTTGGTGTCCGAACATTATTGGCCCTCAAAGCGGTGGTACTGTACAAGATCTACCGGTTTACAACTTTGAAGCTATGGGTCAAATCGAGACTAAGATCCCAACCGAGATCCTGGTTTCTGACCGTCGTGAGTATGAGCTAGCAGAAGAAGGTTTCATTGCGCTAACCATGCGTAAAGGTTCTGACAACGCGGCGTTCTTCTCTGCAAACTCTGTTCAAAAACCAAAAGTGTTTGCGAACACGCCTGAAGGCAAACAAGCCGAGATGAACTACAAGCTAGGTACTCAGCTTCCTTACATGTTCATTATCAACCGTTTAGCGCACTACATAAAAGTGCTACAGCGTGAGCAAATTGGTTCTTGGAAAGAGCGTTCTGACCTAGAAATCGAATTGAACAAGTGGATTCGTCAATACGTTTCTGACCAAGAGAACCCGCCAGCGGAAGTTCGTGGTCGCCGCCCACTTCGCGCTGCGAAGGTTGAAGTATCAGACGTAGAAGGCGATCCAGGCTGGTACAAAGTATCGATGTCTGTACGTCCTCACTTCAAGTACATGGGCGCAAGCTTCGACTTGTCTCTAGTTGGTAAGCTAGACCAATAACCCATTACTGAAACCATCAAGCAGCCAGTGAAGACTGGCTGCTTTTTTCGTAGGATCGCATATGGAAAAAGGTTACCGTCTTTTAGAGCGGATCGAGCTAGGAGAACCAAAAAACTGCTACGAGAAAGTGGTGTCTCATAAGCATTTGATTGAATCCATTCACTCGCATCTCGCTGACTTGTTGAATACGCATTCCGGCAACGCAATGATCGACAATGAGTATGGTCTGCCAGATTTTAACGACGTACTTTCTAACAACACGAACCTCGTTCGCCATATTCAAAAAAACATCACGTCAACCATAGAACGCTTTGAGCCCCGACTGTTTAATGTCGAGGTTCATTACCGTGAAGACCACCATAATCCATTACAACTCGGCTTTGGTATTCGCGGCGAAGTTTCCCATAACGGCGGTAAAGTCCCAATGTCGATCGATGTCTACATGGGAACCGACGGCCAATTTAACGTTTAGTAGGTGCCACTTGAGTAACAGTAAATACTTTCAAGATGAACTCACGTATTTACGCGAGTCGGGTAGTGAGTTTGCCAAATATCATCCGAAGTTAACTCACTTTCTCTCTGAAGGAACTTTTGATCCAGATGTCGAACGACTGCTGGAAGGTTTTGCTTTTTTGACCGGACGCATCCGCGAAAAGATTGACGATGAACTTCCTGAGCTAACGCAATCTCTGATGACTTTGCTGTGGCCACATTACATGCGTTCGATTCCGTCTTTGTGTATTAGCGAACTAAAACCGCATACCGGAAGTGTTACTGAGAAAACCGTGGTGAAACGTGGTGCGGAAATGGCCAGCGAGCAGGTAGAAGGCACGCAGTGTTTGTTCCGTACTTGTTATGACGTCAATCTATACCCAATTACGATTACTAACATCGAACAAACTAACAGCCGCACCAGCTCGATGATTGATGTGACGTTATCGACGGAGCATGGCCTTGAGCTGTCTCGGATAGGTTTAGACACGCTGCGATTGCACCTGCATGGTGAGATTCATATTACTCGCACTGTCTTCTTATGGCTGTTCCGCTATCTAGATCACGTCGAGTTGGATGTTGGTGGCGGCTACAAACATCGTTTAGGGCCAGAATACGTTAAGCCAGTCGGGCATGAAGAGGACGAGGCGCTGTTGCCTTACAGCAAAAATTCCTTTGCAGGCTACCGTTTGCTGCAAGAATTCTTCTCTTTGCCAGATAAGTTCATGTTCTTCGACATTAAAGGCTTAGAGTGGCTAAAAGGCATTCCACAGCGCAGTACGGTCAAAATCAAATTCCACTTTAAGCGTGCTTTGCCTTCAGAGGTGGTGCTTAAAGATAAACACTTAAGGTTGCACTGCACACCTGCCGTTAACTTGTTTGAAAAAGACGGCGATCCAATCCGTTTAGAGCATCGACGAAACGAGTACAAGGTGCGTCCACAAAGTAACACTCAAGAGCATTACGAGGTTTATTCCATTGAGCAAGTGGAGAGCTGGAGTAAAGACGAGCGTCGCCGAAAACCACTGATTGAATTTGAATCGTTTGAGCACCAAATCAACCAGCGTGATAAGCGAGAGTTCTACAAATCCAAAGTGGGCGAGCGAGTAAGCGGAAGAGGGTTAGAGCGCTATATCTCATTCCATACTCACAATGGCGACATTGCGGATTTAGGGACTGAAACAGTATTGATGAAACTGCAATGCAGTAACGCGGACTTAGCGGAGCGCCTGTCAGTAGGAGACATCACTTACGCGACGCACAAATCGCCAACGTATGCGACGTTTAAAAACATTACTAAGCCAACACAGTCAGTAAGTCCTCAGGTTAATGGTGAACTTCAATGGCAGTTGATTGCCAACATGTCGCTCAACTACTTGTCTTTGGCCAATATCGATGTGTTGAAAGTGTTGCTCTCGACTTACGACTTCCACTCTCGAGTCGATAGACAAGCCCACCGCGCGTCGATTCATCGACTTGATGGCATTATTTCGTCAGAGATGAAACCAATCGATCGCGTATTTCGTGGTGTATCTGTGCGTGGTAACCAATTCAAGCTCGTGACGGACTCTAAGTTCTTCGTAAATGAAGGCGATATGTTCCTTATGGCCACGGTATTGAATGAATTTATCCGTTTGTATTCGAGTGTGAACTCCTTTACCGAACTAGAGGTGTTCGATGAAGCGACGGGCGAGGTTTACAACTGGGCAAGCCTAATCGGGCAGCAGACGATACTATGATTAACACACTTTCTGATAAGTCGAATGAGTTTAGTTTCTACCAAGCGGTGTTGCTGTTAGAGAAACACTACCAGCTGGAGCCAAACTCAAACTTTGTTGCCGTGGGCGAGAACAAATACTTCCACCAAGAACGAATTGAGTTCAGCGTGTCGCCAAACTTGTGCTTTCCAAAGAGTGATATGGATTTTATTACTCATATGGAAAGAAACGGACAGCAATATTCACGTATTGAGACGAACTTTCTTGGCTTGCATGGTTCAAGCTCGCCCCTACCTGCGTCTTACACTGAGAAACTCGTCGGTCGTGATCCCGATGATAACCCAGTGAAGGATTTCTTCGACTTTTTCCACAACCGCTATACAAGCTTACTGTATCGTGTTTGGAAGAAATACCGATATCACGTGCAGTACAAAAGCGGGGCAAGCGATGCGTTTTCTGGGCGCATACTGCATTTGGCTGGTCTCTCTAGTGTTATGCAAGATTGTGAAGTCGCGGAGTTAGATCGAGCGAAAGTTCTGTCTTACGTGAACCAGTTATCTACGCGTACACGTTCACCTAAGCTTATTTCCGGTATTGTTTCGCACTACTTTTCACTGCCGAATGTGCGAATCGAAGAATGGGTTTATAGACGCGTAGAAATCGCTGAAAGCCAGCGTAACAAACTCAATCGTTCCAATTGTATATTGGGGCAAAGCTTACACTTGGGACAAAGCATTGCGGATTTGAACGGCAAGTTTAACTTGTGTATCGACAACATTGATTTTGAAACGTTTAAGCAGTTTTCCTACGATGGTGAGTTACATAAGACGCTAGTGGGCTTGATGCGCTTTATTCTGCGTGACCCAATGTCGTGGGACCTAAAGTTGACAGTTAACCTAGACAGTATTCCAGAAAACAAACTGGGTAATGGAGAAGGGAACCAACTAGGTCAAACGTTCTGGCTAGGAAACCCTGGTGATAAAGACGCCAAAATTCGACTTATCGGAAGCATATAAGAAAGCCGCTCAACGAGCGGCCCTTTATGTTTTCCTCAAAGAGGTCAGAAAAGCTTAACGACTGATCGGCTGATGCAGTACAACGGTAGTATCAAGCCTTTGAATGCCGTTAAATGATTCAATTTCATTACAAAGATGATGAATAGACTGCAGGTCGGGCGCTTCAATTAGGGCAATAATATCAAAGTTGCCACCAACAACGCTCGTTAAGCGAACCTCAGGGATTTCTTTAAGTGCATTCGTTACATCATTCTTCTTACCCTTTTCACAAGAGATCAGTAGATAACTAGCGGCTTTTCGCCCTTCATTTTCTACACGAATCTGTGCGGTATAGCCTTTGATAATACCGGTCTTTTCTAAACGATTAATTCTTTCTGCTACTGCTGTTCGAGACAAACCAATGTTTCGGGATAGATTCGCAATCGACTCTCGCCCATTCGACAATAGACTTGAAAGTATTTTTCGATCTAATTTATCTAAACCTTGTAAAGTCATGTTTGAAATCATGTGTTCTGCCTATTTTGTTTTTATATTGTTATTAAATCGACTCAGGGAGCGTAAAGTTATACAGCTCAGCAAGAGTGAATGGGTTTTTCTGTGTCAACGGAGTGATGCGTAAGCTCAAGTCCCTCCCTGACACTTTTATGTCACTGACAAAGCTGCCGTTATGAGTGTTTGTCAAGGTCGAGTCACCTAGCAATCTGTATATCGCCCATTGACCACTCTTATTTAAAACGTGCTGTCTGCCTTCATCGGTTACATCCTGGAGTGTGATACTAATATTGAAGTCACCATTTTGCGGTGGCCATGCCATTTCACGAATGCGGCTTGGACCGTGGTAGTAACTTATATTGGTATCTGCAATTTTTAAGCTCGCTCTAATCGCACTAGAATCAAGATCGAGTACTCTTGCACTAAACGGAATATGAACGCGGTTAGTGCTTTTATTAATTAATGTGTCTCGAATAACGTTATAGTTACGCAGTTGCACTAACAGAGCCGGAGAGATTGGCATCGTCTCGCCATCCACCTGTTTTGGCGTCCACAAATTGGTATCGTAGAACGGTGCAAAATTTTTCTGAATAAATGTGTCTAACAAGCCACCTGAAGCAAACAGTAATTCAAAATCTTCAATTGAGATTTCCTCGATCGCTGTTAGATCAAATGGGTATCGTCCTAGCCCTATCTCTTTAAACTTGGTGTAAATCTCGCTGTACCATTGGGTTTGAATGCCTTTAGCGGACTCTTTAATCATGACTGACCAGCTTTGTTGAACCACATCTAACAACCAGCTACGAACGGGTTCCGGTGATTTTTGGGCAATCTGTTTAAGTTTTATTAATGGGTCAGCTTCACTGCTGTTCATTCGATGCTGAGCTGCCGCTAGCGCCGCCATTTGCGGGTCAGGTGCATCAGCAATGTCTTTCATATACGTGCGAACACGGCTTAACGCTGCTACGGTCTCATCCCAAGGAGTAGGGGAGTTTGGTGTTTCACTGACCTGAAGTTGGTTTAATAAGTGAAAAGCTTGTTCAACACGTTTCATCAACAAGTAATCAGGCTTAACTACTTCCTCTACTGCGTCTGATGCGGAGTCTGCCGCTGCCACGAGTTTCGGGTCTAGCTTTGAAATCAGAGCATTTTTTTCACCAACGGGTGAAAATTGTGTGTTGGCATAGACCTGCTTCAGTACGGTTGTCATTGGTGAAGAAGGGCCCGAGATTAAGTCTATCGCGTTCGTTAGGTCGCCGACATTGTCATAGTTCTGGACTTTTAGTTCACTCAGCGCATTGCGCCAATTACTGATGTAGTCATCAGTGTATTTTTTACGTACTTCCTCTTTGAAGGCTTCTTGTTCTTCACTAGTAGGAATAACGTGTTGTGACAGACCTAAAACCCAGTTGTCACTGATGACTTGTTGTGACATTAGGTCCACGCGTGGTCGATAAAAAGTGCTAAAACCAGTGGAGGTATAGATCTTATCTACGATCAAGCGTTCACTATCGATTGGTGTGTTGAATATATTGCTAAACTCAAAACCCACAGCTCGTTGCATATCTAGGGTTCCTAAATCAATCGAATTTGCTTCGTTTAAAATGCCTGCATAAACGAGATCAACATTCGAATTTGCTAGCAATGAGCGACGTGTTGCGCGAACAAGATCCATATTGATATCAATTGGATCAAACTGTGTGCGAAAGTAAGCGTCCAAATAGCGCATCGCCTGATTGACGACGTCACTTTGGTTGCTTAAATCGTTCATCATTTGGAGAGTTTGATGACGCAAAAAACGGATATCACGCTTTGTTGGATCGTTTAGCATTAGATACCCCTTCAATAGAGGTAAAGCGCGTGTAAAAGTGTTTTGATTTTGTGTCAGTTGTAGACGGTAACCTTTCTCAATGAGAGGTATCAACTGTTGAGCAACGTCCTTAAGTAATGCTTCGTAAGCGATGCGAGTGCTTTGATCCAAACGGCTAATGTTAAGTGGTAATATCTCTTCATCCAAAGCCTTAGAACCTTTAAGCCACGCCCCATAAGAAGGCTCTATTGCTTTCGTCGCCTTCGCTAAAAGCTCATCGAATCTTGCATCTTGCTCCACTTGTGATTTGTCATCGATACTCAAGAGTTGATTCATCACATGTAAGTTACTGTCTAATGTCGTGAAAAAGAAGTAACTGCCCCCAGTAAGCAGGATAATAGAGCCGAGTATTGCCAAACGGCTTTGTCTCTGAATTAGACGAAGATACGTCTTGTTTTCGCCCGCAAAGTCGCTTTCCGGCAATATTTGTGAATCAATCAGAAAGCGAGAGAAATAAGGCGTTTCTGTTAACTGTGTATGCTCTGACGCGATAATAGGTAAGTTGAAGTAATTACTACAACTTTTTGCAAGTAAATTGTACTTGCGACCGCCTTGCAGACTCGAACTAAAGAAAATCTCACGGATGTCTAGTGAATAGACACCGTTGTTAACATCACATAGACGCTCAAGCACATAGCTGACCTCAGACTGACATAGCTCAAACTGCTTAGGAAAAGCGAGTATTGCTTGTTTCTCATCAATGTCCGTTGAATTAGCGGATGCATCTAGCGCATTACTTTCAAGCACTCTCACTAGATTTCGATAGCTATCGCGGTAGTACTCTGCAAACACACCTTTGGCTTCTTTTAGTGGGATAGAGAGGAACTC
Source organism: Vibrio sp. YT-16 (assembly GCF_033337405.1). Taxonomy (NCBI): domain Bacteria; kingdom Pseudomonadati; phylum Pseudomonadota; class Gammaproteobacteria; order Vibrionales; family Vibrionaceae; genus Vibrio; species Vibrio sp. YT-16. Next base: position 303,190 of record NZ_JAWOQQ010000002.1, read on the forward strand.
AACACGTGTCTTGAGAGAGCTAAAGTGCATGTATTCTTTAAAGCCATCTAACTTGTCTAGCTTTGACATAATCAAATAGATTGGCAATGCTGAAGACGTTTTAGAGTTGATGGTACTCAAGCGCGCCAATAAAGACGAAATGGTGTACTCTTTTTGCTCTGGCTCAGAGACGATCATGAACTCGAAATCGGTGAAGAATAGACAGCCTGAAAATGGCTTTCGAGGTCGATGATGAATAACTTCTTCAATGAACGTATTCCATAAAGAAGCATCACTGCTTGATACTTCCTGGAACACTAAGCGTTGGTCTGGTTTGATGTATACAGCGCTGTCAGATTCGTACCATTCAAAAAAGTCATTCTTAGCGGTTCTAGTGCGATCCATCGGTTTGATTGCACTAGAATTAAATAAAAATTGACGTCGCCCTGACCCTTTATTACCAAGCATCAGGTAAATTGGTTTCTTGCCTGAGTTAGCAAGAAGAGGCTGGATAACCATAGAAAGTGCTTCTTCCTCGGTTTCCAAATGTTGAGCTTTAGCGTTGTTCTTTTTCTTCAACCATAATGTGAATTGAAAAATGACGTAAACAATGGCGATAGCACCAAGGGTCAGCCAAAGATAAAGTTGATCGATTTCGTCAAGAAAAAGCAGATAAATAGTGGTGATAATTGCAGCCACTAAAAACATTAATATGGTAGAAATCACCACTGGATTTCTAAACAGTTTTTGTTTGAACATAAGCCTAAAACTTCTTTAATTGTATTGTTATTTATTGTCAGTTTTTTCAGCTTGTAGCTGACTCAATTTATATAGGTAGATGTTCAGTAAAAGGGTTGCGCGGTCAATTTCCTTTTGCTGTGAATACTTTTCAGCGTATTCAATACGACCTAAAAGCGGGAATAACGAGTTACTGTATTCGTACGCCTTTTCAGAGTTCTTATCTACATTCTGTCTAGCTACGTTGGCAAACACCGTTCTTGCGTCTGAGAATCGCTTATAAACATCCATAAACTGGTCTTCTAAATGGGCGCTCTGTGTCAAAAAGTTTTGACGTAGCTGCTGTGCAGAAGACGAATCCGGATAGATCGCGATTAATTCATTGGTCAAGCTATCGAGCTCGCTGACGTTACTTACTTTTGCCGAGTCCAAAAACCAGTTATTCATCATAATATCGACACGATTAATGGCCTGCGTTTTCAATGACTGAGCATATTTTTTATTTTCGTAATCTAACGAGGCGACCAAATTTACAAGTTCATTAAGTGAAGCTTGATTAATTTTTTGCTCCAATGTTCGATAACGTTGTTGCTCGTACATGAAATGTGAACATATCGCAGTAACAATCAAACCAATAACGAAGTAGATCATAAATCGACCAGACTTTGCCGGTGATGCTTTCTCTTGGCTATTTAGGTTGGGTGATGACACCGGTGCGGGAGAGGGAGACACATTCACTTTAATTTCAGGTGCCTTCTGCGTTGCTGCAGGAGCGCTAGTGTTGGCTTGTTTTTTCTCGCGTAACTCAGCCGCAATTTGTTGTTCTTTTATCTGCTCAATCCATTGATTCAAAATACGGCGAATGCGACCTAATGACGGCGCTTCAATACCGTAATGAAGACGAAGCTCTTCCTCAATCCTCAAGCATAATTGATGTGCTGCCTCTATCAATGGAAGCTCTTCTGGTAACGCCCGATGCTTATTAATTCGTTTTTCAGTATGCTCTACCATCCATTCAATAGCGCTCATTCGTGCCTTTGGCTTTGAATGCTCTGGATACGCGTTGAACCAATATACGACACACACATCAAGTATTGAGTTTAACCCTTCAACAAGGCCTCTTAAGCCGTCGTTATAGGTTGACGCAACGGTAAAGTAACAGCAACAACGTAGGTCTTTCGCTTGGGTACTCAAGATCTTTTTTGAGAGTGTTTGAACCGTTTTCCACGAGACTCTCCCTGTGACTTTATTCAGGTTGTTTATTTGACGTTTAATTTCGTCAAAATCCTCAGAACCATTAGGATTAGAGCCGCTTGGGTTATTTTCATCGATTGGTCTTCGAGCGAAGTCGGTAAAAAACATAAGGAAAGTTCCAACTGATCATATAGAAGTATTAAGTTATATAGGATTTCACTACTGTTATATTAAATTATAAGCAGTGCACATCTGCCGCAATTCTATAGACAAAATAAGCGGATTAGATAATAAAAATTCATTAAAAGAAATTAAATTACTTTTAGTGTGATCTTTGTTCATAATATTAATATCAATAGTTAAGTCTATTTATAAGAAGAAACTTATATATGAAGATAAGAACGTTGATTAAAAAGTAACTAAATTGTTATCGGAGATTACGTTTTGTTCAATTAGCAATCAAATTCTGTTACTTCTATTTAAATAGAAAGATTTACTGTCTCGTCACTTAATCTGTAGTCGGTTCTTTAGTTTTTGTTTGTAGGTAAAACAACCAACCTGATAGTTGAAATGTATTAAATTATAGGTGTTTTTTTAGGCTTATTGAAAAAGAGAATATAATTGATATCTTTCGCCTCTAAGTAGAATATCGGTTTTCCTAGAGGGACGAAATGCTAAAACCAAGTCAAATTGGGCTGATTTCAGCCATGTGTCTATTTTCTTCTGTTGCAATGGCAAAAGGGGAGCGATATGGACTCTCTACCAGTATGTTGACTATCGATAGCATTAAATACGATGAAGGTAAAAGTGGTGAGCAGGATACGCTTAGGTTCGGCTTGGTTCATACTCGTCCTATTGATGAAAACAATAACCGTTGGCGTTGGTGGTTAGGGCTAAACTATCTAGCAGAAGATATTGAAGCGCCAGCAAACGGCTTATATCAAGAAGCGACGAACTATGAACTTCGTGTTGTTCCTCAATATGCGTTGACTTCTTGGAGTGTTTTCACGCCATACGTTGGTGCGGGCTTGTCTGTCGGTTACTCGCAATATTCTAATCGCTGGCAAGTAGACCAAGAGGGCTATCGTTATGAGAGTGTTGAAGACATCGACCAGTTTGAGTTAGGTGCGGTTATGACCCTTGGTACTGCTATAAAGTTAGGCAGTAATCCTGACGCCCATATACAAATTATCCCGCAGGCCTCTTATATCCTTCCGGTTGTAAATGATGGAATTGGTGGGCTTGAACTATCAGTTTCTTTGCTCTTTTGAGGTTCGTAAATGTACTCAAATCAGCTAGTTTTATTTATCTCAAAGTGTCCAGAGGAATACACCGGTGCAAAGCATATTGAAATGCCTGAAAGTGGTGGTTCGATAGGTCGTTCCCCAAGCTGTAGCGTGTCTTTAGCCGATCACAACCGCTTTATATCGGGCACTCATTGTTTGCTCAGCGTGTATGGAGATACCTACTATATAAGTGACGTATCAACTAACGGCACAATGGTAAATGGGAATAAAATACTAAAAAATCAACCCGTTGCGATAGTTGATGGCGACATCATTTCTTTAGGGCAATATGAGATTGGTGTTTCTCTTGAGCACGTTACCTCAACACTAGACATCGCCGCTGATATTGCTCCTGAGCGAGTATCTAGCGATCCTCTGGTTAGTCTAGGAGATGCGGTTGTCGAAGAGGAAGAAAAAGTCGGTGCCTTAGAAGATTTGTTTATGGAGACTAAACAGGATGACATTGATTGTCATGATCCTGTTGCTCACCTTAACTTTTCGATGCAGCGAGATGACGATTACTTAATTCGTGATAATGAGCGTACAGAATCTGAACAACCTAGAACCGTGGAAAGCACGCGTCAGGTGGTCGATGACAGTTTCAGTATATATTCCGAATTTGATCAACCAAGCCTAATCCCTGAAGACTGGATGGCTGCGGAAACCAAGAGTAACGCATCAGTCAATGACGCATTAGCGCCAGAAAGCGGTAAGCCACATAGAGCCGATATTGCCTCAGCTGAGGTGATGCAACCTGGCACAGTAGCCCCAGATAGCGCGATTCAAAGACAACATCGTACGCCTAATGTAACTGAGATGGTCGTAGAGCAGGCTAATACAGGGTCAAAATGGGAAGAGATGACCCAATCTTTTACGCCTTCTCCTAACACTAATCAGCAACTTCAAATACCTACGGCACAGCATGCGATAAACACCACGACGAAAGCACAAGTCGATACTGATGCGGCCGTTTGCTCTCAAGATATAGCGCAAGCGTTTTTTGATGGTTTGGGTATTCGAAATCCAGAGTTGATGACAAACGAGGCGCAGTTATTCAAGCAAATGGGCACTTGCTTGCGTTTATGTATTGATAACCTACAGAAAGAGTTGCACGAAGTGGAATCGTTAAAGGATGAGCAGAGTGCGAGTGAGGCTAACTCGAACATCGCAGAGCTAATGCTCACTTTGAATAGTCAGCAATTACTGGCTCCAAATGAACTGGTTGAACAAATGCTCGATGAGCTGAACGATCACCAAGTTATGTTTAACAAAGCACTGAATGAGCTCGTTTTAGAACAGTCTGAAACGAACGATCCCGTAGCATTTGCTAACAGGGTCGCTAGCCAGTCTTTGTTCTCAACTAAGTCAAAGCTGTGGGCCGAATACCTAGATTTCTACACTAATAATCGTCGCCTGCTTAATGAAACATCCTTAAAAGGGCTGATTAAGAAAAACTATAACAAAGTGATTAAGGGAAACCATGCGTAGTATCGCCGTATTACTCGGATTTGCCATGTTGTCCGGTTGTTCCATGTGGGATCAATTTAAAGAGTCCACGGGTATCACACCAGAAACTTCGTCGATTGAATTGGTTATTGAGGCATCACCTGTACTCAATGTGAGAAATGGGGGCCAGTCATCTCCAGTTATTCTCCGTCTTCACGAATTAAGTTCGCCAGTATTGTTCCGAAGCTTAGATTTCTTTGCCTTGTTTGAGAGCGATAAAGCGTCGTTGGGTGATGAGTACATCAAACGTTACGAATATCAAATACAGCCAGGTGGAAAAGTTCATGAAATGCTAACGCTAGACCCTGACACTCGTGCCGTCGGTTTTTCAGTGGCTTTTCGTGATATTGATGGTTCGTCATGGCGAAAAGTGGAAGTTATTGAAGAGAAGAGCGAGTACTACATCAAGCTCAAGTTAGAGGGCAGTGAGTTAATTTCTGATAACACTCGCGGCATTGAACAGGTTTACTTTTAAGGGATAGAAACATGTCTTTATACAATCCAGTTGTTTGGCAAGATGGAATGTTCATGAAGCCGCAGCATTTTCAACAACTCGATCGTTCACAAAGTAAACTTTCGAGCATGCTGAGCGCCAATGCGTCGCCTTTGCATTGGGGAATTAAACGTTTAGAAATCAACTCTCAGTTACTAGCACTGGGTAAAATCGGTATTACTCGTGCTGAAGGTATTTTACAAGACCGGACACCATTTGAGCTTCCGTTGCTTGCCGAGCTGCCTGAAGTGAAAGATGTAGATCCTTCGATTGCCGATAAAGTCGTTTATTTGTGCTGTCCGTTACCATCGGAACGTTCTGAGTTGTTTGGTACCAAAAAAGACGGTGCGCGCTATACGATGGAATCTCAAGAAGCGGTTGACGCTTGTTATGATTCGGAAGACATGGCAAATATCGTCGTCGGTAAGCTTAACTTTTGCTTAATGTACGATCATGAAGATAAGAGTGCTTACACGTCTATTCCGATCTTAAAGATCTCAGAAGTGAAGCCTGATGGCAGCGTGATCTTAGATGATAGTTTCATTCCTACCTGTATCGATATTCATGCGTCGACAGTACTGAGTAAATTTGCGACCGAGTTTGCTTCTATGTTGAAGCATCGCGCGGAATCGATAGTTCAGCGATTAGGGGTGGTGGATCAACAAGGCGTATCATCGGTTTCTGACTTTATGCTATTGCAAGCGCTCAACCGATACGAACCCTTGTTTTGGCATTTCGCAAGCACAGAAGCTGTGCATCCTGAGTCTTTGTATCGAATTCTTCTTCAGGCAGAAGGTGAGCTTTCGACGCTGTGTTCAACGACACGCCGACCTATTGAGTTTACTAAGTACAATCATGGTGATCTTACTAGCTGTCTTTCTCGCGTCCTAGACAGTGCGAAAATGACATTGAGCGTGATGTCTGAGCAAAGAGCAATTCCACTGACCTTAAAAGATCAGAACTATGGCATCAGAACGGCAGCAATCCCTGACAATAAGATCATTGATACGACAACCTTTATCCTCGCAGTTAAAGCCGACGTGACCTTGGATGTTCTGCATACCCAGTTTGTCAGCCAAACGAAGATCGGTTCTATCGATAACATACGTGACTTGATTAACCTTCAACTGCCTGGGATTGAGATCAAACCAATGCCAGTTGTGCCACGCGCGCTGCCGTATCATGCTGGCTACACCTATTTCGAGCTCGATAAAACGGGCGAAGAGTGGATGGCGTTGAAGAACACTGCTGCGATTGCGATTCACGTTGCGGGCGATTTCGCTAACTTATCATTGCAACTTTGGGCCGTTCGTCTATGAGTTACGCAGAAACCGACGTCACCGTAGTCTTATTCCAACCAGAGCCTGGCAAACCAATGGAGGTAATGCCAGCACCTGACTTGTCGAGAAACATCGCAGTACAAGATCTATCTATCGACAACATGGGTATTAACCCGCTAGTGGACCAGTTCTCATGGTTGATCGCCAGTCTGTCTTGTATGTCTTCGATCCCTTGGCTTGATGACCCGATGCCATTTCGTGAACAAGTGGCACGTGAGATTCGAAAAGGTGAACGAAAACTTAATGAAATGGAGCTCGATCGTGCTTCGGTTCTTGTTATTCGTTACTGCTTGTGTGCGGCGATTGATGAATCTGTTTGTCGACAAGAGTGGGGGGCAAATAGTCACTGGAGCCAGAACAGCTTACTGTCTGAATTCCACAACGAGACATCTGGTGGTGACAAGTTTTTCGTTATTCTCGACCGCTTAAAAGCCGACCCTCGCAAATACCGTCACGTTATAGAGTTTCTCTATTTATTGCTTCAACTTGGTTTCCAAGGCAAGTACGGCCGTGAAGAGCGTGGCAACGAAAAGCTAGCGGAAATTGGCAGCACCATTTATCGATTAGTGCGAGATGACCGCCTAGCAGAACAAGAAAAAGTTTCTTTAATCAACCTTAAAGCTAAATATCTAAAGAAGCCGTTAAAAAGGGTAATTTCACCCAAGCTGATCTTAAGTCTTAGTGCGATGACGTTTGCGCTTATGTATGCGGCAACCTACATCGTCATAGACTTAAAATTTCAGCAACTGCTTGAAATGTATAGATAACCAGAGATCTAAAATGAGATCTTCTGCCAGTTTTAGGGTTTATTGTGAATATCACTGGTCTTTTAGTGAAATTCACTAGTTATTTAGAGAGATTGCAGTTTGCGATCTCTTTTATCATTCAATCAATAAAATTCAAATGGATTGGTTATGGGCGTAACAGTTGGTGCGAATGGACTTTCGATAGTTCATAAAGGCTCAGGTGGTGAAGCGAATGCAACGCTCCCAGATGTTTGTTTAACTAAGGTCGGCAAGCCAGTCGTCCCTATCCCTTATGGCAACAATGCTAAATCAGCAGACCTTGCTGGTGGGACTACGACAGTCTCTATGGATGGCGGTAACAGTGTCGCTATCAAGGGCAGTACGTTCTCAAAAAGTACCGGCGATGCGGGCGGTGACAGAAAAGGCGTTTCCTCAGGCACGATAGAAGCCGAAGCAAAATTCATTTCAGCCTCACCAACAGTCAAGTTTGAAGGCAAGGGCGTATGTCGCCTGTCCGATCAAATGACCATGAACAAAGCTAACACTATGTGTTTGGGTGGCGCACAAAACCCATCGGTTTCTGTGACTGAAGAGCAGGAAGGGACGTATACGCTGGATATAGAATGCAAATATCCAAATGGGCTCCCTTACTCTAATGCAAAATTTTCTTTAGTCGAACCTTCAGGTGCTGTCATTGTGAGTGGAGTGCTGGACTCTAGCGGAAAAGCATCTGTTAATGGTCTCGCTCTAAAAGAATGCAGGTTAGTGCTCAGCGAAACTCAAGACTCTTACACCCCGAACCAATCTTTAGCTGAAAATATTGTGACGGAAACTTACCCTGATCCGAATGATTTTTGTACGTTTGTCGCAGGTCGCCGCTCACCATTTTGGGAAGATCGTGTTGGGGTTGCTAATGACTGGGGGATATTGATGTCCCCATCCTTCAGTGATGATGACTTTAAAGACATTGTGTTAGAGCAAAGCCGTATATCGTCTCCTTATGCGATTAGTCAAAATCACTCTAAAGACTTTTCTGATGCTTATGTTTCGGCACTTTATCACATCCAAACTGATACTACTGCGCTAGAGAAATATGAACCTTTAGTTGAACTGCTCTTGGAGCAAGTGCACGAAAATGGCGATATATTGAGAGTCTTATATCAAGCTGATGTGTTTGAGCCTCCCTATGAATTATTAGCGAAGCTTCGCTTTTTAGGGACTGGGAATACTGTGAAGTATTTGCAGTTTGTTTTATGGACGTTGATAAACAATCAAATCTGTTCATACATCGATGAGCTAAACACTGAAATCATCGGTCGTTTAGATTTCATACAAAGCCAAGCTTCTGCAAGATCGTTGAGTTCTGTTGAAGAGGGTATAAACGGTTATAAAAAAGCACTTAACCACTTCAAACAAGCACTTCCTGACGTCATTAGCCAAATTTTCGAAACCAAAAATGACACCCTAATTTCTATATCGGCAATGGCCCTTGGGAGTACCGTTAACATAGCGAGCCAATCTAGCTTTGCTACTAATTTAGGTAGGGTTAATGCGGTGGTGTACACGAAGTCAAACAACTTGAACCGCCCATCATTTGTCACTTTTGACGATAACTTTTCTGACTAGGACATTTAAATCATGGATGCAGTTTTTCCGATAGCACAACGAGAAGGTGACGCTTATTACACGCTCAGTGATTTTACGAAATTGTTTGATCAAGCTAAGAGCGGTCGTTATTTAATAGGACAAGGGTACGGTTGGCATAGTGGCATTCACTTAACATCAAAAATGTTACCGTGGGGGAAAGGGCTCAGACCTATTCAAGCGATGCTTGATGGAAAAATAGTGGCATTTCGCATAAATCCTGATTACCTAACATCAACGTACCAAGAGCAAGAGTTTAAGTATAGTAATAACTTTGTGCTTATCGAGCATGAGGCTGTAAACCCCGAAGATAGTGAAGATGTATTTAAGTTCTATACACTTTATATGCACCTTGCGCCACCTTCAGATATTGGCGCCAATTCATCTATAACCACGCGTTACCGTTTACAAGAAGCGAGAAATGTACGCACTTTCAAACATAGTGATGTGCCTACTAATTCTGGTGAAAAAAAACAGTCGATGTCTAAAGGAACATTACTTGAATACCTGTATGCAGAAGAGAAGGAGACCCATCCATACCAGATCGACAAAAATACCTACAAAATGATAAAGTGCCGTGTGGTAGAGAATGGTAAATCGGCAAGTGGTAGCGAAAAAGCACTGTTAAACAAGATTGTTTGGTTTGCTTCGGGTCTCAATAGTGACTTTGACATTTTAGAAGATTCCTCTGCTGTCCTATCAGAACCAGTTTCAGAACCTAAATGGATGTCGGACAAGGCGGCAATGATTAGGGACGGTAGTGTGGTTTCTTTACTCCCACTCCTATTTAGAGAGGGGATAAAGGTTTCAGCTGGGGAAGATATCGGTTACATGGGACTGCATGAGTACAGTAACGATGCAATTGGAACTAAGAAAGAAGATAATCGTGTGCATATCGAGATGTTCTCTTTTGAGGAGCCGCCCGAATTTTTCAAAAAACAGATTTCTCCCAAAAATGCGGAAGAAAATCCACTTGTTGTTCTCGATGGGGCCGATAGTAGCGGTGCCGTTGATATGAGTAATTCGTTTATTCAGCAATTACTTGAATCTGTGACAGAAGATCAAGTAACGGACTTCTCCTCGTTCACTGCTCGCGATGCCAAAGTATACTTAGACGGTAAGCGTAAACACTTTGAGCGATTTATTGTGAAACATCCTACAGATTGGCATACAGAGTCGTCACAAAGTCTTTATGAATCAATCCATCAGACCGCAAAGGAAGCTCTAGATATTAAGTGCTCCGCTGGTTTTGTAACTATAGAGGACTACCGTAACTCCCCATGGCGCGATCAAGTGATGGATAGCTTTGATCTTTTCTCGCAATTCGAACTGGAAAGAGCAGATAAGTTCTCATGGATGCAAGATTTACAAGGTGATTTGCAACTAAGCGATGATAAGAGCCTTTGGCATTATTGGCCGTTCATGTTCAAGAGTGAAAAATCCGGATGTGGTTGTATCTTAACCAAAGATAAGCTAAAAAACATAGCTATCTATGCTTCAATGACAAACATAGACAATCATTTTCAAAGCCTTATCGAAACGATGTCAAAATTTGAGATAAACACGTGTTTGAGAGTGGCTCATTTTCTAGCGCAAGTTATCCATGAATCCGGTAGTTTAAGGTATACAGAAGAGGGAGGAGTCTCAGATACATCATATGGAGGCTTTAAAGGAAGAGGCCTTATCCAAATTACGTTCGAAAGCAATTATAAAAAATATAGCAAGTTTGAGGGGGTTGACTTTTACTCAACACTTCAAAATAAAAAAAAGCTAGCGTCACCACCCTATGCTGCTTTATCAGCAGGTTGGTATTGGTCAAAATTAGCATCGTTAAACTCACATGCAGACTTGAATGATTTCTTATATATTACATATTTAGTAAATGGAGGGTATAACGGTTTTGATGATAGGTTACGTTGGTTCAATAAAGGCTTGGACATTCTTTATAATAATTGCCCGAGTAAAAGGCACGTTGTCAACGAGTACGTGTTTTCACAGAGTCAAGTATACCATGTTACAAAGGCTTGTTTCGGGTGGGGCCTTTGGCATGATCCTAGCTTAAAGAAAAAAGGTTGTGTTAAAAACAAGCAATTTGCATTAGAAGGTTACAAGAGATTTATAGATTTATGCGGTGGGAAGCTAAACGGAAGTAGAAAATGGTACGGTTTTAAAAAGTCAAACATTGTCTCATTTGTGTTGGGAAGAATAAAAGAGCTTGAGAGAGTAGGTAATGAAAATTATTAAAAATAGTATTTTTTGTCTTTTTTTAATTATATTTAGCAACTCATGCTTTGCTTTTGATTTGGATGGAAAGTATGTTCTAGATTCTTCGTACGATTGTAGCATTGAAATTGTAATAGATAGAGAACATTTTTATTCTAGGGTCAATAAAAGTGAAATGAGAGGAAAGTTGGGGATTGTTAATGAGGATAACGAGTTATATTTAACTTTTCACGGCCTCGTTGGTAGTTTTCCAGAAAGTGATGTTAAAGCAGAATACAAAGATTCTATGATATTTATTCAAAATTATGGTAATTCAATTAATGATTTTACTGTGTTTGAAGATTGTAGTAGTAAATATCTAATTCTTGAAAAGGATTTTAAATAGAGAGATTTTTAAAATATAAGTATATATTTAGAGTCAAAGCGTAAGCTGTAAATCAGAAATGGGAAGAAATGTACGATAACCTTATGGACTTTAGGGATCTATATCCAACACGTAGAGAAAAAGAAGCGTTATTACTTAAGGAAATTATTGAATGATTTATAGTAGACTATTAATTATTTTAGCTGTTATTTGGTCAGGTTTGACTAGTGCAGCTTCAATGACGGATATTTATGAACTGTTAGACTTTACATCATTCCCTAACTCACTGAACCCCAAGAGCATCGAAGAACGACATTTTTCTGATTTTCAAGGTGAATTCAAACTTGCAGTACCAAAAATAACAAAAGATGAGATTGTCATAGATGATGACCATTGGTATTACAAGATTGAGTTAATGGAAGTCAAAGGTGATAATGTGTACCTTTGCTTTCATGATAAATCTAAGGTCGGCTCTTATGACTCCGTGCAACCTATTGTTGTTAGAAGATATGGGAATGATTTCGTTGCTCTAGCATTGGATTCAACTTCTTCAAATCAAGAGTGTAAGTAATTATTCCTAATTTGACTAAGTATCTAATGTAGAAGAAATAAAGTGGCTGTTTCTTTAATAAATAATTTTATCCATTGGTCATGGGTAGATATATTCGGGTAAGGGACGGCCATTACTAATGAACGTGGATTGATTTGAAGTCAATTTGATTAATCTGTCATATGTTTCTTAACTTTACAAAGACGATATCCTTACTATTTTTTGCTTATCTTCCATTTTTAGTAAGTGCTACGTGTAAGCACAGTTCAGTTGTATTCACTTGTCATTTAGAAAATACAGGTGGTAGTTTGAAAGCTTGCTTTAATCAAGCCGAGAATTCGATGTACTTTGTTGTTGACGAAAATGGGTTGAAAACAGTTTATGCTCCACGACAAGGGAAGAGTTTAGATAACTATAAATGGATAGATATTTCTCTTGAAGAACCTGAATTCATTCCTTTGAAATTTGAAGTAAATGAAAACAAGAATGCGTACTTTTCATTGACAAGAGGTGGTGGACGGTTGAGTGTCGTTGCTAACTCCGTTGACATAATTGAAGATGAAAATGCTGTTGAGTACTACTGTGAATTGGGAACTGAAACAACTCTGGCTCCTAGCGTTAGATTAAAAATAAAACACGTAAAGCCCAATGAGTTTGAAGCTTGGGATTAAATAGCAATAGATTCCAGTGAGAGCCTAAATAAAATTCATTGTAATAAAGAGTTAGCTTTTCTAGAAAATTTACTCGAGACGTTTGGATAAGAAATGTTCAGATAAAAAGCGCCAAAAGGCGCTTTTTCTTTTATTAAAAATAAAGTATGGTTTCCGCTTTTTAAAATGATAAGTGTTGAATAATTATACAGTGGTTAGGTAAATGAATAAAATAACTAAACTCGCTTTGGCTTTGTCCGTATTGACATCTATTGTTGGGTGTCAACTGGTGTCAAATACGCCGATGCAATCGACAGCAACGAAGGAAATAATTGAAAAAGCAAAGGCAGAGTTTGATGGACAACGTTTTTATAAGTTGAATGAATATGATGAAGAAATCAACGTTTCAGATGACGGGGTCATTACCTTCAAGTCTTACTTACCACGCAGCGGCGGCTATGAATGGGTACCAATTGTTATACGCGATACTAGTTTTCGTGTTTCTTGCGATTATTTCAGTGAATATGTTGAAGCTGGAATGGTTGTTCAGGTTCAGTTTGTAGGTAAACGCGGGCGCATTGAAAACTACGACAAGCAACGTTGTGAAGAGTTTGGCGAGCCAACATGGCAATAAGATCTATGGATAATTAAAGCGCCGACAGGCGCTTTTTATTTACGTTTTAGTTAACCGTTAGAAAAGATGTAGACCAATCTTCGGAAGATTAGGCAAGCAATGCGTAGTATCTGGTCACAAGTTGGTATGAACTTGCCTTTTAGAAAACGCTAATAAAATCGCTAAACAGCTACATGCTAATAGAACGACACCTAAGTTTTGTGCTGTTCCAGCCATCGCTAATCCCGTCCCGATCATGATGTAGTACATGAGCCCAAATAAAGCGCCTGCGCTACCTACCTGTTGTTTATAATCAACGAGTGCGTCACTGAGTATATTGGGTATCGCAATCCCATAAGACATGACGACTAACACCATTGGAGCAACAAACCAGATTGATTGGCTCAGAATCAACACACCGACTGATCCCAAACTAAGCAATACTGCTGAGAGCCAAAGTAGTTGGCTTTTTCGAACATTTTTAGACACTAGGGATTTGTTTAAACAACTCCCAAGCAGAGTGCCTAACCCCAGTACCATGCCACTGTATCCAAATTGTTCGGAGTTATACCCAAGTACCGAGAAAGTAAATGCGCCAAGCTGGTAATAAGAAAATAGAGCAATGTTATACAAAGCAACCAGTAATCCTGAGCGCCAAATTCGCGCGTCTCTTACCATTTTCCAGCTAAGTTGATGCAACCGTACTGGTGTCTGTTCCTTCTGTGTTTCAGGAAGCTTAACAACGTTGTAAGCGAGCAATACTAACGCGATTAAAAACAAGGCAAAAAACACATAACGGTATCCACCAAGCGCTGTAAGCTGCCCGCCTAATAGCATGCCAACTACCGGGCTGATTGATATACCCATCCCCATTAAGCTAAAGACTTTACTCAGTTCTTGACCGTCAAACGCGTCACGAAGCATGGTCTGTGTGACAACGGATCCTACCGCGATACCAAATGCGCTTAGGGCTCGCGCGGTCATGACAACAGCAAAGCTTTCGGTTTGAGTTGCGAGTAAAGATGCGCAACCATAGATAAAGAGCCCAATAAGCATGGTGGGCCTTCTTCCCAGTTTATCTGCGAGAACTCCCCAAACTACAACGCCAATGGCAAAAGCTAGGAAGTAAATCGACAATGTTTGGGCTGCTTGTGCGTGGTTTACATCAAATGATAGAGCGATTGAGCTCAGCGCTGGGCTATAGATGGTTTCTACAATTTGCGGAAACATCAACATGACCAGCATGAGCCATAAAGAGAGCTTAGTATTCATATTGTTACCCATCGTTAATGAAGTTGGCGGGCAGTATAAATGAGGCTATGATTGATCTAATAACAACATAAAAACCAAATACATCAACATTCGGACAAAATGGCGCTTATTAACGAAAAAACACAATTTGATGCAGACAAAATTTCTAATTGTGTAGTGGGAATTGCTGCGGATATTGGAAAGCACGACTCAGGTATGCATATGCACAAGAAAGGGCAGTTATTGTACGCACCTCAAGGTTGTATGAGTTTTGCTCTGGAAGACTCGATTTGTATTTTGCCACCGACAAAGGCGGTTTGGATCCCACCTAATACGCCGCATCGCGCACTAATGACGAATGTGGTGGCGTACCGATCTTTGTATTTTGATTGTGAGGAGTTTGCCTGTCCGAGTAAGATCACGATGATAGAAGTGAATAATTTACTCCAAGCTCTTATTGATAAAATGTCATTTTGGGAGTGGGATAAGCCTAGCAGCGAGATGGTAAATACGACGGCGCTTTTTTGGGAGGAGTTTTATGCTGCGAAACGTTATTCGTTTCAGTTGCCTTTGCCATCGCATCGGCGCTTAACAACGTTTCGTCGAGAGTTGGTTGAACCTTCATTTCTAGCTCCTTCGCTTACTACTCTTGCAAGCAAAGTTGGGGCAAGCACCAAGACGGTAACACGATTATTTAAGTCGGAAACGGGAATGAGTTATCAAGATTGGCGGCAACAGTGGAGGCTTTTAAAAGCAGTTGAATTGTTATCAACGGGCATGCCAGTCAGCGCAGCTGCCGATTGGCTGGAGTTTTCGTCAGACAGTGCTTTTATTGCATTTTTCAAAAAGCAAACTGGACAAACACCTCTGACGTTTATGAAAACCAAACCTTAAGCGTCAAAATGCTCACACTCTTTCTAGAACAAACCCCAGGTTCACAGGCTCAGCCTATAAAGCATACATAGACAGGTACCAACGTGCAGGTTACTTGTCTTTACTCTGCAGTTTGCGAAAGTATTGCGTAGTAAAATCAACAAAGGCTCGGATGCGTTTTGGTTGATGTCGGTCGTGATGATAAAGGAGTGAAAATTCCACACTCGGAATGCTCCAATTGGTAAACACTTCTTTTAGCTTGCCTGTCTGGAGTTCTTGTTGGCAATAAAGTGCTGGCACACGGATGATGCCATTTCCCGCCAAGGCTGCTTTTATCATTACTCTGCCACTCTTACATCGTAACTGTCCACGTATCTGGTGTTCCGTTGACTGCTTTGTATTTGTGTTCTCAAATGCCCACCGTGTCACACTACCTGTCAAACAAATGTGTTTTTCTAAGTCCTTTGGATGCGAAGGATAGCCATATGTTTCTAAATAGTTTGGGCTTGCGTATGTCCCCATTTCCACATCGATCAGTTTGCGAGCGATAAAGTTGGAGTCGTCTAACTTTCCCATTCGAAAAGCGATATCGAATTCATCCGCGATTAAATCGACACGATGGCTGCTAAAATCTAAGTTAATGCTCACTTGTGGGTGTTGGATTAGAAACTGAGCAACGATATCTGCGACAACGTCTTCTCCTAAATAGCCCCCCACACAGTTGATACGAATGTCACCTCTTAAGTCTTCTACATCATCAACCACTGCCATAACAGCTTGATCAATATTGTGAAGGGCAGTTTCACACTGTTTATACAGAACCTTGCCTGCTTCGGTGAGGTTCAGTGTTCGAGTGGTCCTTTGTAGCAAAGTGACACCAATCTGTTGCTCCAGATTTGTTATTTGACGTGAAACGTGTGAGCGAGAAACGCCAAGTTGCTCTGCTGCTTTCGTGAAGTTTCCTAGTTGAGCGATTAGGACGAAAGAGCGAATATCCGCAAGGTTGATGTGTGTTTGCATGATGACTTCTTCATAATTCAAAAAAGTATTGTTGCAGTATAACAACAGTGTTTCAACTAGGTCGGTATATATCAACAAAAAAAGTTTTCTTAAACTTACCGCCACTGATGTAAACCGTTCGATTAAGGATTCAAAATGAAAAAGTTAATTGTTATTACAGGCGCCAGTTCAGGCATTGGTGAAGCGATTGCACGTCACTTCAGTGAACAGGGCCATGCTCTTCTTTTGTTAGCAAGACGTGTAGAACGTTTGGAAGCATTAAACTTACCAAATACGCTTTGTGAAAAGGTAGATGTGACCGACAAAGCTTCTTTCGAGGCTGCAATTGAGAAAGCTGAAGCGTTGTATGGTCCGGTAGATGCACTTGTAAATAACGCAGGCGTTATGCTTCTAGGTCAGATAGATACTCAGGAAGCATCGGAGTGGAAGCGCATGTTTGATGTGAACGTAATTGGCTTACTCAATGGCATGCAGTCCGTCCTAGCACCGATGAAAGCACGTAACAGTGGTACGATCATTAACATCAGCTCTATCGCGGGCAAGAAAACATTCCCTGATCATGCTGCTTATTGCGGTACCAAATTTGCGGTTCATGCTATTTCTGAAAACGTACGTGAAGAAGTTGCGTCATCGAATGTTCGCGTTACGACGATTGCACCTGGTGCAGTGGAAACGGAATTACTTTCACATACAACGTCTCAAGATATTAAAGATGGCTATGACGCTTGGAAGGTGGATATGGGCGGCGTGTTGGCAGCAGACGACATTGCACGAGCAGTGCTGTTTGCTTATCAGCAACCGCAAGGTGTATGTGTTCGTGAAATTGCTTTGGCACCGACAAAACAACAACCTTAACATTGAGTTACGGCGATTTTAGGTCACTAAAGCCGTAAAACGTTGCATATCGATTCGTGATTGAGATGGCATCTTTAAACTAAGTTGCGTGAAAATTTAGGCCATCTATTTAAATCCGGACAATAAGTGTGTTATTGCTTATACCCAAGTTACTTAAGGTGAGAAAAAACTTTGAGTAATTTGGGTTTTTATTTGGTCTTAACTTTAGGTAGCGGAATTTATTTAGGTCGAAGGCGATAGTTGTGAAGAAAGGAGAGTGTGACGTAAAACAAAATGAAGCAATATCCGTCTCTTAATGAGAATTGATTTCATCAACGTCACAAGCCGTTACAATTATCCGTTAGGTATTATACTTTGTGGGTGGTTAATATTTAACCAAACAAGGAGGTGTGTATGAAACGATTCGCAAACATACTTTTTGCAACACAAGGATTGCCAGGCCATAGTGACGCCCTCGAACAAGCGATGAGGATTGCATCTAGCAACAAAGTGCCTGTCTCAGGGCTAATAGCGTGTCCTGATTTCCCAACAGACATGATCCAGTATCAGCAAAGTTATGAGCAATCGCTGCAAGACTCCCTCAAACAAAGTATTCACGAATATAGACAGAAGCTGGGACTCTCTGAAGAGGATCTCGCATTTCCTCTTACTGTGAAAAGCAGTGAAAAGCCCGCTGTCTGTATTATTCAAGAAGCATTAGCTGATAACAAAGATCTCATCATCAAAGAAGCTGAACCGCTCGGTGAAGGTGCTGAGGGTTTCAAAGCTATTGATATGACTCTGTTACGAAAATGCCCTTGTCCGCTTTGGTTGCACCGACCAATTGATAAGCCAAGAGATAAGCGCCGTGTTGCTGTGGCTATCGACCCATTAACGGCAAGCGATGAACAGCACTCATTAGCCGTGCGTTTACTCGAATTATCGCGTTCGATTGCCGACACCTGCGATAGTCGTTTACACGTGATTTCTTGCTGGGAGTATTACTTAGAAAACTACCTAAATGGTAACGCTTGGATTCAAGTCGATGATGCTGAGTTGAAACATGAACTCGACAAAGCAAAAGCCGATCATAAACAAGCTCTGCAACAGCTGTTGGAGGAGTCTGGGATTACAGGTGAAATTGTGATTCACCACCTGCATGGAAAACCCGACGAAAAGATTCCAGATTACGTAGAGAGTATTGAGGTAGACGTGCTGGTAATGGGAACCTTAGCGAGAACTGGTATATCTGGCTATGTCATTGGTAATACGGCTGAAAATATTTTGCAATCGATTAACTGTAGTTTGGTCGCTCTTAAGCCCGATGGCTTTGTCTCACCGATTCAGTAATTGGGGTGTAACAAAGTTGGGTTTAAGTTATGTTTTAGGTAAAGGAGGGAGATGGATCTCTAGAACATGGAATTATCAATGTATCAATAAGTTATCAGAGGAGAGTGACATGAAAAACCTATGCCCGAAATGCCACACAGAAATGATAGAACGTTCGAATGTTTATGTTTGTCCGAGAAATGATATCGGTGACTGCACCTACGATGCATTCGAGTTAGCTGATGACGATAATCCATATACATTCAGCCAAGAACACGTAAGTAGTGACCTACGTTCTTATGCCGTAGCAGACAGCAAATAGCGGTTTGTATCGGCGTTCCTCTAAGTAGCACTCAGTGATTACTGTTTGCTACTTTTCCCTTGGTTTCATGATCGTTTTTGAAGCGCTTGGGCTAAAACAATACAGTGGAGTTTGTCATTTGCGCCGAATAGCGCGTACCTTCTTATAATAACGAATGGGCTGCGATGTTGAATAACATAACGGGTAAAGAAAACCTGCCGAAAAACCTAGATAATCAGTTGGTCTTACTGATTTTCCCTGCGCTGCCAGTTTTAATCTTCTCTTTTCTCTTCTATATCTATACTCCTGCAGGCGTGAGCTGGAATGCGGAATGGATACCAAGCCTCGATATCAACCTTAGCTTTAGATTAGATGGTCTTTCATTTCTTTTTGCGGGACTGATCAGTGGGATTGGCGCACTGATTCAAATCTACGCTTTGGCTTATTTACGAGAAAGTGATAGCCGGTTTTCCTTTCATTTGTATCTAACCCTATTCATGCTTGCCATGCTAGGGATTGTGATGAGCGATAATATTCTGTTGTTATTTGTTTTCTGGGAACTCACCACCATCACTTCTTACTTACTGATCGGGTTTAATCACGAAAATAAAACGTCTCGGAAAAACGCCTTGCAGTCGCTGATTGTTACCGGTGCTGGTGGACTAGCGTTGCTAGCGGGTCTTATCTTGCTGGGAGCAATGGCAGGGAGTTATGAGCTAAATACCATTATCGAGCAGGCAGGAACTATTGCGCAGCATGAATGGTTTATCCCATCTCTAGTGCTCATACTACTCGGTGCATTTACTAAATCTGCGCAATTCCCGTTTCATTTTTGGCTACCTAACGCGATGGCAGCTCCCACTCCGGTCAGTGCGTATTTACACTCGGCAACAATGGTAAAGGCAGGCATTTACCTATTAGCACGTTTATCGCCAGTTTATGCCCACAGCGAGATCTGGTTTTATGCTTTAGTCATCACTGGGAGTATCACGGCCATTTGGTGCACATTTGTCGCATTAAAACAAACTGACTTGAAGCTGATGCTAGCCTACAGCACGAATGTTGCTTTGGGTAAATTAACATTATTACTAGGTATGGGCACAGATTTGGCCGTTAGTGCGGTATTGATGTTTATTCTCGCTCACTCTTTCTATAAAGCTGCGCTGTTTATGGTGGTGGGTAATATCGACAAAGCGACAGGAACACGAGATATTGATCAATTGTACGGTCTGAAGTCAGTTCTCGTCATCAGCATGGTTGCGGGGAGTTTGGCTGCATTGTCTAAAGCGGGGTTCCCGCCGTTGTTAGGCTTTTTGAACAAAGAATACATGTACAAATCCGCAGTAGAGCTCAATAACTGGATCGCCTTTGTACTTTTAATCGTGAATATACTGATGGTCGCGCTAACCATTATGCTTATTGCGAGACCATTCTTTGCTCGCCGTGATCTCGTGCCGATTGAAACTAAGCCAGTTGAGACAAAAAAAGCCATGTGGATCTCGCCTTTGCTCCTGGCTCTTGGCAGTCTCCTAGTCCCGTTATTCGGTTTAAATTGGTTAGATCGCAATATTATTTTTCCGGGCTCTGCTGACATTCTGCCCACAGCAGCTCTTAAAGAGACATCACTATGGCATGGCGTGAATGTACCGTTAGTGTTAAGCGTTATTACGCTAGCGTTGGGGTATGTGGTGTACCGTGTTTATCCAGCTGTGTCTGCATTTTTTCAGCGGTTACATCTATTCGTCCCCAAAGCGGAGAATATTTTTGAACGACTATTAGATGGCATGATGACAGTGGCGAAGTGGCAAACGGCGCGGTTACAGCAAAAGAAATTGAGTCGCTATGTCCTATTATTTTTCACGGTACTTGCCGTTGCGTTACTGAGTCAGGTAGCGCTTATTCCTCTGCCTTTGGTTGGCGAACTTTCAAGTGTCACTTTCTATGAGATTGGTATTGCCTTATTGTTGATTGGTGCTGCGCTCGTATGTACGTTGTCCCACGCAAGACTTCTTGCGATTTCTGCGCTTGGTATGATTGGCTTCATGACCACGCTTGTTTTTATGATTTATAGCGCCCCGGACGTTGCGAAGACTTTACTGTTAGTGGAAACATTAATGGTGGTCTTTCTTGCATTGTTAATGCGTCATATGCCGCGTCTAGCCACCGTGCCCAAGCATTCAATAAAACGTAAAGTAGCGAATATTTGCATAGCAGGTGTGATAGGTGTTTCGGTTACTTTACTTTTGTTAGGAATCACGTCTCAGCCGATGGACTCTTCGGTGTCAGATTTCTTTGCAGAAAACAGTGTCCCGGGTGGACATGGGCGAAACATTGTTAACGTTATTCTGGTCGACTTTCGCGCATTTGATACATTGGGAGAAGTTGTCGTCGTTGTTATTGCTGGGATTGCGGCAGTGAGTTTGCTTAAGACAAGAGCGAAAAAGCAAAATCGTATCCAATCATTAATTTTTGCAACCACGGCACACATTGTTTCGGCACTCATGCTCGTATTTTCAGTGTATCTGTTGTTACGTGGTCATAATGAACCGGGTGGTGGCTTTATTGGTGCGTTGATTGCCGTTATTGGTTTATCACTTCTCATGTTCGCGGAATCACCGAAATACGTTCGTTCTAGGTTGTATTTCAAACCGTTTCTCATTGCGTTATCTGGCATCGCATTGAGCTTAGTTTCTGGTGCTTTGAGCTTTGCGTTTGATAAACCGTTTTTGACCGGACTGTGGTGGAAAGACGTGATACCACTAGGGACGCCATTGGTTTTTGATGTTGGTGTTTACCTTGCCGTTATAGGTGGCGTGATGGGTATGCTGCTTCGTATTAATGAGGAGCTAGAGTGATGGAAATAGTCTGGAGTGTTGTCGTTGGAGTATTTGTCGCAGCAGGTGTTTATTTAATGCTTGAAAAGCATATCTTGCGCCTTTTGTTCGGCATCATGTTACTCAGTAGTGCGGTTAACCTTGCTATTTTTACAGCTGGGAGGCTGACGCCCGGAGAACCGCCATTGATTGGCGATAATGCTCTTTTACCACCAGATAGCGCGGCAAATCCTTTACCTCAAGCGCTTATCTTAACTGCGATAGTCATCGGTTTTGGACTACTTATTTTTGCTTTAATGCTGTTCTATCGAGCTTATAAAGACACTGGAACTGCAAACGTCGATGAAATGCAACGTTCTGAGGAGGGTCAATGAGTTCGATTTTGCTTACGTTACCGGTAGTTCTCTCGCTGAGTACGGCGTTGATTATCTTCTTCGTCCGTCGCTCAACAAAAAGTGTTGAGTGGTTGAGCGGTGTAAGTGCGATTTCGAACCTTTTCGTTGCGGGCTTTCTCACAGAAAACATCATAAATAATGGTATTCAAGCCGTTGCTTTTGGTCAGTGGAGTGCGCCATTTGGTATCGTGTTTGTCGCAGATTACCTCAGCGTTGCTATGGTGATGATCACGGCGGTGATTGGTGCGATATGTGTTTTCTACGCGATGGCGGACCTTCACCGAAAGCCCTCCTATAGCAATTACCATGCGTTAATGCACATGTTGCTTGCTGGCGTTTATGGCGCTTTCCTGACTGGAGATATTTTTAATCTGTATGTTTGGTTTGAGGTCATGCTCATTTCATCATTTGGTTTAATGGTGTTAGATGCAACGAAAACTCAAGTTGATGGTGCAGTAAAGTACGTGATGTTGAACCTGATTTCGACGCTGGTATTTTTGCTTGCTATCGGCTTGTTGTATGGCGCAACGGGCACCTTGAACCTGGCCGATCTCTACACCAAAGTAGGGGAAAATGAATTGAGCATCAACATGATGCTGTCCGCGCTATTTTTGTTTGCCTTTTCTATTAAAGCGGCACTCTTTCCTTTATTTGCTTGGTTGCCAGCTTCTTATCACACGTTACCAAGCGGTGTGGTGGCACTGTTTGCCGCGTTGCTTACTAAAGTCGGTGTATACGCGTTGATAAGAGTCTTTACCTTGGTATTTCCGCTCGCCGAGAGTGGTTGGCAACCGACGTTAATTTGGGTCGCAGGGCTAACCATGTTAACGGGCGTTTTAGGAGCGGCTAGCCAATTCGACATTAAGAAAATTCTTTCTTTTCATATTATTAGCCAAATAGGCTATATGATCATGGGGTTGGCTATTTACACTCCCTTAGCTTTAGCCGGTGCCATTTTCTACATTGTTCATCACATCATTGTAAAAGCGAATTTGTTCTTAATAGGTGGATTCATCGAGCGCAAATATGGCTCTAGTCAACTTGAACATTTGGGTGGGGTATACAAAGCTATGCCTTGGTTAGCGTTCTTGTTTCTTGTCCCTGCGTTTTCTCTGGCCGGTTTCCCACCGCTATCGGGTTTCTGGGGAAAGCTATTGGTCATCAAGTCGAGCATACAGGCTGAGTATTACTGGTTAGCAGGTACCGCGTTATTGGTGGGGTTGCTTACTGTCTACTCGATGACGAAAATTTGGAGTGAGGCATTTTGGAAAAAGCCATTTAGAGAGAAGCCAGAACAGACTCTGCAGGCCAAAGTACATTGGTTGTACTGCGTTCCAATTATTGTATTGACAACGTTGACGCTAATCATTGGCTTAGTGGCGGAGCCTTTTTATCAATTTTCCGTTCAAGCTGCAGAACAACTGTTAAATCCGACTGAATACATCAGAGTGGTGTTAGGAGGAAATGCATGATCTATCTATTCCTCAATTTTTTCTTAGCGTTAGCGTGGATGATGCTTAATGGCAGCTATTCGAGTCTGAATTTTGTTGTCGGATTTACGGTCGGCTTTTTTGCTTTAAGGTTGAGTCAACCATTTGGATTGAAAACGAGCTATTTTCAACGTTTTGCATCTGCATTGAAGTTATTGGTGTACTTCGCTTATGAAATGGTTATATCGGTTGCGAAAGTGGTGTGGGACGTTGTGACACCTACTCATTTGAGTCAGCCTGATATCGTTTATGTCCCTCTGGAGGTCGATTCTGATCTAGAAATCACATTACTGGCGAACATGGTTTCTTTAACACCGGGCACGCTTAGTTTGGATGTTACGGCTGATAAAAAGTATCTTATCGTTCATGCCATGTTTGCACCTGAACATGAAGAGGTTATTCGCGGAATTAAAGATGGGTTAGAGCATCGAATTTTGGAGGTGACGCGTGGATAGTTGGCTGCAAATAACGGTCACTTTTGCCTATTCTGGGCTACTACTCAGCTTTGTTATGGCTTTTGCTCGTTTAATTCTAGGACCAACGCTAGCTGATCGAGTGGTGGCGTTAGATCTGATTTCATTTATCACTATCGGATTTATTACGGTTTACACCTTAGACAGCGGTGAGGACGCTCTGTTAGATATCGCCATTACATTAGGTTTGGTTGCATTTCTCGGCACGATCGCATTTGCACGTTTGATCGTTAAAAGAAAGGAGAAAGAATAATGGACGTGTTGATTGGACTATTTTTATGCTTAGGAACATTGTTGACCTTGGTTGCAAGTCTAGGTGTCCTGAGGCTTCCTGATTTGTATACCCGAATGCACGCAGCTACCAAAGCTGGAACTGTCGGAGTGAGCTGTTTGTTATTAGCGGTCGCTTTCTCACTCCCTGAAGTTACCGTGATCTCTAGGGTTATCGGTACGATGTTGTTTATCGTTCTCACTGCGCCAGTCGCCTCCCACCTGCTCGGCAGAGCAATGCGAGAGGTCGGATATAAGATTTGGCGTAATGATTAACCATTAGCGTCGAATAGTACTACGCCCTAGTTGAAATAAACTCGAAGCTGTATTGATGAAGTCGGAAGTAATTGACGGTATATTCAAATGCACGACCATCTTCTAGGTAACCAGTGGACTCAACTTTTAGAATAGGGGAAGCTTCTGATTCATTCAGGTATGAGGCCGTCTCTGCATCTAACAAGTACGGTTTGACAGACTGACTGCTTTTCGCAATTTTCAATCCTTTGCTATTTTCAATGTACTCATATTTAGAACCATTCATTATGGCTATGCTCAAGTCTGGAAATAACATTGCTGGCATATGAGTGACTTCGTAAATTTCAGGCTCATCATTAATACATCTGAGTCTATGTATTTCATATGTATCATCATTGGGCGAGAGATTTAACTGCTTAGCAACCTGCTCATTCGGCTTTTTAAGTTCGAACTTTATGACTTGAGAGCTAGGCGTTTTCCCCTGTTTACTGACTTCCTCGATAAAACCCAGCAAATGTAAGGCATCATGTTGGGCTTTTAGATCGTTTACATAAGTTCCACTACCTCTTGTCCGACTAATTAAATTATTGTCGACCAGAATTTGTAAGCTTTTTCTGATGGTTACGCGGCTTACGGAAAACTCTTCTTGCAAATCACTCTCTTTTGGAAGCATCGATTTCGGTTGTAGTTCCCCATCTTTGATCTTTTTTTCTAATCGTTCCGCAATGTCTATGTATTTGGGTTTCATAATACCTCGCTAAGTCTTGGATCATGATAGCAAGAATGTGATCTGAGATGTAGTTAATACTTTTCCTTAGGATCTTTGTGTGATTTTTATCTCGTATCTTTGTGCTTATACTTTAAATGTATCATAAAAGTATTAATACTTACTTTATACATTTTCAGGATAAACATTTGAGGTAGCGAAATGAAACGTCAAAAATTAACGATTGTTGGTGCTGGCAGTACATACACACTTGGTATGATGAACAGCCTTATTGCCGAAAAAGATAACTTTCCACTCGCAAAAGTCGTGTTTTACGACATAGATGAGAAACGCCAAGAGTCGAATGCATTAGCTACTGAAATTCTATTGCGAGAACACTATCCAGAAGTTGAAGAGTTTGTTTATACAACGGATAAATCTGTCGCATTCGCAGATTCGGACTTTTTCTTTATACAGATCCGCACTGGTGGGTTGGCCATGCGCGAGCGCGATGAACAAATCCCGCTATCCAACTCTTGTGTTGGGCAAGAGACATGTGGCGCGGGAGGAATGGCATATGGACTTCGCTCTATCGGCGATATGATCCAGCTAGTGAACGAGATCCGACAAACGTGTCCAGATGCGTGGATTCTTAATTACACCAACCCAGCGGCAATTGTCGCTGAAGCTTTAAATCGTGAATTTCCGCATGATAAGCGAATTCTAAATATTTGTGATATGCCAGCAGCGATTATGGTCAGCTATGCGCAATTGTTAGGGTGTGAAATTTGGGACTTTGTTCCTGAATATTTTGGGCTTAATCACTATGGCTGGTTTACCAAAATTCGTAACAAACAGGGTGAAGACTTAACGGATAAAATTAAAAATATCATCCTAAAAGAAGGGATCAGTGCGGTTGATGCGGAAATAGCGGATGACCCATCGTGGCAAGCCACATTCAAAAACATGAGAACAATGCTTGCTGATAATCCAGAGTTTTTGCCGAATACGTATCTTCAATACTATTTGTACCCTGAAAAAATGGTGGCGAAAGAGGATATCAATAATACTCGCGCAAGGCAGGTAATTAACGGCCGTGAGAAACGAGTGTTCGAATTGAACGCAAGAATAATTGAAGCGGGCACCACGAAGCACGAAACACTGCATGCCGATATCCATGGTCGATACATGGTGAGAGTCGCGGCTTCGCTAGCCTACAACTTGAGCGATGTGTATCTCGTCATCGTACCGAATAATGGTGCTATTACAAATTTACAAAATGACGCCATGGTAGAAGTTCCAGCTGCGCTAACTAGTGATGGACCGAAAGCTTTTACTGTAGGAAAAATCCCAACCTTCCAAAAAGCCATGATTGAAAGCCAACTTGGTTACGAGAAATTAGTCGTGGATGCTTGGTACGAAGGAAGTCAGCAAAAGCTGATTAATGCACTCACACTTAACCGTACCGTGGTTAATGTGCCAAAAGCTAAAGAAATAACAAAACAATTACTAGAAGAAAATAAAGCCTACCTTCCTCAATTTTTTCAATAACAACTGGACGTTCGGGGCCTACTTGTAGGCTCCGTGAATGAAACAAGAGGTTTATATGAAAGACATTATTCAAAGGTTCGGGGCCGCGATGTTTGTACCCGTTCTATTATTTCCAGCAGCGGGCATGTTATTGGGTTTCTCTGTTGTGCTGTTAAATCAAGAAGTGTTTCCTTGGGCACTAGAGGGGAGTGCTTGGGTTAAAGTCTCGACGATCATTTTACAGGCATCTCTCGCTGTATTTAAAAATATGGCACTTATTTTTGCCGTTGGGTTACCTATCGCTTTAGCTAAAAAAGCATCTGGTCGCGCTGTACTTGCAACACTTGTTTCCTACATTACGTATAACTACGTTATTGGTGGAATCCTTCAATTTTGGGGGCCAGAACTGGGCGTTAACTATACGGAAGGTGAGCGAGGTTTGACTGAAGTTGGTGGCATTCTAACGCTTGATACCAACTTGCTAGGTGCGATTTTAATTGCAAGTCTCTCTGTTTGGGTTCACAACCGATTCTTTGATAAAAAGCTACCGGATTGGGCGGCTGTATTTGGCGGAACGCCATTGGTTGTGATCATTAGCTTCCCAATTATGGTCGTGATGGCAATTCTAACTTGTTTGACTTGGCCAAGTATTCAGCATGGTATTAACAATCTGCAATCATTTTTGGTTTCTGCTGGATCGTTAGGGGTATGGCTATTTACGTTTTTAGAGCGAATCATGATACCAACGGGGTTGCATCATTTCGTATATGGTCCCGTTTTTTATGGGCCTGTTGCAGTCGATGGCGGAACGGTTTCCTATTGGATTCAAAATATACAGACATTCGCCCAGAGCTCGGAAAGTTTAACGACACAATTTCCTCAGGGTGGTTTGATGTTGACGGGAATGGGTAAAGTGTTTGGTTGTACGGGTATCGCACTAGCACTCTATTCAGTTGCGAAAAAAGAAAATAAAAAGATGGTGATGGGGTTAGTGCTCGGAGCCGCAATCACAGCAATTCTTACAGGGATCACCGAACCAATAGAGTTTACATTCTTATTTATCGCACCTGCGCTGTTTGCTTTGCATGCGTTGTTATCTGCGACAATGGCAACGATCGCCTTTATGTTTGGTGTTTCCGGTAACTTTCAGACTGGCTTGATAGACTTCATTTTCCAAAACTGGTTGCCTTTGGCTGGTAACCATGCAGGAACATACGTGATTCAGATTATTATTGGTCTCATGTTTACTGGTGTTTACTTTGTTACGTTTCGCGCGCTTATTTTAAAATACAACATACTTACTCCGGGACGTGAAGGTGCAGATAGTAAGTTGTATTCCAAAGCTGACTACAAAGAAGCGAAAGCGGTCCATAACAGTAGCGCAAGTCCGTCACAAGCTAGTGCCTTTATTGAAGGTCTGGGTGGAAAAGAAAACATTGAATTGTTAACTAATTGCGCGACGCGTTTGCGTGTTAAAGTTAAAGATGTCTCTCTTGTAAAGGAGAACGCATTTTTCACACAGCACGGAGCGGTGAATATTGTTAGAAATCAAGAGAGCCTTCAAATCATCGTTGGTTTAACGGTGCCACAAGTTCGCGAAGATATGAGCCAACTGATAAAAGCTTAACCCCCAAACTAATGCTCCAGCTCATATGGCTCAAAGGTGAGATATAATTATCTCACCTTTTTTGTGTACATGAAGCATATTTCGCGCAGTTTCCACGAAAGTGGGGAGGAGTTATCGAGCGAGCTAAAAATACAGTTAGGTTATACCCGTCTGTATTGTTGGAAGACTTGTTGAGTCTCTAATTGACAGTGGCGCCACTTTCTATGTTGAAAAGCGTTTTAATTTCTTCCAGCACTTCTGGGTTAGCAATAGCACCAATGTTTTTTACAGCTTGTCCGTTTACCAATTGTTTCACTGCTAGCTCAACCAATTTGCCTGAGCGCGTTTTAGGAATATCACTGATAGCAAAAATTTGTCGTGGGACATGGCGCGGTGAACATTTTGTTTTCAATGTTTGGCGAATTGAATCGGTGAGTTGTTGGGTTAACTCGACATTGTGAGCGAGTTTTACTAGTAACCAGATTTCTTCAGACTGCTGGTTTAACTTGCCGACAGCGATGGAGTCTTCAACCTCGGGTAACGCGTTCACTTGCTGGTAGATTTCAGCGGTACCGATTCGTACGCCGCCTGGATTTAAGGTTGCGTCACTACGGCCATAAAAAATAAAGCCGCCATGTTCGGTTTGCATCACATCGTCGCCATGGTGCCAGATATCGGTAAACTTGCTCCAATAAGCGTTGTGATAACATTCGCCGTTGTCGTGCCAGAAGCCAATAGGGAAGTTAGGTAGCGAGTTATTACAAGTCAGTTCGCCGCGTTTTTGCGTAATAGTATGTCCATCATCCTCTAGAACACGTGCGTCGATTCCCAGCCCTGAGCCTTGGCATTCACCTTTGTAAACTGGTGAAATAGGGTTTCCAAGTACAAAGCATCCGCAAATATCTGTGCCGCCAGCGATAGAAGCGAGATGCAAGTCCTGCTTGATGTGCTGATAGACATAATTAAATTGTTCTGGGTAAAGCACCGAACCAGTTGAGCACAGAGTTTTGAGTGACTTCAAGTTATGTTCTAGTTTTGGAGAGCAGTTCGCATGCTCCAGTGCCTCTAAGTATTTCGCTGAAGTACCAAACAGCGACACGTTATGTTCTTCTGCTAATCGCCATAAGACGGAGTGATCAGGATAAACCGGACTACCGTCGTAAATCACTAAGGTTGCACCACTCGCAAGAGCGGAAACATGCCAGTTCCACATCATCCAACCACATGTTGTGTAGTAGAAAACCTTGTCTTGCGATTTGATGTCGCAATGCAGTTGATGTTCTTTGAGGTGATTGAGCAAGGTACCGCCTGCGGAATGGACAATACACTTAGGTTGACCTGTTGTACCAGAAGAATACAAAATGAATAACGGGTCATTAAACAGCGTTGGTTGATATTGAATTGATTGTGGAGAAAAGTGGTGAGTAATATCGGACCAAGAAACAAACTCAGAAGTGCTAGCACTCTCAGCGTTTTGTAAATATTCGATTTGGCATACGCTAATAGTAGTCTCTTCGGAGGCACTGCTTAACTTACTACTAAGAGTGGTGTTCTTGTCCGTCATATCGAAAGCTTTGCCTCCGAACTGGTAGCCATCACAGCAAAAAAGAACTTTCGGTTTGACCTGACCAAAACGCTCTACGACGCTATCGATACCAAAATCAGGAGAGGTTGAAGTCCAAATGGCACCAAGACTGGTGGTGGCCAGCATGGCAATAACGGTTTCAGGAAGGTAGGGCAAATAACCCGCAACGACATCGCCTTTACCGACACCACAATTGAGTAGCCATTGTTGAATGGCAGAAACTTGTTCAAGCAACTGTTTACCGGAGAGTTGTCGGTGTTCACCGCTTTCATTGCTAAAAACAATAAACTCACGCTCTGGTGATTGTTCAGCCTGAGATAGGAGGTTCTCTGCGTAGTTCAGCGTGGCGTCAGCAAACCATACTGTGTCTCTATTTACATGGTGATGATTAGAACCTGTTTGTGTCCATTTGGGACTGCCAAGGCTCTTGATTTGCGAACCTATATCTCCGATTACGTTGCAAAACTGCCAAGTATGTCGCCAAAATTCATCATTGTGCTCAATGGACCACTGGTGTAGAAACGTGTAATTGTTGATTACGGTACCTTCGGCTTTGTCTTTATTAACCTTTTCGATGAACCGTAATAAGTTGCTATTGCTGACGCGCTCAGCAGATGGTGACCAAATAGGTGCAGAATTTGGCATAGGTCCCTCTAATTTCAATTCTTTTGAATATGACCAAAAACAAAATAAAGGGGCGAACATAGCAGTGTTCGCCCCTTATCTGATCGTTTAAAGTTGTTCGGCAAGCTGAGGTAGTACCTCAAATAAATCGCCAACCAATCCATAGTCGGCAACTTCAAAGATAGGAGATTCTGGATCTTTGTTGATCGCGACAATCACTTTGGATTCCTTCATTCCTGCAAGATGCTGGATGGCACCGGAAATCCCAACCGCTATATAAAGCTTAGGTGCAACGATTTTACCGGTTTGACCCACTTGTAAGTCGTTGGCAACAAACCCGGCATCAACCGCCGCGCGAGAAGCGCCAATGGCAGCACCTAGTTTATCGGCCACTTGTTCGATCAACGCGAAGTTCTCTTTGCTACCGACCCCGCGTCCACCTGACACAACCACCTCTGCCGCGCTTAATTCAGGACGTTCTGACACGGTTTTATCGACAGAAACCAATTCAACCATTGGAGCTGAGATAGTGACCTGCTGATGCTTAATATCAGCTTGGTTGTGACAAGTAACCGGCTCAAACGCAGACGCGCGCACGGTGATGACGCGAACCTTGTCGCTGGTGGTCACTTTGGCAAATGCGTTTCCTGCGTAAATAGGGCGGATAAAAGTGTTTTCATCGATAACTTGGACAATATCGGAAATTTGCCCAACGCCGAACTTCGCTGCTACTCGCGGTGCAAGATCTTTCCCTTTTGATGATGAGCTAGCCCAGATTGCGTCAAAACCTTCAGCAACACTCACTACAATAGGTGCGATACTCTCGGCAAATTGATGCTTAAGTTGCTCATCATCGACACAAATTACGTTTGATATACCATCAACGCGACAAGCTTGTTGAGCGACTTCTTCACACTGGTGGCCCACTACGATCAAAACATTGTCTTGGCTGACTTGTTTTGCTGCATTAACCACTTTGAGTGTGTCCGCATGCAATTGGTTATTGTCATGCTCTGCTATGATTAAGTTCTTCATGAAATCACCTTCGCTTCGTTACGCAGCTTATCGAGAAGCTCTGAGACAGATTCAACCTTGATGCCACCTTTTCTTTGCGCTGGCGGTGTGATTTCTTGAATGGTTTGGCTAAATACCACTTCAACACCCAGACTGTCAGGTGTGATGGTATCTAACGGCTTGCGCTTAGCTTTCATGATATTAGGCAAAGAGGCAAAACGCGGTTCATTCAGGCGTAAGTCAGTACTGATCACCGCAGGTAAGTTCATCGCGACCGTCATCAAGCCGCCGTCCACTTCTCTCACGACCTGAACTTTTTGATCTTCAATCTTCACGTCGGAAGCGAAAGTTGCTTGAGGCCAGTCAAGTAGGGCGGCCAGCATCTGAGCCACTTGGTTGTTGTCAGTATCAATGGATTGTTTACCCGTAATCACAATCTGTGCTTGTTCTTGCTCAACCAGAGCTTTAAGCAGCTTAGCGACAACTAATGGCTCTATTTTGTCTTCAGTATCGACATGAATAGCGCGATCAGCACCTAATGCAAGCGCGGTACGTAGTTGCTCCTGACATTGGCTACCGCCGGCACTGACAACGATGACTTCATCTGCAATACCTTGCTCTTTTAGTCGTACGGCTTCTTCAACGGCTATTTCGCAAAATGGATTAATCGTCATCTTGACGTTATTGGTTTCAACATCGCTATGGTCCGCTTTCACGCGAACTTTAACGTAGGGATCAATGACCCTTTTGATTGGCACTAGTATTTTCACGTTAGATTCCTTTTTACAGTGAAGACTATGTGTTTACAGTGAAGACGATGTGATGACGTCTTTAAAATGATGTTAATTTACCTTTACGTTTGCGTCAACTTTAAATATATTGTTGATTAACAAGTTGGCAACATGCAAAGAAAAAGGAATGCAATCATGGAAAGAGACTGCATGGAATTTGATGTTCTGATTGTAGGCGCTGGTCCCGCAGGTTTGTCTGCGGCATGCCGAATCAAACAATTAGCAGCAGAAAAAAAACAAGACCTCTCTGTTTGCGTGGTAGAAAAAGGTTCTGAAGTTGGAGCGCATATTTTATCGGGTGCGGTGTTTGAAACGCGGAGTTTGGATGAGCTTTTTCCCGACTGGGAAGAGAAAGGCGCTCCGCTCAATACCAAAGTAAACCAAGATAAAACCTACTATCTAGGCAATGACATCAATGGTCATGAACTGCCTTCTTGGGCGGTGCCTAATACGTTACATAACAAAGGTAATTACATCATAAGTTTGGGCAGTCTATGCCGATGGATGGCGTTGCAGGCTGAGAACTTGGGGGTGGAGGTCTACCCAGGTTTTACCGCCAGTCAAGCGATCATCGATGAAGATAGTCGTGTTTGTGGCGTGATCACGGGCGATATGGGATTAGATAAAAATGGTGAACAAAAAGGAAATTTCGAACCTGGTATTGAACTGCGAGCGAAGTTTACTTTATTTGCTGAAGGCGCACGGGGGCATATTGGTAAGCAGTTGATTAACCGATTTAATCTTGCTGAAGAGAAAACGCCTCAACACTACGCTATCGGTTTTAAAGAGCTGTGGGAAATCCCATCAGAGCAGCATCAGCAAGGTTTAGTAGTGCACGGATTAGGTTGGCCGTTATCAAATGAAGCTACAGGTGGCAGTTATCTCTACCATTTAGAGGGAAACCAAGTTGCCGTCGGGTTGATTGTTGACTTGAATTATAAGAATCCGCACTTGAGTCCATTTGATGAGTTTCAACGTTTTAAACACCACCCGTTGATTGAGCAATACCTCAAAAATGGGAAGCGTATTAGCTATGGCGCGAGAGCGATTACCAAGGGCGGCTTTCATTCGCTTCCCACGCAGCAGTTTGCTGGTGGTTTATTAATTGGATGCGATGCTGGAACACTTAACGGCTCTAAAATCAAAGGCATACACACCGCAATGAAATCTGGAATGCTTGCCGCTGAAGCAGTATGTGAAGCCCTTGAGAGTCAGTCAGTTACTGCTGATTATCAAAAGCATTTCAAACAGTCTTGGCTGTATGAAGAGCTTTATCAAGCACGTAACTTCTCAAGTGGTATTCACCGCTTTGGATCGTGGCTGGGCGGTGGTTTAGCGCTGCTGGAACATAACGTATTAAAAGGCAAAGCTAAGTGGCATATCCGCTGTGATAAGCCTGATCATCAGTCTCTGTTATTGGCGGAAAACAGCAATGAAATTGTCTATCCGAAGCCTGATGGCGTGTTAAGTTTCGATCGCCTCTCTTCTGTTTATCTATCCAATATCTTCCATGAGGAAGATCAACCATGCCACTTACGACTGGAGAACCAGCGGATCCCTATTGAGCAGAACCTTGAATTATATGCAGAGCCAGCACAGCGCTATTGTCCGGCTGGCGTGTATGAAATCGTACAGGGGGAGCAGCAGCCAGAGCTGCAAATAAATGCGGCCAACTGTATCCACTGTAAGACCTGCGACATCAAAGATCCAAGTCAAAATATTACCTGGACTCCGCCAGAAGGTGGTGGTGGTCCGAACTATCCAAATATGTAAGCGTTTGAGAATAATTTTTATTAACAATTTATTTACTTAAAGTTTGCGTTAGTTCAAATCTTTCTCGATGAACTCGATTGCAACTTAATCTTTCAGGCACTATTCTGATTTTAAATTGACGTTTACGTAAACTGAATACAAAGTTGATGCATAGGTGTAAAAGCGGTTACCAGTATCAAAGTTAGGTTTGATCAAATAGTGCTCAATGGAACGCACTTAAAATAACGAAAGGGAGATCAACTATGGTATCGGAATCGCCTCTGTTGCAGGTAAACGATATTTCATTGGCTTTTGGTGGGGTGAAAGCTTTAACTGACGTGAGCTTCCATGTGAATGAAAAGGAAATTTTTTCAATCATTGGTCCAAACGGTGCAGGTAAAACCTCAATGCTCAATTGCATCTCTGGTCGATACACACCAAACAAAGGCTCTGTAATCTTCGCTGGAGATGACGTAACTAAACGTACACCAAGCCAACGAGCTGAGTTAGGGCTGGGAAGAACCTTCCAAAACTTAGCGCTCTTTTCTCATATGTCGGTACTGGACAACATCATGGTTGGCCGACACCACCTACTGAAAAATAACTTCGTCACGGGGCCACTCTATTGGTTCTCCAATGCGCAGAAAGAAGAGATGGCGCACCGCAAATATGTGGAAGACGTGATCGATTTTCTAGAAATCCAGCACATCCGAAAAGCGACTGCAGGCACGCTATCTTACGGCTTACGTAAGCGTGTAGAGCTTGCTCGTGCCATTGCCTTAAAACCTAAGTTACTGCTGCTTGATGAACCAATGGCAGGTATGAACTTGGAAGAAAAGGAAGACATGGCACGTTACATCATGGATCTGAATGAAGAATTAGATATCACGATCATCATGATTGAGCACGACATGGGCGTGGTCATGGACATCTCTAATCGCGTTTTGGTTTTGGATTTCGGTAAACACATTGCTACGGGTGAGCCTGAAGAAGTGATGGCCAACCCACATGTGAAACAAGCGTACTTAGGCGAAGAGTTACCGACATTAGAGGAGAGTGCATAATGGCACAGCAACATAATGATTGGGCAGATATAACCCGCTTAGATACCTTTCCAAAAGTGTTGCAACACAATGCCAAGAACTGGCCCGAACAAGTCGCAATGCGTGAAAAGGAGTTTGGTATATGGCGAGAGTTCACTTGGAAGGATTATGAAAACCGCGTCAAGTGGATGGCACTGGCACTACGAGATTTGGGTATTGGTGAGCAAGATGTCGTTGGTTTGCTAGGTGATAACCGCCCTGAATGGGTATGGGGCGAGTTAGCGGCACATGCGATCAAAGGTTTCTCGCTGGGCATCTATCAAGATTCTATGCACGAAGAGGTGGCGTACCTTATCAACTATGCAAAAGCAAAAGTCGTGATTGCCGAAGATGAAGAGCAATGCGACAAGCTGCTTGAGCTTGGTGATGAAATTCCTAGCGTTGAATACATTATTTACTGCGATCCTCGTGGAATGCGTAAATACGATGATCCAAGATTAATTGATGTTGAACAGGTCTACAAAAAAGGTCAGCTGATTGATAAAGCGGACCCAGACAAATATCTCAATATGGTTGTTGAAACCAAAGGCAGCGATCTTTCAATTCTTTGTACTACGTCGGGTACGACTTCTAAACCAAAATTGGCTCAGCTACACAGTGGCACGTTCTTGGATCACTGTGCGGCTTACTTGCGTGCAGACCCTCGTTCCCCAGGCGACAACTACGTTTCTGTTCTGCCTTTGCCTTGGATTATGGAGCAGGTTTACGTGGTTGGTCAGGCGTTGATTTCTCGTCAAATCGTTAACTTTGTGGAAGAACAAGAAACCATGATGTCCGACTTGCGTGAAATCGGTCCAAACTTTGTGCTGTTAGCGCCACGTGTGTGGGAAAACATTGTGGCAGACGTGTCTGCACGAATGATGGATTCGACACCGTTTAAGCAAAAGATGTACAAACTGGGCATGAGCTTAGCCAACAAAGCGCTGGAGCAGGGTAAACGCTCTAAGTTGGCTGAATGGATTCTTCTGCGTGCTCTGCGTGACCGTTTAGGGTTTTCGAACCTGACATCTGCGGCAACCGGCGGTGCGGCGATGGGACCGGATACTTTCCGTTACCTACAAGCTATTGGTGTGCCACTTAAGCAGCTTTATGGTCAGACCGAAATGTGTGGCGCATACACCGTGCACCAAGCGGATGATGTGGATTACGATTCCGTTGGTGTTGCGTTTGATAATGCAGAAGTGAAAGTCATCAACCCGGACAGCAATGGCGTTGGTGAAATCATCGCGAAAAGTACAGGCATGTTTACTGGCTACTTAAACAACCAAGCAGCATATGATGAAGATGTTCAAGATGGTTGGATGCACACAGGCGATGCGGGCTATTTTAAAGATTCCGGTCACTTGGTGGTGATTGATCGTCTGAAAGATATGTCGGAAACCAGCCATGGCGACCGTTATTCGCCACAGTTTATCGAAAACAAACTCAAGTTCTCGCCGTTTATTGCAGAAGCCGTGGTGGTAGGTAAAGGTCGACCTTGGCTGTCTGCCATCATCTGTATTCGCTATGCGATCGTCGCGAAGTGGGCAGAGCAACGCGGCTTGGCATTTACCAACTACACCAACTTATCTGCTCAACCAGAAGTGTACCAAGCGATTCGTGAAGAAGTTCAAAAAGTGAACGAATCCCTACCGGATGCACAGAAGATCAGCAAATTCATTCTACTTTACAAAGAGCTGGATGCCGACGATGGAGAGCTAACTCGCACACGTAAAGTACGCCGTGGTGTGGTTGCAGAGAAATACGGAGACATCATCGAAACCATCTACAGCGACGAGCCAAAAGTCGATGTCGATACAGTGATCACTTATCAAGATGGCACCAAAACACGCATTCAAACGTCGCTAGTTATTGAAACGCTTATTGAGCATGAGCCAACACTAGTGGATAGCGAACAACGGAGGATCGCATAGTGAATACGGATTTATTACTGCAACTCGTCATTAATGGCGTGATCGTTGGCATGTTGTATGGCGTTGTCGCCATGTGCTTTGTATTGATTTACAAATCGACCCAGGTGGTCAACTTTGCTCAGGGTGAGTTCCTGTTGATTGGCGCATGGGTATGTTGGGCGGCATTGGTACACCTACAGTTACCGTTTTTTATAGGCTTTTTACTCACGCTCGCGTTCATGATGATTTTTGGTATCGCCGTGCAAACCATTGTGCTCAGACCGTTGATTGGTGAACCGATTATCTCTGTGATCATGGTGACCATTGGTCTATCGATGTTTTTCCAAGCGCTGATGAAGTGGATATTCGGTGTCTCGGCTGTGTCGTACCCGCAAGTGTTCGAAACCAACGTGGTGAATATCGGAGGTTTGAATGTTGAGTTTGCTTACATTCTGAGCTTGATCTTCTCAATGCTCATCATGGGCGCGTTCTACTGGTTCTTCAAATTCAGCAAAATGGGTCTGGCAATGCGCGCAACGGCATTCAACCAGCAAGTAGCCCAGAGTCTTGGCATTTCCATCAAGAAAGTGTTCGCCATCAGTTGGGCCATTTCGGCAATGGTATCTGCAACAGCAGGGATTGTTATCGGTATCGTTAACGGCGTATCTGACGCGCTATCCATTATTGGTATCAAAGTTTTCCCAGCCGTTATTTTAGGTGGCTTAGATTCGGTGGTCGGCGCAATTGTCGGTGGTATTACCATCGGGGTGCTAGAAAACTTGGCTGAGTTTTTTGATAGCCAATACCTGCAAGTGGGTAACCTGTACAACATCGCACCATTCTATGTGCTGTTAATCATTCTTGCCTTCAAGCCATATGGCCTGTTTGGTACCAAAGATATTGAGCGTATTTAAGGAGAAATAACATGGCTCAACTTAGCATGCGCCCATGTGGGGATTTTCGAACCACATACAAAAGCGATACGCCAATTTTTGAAACCAAAACCATCAGAAGCCTTGCGATTGCAGGTGTCATCGCCATGCTGGCAGCACCGCTGGTCTTGGATATTTACTTCCTAAACCTGTTTATTCAGATTGCATACCTCGGTATCGCGGCATTGGGCTTAAACATTCTGGTTGGTTTTACCGGACAAATTTCGCTAGGTCACGGTGCGTTCTTTGGCTTTGGCGCCTTTGCATCGGCTTGGCTAAATAACCAGTTTAACATTCCAGTCGTGTTTGCGATTCCGCTCGCGGGTTACTTAACCATGATTGTGGGGATGCTGTTTGGTCTGCCAGCGGCTCGAATTAAAGGTTTATACCTAGCTATCGCAACGTTGGCGGCGCAGTTTATTCTAGAGGACTTCTTTGCTCGCGCAGATTGGTTCAGTGGCGGCTCATACGGTGCAAGCGCGAACCCAATTAATTTGTTTGGCTTTGAGTTTACGACTGACGAAAGCTTCTTCTACATCGCTCTGTTTGCGCTGATCTTCATGTATATGTGGGCATCAAACTTAATCCGTTCTCGTGACGGTCGCGCGTTTGTCTCAGTACGAGATCACTATCTGTCAGCAGAGATCATGGGCATCAACCTAACCAAGTATCGTCTGCTCTCATTTGGAGTGTGTGCATTCTATGCGGGCATCGGGGGTGCACTCTACGGACATTATCTAGGGTTTGTATCAGCAGAAGGTTTCACCATCATGATGTCTATCCAGTTCTTGGCAATGATCATCATTGGTGGCTTAGGCTCAGTCAAAGGCACATTGATGGGGACGATATTTATCGTACTTCTGCCTGAAGTTTTAGAGTTTGGTGTAACGGGGCTTTCAGCGTTTGGTGATACCACCGCTTTCACTGATGGTCTGGCTTACTTCAAAGAGATGGCGATTGGTTTAGTCATCATGCTGTTCCTCATTTTCGAACCTCAAGGATTATCGCATCGCTGGCAACAGATTCGAGCATATTGGAAACACTATCCGTTCTCATATTAACGTGGAATTAAGTGGAATATACCTCAATAACAAGGACAACGAGTTATGAACAAAGGACATTTAGCGACAACGTTGGTGCTGTCATCTGCACTGTTTACTACCGCAACTTGGGCAAAAGATTCTGTGTTTGTCGGGCAATTAGTCGACTTTTCTGGACCAACTGCCTATGTAAGCAAGCCTTATGGTTCTGGCGTGCGAGACGCATTGCGTTGGATTAACCAAAACGGTGGCATTAACGGTACCGAGCTCGAATTTGAAACAGTAGACATGGCGTACAAAGTACCAGTGGCGATTTCCAACTATAAACGTTGGGTGGCGCGTAAAGACATGGTTGCGCTGCAAGGTTGGGGTACGGCGGATACCGAAGCACTTATTTCGTTTGTTACCAAAGACAAAGTGCCGGTGTTCTCTGCTTCTTACTCTGGTCACTTAACTGACCCAACTGGCAAAAACCCAAAAACCGCGAAACCAGCGCCTTATAATTTCTTTTATGGTGCGTCGTACTCAGATGCGTGCCGTGCGCTAGTTAAGTGGGCGAAAGAAGATTGGGAATCTAAGGGCAATCAAGGTGCGCCGAAATTTACGCACATTGGCGATAACCATCCATTCCCGAATGCGCCAAAAGAAGCGTGTGCAGAGTACGCCAAAGAGCTTGGTTTTGATGTGCAAAACCCAGTCGTTGTGTCACTAAAACCAGGGGACTTCAAAGCGCAATGTTTGTCGCTGAAAGAGTCAGGCACCAACTACGGTTACATTGCTAATATCGGTAGCTCGGTTATCTCACTAGTGAAGTCTTGTAACACGGTTGGGACAGAGTTCCAGTACATGGCAAACATTTGGGGCGGCGATAAGCCAGTGCTTGAAGCAGCAGGCGATGGCCTTAAAGATTACGTTTTCCCAGGTATGACAGCGTTTTGGGGAGATGATAATGAAGGCATGAAACTGGTCCGTGAGATTTCTAAGCAGTCTGAATCAGAGCCGGGCGAATTCAGAACTCACCATTACATTCGCGGTATTTGTTCTGCGTTCTATATGAAAGAAGCAATGGAGTGGGCGAAAGACAACGGTGGCATCACAGGTGAAAACATCAAGAAGGGCATGTATGTCCATGACAACTGGGTACCACAAGGGTTAGAAGGTGTTTGTGTCCCTGCGAACTGGAAACCGGAAGATCACCGAGGCACAACAACCGTGAACGTCTTTATGGGCAACAACGATGGCGGCGCAGTTGATATCAAGAAAGTATCACAGGTGACATTGTCACGTCGTGACGATTGGCTAGGTTACTAATCTACGACTTATTAATAACAAAGCTTACTGAAAATAAGGATGGGTGAGAGAACACTCTCACCCTAGCAAGGAGTAGCTTGATGGCTGAATTAGCAACGAATATCGAACCGGCAGAAATACTGCTTTCAGTGAACAACATTGAAGTCGTCTACGACGAAGTAATACTAGTACTTCGCGGTGTGAGTTTAGAAGTTCCAAAAGGGCAGATTGTGACCTTACTGGGGGCCAACGGTGCGGGTAAATCCACAACGTTGAAAGCCATTTCTGGTTTATTGAAAACCGAAGATGGTGAAGTGACGCGCGGCGAAATCAACTTCATGGGCGAGCGTATAGACAACAAAAGCCCGGAAGAGATCGTCCGTTCGGGCATCTTCCAAGTTATGGAAGGGCGCCGAATTGTTGAAGATATGACGGTAATAGAAAATCTTCGCTTAGGCGCTTATACACGCACTGACAACGAAGTTGAACAAGACATCGAAATGGTGTTTGACTATTTCCCGCGACTCAAAGAGCGCACTGGCCTGGCGGGCTATTTGTCTGGCGGTGAGCAACAAATGTTAGCGATTGGCCGAGCGTTAATGGCTCGACCGAAGATGATTTTGTTGGACGAACCGTCTATGGGGCTTTCTCCACTGCTAGTTAAAGAGGTATTCAGCATTATTAACAAGATCAACAAAGAGCAAGGTATTACCATGCTTTTGGTTGAACAGAATGCCAACTTCGCTCTTCAAGCGGCCGATTACGGTTACATCATGGAATCAGGCAAAATCGTACTAGATGGCAGCAAGCACGAATTGCTAAACAATGAAGACGTAAAAGAATTCTACCTTGGCGGCGGCGATGAAGATCGCAAGAGCTTTAAGAATCTGAAATCTTACAAACGTCGTAAGCGTTGGTTGTAAGGAGCAAGGATGAACGAACTATTTGATGCGAAAGAATCGTTGTCTCTACAGGCGCGAGAAGAGTCGTTGTTTCAACGTCTGCCAACGTTGATTGAAAATTCGAAAGTCAATAGCGAACATTACGCGGCGCATTTTTCTGGGTTAGAGCCTACATTGGCAAACAATCGTGAAGGGCTTGCTCAGTTCCCGATTACACGTAAGTTCAATGTACCTAATCAGCAGCAACTTAAACCGCCGTTTGGTGGCTTAAATAGCGTTGCCATTGGTCAAATGGCGCGTGTTTTTCAGTCTCCTGGGCCTTTATATGAGGCTCAAACGGATGAGGCCGATTTCTGGCGTATGGGGCGCGCGTTTCACGCTGCTGGGTTCTGTGCGGGTGATTTAGTGCATAACACGCTCTCTTACCATTTCTCTCCTGGCGGATTTATTATGGATGGTGGCGCAAGGGCTTGTGGCTGTGCGGTATTTCCGGCTGGAGTAGGCAATACCGAAGCGCAAATAGAGGCAATTAAACAGCTTCAACCTAATGGTTACACTGGCACACCTTCTTATTTGCTGACGTTGCTACAAAAGTACCAAGAGAAATACAATGAGCTGCCTAGCTTTGAGAAAGCTCTGGTCTCTGGTGAAGCGGTTACAGCAGACATGCAACAGATGTTTGAGGAAAAAGGCATTGCAGTCTTTCAAGCCTACGCAAGTGCAGAGCTTGGTTTGATTGCTTATCAAGTGTCTGGTGAACAAGGATTAGTGATTGCCGAAGATATTATTGTTGAAATCGTTGATCCTGATGGTGTTCCTGTACAACCGGGAGAAGTCGGTGAAGTCGTTGTAACGTCGTTCGATGAGAAGTTCCCGCTGATTCGCTACGCAACGGGAGATTTATCGGCATATCTAGAGACAAGTTCTGATTCTTCACGCACGAATGCACGAATTAAGGGCTGGATGGGACGAGCAGACTCCGCGGTGAAAGTAAAAGGGCTGTTTGTTTATCCGCATCAAATCCAAGAAGTCTGTCGTCGCCACGATATTAAAGGCTCCTTGAAAATTGAGCGCGATGGCTTCAACGATGCCATTACTTTTTGTTGTCATGATGTGCATGTATCAGCAGAGGACATTCAAGCAACACTACAGTCAGTCACTAAACTGAAAGGCAATGTCCAGTTTGTACCGAACCAAGTGGAGCAGCCGTTAATCAATGATCTTCGCAGTTAACTCATTGGTGGCATAAGTGCAGTAGAAAGTGGTTGTCATAAAAAACTAACAACGTCAGACAAAAGGCTAGAAAAGGGATACCACATTGCGCTGCGTATCCCTTTATTTTTTACTACCGCAATCAGGGAGCGGGTAAATGAAACAGGCACCAATGATTAACACACAATTCTGGGATGATTTGTTTATCCGAGGCACTATGCCTTGGGATGCCCAATCGACACCTCAAGAACTCAAGGACTATCTCGACAATTCACTTCATGTAGGCCAGTCAGTGTTTATTCCTGGGTGTGGTGCCGCTTATGAACTGAGCACTTTTATTCAATATGGGCATGACGTGATCGCGATGGATTACAGCCAAGAAGCGGTAAAAATGGCGCAATCAGCGTTAGGTAACTACAAAGATAAAGTCGTATTGGGTGATGTATTTAATGCCGATTTTTCTCACTCGTTTGATGTCATTTACGAGCGGGCCTTTCTCGCAGCACTACCGAGAGACATGTGGTCAGAATACTTTGCTATGGTGGATAAATTGCTGCCAAGAGACGGTTTGTTAATTGGTTATTTCGTTATAGATGATGATTACCACTCTCGCTTCCCTCCATTTTGTTTGCGAAGTGGGGAGTTGGCAGCTTTTCTAGAGCCCACGTTTGAACTTGTGAAGTCCTCAGTGGTGGCAAACAGTGTTGAGGTTTTTAAAGGCAGAGAGCAATGGATGGTGTGGCAGAAGTGTTAGTCGTCACTGAGACTTCTTTAGAAAGTATTCGCGGAAACTGTCTGGTTCTTTTTTAATCGCTGAAAAGTAAGTCACAAATGTATGATATTTGGTCGATGCCATGAGCCAGAGAGCGATAATAGGAAAAAGTACAAAACTAACAAAAAAAAGTTTATGTTCATCTTCAAGAAGGAATAGGCCAAGAGCGTAAACAAGGAACTGAAAGTAAATATTGATTAAGTTGATTTCTGCCGCTTTAGGTTTGCCTCTAACAATCATCATGTTTGGGATAACAAGCAGTAGAGTCATGACCCCAGCAAAAGAAAAGTTTAGAGCCAAGAAAGTATCAGTAGTTAAGTGCTCAGACGACTGGTCAATCAATATTGCCAGCAACGTTACTGCCATGCCGCCTCCCATCATAATCAAGGTAATGACTGCCACGCCAACAAGAAAAGCCCAAATAGAAAGGTAATGGTTGTCAAAAAACTCTTCTGCCTTCAATCTTTTAAACCTCATCGATACATACTGTGAAATAACAGAGGTTACTTCACTCTATTCCTGTTGAGGGGATACTCACACAGAAAGAATACGTATGTAAAATATCAATAAGCGTTAGTTTTAAAGGCGGGAGTTACCCCCATAATAGGTCGAAAGGTATTTCAGAATGGCTTAGTCATTGTTGTGTGGCCATGTGTAACGAATGACAGGCTGAGCAGACTGCCGCGACGAGTTCCATATTCTCTCCTGGCGCTAATACCCCATCACCAGCTGATTTGACCTCCACTTCAGATGA
This sequence comes from Vibrio sp. YT-16, assembly GCF_033337405.1. Lineage (NCBI taxonomy): Bacteria > Pseudomonadati > Pseudomonadota > Gammaproteobacteria > Vibrionales > Vibrionaceae > Vibrio > Vibrio sp. YT-16. The sequence goes on from NZ_JAWOQQ010000002.1 coordinate 347,346, forward strand.
AACAGTATTCCAATCTGGTGGCGTAGGGTTTTGGGTTGCTAGCCATGCAATGATTGCGGCTCGCGCACCCGGGTCTTTTACGCCGGGAAAGACCATGTTTGTGCCCGGAGCAAACTCCGGTGGTGACGCCAAAAAAAGCATCCAGTTTTTCTGCGTCCCATTGACCTTGATGCTGTTTGATGGCTTCGCTGTAATTGAAGCCGGCAATATCACGCTCTGCTAAGCCCCAAAGAGGCGGCGGCCCCACAAACACTTCCTCCATTTTTCAAACTGGTGACAAGCTTTACACACCATCGCTTGCTGTTCGCCTGCGGCTATCAACTCGTCAGTGTTTGCTAAGGCTGAGTAACTTAACAGCGCGAGAAAAGTAAACGAGAGCGGGAAAACCCGCTTATTTAAGAATGTTGCTTTCACTGTTATTCCCCCTTCATGTTTAACCCTTAACAATCAGCGCGATTCGGTGGAAGGTGTTGTTGAGGTAACCTTTCGGGTTCCATGCGATAGCAAAAGGTTGGCCCACCTCTTGGTCATCAGTCGCTTTTGCCCAAACTTCGTAGTAGCCCGCTTTGGGGAATGTCACTTTGGCGTTGAACGTCTGCCAAGCGCTGTCATTGGCTGGGGCTGCGAGTTCTGCATCCATCCATGTTGCGCCAAAATCAATCCTTTCTCGCTGAACTACCGAGAGACCAGTGGCCAGATTACTTTGCTATGGTGGATAAGTTGCTGCCAAGAGACGGTTTGTTAATTGGTTATTTCGTTATAGATGATAAGTACCACTCTCGCTTCCCTCCATTTTGTTTGCGAAGTGGGGAGTTGGAGGGTTATCTAGAACCGACGTTTAAGCTTGTGGAAGCCTCAGTGGTGGCAAACAGTGTTGAGGTTTTTAAAGGTAGAGAGCGCTGGATGGTGTGGCAGAAAAGTTGCCGTATTTAAACGCTATGGCATCAAATAATGAATACAAAATCAGCGTCACATAATGCATCTTTTAAAGACAATTATTCTTGTGGTAACGATAAGTGTTGTGAATTGGCGAAGTTGTGAGAAGTGTAGATCATGTCCTTTGAAAACATAAGGATATATAATATGGACAAATCATTTTCTCTCATCGATAAGCCTACCTTCTTAGGCTCACTCTTTCTTTTACTCAGCGTCGTTATACCCTTAATTTTATTTCCCACACAAGGTGCGGATTGGATAGCTTCGGCCAAATTTTTCATGACCGATAAGCTTGGTGTGTTATACCTCGCACTGGGTATCGCAGCAATGTGTTTTATGATTTACACCGTGTTCAGCGATCTTGGCCAAATCAAACTTGGTGAAGCCGACGAGCAACCAGAATTTGGTAACGCCTCATGGGCTGCAATGCTATTTTGTGGAGGTATTGGCGCAAGTATTCTGTATTGGGGGTGTATCGAGTGGGCATACTACTATCAATCACCACCATTTCAGTTGGAAGCAGGCAGTGAAGAAGCCATTCGCTGGGCCGCGACTTATGGTCTGTTTCACTGGGGACCGATCGCTTGGTCAATTTACCTTATTCCTGCTCTGCCTATCGCTTACTTCTTTTATGTACGCAAACAACCTGTTTTGAAAATCTCTAGTGCGTTAATGCCTGTATTAGGAGAAAAGCGCGCAAACGGTGGTATTGGCAAGTTTATTGATGTGCTGTTTATTTTTGGTATGTTGGGTGGCGCGGCGACTACGCTTGGCTTAGCAGCGCCTCTTATCAACGGTGGTCTACATCATATCTTCGGTCTTCCAAACAATACCTTCAGCCAAGTGGCTGTATTACTTCTCTGTACTGCGATTTTTGGTTACTCCGCGTATGCAGGGCTTGAGAAGGGGAGCAAATTCCTTAGTAACATTAACTTCTGGGGGGCGATGGGCTTGTTACTCTTTGTACTTGCCGTTGGGCCAACCGTGTTCATGTTAGAAACGGGCTTAGATTCTATTGGTCGTATGTTGTCAAACTTCTTTGTTATGGCTACCTGGGCGGAGCCGTTTGGTGGTTATGGTGAGTTTACAGATACACACTTCCCGCAAGACTGGACTATTTTCTACTGGGCATGGTGGTTGGTCTTTGCTCCTTGTATGGGATTGTTTGTTGCGCGTATCTCGCGTGGAAGAACGATCAAACAGATGGTCGTAGGTTCTATATTTTACGGTTCTTTAGGTTGTTTCTTATTCTTCATTGTTTTAGGTAACTATGGTTTATCGTTGCAATTGACGGGTGAGCTTGATGTCATCGCAATCCTCAACGAATCAGGCGCACCAGCGGCTATTTTTGCAATGTTAGACACATTACCGTTAGGGCCAATCGTTATTGGTGTTTTTACACTATTGTGTATCATTTTTACGGCGACTTCGTTTGACTCTATCTCGTACATTCTTGCGTCTGTGGTTCAAAATGATGTGACGGAAGAACCGATGCGCTGGAACCGTTTGTTCTGGGCGTTTACTTTGTCTTTTCTGCCAACCGTCCTAATGTTCATGGGAGGTTTATCGACATTACAAACCGCTGCGATCGTGGGAGGTTTACCATTGCTAGTTATCTCGGTGATGTTGATGGTGTCCTTTGTTCGCGCGGCGAGCCTAGATATTAAACATCAAGCAGAATACGAAGAGCCAACCATTAACATTGAAGAACTGCCGGAAATTGACCCTTGGTCAACAGAGGGAATGGCCTTGGCGAAATTTGAGCGCTTTAAAGACTTAGCTCAACAGGCGGCTGAAGAAGAGCGCGAAGCAATGGCGGCCCTGATGAGCATGCGTAAGAGAATTCGCGCATTTGCCTTAGAACACAGCTGTGAATCTGGGTTTTCGGACCATCATTTACCAGAAGATATGCAAACAGAGCTACAGCAACTAACCGAAGCGCTTGAGTTGGCTCAACAGAAGAAACAAGAACTGTCTGAGCAAGCCCAAGAATCTCGAATGGAATTTAATCATGTGTTATTAGGCGGCGCGTCGGCAGGTTTAGCAACGTCGCAGGCTTAAGAATAGACACACAAGAGCCGAGTACAAACTCGGCTCTTTTTTTTGCGTGGATACCTTACAGTTAAAAATTCTGCTCAGTCAGTGTTACTGCTTATACTATTTTAGGTTGACCATCTGATGCGGTGGCGCCGCCGTCTACAGGTAGGTTTACGCCATTAATGAAAGATGCGTCATCACTTGCCAAGAAAGTCACGACAGACGCAATTTCTTCAGGTTCGGCTGCTCGGCCAAGCGCAATGCGCTCATTGAATTTATCGCGGATGTCCTGCGGCCAGCCGTTTGTCATGTTGGTTTTTACTAAACTTGGGCATACGGCGTTAATTCTTACCCCATCCGCACCATGGTCCAATGCCATCGCTCGGGTAAGGTTCACCACTGCACCTTTACTCGCGCAATAGAATGCGGCACCCCAGTCACCACCCAAACCGGAAACGGACGCGGTATTTACCATACAACCTTTCGTTTTTAAGAGTTCAGGCAAAGCAAACTTCGCGCAATAAACAACACCATCAATGTTTACACCTGAGATCTTCTTCCAGTCTTCCACACTACCTTCAATCACGGAACCAGGGACATGTACGCCAGCATTGTTTACTAAAATATCCAGTTTACCGAAACGGGTAACAACATCAGAAATCAGTGCTGCGACTTTGTCTGGATCAGAAACATCAATGGAATGTGCCGACACACGCTGTTTATCAAAGCCCTCAACGGCGTTTGCCAACTGCTCTTCATTCCAATCGGCAAGAGCGACGTTTGCGCCTTCTTCATACAAACGTTTTGCGATGGCCAAACCAATGCCATTGGCAGAGCCAGTCACGAGTGCGACTTTATTTTTTAATCCTCTCATGCGATTTCTCCTTCGAAACTTACAAAAACGGGATCTTGATTTTTCTCTGTGCGCGGCAACATCAGTTTGTCGTTGTCGCTGTAATCTACGGGGATAGCCACCACTGCTGGTCCTTCAACATCCATGGCTTTATTCAATGTCGGTAGTAATTCGTGTTGACTAGTCACTGCGAAGCCTTTCGCGCCAAATGATTCGGCGTAGACCTTGAAATCAATTGGTCCAAATTTCACACCAGAGCAGCGCTGATATTTGTTGACCTCTTGCATTTCTACCATGTTGTAGGCGTTATCAACCCACACAATATGGACGATATTGCAGTTCAGTCTAACCGCGGTTTCTAACTCCATGCTCGATTGCATAAAACCGCCGTCTCCTGATATCGATACCACTTTGCTACCAGGTTTTAGTAGGCTGGCACCAATGGCCCATGGGAGTGCAACGCCCATTGTTTGTTGGCCGTTAGACACCAGCATTTGGCGAGCTCGAAAACAGCTCAAGTAACGAGCGATCCAGATGTGGAAGCTCCCCATATCAAGGCATAGCGTGGTATCCGGTGTGATGATAGATTGCATAGCTTTTATTAGCGCCAGTGGATGAAATCCTTGCTTGTTATAGACATTGGGATAGGTTTTGATCACTTGCCGTTGCAGTGCTACCTCTTCCAGTACTGAAAGTGCCGTTGGGGAAAGGCGAGCATATTCAGAGATATAGCTGCCCATCTTGTCTAATGACTGCGCAATGTTTCCGACGATTTCAACACAAGGCAGATAATTAAGTTGGTATTCTGCTGGTTCAATATCGAGGTGAATCACTGGGTTGCGGTGGCTGTTCCAAAGCTCAGGGTCATACTCTATTGGGCTAAAGCCGATGGTGAGAATTAAATCGGCGTCCCGCAGTAAAACATCGCCAGGTTGGTTATTAAACAAACCGACACGCCCAGCAAAGTGATGATAGTAATTGATGTCTACCGTGCCGGCGGCCTGGTAAGTGCCGACAACGGGTAGCTGCGTATTTTGAAGAAACCGAGCGATAGCAGCAGCGTTTTGACTGCGGCTCGCGTGAAGGCCAAGTAAAACCACACAGCGCTTTGCTTTACTGATTCGACTGACCGCTTCTTCGATTGCTGCGATGTCTGCGCAACCAGGCTGTGTGTAAGGCGAGGGGACAATAATGTCCGTTTGGGTTTGCTCGGATAAAACATCTTGGGGGAGACTCAAAAAGCAAGCCCCAGGACGACCTGACTCTGCGATACGAAATGCGTTCGCCATGATCTCGCTTGCGGCGTCCACATGCTGCACTTCAGCACTGAACTTAGTTATAGAGCGAAAAATACTGACGGTATCCATGCTCTGGTGTGTTTGTTTTTGTTGGTCAGTTCGTTTCACCGCACCACCGATAGCAATCAGCGGATCGCCTTCGGAGTTTGCTGTTGCAACCCCCGTAACTAGATTTCCACAGCCAGGGCCTGACGTAACCATTGTGACGCCTGCTTTGCCGGTTAGTCTTCCCATAACGCCCGCCATAAATGCGCCGTTAGCCTCGTGGCGTACCGGAATCATTTGGATGTTAGTGTCTTCAATCGCATCGAACAGTCGATCGATTTTTGCACCGGGAATACCGAAAATGTACTTAATGCCGAGAGACTCTAGCTGTTGAGCGATCAACTGAGCTCCATTTTTATTTGAAGGTTTGGATTGCATTTGTTGTCCTTATTATTTGCCTGACTTTGTTACTTTTCCGCCTTTTCTATGGCGGTATTTATATCTTCCGGAGCCAAATTGGCGTTGAGGAAGTCTGTCGATACTGGGGTATCAATCACTAGCCGCGAGACTTTGCCAATCTGGAGGAACCCTGACGAAATGCTGTAATCCTGAATATGACCACCTCCTTGGCGGTCATCGGTAATAAAGTGTTCGTGATAGCCGGGCACATTGATGCCAGTCGTATATTTAGGACTGCGAAAGCCGGCGACCACGCCTTGCTTATGCGTGAAGCGGAACGTTGGTTGTTCTTTGACCACTTCAAGCATTGGCCGATAAGGGCGTGTTTGTTTAGGTACGGTGCGAGTACGAACTGAATCGAAAACGCCATCAATGCGCACTGCGCAAAATAGGTTATCGCTTGGAACCATCTCGTCTATGATGCTATGGACTTCATGACGTGACATGCGCGATGTCAGTGGCAGCTCGATATCAGGCTTAAAAAAAGTCATGACAGCAAAGGGCGTTTTTTGCGCCAGGTCTGCCGGGTTTGCGGAGCCATCCGACTTGAGTTGAAAAACTTCCTTATCAAACGCAATCAACTCACCATCCAATTCATTGAACGTACCTAAACCAAAATCCCCATGTTTCAGCAGTTCTTCTATGGTTGTTGAGCCTTCGTAAACACCAGCGATCAAAGCACTCATTAACGAAGTCTGATAAATCTCACCATCTCCGGTAACGTGATGGTATTCAGAAAATTCTTTCGCTACTTCAAGCGAACAAGCACATAGAGGGTTATAAAATCCACGCATGAGTAAGACCAGTTATGCAATGAAGAGTATATTTAGATTGACTTCTACACGGTGCTAAATCCAATATAAAAAAGATTTATTTTGATATGGAAAATATATGGAATTTCGCTACCTGAAGTATTTTGTCGCGGTCGCCGAGACTCGTCACTTTACCCGAGCAGCTGAACAGTTAGGGATTGCGCAACCTCCTTTGAGTCAACAAATCAAAAAGCTAGAGCACGAGCTTGGCGTGGACTTATTTAAGCGCTTGTCTAGAGGAGTAGAACTGACCCATGCAGGGCAAGTCTTTTATACGGATGCGGTAAATATTCTTGCTGATGTGGAACGCGCTAAAGCAAAAGCCCGACAGATTGCCCGTGGTGAAAATACGCAGGTTAAAATTGGGTTCGCGACGTCAACATCAACCTGCATTAAGGTATTGGAGAGGATTGGGCGTATTCAAGAGAATGGGGTTCATTTACAGACGGCGGAACTATCAATGCCAGAGCTTGCCACTCAGTTAAAAAGCAAACAACTTGATCTCGCAATCATGCGGCTACCCTGTTACGCCAGTGAGCCTTTTGAGCACAAGGTGTTGTTTAACGACCCGTTTGTCGCGGTGATTCCGGCGGGGCACGAGCTGGCAAAATATCCCTGTATCCAGATGAAACAGTTGAGAGGCCATAAAATTTTACTGTTTCCACGAGAGACGGGCCCCGCATTGTTTGATGGCATGAGCACACTTTTTGCCGACGCAGGAGTAAGGCTCGAACCACAGTTCGCAGCACCGCAACTTCGTACGACGATTGCCATGGCGCAGGCCGGGTTAGGTATCGCTCTCGTACCGCGCTCACTGGCTGAACATCTCGATGATTCCGCGACAGTCGCCGAGATTGAGGATATCCCTCTCACTAGTCATGTTGTTGTTGCTTGGGAGGCATCTAATCTCAATAAACAAGCGCTAAAAGTAGCCATGCATATCGGTCATGTTGAGGCTTAAAGATGAGTCATCGAACTGGCTCTGATAGCCACAGGCAAATGTGATACTCTCACTCGTTATATGCAAAGCTATGCTTTGGTTGAATAGACAAATCTTACTCAACGAATAGAACTTACTGAGGATGTACCAATGATATACGCTGCGGTCTTTGATATGGACGGGTTGCTGATTGATTCAGAACCTTTGTGGAAGGAAGCGGAAAAGCAGGTGTTTTCATCAGTTGGTGTCCAAGTGACCGAAGTGCTGTCAAAGCAGACTGCAACTATGACGACAGGTGAAGTAACAAGGTTTTGGTATGAACGTAATCCTTGGCAAGAAAAGAGCCTAGAGGAAGTAGAGAATGCTGTTGTGGATAAAGTGGAGGCATTAATAATTGAAAAAGGATGCGAATTAGAGGGTGTTACAGAAACACTCAAATTGCTTAAGGAAAAAGGGTTTAAGATAGGGTTGTCTACTAATTCACCTTATCAACTCATTCCCATCATTTTGAACAAACTCGGTATTGCCAGTTACTTTGACGCGATATCATCGTCAGACGATGTAGAGCAGGGTAAGCCAGAGCCAGATGTCTACCTTTTAACAATCAATAAACTAGGTGTAGATTCAAGTAACTGTATTGCCTTTGAAGACTCTTATTCGGGTATGCTTGCGGCAACACGAGCAAACATAAAAACAGTCGTGATACCTCAACCTGATAAGTTCTACCAAGAGTTTAATGAAGCCAGTCTAAAGCTGCAAAAGCTATCAGAGTTTAATGAAAGCCATTTGGCGAGTTTAATGGACTTGAATTTGAAAGAAACAATTGCACCAACACCGCATGAAAGTTTTTTAGAAGAAGGACTTGATTGTGAATAGTCGGTCGCTGAAAAAATACCTACTGCCAATGTTCTTATTGGTTTTACCTATAGAATCATTCGCAAAAGATACGACTATGTTGGACGAGCTCAATAATCGATTTGTTACATTTGAAAGGCGATTTGATGATTGTATCAACTCTGCTTCTCAAAATGATATGAGTGAAAACATTGTCGGTCAGATTCAAGCGCTTAATATTGATTTTGAAATTTCGGTTGGCTATTTATACAAACAATCACTTTATTTATGCTCTGATGATGAATTCAGTGATTTAGCAAGAATTATCATGATAATTGAAACCTCCGATAATGATGGATTGCAATTATCAAAGGCAAAAGCTAGTCAAATTAGAAAGCTACTTTTTAGCAAAGTGGATTTACGTTTAGAGTCGAAGTTTCAAAGTTTACCGCAAGATAAAAAGGAAGCATTACTGAGCATTGCGAAAAAGCTTGAACCTTTTGATCTCGTAAGCATGCATGAACGACTTCAGGCAATGTAGACTTATGAAAGAGTGTTTTGAGTAGATTCTTAACGCTTAGCTTTTTCATTAAGATTGAGTATTAGGTTCAACGCCTCTAGCTCTTACACAAGATCTAGAGGCATCCATTTTTTATTGACTTAAAAGTGCCGAGCTAAGATTTTAACCCTGCAGCGGTCATCATGACGCGAAATAACATAGACACTAACCCTAATGCAGCGACGCTAACGACCCATATTCCAATCATCCAAGCCCATTGGCGGCACCAATTTTTGATTTTCATACTCACTCCTTATCAACTCGTTAATGGTACGCTTCGCCTTCTTTTACTTTTCCGGAGAAGACGTAGTAACTCCAAAAGGTGTAAGCCAGAATGATCGGGATGATGATCACTGCTCCAACGAGCATAAAGCGCTGACTGCTTGCAGGAGCCGCTGCTTCCCATATTGATATGCTAGGAGGAATGATATTTGGCCAGATACTGATGCCAAGCCCAGCGAACCCGAGAATCACGATCACCAATGCCATCACGAAAGGGCTGCGCTCTTTACGCTTTTTAACGGAGTCGGCAATCTTCAAACATACCAGCCCAGTAATGACAGGTACGGGCAGTAAGTAGAACAAATTAGGCAGAGAAAACCATCTTTCCGCAATGGCAGGGTAAGCAAGTGGAGTCCAAGCGCTCACAATGACTAATGCGGAGATCATCGCCAGTAGTGTTTTGTTAGTGAAGCGGTACATCGTGTTTTGCAGTTCACCTTCCGTCTTCATGATGAGCCATGTGCTACCAAGCAGCGCGTACGTTGCGACTAAACCCAAACCACAAAAGATGGTAAAAGGGCTGAGCCAGTCGAGTTGACTACCTACGAAGACGCGGTTTTCCACCGCAAAGCCTTGAATTACCGCACCAACAACGATGCCTTGGAAAAACGTGGTTAAAATCGATCCGACCATAAAAGAGCGATCCCAGAACTTTAAGTGGCTTTCCAATGCTTTAAAGCGAAACTCAAACGCGACGCCACGAAAGATCAAAGCAATCAACATCAACGTCAAAGGGATGGTTAGCGCTTCAATAATTACCGCGTAAGCCATCGGAAAAGCGCCAAATAGAGATGCGCCTCCAAGCACAATCCAAGTTTCGTTACCGTCCCAAACTGGCGCGACACTGTTGACCATGACGTCTTTTTGTTTTTCATCCTTGATGAAGGGCATCAGTATTCCAATACCCAAATCGAAGCCATCCATGATGATGTACATCAAAGTGGCAAAAACGATGATCGCGAACCAAATCACGGATAAATCAAAATGCATATTCTTTACCTTAACTTTGTGACAAATTCTAGATGCGGCCTGAAACGGTCGTCATGTCGTGCTCATCGTGTTCGATTGCATCGGGGCCTTTCTTGATTTGGTGGGTCATGTAGTAATACCCAAAACCAAACACCAAGCTGTACACAACCAGGAAACACAGCAGGCTGATGCTCATTTGTAGGTCTCCGTGTGCAGAAACCGCATCACGCGTTTTTTGTACGCCATACACGACCCAAGGTTGCCGACCAACCTCTGTCGTAAACCAGCCAGCGAGTATTGCGATAAGACCAGATGGCCCCATAAACAATGAAAACTTGAGGAACCAACGCGAAGTATAAAGCGTGTTCTTTTTTCGTAACCATATGCTGTAGAAGCTTTGAAAAATCATCAGAAGTCCTAGCCCGACCATGATTCGAAATGACCAAAAGACGATAGGTGAGTTCGGTCGTTCCTCTTTCGGGAAGTCTTTCAGCGCCGGGATTGGCTCAGTTAAACTGTGGCGTAGGATCAAACTTCCTAAAACAGGAATTTCTAAGGCATAGTCTGTGCGTTCTTGTTCCATGTTTGGCATGCCGAACAATATCAATGGGGTTGGTTTGCCATCGCTGTTATCCCAATGTCCTTCGATGGCAGCGATTTTGGCGGGCTGGTGTTCCAGAGTGTTTAGCCCGTGCACATCGCCAATCACGGCTTGGAGTGGCGCAAGGAACACTAAGATCCCGAGCGACTTCGAAAACATGGTTTTTACCGCAGTCGATTGATTGCCTCTCAATAAATGCCAAGCGGCTGACGCGCCTACAAAGAGTGCCGAACTGACGAAAGCCGCGACGCTCATGTGCGCCAAACGATAAGGAAATGAAGGATTGAAAACGATAGCAAACCAGTCGGTTGGCACCACACGTCCGTCGACAATTTCATAGCCTTGTGGCGTTTGCATCCAACTGTTGGAGGCGAGAATCCAGAACGTCGAAATGATCGTTCCTAACGCCACCATCGAGGTTGCAAAAAAGTGCAGCTTTTCGCCGACGCGACGCCACCCAAACAGCATTACGCCAAGAAATCCGGCTTCGAGAAAGAAAGCCGTTAACACTTCATAAGTCAGTAATGGGCCTGTGATAGAACCAGCGAAGTCGGAGAAACCACTCCAGTTGGTGCCGAATTGATAGGCCATGACAAGACCAGATACAACACCCATTCCAAAGTTAACCGCAAAAATTTTCGACCAGAAGTGATAGAGCTTTTGGTAATCGGGATTACGTGTTTTTAGCCATAAGCCTTCCAGCACGGCGAGATAGGTGGCCAAACCTATGGTGATAGCGGGGAAAATAATATGAAAGGATACCGTAAAGGCGAACTGTATCCGTGCAAGCATAAATGCGTCGAGGCCAAACATTAAACTTCCTTTGATCTTTTAAGTTTTATGAGAGAGCTATTTTAAAAGGAGCGGAATGAGGGAAGTAGGTACAGACAGTGACTATAAACCTATAACAGATTAAATATTGAAGTGTTATTATTTTGAATTCGGCTTTATGGAAGGGGATTTGCGTTTGGCGAAGTATCAAGAGTTAGTGGAACAGCTTAAAAGGCAGATAAAATCGGGGATATGGCATCCGGGTGACAAGCTGCCTTCGCTGCGTCGCCAATCTGAACACTCGGGTTTGAGCTTGATGACGGTGTTGCACGCGTATCAAATTCTGGAATCTCAAGGCTGGGTCACGTCACAGCCGCGATCTGGTTATCGAGTCGCGCCCAATATTAAGAGCTCAAATGAACCCCAAGCGCCAGCCGCGGTTTCGTGGACTGAGCAGGTAGACATCAATGAGTTTATCTTTGATGTTCTGCAGGCGAGTAAAAATCCATCCATGATCAATTTTGGCTTTGCCTATCCAGACCCAAGTTTGTACCCACGATATCACGTGAATCGGGCGATGAGCGCAGCCGCTCGCAATATGCCGATTTCCACGACCTTTGATAACTTACCGCCGGGAAACGAGCAATTACGCACCATCATCGCGAAGCGTTATGCTGCGAAAGGCATTGAAATTTCACCCGATGAAATTGTCATTACGGCAGGCGCGCTGGAGGCGTTAACGCTCAGTTTGCAAGCCTGCACAAGACCGGGAGATTGGGTGGTTGTGGAGTCGCCTGCATTTTATGGTGCATTGCAATCCTTAGAGCGGTTAGGTTTGAAAGCGCTCTCAGTAAGAACAGACCCAGTCACGGGCATTGACCTAGACTCATTGGAACGAGCGCTGCAAACACACGATGTGAAAGCGTGCTGGCTGATGTCGAACTTCCAGAATCCTCTGGGTTTTACGCTTTCTAACGAGAAAAAACAAAAGCTGATTGAACTGACACAGCGATATAACGTGCCAGTGATTGAAGATGACGTGTACAGCGAACTGCATGCAGGGAATGACTCGGTTTATCCACTAAGAATGTTTGATGACACGGGCAATACCATGTTGTGCTCCTCGTTTTCAAAATCATTAATCGCAGGGCTACGTATTGGTTGGGTTGCGGCGGGAAAGCGGGCGCTAGAGGTACAAAAGTTACAGTTAATGAGTACATTAGCGACGAGTGCACCAGTGCAAATGACATTGGTACACTATTTAACAAGCCGCAATTATGAATCTCATTTGAAGCAGTTACGGAAAAAGCTGTTTGAACGTAAAAGTAAGATGACGGTTCTGCTTAGTGAGCTGTTACCTGAAGCAGTCAAAGTGTTAAGCCAAAGCGGTGGGTACTTTATTTGGTTAGAGCTTCCCAAGCATATTGATGCCTTGCCGATATATCGAGAAGCGCTAAAAGGTAATATCAGCATCGCACCGGGAAAGATGTTCAGCCTGACAGAACAATACGATCACTGTATTCGTCTTAACGCTTCTTTTGAGCTCAATGACAAATATGTTCATGCTCTCAATCTGCTCGCTAATATTATTCGCGAGCATTTGGCGAAATAGCGACTTTCTTCAGTTTTTTGGTTTAATGGAGCGCGCCGGATTTCCAACAACTCGATCGCCCGGCGCAACGTCTTTGGTTACGACAGAGCCAGCGCCGACGACGGCCTCATCGCCAATGGTCACGCCCGGCAGTATGATTGCGCCCCCACCAATCCAAACGTTATTGCCAATTGTTACCGGTTTGGCGATCTCATCTCCGGCTAAGCGTCTTTGTGTATCGAGTGAATGAGCGGCTGTGTAAATTTGCACTCTAGGCCCAATCATGACGTTCGCGCCAACCTCAACCTGCCCATTGTCCAGAATAATGGCATCCCAGTTGATGTAGGTGTTTTCTCCGATGGACAAGTGACAACCGTAGGTAAGTTGTAGCGGTGGCTCTATACAGGCGCTGTTTTCTAATTGGACGCCCATTTCTGCCAATAGTTGTCTACGTATATCTGGGTTTGGCTCGTGGTTAAATTGGAAGACAAGCTGCGCGGTTTTGGCGCGCATTAGCTTTAGTTCTTCATCCAGACAATTATAGGTTTCTCCAGAGCGCATCCGAGTCAGTTCTGACATGACAATCATTCCATCAATGTTGTTTGCAATAAGGTGCATAATAAGTGAGAGTGATTCGAAGTGAAAATTTGATGCTTAAAAATCAGAAAGTTATCACTGATTTGCCTTGCGTCTCAAGTTGGTTGATTGGCTCGTTTAGTTCACAAAGACGTACTCCCTAAATGGCTTAATCGGTTGAAGCCAAAGTGGGAAACCACTCGAAGCGTTTTACGTAGATTACTATATAGTTAATAAGAAGAACTTAATTGAGCCGCTTGCGCTATCGATTGGGCTAAAAATATAAGACTTATGCGCTCTGGCTTGCTGGCAACGATGAATCAAGAGTGAGCACTTTATGTTCGAACGGGTCATTTCATTTTTAGAAACAACACTGTTTACCTTTAACGAACAACCTATCACGTTGTGGGCGATATTGATGGTGCCGACATGGGTCATTGTCGCTTTATGGTTATCCAAAATTTTGATCAAAACCGTTACGTCAAGAATGTCTTCATCGGGGAAAGACCCAAACGTGATTCATTTGGTTAAACGGATATTATTTGTCATCGCTCTCGCCATTATTTTTATGACCACACTTTCGATGATAAATGTGCCAATTACCGCGTTTGCCTTTCTGTCTGGTGCCATCGCTATCGGCTTCGGTTTTGGTGCGCAAAACATCATTAACAACTTCATAAGTGGCTGGATTTTGATTGGTGAAAAGCCAATCCGAATTGGGGACTTTTTAGAGGTTGAGGGCGCCAAAGGCACTGTCGAGCAAATAAATACACGCTCAACGAGAATCAGACGAACCGATGGTGTTCATATGCTCATACCCAACAGTCAGTTGATTGAGAACGTGGTGATCAACTGGACGTTATGCGACAGATTAGTTCGTGGCTCTGTCGTCGTCGGTGTCGCGTATGGGAGCGATGTCAAACAGGTTGCAGCCTTAATGGCGGAAGTGACTTCGCAGCAAGCGCAAGTTCTGAGTTCGCCAGCGCCAGATGTGTTTTTTCAAGATTTTGGTGACAATGCTTTGATCTTCGAATCTTATTTTTGGATTAACTCAACGGTTGAGGGCGGTATTCGCTCGGTCGCAAGTGCCATGCGTTTTGAAATCTACGAAGCTTTCGAAAAGCACGGCATTGAAATCGCGTTTCCACAACGAGATGTGCACATTGATGGGCAAATCAAGTTGTCTAGGGAGAGAAACGGATAGGGCGATAAGCGGTATTGGTGTTCTTATCTTGGTGTCGAGTAACCATAGCGAGGCGGTCACAACACGGATTCACCTCGCTAGAAACCAGTTTGAAGGCGTTATTGGTTGTCCCACATGACTTCGCATTCTTCTTTGATTGCTGATTTTAGCAACTCAATCAGTGGAAACGCTCTGCGTCCTAGGCTTACCGCGGGCTCTGCTTGTTCTTCCTCTTCGTCTACATCAGTAGGGAGGTTTTCTTCAGCTGCATTTTTCGCAGATAGAGCAGAAGTTAATCTTGATAGCGCGTCAGGAACATCTTGAGCGGAAATTGATCCCGGCACAGTGCCGCTGTGCCCCATCATTTTGAGCATATCTAATGCAATATCACCAAACATTGTGACGTTTGAGTGGCTTCGACAACGAAATGTTATGAGCATTTACCTGATCCTGCTTTATATGTTCGCTTTGAAACTAAATTGTAGCTGAAATCAGACACTAATTAATGTGATGAAGACCGTTGAGCGTTAAGGTTTTTATGAGTAACAATAAAAAACGGGCACGTACGTCTGCATGCCCGATGAAATACATTACCTGATTGGTTGTTGATGATTTACAAGCTATACGGATCGCCCAGAGCTAATGCGACCCTAGAAGCAGGAGACTTTCCTAACGCACGGCAAATTTGCCAACCCGCTTCATTGATGACGCCAAGGTCAACGCCTGTTTCAATCCCAAGTTGCTCACACAGATAAAGTACATCTTCCGTTGCAACATTGCCACTGGCTCCTTTCGCGTAAGGGCAGCCGCCGAGCCCCGCTACTGCGCTATCAATGGTGTTGATGCCCATTAACAAGGCTTGGTAGATATTGGCTAATGCTTGTCCATAAGTGTCATGAAAATGTACTGCGAGCGCGTCTTTTGGTAGTAGCGTTAACAACGAATCCAGCATGGCGACAACGCGATTAGGCGTTGCTTTACCGACAGTATCACCGAGCGAAATCTCATAACATCCCATATCAAACAACGTATTGGCGACCTTGGTAGTTTGCTCTGGCTTGATTACTCCCTCATATGGACACACCATGGTACAAGACAAGTACCCGCGTACAGGAATGTTGTGCTGGTTCGCCAATTCGATAACGGGTTCAAATCGAGCGAGACTTTCGGTAATGCTGCAGTTGATGTTCTTCTGGCTGAACGTTTCTGAAGCGGAGCCAAACACCGCAATTCGCTTTACACCGCTTTCCAGCGCACGTTCTAACCCTGCGAGATTTGGTGTGAGCGCGCTATAAACCACGTCAGGCTTTTTTGAGATACCAGCAAACACCTGATCGGAATCGGCCATTTGAGGCACCCACCTTGGAGAGACGAAAGATCCCGCCTCAATATGCTTTAAGCCACTGCTGCTTAGTTGGTTAATCAAACGGATTTTATCAACCAGCGTCACTGCCGTTTCATTTTGCAGACCATCACGAGCGCCGACTTCGACGATATTAACCTTCGCTGGTAGCATATTCGCGCTCCTTATCTTCACTGACGTTATCCGATATCAAAGACAAATTCAGCAGTATGGAACCGTGCTGTACTTGGTCCCCGTGCTGATAAAACAATTCGTCGACTGTTGCTGCGACCGGAGCCGTGATGGTGTATTCCATTTTCATTGCTTCGAGTACCAAAAGCGGATCGCCCGCCGCCACTTCGTCACCTTTAGCCACCATAACTGCTGAAATTATGCCGTTGAGTGGTGCGGTTGGACTTAGTTCATCATCTACATCTTTTGCAGAGTCAAAGTTAGGTTGATGAGCGAACGTGCGCTGCTGACCAAGATAAAATAGTGTTGTTCTTTGTTCATCGCTAAGTGCATTAAAGGTGTAACGCACATTATCAATATCGACGATAATCTGGTTGTCACTTTCAAGCAGGATGACCTGATGCAGCTCCTCACCACATCGGACAGTGAAGTGAGATCCTGTATCTTGCGATGATTGTTGCAAACGTACCTGATGGTTGGCATTGGCATCCGTGAAGTTAAATCGGTAAACGTTGTCAACTGACAGTCTAAAACCTCGTCTGGTTGGCGCGGGTAACGTTGAGCTGTCTGATTTTGAAATGAGATCATTCCGGTGAGCAACCGCCGCCAATGTAAGCCAGATTGAATCCGACACGTCTTGCTGCTCATTTATGCCTTGTTGATGTGTTACGAGGAAACCTGTATCGAGCTCAATCTCGGCAAAGGCTGGCTGCGAAATAATACTGTGCAGATAACCAATGTTTGTCGTTACTCCACGTACGTGATATTGAGTTAACGCCTGCTTAAGCTGCTTTAGTGCGATATCACGAGTTTGCCCCCAGACGATCAGTTTGCTGATCATTGGATCGTAATATTCGCTGATGCTATCGCCTTGGGTAACACCACTATCAACGCGTACGCGCGCTAGGCGCACATTACTGTCTGATACGGGTTCTTTTAAGTAGTCAATGCGGCCAGTCGACGGCATAAAGTCATTGTCTGTATCTTCTGCGTAAATTCGCAGCTCAATTGAATGGCCGTCGTGGGTGATTTCAGATTGCGAAATAGGTAAATGCTCGCCAGCTGCGACTTTGAATTGCCACTCCACCAAATCAACGCCGGTGATCAATTCAGTGACAGGGTGCTCAACTTGCAGACGGGTGTTCATCTCCATGAAGTAGAATTGACCTCGGCTATCGAGTAAGAACTCCACCGTGCCAGCGCCAACATAGTCGATCGCTTGAGCGGCCTGAACCGCAGCTTCACCCATTTGTTTACGCAGTTCATCACTAAGACCGGGAGCTGGTGCTTCTTCGACTACTTTTTGGTGACGGCGTTGAATGGAGCAATCGCGATCAGAAAGATAGACACAGTTGCCATGTTGGTCAGCAAATACCTGAACTTCAACGTGGCGAGGCTGCAATATACATTTTTCGATTAGAAGCTGCTTATCGCCAAAGCTTGAAAGTGCTTCACGCTGCGCACCGTCGATGGCCAGAGGCATTTCGGCTGCGCTATTGACCACTCGCATGCCTTTACCGCCGCCACCTTGTGTTGCTTTAAGCATCACTGGGTAACCGATTTTTTCCGCTTCCGCTAATAAGTGCTCTACGCTGTTGTCTGTGCCGTGATAGCCGGGAACCAAGGGCACGTTCGCCTCAGACATGATGGCTTTGGCTTGCGACTTCGAACCCATTGCTTCAATTGCGCTGGTGGAAGGGCCAATAAAAACAATGCCATTTTCGCTGCACGCTTTCGCCAGTTTCGGGTTCTCGGAAAGAAAACCATACCCAGGGTGGATAGCATCGGCTTGCCATTTTTTCGCAGCGCCGATAATCGCATCGATATCGAGATACGATTCACTCGCCGGAGCGGGGCCAATGAATTCAGCGAAATCCGCTTGTTTAACATGTAAGCTGCTGCGATCCGCTTCGGAATAGACGGCAACCGTCTCGATAGCCATGCTTTTTGCGGTTTTAATGATTCGGCAGGCAATTTCACCGCGGTTTGCGATCAGTATTCTTTTAAACATGATTCCTCCAATTGGCGGCGCGCTTTTCAAAAAATGCACTCAGTCCTTCTTGTCCTTCTGCGGACACGCGGGCGGTTGCAATAGCTTGGCTGGTGTATTCAATTAATGAATGCTCGATAGGTTGATTGTCACAACGTAAGCAGAGCGTTTTTGCTGCCTGCATGGCTTGTGGACCGTTGTTGAGCAGGTGATCAATGGTGCGATTGACGGCTTCACGTGGTTGAGCGTCTATCTGATGAAGAATACTCATCGATAGCGCGGTTTCGGCATCAATCAGTTCCGCGGTTAAAAAGTAGCGTCGGCTCTGTCTTTGTCCAATCGCTCGGATTACGTAAGGTCCGATGGTGGCGGGTAACAAACCGAGCTTCACTTCACTCAAACAGAAGCGACTTTCAGGTGTACCGATAGCGATATCGCAACAGCAGATAAGCCCAAGTGCGCCGCCAAATGCAGCGCCATGCACCATAGCAATAGTCGGTGTGCTAAAGGTATCCAGCGTATGCAAAAGTTTTGCTAGTTGCTGTGCATCTTGCAGGTTTTCACCCTCGGTTTTGGTTGCCATTGACTGCATCCAGCCAAGATCCGCACCCGCAGAAAAGTGTTTACCTTGGGCCGTTAGTACCAATGCACGTAGAGAGTCGTCTCTATCAAGTTTTTCCAAGATTTCGATAAGTGAAGCAATTAATTCATCATTAAACGCGTTATGTTTCTCTGGTCGATTGAGGCTCAACCAAGCAACGCCATTGTTGTCTTTTTCGAGCAGTAGTCCGGTCATGTGACTTCCTTTGTCTGACATTTCAGTCTGTATTCCAATACTCGCTAACCGTTACTTGTATAAACATCGGTATTCGCGAGGAGTTAAGGCTTGCCTTGCATCCGACTACATGCGGAAGATGCCAAATTTACTGTCTGATATTGGCGCATTAAGCGCAGCAGACAGAGCAATGCCGACAACATCACGGGTTTTGGCGGGATCAATAATGCCGTCGTCCCACAAACGAGCACTGGCGTAGTATGCATGGCTTTGAGTCTGATATTGCTCCGCAATTGGACGTTTGAACGCTTCTTCTTCCTCTACGCTCCAGCTTTCACCTTTGCGAGTTTTGATATCGCGGGTCACTTGCGCCATCACGCCAGCCGCTTGCTCTCCACCCATGACGGAGATGCGCGCGTTTGGCCACATCCACATCATGGTTGGATCATAAGCGCGGCCACACATGCCGTAGTTCCCTGCGCCATACGATCCACCAATAACCACGGTAAACTTCGGCACGTCTGCACACGCAACAGCAGTTACCATTTTCGCACCATGTTTGGCGATGCCTTCGGCTTCGTACTTCTGACCGACCATAAAGCCCGTTATATTCTGCAAGAAAAGCAGAGGAATTTTGCGTTGTGCGCACAGCTCAATAAAATGCGCGCCTTTTTGTGCTGATTCTGAAAATAGAATGCCGTTGTTAGCGACAATGCCAATCGGCATACCGTGAATATGGGCAAAGCCACAGACCAAGGTTTCGCCGAACAGGGCTTTAAATTCATCGAACTGGGAATCATCAACAATTCGGGCAATGACCTCTTTAACATCAAACGGCTTTTTGAGATCGGTTCCGACGATGCCGTACAGCTCTTGGGCAGGAAAACGTGGTTCCTGTGGTGCTTTTTGCTTGAGTTGAACGGGTTTCAAGTGGTTAATTTGAGAAACGGCTTGTCTTGCCAACTCTAACGCGTGGTGATCATTTTCTGCGTAATAGTCCGCCACACCAGAGGTGCGACAATGAACGTCTGCGCCTCCAAGATCTTCCGCGCTGACTTCTTCACCTGTCGCTGCTTTTACAAGAGGTGGACCTGCCAAAAAAATCGTGCCTTGTTCTTTGACTATGATGGATACGTCGCACATGGCAGGAACATAAGCGCCGCCAGCGGTACATAGCCCCATGACCACCGCAATTTGTGGAATGCCTTTGGCCGACATACGGGCTTGGTTGTAGAAAATACGGCCAAAATGGTCTTTATCTGGGAATACCTCATCTTGGCGGGGTAGGTTAGCGCCGCCAGAGTCGACTAAGTAAACACATGGCAGTTGGCATTTTTCTGCAATTTCTTGTGCTCTTAAGTGCTTTTTCACGGTGAGTGGGTAGTAACTGCCGCCTTTTACCGTCACGTCGTTCGCGACGATCATGCACTCGGTGTCATCAATCACACCAACACCCGCTACTACGCCCGCGCATGGAACGTAATCTGGATACACATCCCAGCCAGCAAACTGACCGATTTCTAGAAAGGATGAACCAGGGTCGAGTAGGGCAAGAATGCGCTCACGAACCGGAAGTTTACCTTTCTTCTGCTGATGGTCGCGGGCTTTCTCACCGCCGCCATCTTCGATTTGCGCAGTCACGGTATAAAGTTGATCTACAAGCGACGCCATAGAGCGGTAGTTTTCCTGATACTGCTCGGAATGGGTATTAATATTGGTCGTCAAACAAGCCATAAATAGCCGATCTCCATTCGGTAGACGGGTGTCACTACCCGTCTTTATTTAGGTTGAATAAGATTTAGATTGAATAAGGAAGTTGTTTCGAGTTAGAACGCCTAGGTATGACTATTAAGCGCTTTCGTTAAACAATTCGCGACCAATAAGCATGCGGCGAATTTCTGAAGTGCCCGCACCGATTTCATACAGCTTGGCATCTCGCAACAAACGGCCCGTATCAAACTCGTTGATGTAGCCGTTACCGCCAAGTAGTTGAATCGCATCCAGTGCCATCTTGGTTGCCAGCTCTGCGCTGTAGAGGATCGCGCCAGCAGAATCTTTACGGGTGGTTTCACCCCGATCACAAGCGGCAGCGACGGCGTAAACATACGCTTTAGCGGCATTCATTTGTGTGTACATATCCGCAATTTTTGCTTGAACTAGCTGGAATTCACCGATGGATTTACCGAACTGTTTACGGTCGTGAATGTAAGGCACAACGATATCCATACACGCCTGCATGATGCCAAGTGGGCCGCCTGCAAGCACCACACGTTCGTAGTCGAGGCCGCTCATCAATACTTTCACGCCTTGGTTTTCTTCGCCGAGAATATTTTCCGCAGGGACTTCGCAGTTTTGGAAGACCAGCTCACACGTATTCGAGCCGCGCATACCCAACTTGTCGAGTTTTTGTGCTTGAGTAAATCCAGGGAATCCGCGTTCCACAATAAATGCCGTGATGCCTTTGGAGTGCTGGCTTGGGTCGGTTTTTGCGTAGACAACATAGGTGTGTGCATCAGGGCCGTTGGTGATCCACATTTTGTTGCCATTTAATAGGAAAATATCGCCTTTACGTTCGGCTTTAAGCTGCATAGAGACCACATCAGAGCCGGCGCCGGGTTCACTCATAGCAAGGGCGCCGATATGTTCACCGGAGATGAGCTTAGGTAGGTATTTCTCTTTTTGCGCTTGTGTGCTGTTACGGTGGATTTGGTTGACGCAAAGGTTGGAGTGAGCGCCGTAACTTAACGCAACCGAAGCGGATGCTCGGCTGATTTCTTCCATAGCGATAACGTGGGCGAGATAGCCCATGCCTGCACCACCAAACTCTTCGCTGGTGGTCACACCTAAAAGACCCATGTCACCTAATTTGGACCAAAGATGGTTTGGAAAGTCGTTAGTTTGGTCGATAGATTGCGCTAGCGGCGCAATTTCTCTTGCAGCAAAACTATTGATTTGCTCGCGAAGCAAATCGGTATTTTCGTCATAAACAAAGTTCAGGGAAGAGTAGGTAGATTTCATTGCGTGTCCTTGCCTTTACGTCACCTACATCCCAGAGTTGAGGTGTTAGGTGACTTTTTCGCCTTTCATGGATCTCAGTGTGTTTTGGCATCGCAACTGCGCAGCATTTAACTCCATCATTACCGCTTGAATGTCGTTTGCTTGCTGTTGCAATGCTGCCTTCTTCTCTTCGATCAACCGAATCATATAGTTCAACTGCTCAGTACTTTGATCGGTATCGTAGAGTTCAAATAACTCTTTGATATCTGCAAGAGAAAAGCCCAATCGCTTACCTCGCAAAATCAGTTTTAGTCGAATTCGATCACGACCATTGTAGATTCGAGTGTTGCCTTTACGTTCTGGAGTTAGGAGACCTAAATCTTCGTAGAAGCGAATGCTTCGAGTAGTAATGTCGAACTCTTTCGCGAGCTCGCTGATCTTAAATGTGTTCATTCCTTAACCTTACGACTTTCGTATAACATTTACATGAATATACAATTCGTTAACGTTAAAGTAAACAAACAACATCCACTCTTGAGCCTTGATATCACTCGCATTTACTCGAAATCAAAGAATCACTCGAACAAACAATAACCTCAAACTTGACGTTAACGTAAATGTTAGTATAGTTATGACGTAAACGTCAACAAAAGGTTAATGGAATGAAAAATGAAACATGGATTGTTGCCGCTAAGCGAACGCCTATCGGCTCTTTTCAAGGTGCATTAGCTTCAACAGATGTCACGGAACTCGGTGCGAAAGCCATTCAAGGGGCGCTAGCCGAAAGCCAACTCGATGTGCACAAAATAGACGAAGTGTTGATGGGGTGCGTTTTACCCGCCGGTGTGGGGCAAGCGCCTGCAAGACAAGCAAGCCTTAAAGCTGAAATGCCACAATCGATTGGTTGTACGACACTGAACAAAGTTTGTGGATCGGGTATGAAAACCGTGATGCTGGCATATGACCTTATTCAATCTGGTAATGCGCATGCTGTCATCGCTGGTGGCATGGAAAACATGTCGTCTTCTCCTTATCTATTAAAGAAAGCGCGTGATGGTTTCCGTTTAGGTCACGAGCAAGTGCTTGATCACATGTTTTATGACGGGTTGCAGGATGCCTACCAAGGCGAGCTGATGGGTGTCTTTGCAGAACAGACGGCGCAAAAGTATCAGTTCAGCCGTGAAAGTATGGATGCCTGGGCGCAACAGTCGTTGACTCGTGCGCAGCAAGCAATCGAACAAGGTTTGTTCAAAGAAGAGATCGTGCCTGTTAACGTAAAAAGTCGACGCGGCGAAACCTTGGTTGTAGATGATGAGCAACCGAGCAAACTCGACGTCACTAAAATTCCTACCTTACGCCCTGCGTTTGCCAAAGATGGCGGCGTAACCGCAGCAAACTCTAGTTCCATTTCGGATGGTGCGTCGGCAATGATCTTAGTCGATAGTGAGTTTGGTCGTCAGGAAAACCTTCAGCCTCTAGCCAAAATTGTCGCGTACAGCACGCATGCAAGACAGCCTGATGAGTTCACCATCGCACCAGTCTTCGCGATTGAATCGCTGCTGGAAAAAACGGGCTGGGACAAATCAGACGTGGACCTTTGGGAAATCAATGAAGCTTTTGCTGTCGTGACTCAATACGCGGTGAAAGCTCTCGAACTGGACGAGAGCAAAGTGAACCCTCGCGGAGGGGCTTGTGCGCTGGGGCATCCAATAGGCGCAAGTGGCAATCGAATCCTTGTCACTTTGATTCATGCGCTAAAACAAACTGGTGGTAAGCGTGGCGTTGCATCGCTTTGTATTGGCGGCGGCGAAGCTACCGCTATCGCGATTGAAATCTGCTAAATCACTCTCAACAAAGTTTCACTTACATAACAGTAGTTAGTAACAAGCTGAAAAATACAAGGATGTCATCATGACAGAACAAGTAAAGCAGTATATCGGTGGTGAATTTGCCATCTCCGATTCAAAACAATGGCTAGATGTAACCAACCCGGCAACCAACGAAGTGATTGCACAAGTACCTTGTGCCACGGAATCGGAAATGAATGCGGCGATTGCCAGCGCAACAGAAACGTTCAAACGCTGGAAAGAAGTTGCAGCGCCGGAGCGTGCTAGATTGATGTTGCGCTACCAACATTTGCTAAAAGAGCAACACGATGAGTTGGCGATACTGCTTTCAAGTGAGACAGGCAAAACCCTCGCGGATGCAAAGGGTGACATTTGGCGTGGGATTGAAGTCGTAGAACAAGCGGCGAACATTTGTAGCTCAATGATGGGCGAAACGGTTGAGAATGTCGCAACCAATATTGATGGTTACTCTTACATTCAACCGCTCGGTGTTTGTGCTGGCATCACACCGTTTAACTTCCCTGCGATGATCCCATTGTGGATGTTCCCGATGGCGATCGCTTGTGGCAACACCTTTATTTTGAAGCCGTCAGAGCAAGTGCCACTAACGGCAATGAAACTGGCGGAGCTGTTTGAACAAGCTGGCGCACCAAAAGGCGTATTGCAAGTTGTTCACGGGACCAAAGAGCAAGTCGACCGCATTCTGACTGATCCAGTTGTTCGTGCGATCTCTTTTGTTGGCTCTGTGCCCGTTGGTGAGTACATCTACAAAACAGGTACAGACAACCTGAAACGCGTGCAGTCATTTGCAGGTGCTAAGAACCACATGGTCATCATGCCGGATGCAAACAAACAGCAAGTCATCAATAACCTAGTTGGCGCGTCAGTTGGTGCTGCAGGCCAACGCTGTATGGCGATTTCGGTTGCCGTATTTGTCGGCGAAACCAAAGAATGGATTCCAGAGCTTAAAGAGGCGTTAGCTCAGGTTCAGCCTGGCGCGTGGGATGATGAAACCGCCGGTTATGGTCCGCTGATTAGCCCTCAAGCGAAGCAGCGAGTGGTGAATCTGATTAATGAAGGCAAAGCGTCAGGCGCGAATTGTGTTCTGGATGGAACAGACTGCCAAGTGCCTGGCTTCCCGAACGGTAACTGGGTGGGGCCAACACTGTTTACCAACGTGACCACAGACATGTCGATTTATCAGGAAGAAATTTTCGGGCCTGTGCTGTTAACTATGGAAGTGGATGACCTAGATGAAGCGATTAAACTGATCAATGCAAACCGCTTTGGTAATGGTACGTCTATTTTTACGGCGAACGGCGCTGCCGCGAGAAAGTATCAACACAATATCGAAGTAGGTAACGTAGGCATCAACGTGCCGATTCCGGTGCCATTGCCATTTTTCTCATTTACTGGGTGGAAAGGCAGCTTCTACGGCGACCTGCATGCTTACGGTAAACAAGCGGTTCGCTTCTACACCGAGACGAAAACTGTCACCGCGCGTTGGTTTGAAGATGACATTCCAAGCGGTCCAAACATGACCATTCAACTTAGCTAATTACTGGATTAGCGACACCTCTAGCCAAGCGCCACCGTTTAAGTGGGCTTGGCTCGGATACAAATGCAACGAATTAGAACTTAGGACTTCAAGATGGATTTTGAATTAAACGAAGATCAACTCGCGTTTGCCGAAGTAGCAAAGCAGTTTGCAGACCAAATGTTAGCGCCTCATGCGGCCGAGTGGGATGAAAACCATCATTTCCCTAAAGATGTACTGCGTCAAGCTGGTGAACTTGGTTTTCTGAGCATCTATACGCCGCCAGAGCATGGTGGCTTGGGGTTATCTCGTTTGGATGCGGCGATCATTTTCGAGCAGTTGGCTATGGGTTGTACCGCGACTACTGCGTTTATGACCATTCACAACATGGCGACGTGGATGATCACCAGCTTTGCCAAAGCCGAAGTGGCGCAGCAGTTTAGCGCGGATCTAATTTCGGGTGAAAAGCTCGCTTCCTACTGTTTAACCGAACCTAATGCAGGCTCTGACGCCGCTTCACTGACGACCAGTGCAGTGCGTGACGGCGATGAGTTTGTCCTGAATGGCGCAAAAGTGTTTATCTCTGGTG
The DNA here is from genome assembly GCF_033337405.1 of Vibrio sp. YT-16. NCBI lineage: Bacteria > Pseudomonadati > Pseudomonadota > Gammaproteobacteria > Vibrionales > Vibrionaceae > Vibrio > Vibrio sp. YT-16. Next base: position 373,301 of record NZ_JAWOQQ010000002.1, read on the forward strand.
CGGGTGATACGGACGTTCTTGTCGTGATGGCGCGTTCGTGCGGCGAAGGAGCGGGTGGCGTTTCTGCATTCGTTGTTCCTGCTGATTGCGAAGGCATTAGCTACGGTAAAAAAGAAGCCAAAATGGGTTGGAACTGCCAGCCAACTCGCATGATTACCTTCGAAAATGTTCGTATTCCGGCTGACTATCTGTTGGGTGAAGAGGGAGAAGGCTTTAAGTTCGCCATGCTTGGCCTTGATGGTGGTCGAATCAATATCGCTACTTGTTCCGTCGGTACTGCGCAACAAGCACTGAACGAAGCCAAGCAATACATGAACGAACGCAAACAGTTCGGCCGTTCACTGGCGCAATTTCAAGCGTTGCAGTTCAAGCTTGCTGATATGGCGACTGAGCTGGTCGCTGCGCGTCAAATGGTGCGACTCGCTGCCGCTAAACTCGATGCCCAGCACGCAGAAAAAAGTGCGTACTGTGCCATGGCAAAACGCTTTGCTACTGATGTGGGCTTTAAAGTCTGCGATCAGGCGCTGCAAATTCACGGTGGCTATGGCTACATCAAAGAATATCCAGTCGAGCGCCATTTCCGAGACGTTCGTGTTCACCAAATCCTTGAAGGTACCAACGAAATCATGCGTCTGATCGTCGCAAGACGATTACTAACGGAAGGCGTTGAGCTGCTTTAGTCAGCGAGACACAGCCTTACCTAAAGAAATTAAAAAGGACTGAAAGATTATGACGGCACAAATCAAATTAGAGCGCGAAGCGCATATTGCCAAGCTCACGATTAGTAATCCGCCAGCGAACACTTGGACGCTTGAGTCTTTGAATCAGCTAAAAGAGTTGGCAATTGAACTTAGTAATGATCGCTCTATTTATGCGTTGGTTTTAACAGGCGAAGGCGAGAAATTCTTTTCTGCTGGAGCAGATCTTAATAACTTTGCATCGGGTGATAAATCACAAGCAGCAAACATGGCGTTCGCATTTGGTGAAGCGTTTGAAGCGCTTTCTGCATTCGATGGGGTTTCTATCGCAGCGATTAATGGTTACGCGATGGGCGGCGGTCTGGAAGTGGCGATGGCGTGTGACATTCGTATCGCAGAAGAACAAGTACAAATGGCACTTCCTGAAGCATCGGTAGGTTTGTTGCCGTGTGCGGGAGGGACGCAAAACCTGACCGCGTTGGTAGGTGAAGGTTGGGCGAAGCGTATGATCCTGTGTGGCGAGCGTGTGACGGCCGAGCGAGCGGAAAAAATTGGGTTAGTCGAAGAGGTGGTGGCGAAAGGTCAAGCACTCGAAGCGGCTATGGAGCTAGCACAGCGTGTTGCAGGTCAATCACCGAAATCTGTGTCTGCGTGCAAAACGCTAATTCAAGGTCGACGCAGCCAAACTCATGCAGCTGGATTGGTTTTGGAGCGTGAACTGTTTTTGCAGCTGTTCAATACACAAGATCAGACTGAGGGTGTGAATGCGTTTTTGCAAAAGCGCAAGCCACAATGGACAAACAGCTAGCGGAGGCCAAATGACAGGTACAGTAAATGTTTCAAAACTTGAGTGCGCTGATGGCTCTGTTATTGGTGTGCTAGAGCTTGATAACCCAGCAGCTCTCAACGCGTTGAGTTACGTGATGATTGAGAAGTTGTACAAACAGCTTAATGAATGGCAAACGGACGACAGCGTCATCGCGGTATTCTTGCATGCTCAAGGTGAAAAAGCGTTTTGTGCTGGTGGTGATATTCAAGCGATCTACCGTGCACTTGAAAACAAAGAGCAAGACTTTGATTCTGCGTTTTCAGCGATGGAAACCTTCTTTGACCTCGAATATCGCTGTGACCATCTTATTCATACTTATCCAAAACCGATCATCGCGTGGGGACATGGTTATTTGATGGGCGGGGGAGTTGGCCTGTTTATGGGTGCCAGCCATCGCGTAGCAGAAACCACCACACGCTTTGCAATGCCAGAGATTAAAATTGGCCTTTACCCAGATGTAGGCGCGACGTACTTCCTAAACCAGTTGCCAAAACATTTGGCACTTTTCCTGAGTTTGACAGCTTGCCAAATTAACGCAACAGATATGAAAGCGTTGGGGTTAAGCCAATGGATTGCACAGCCAGAAAACAAGCAAGTGCTGCTGGATCTGCTTGCATCGGTAAGTTGGAAAGGTGAAGCGAACATCAACGAAAAAATCGCCACTACGCTGCGTTCGGTACACGTGGACGAGCCAACCGAAGGGATGTTGATGCCCTATGCGGAATTGATTGAGCAGTTATGTTCGGGTGACTTAGCGTCAATTGTTGATGCAATCAGCCGTGCTAACGTTGATAGCAAGTGGTTCGTCAATGCGCAAAAAGCACTGAACTATGGCAGTCCGTTGTCGCTCAGTATCACTTATCAGCAGTTAACGCAGTATCAAAAACTCTCTTTGAAAGCGTGTTTTGATATGGAATTTAACCTAACACTACGTTGTGGCTTAGAAGGTGATTTTAGAGAAGGGGTTCGTGCGCTGATTATTGATAAAACCAATCAACCGACTTGGCAACATCGCACGGTTTCTGACGTAACGCCACAAGTTTTGGAGCGCTTCTTCTCGCCAATTGACTCAGCAGAATACCCACTGACCGCATCGTCGGTAGCTATAGCGGCACTTTAGTACAAGGAAGAAATACGATATGGACAAAATTGCATTTATTGGCCTTGGTAACATGGGTGCGCCTATGGCTAAGAATCTACTCAAAGCGGGCTTGAATGTCGAAGTATTTGATTTGAACCTAAGCGCAGTTGAGGAGTTGACCGCATTGGGCGCTTCAAGTGCCGATTCCGTTCAGCAGTCAGTACAAGGTGTGGAGGTGGTTGTCACTATGCTGCCAGCGAGCCAACACGTTCAAAGCGTTTATCTTGGTCAAGATGGCATCTTAGATAGCGTCGAATCAGGCACCTTGCTGATTGATTCATCCACCATCGATCCTACGACTGCTCGTTTGGTTGGCGAAAAAGCATCGCAACTTGGTATCAGTTTTGTTGATGCACCAGTATCTGGTGGCGTTGCGGGCGCAGCAGCAGGTACGTTAACTTTCATTGTTGGCGGCTCACAAGAGAACTTTGTTCAAGCCAAAGCGGTGCTTAGCCACATGGGTAAAAACATCTTCCATGCTGGTGATGCTGGAGCTGGTCAGGTGGCGAAGATCTGCAATAACATGATGTTGGGCATTTTGATGAGCGGCACCTGTGAAGCACTCAATTTAGGGATGGAAAACGGACTCGATCCCAAAGTGCTTTCCGACATCATGTTGCAAAGTTCAGGACGTAACTGGGCGCTAGAGCTTTATAACCCTTGTCCAAGTGTGATGGAAAATACGCCTGCAAGCAATGGTTATCAAGGCGGCTTTATGAGCCAGTTAATGGCTAAAGATCTGGGTCTTGCGATGGAAGCGGCGGTTGCCAGTCAAACATCAACGCCAATGGGCAGCTTGGCTCGTAATCTGTTTAATTTTCACAACGGTCAGGGCAACGGGCAAAAAGATTTTTCAAGCTTGTTTGAGTTCTACCAAAAGCAAAATCAGGCCTAAGGAGCGCTTATGGAGTTAGCAAATAAGGTCATTGCGATCACGGGGGCAGGGCAGGGGCTGGGTAAACAAATGGCACTGTCACTGGCGGAAAATGGCGTTCATCTTGCGCTTATCGACCTCAATTCAGATCAACTGGCTGAAACGAAAGCGGAATGTGAATCTCTCGGCGTTACCGCTCGTTTTTATGTGACGAACGTGACTGACGAACAGCAGGTGTGCACTGCTTTTGAGCAAATTGAGGCAGATTTCAAGCAGCTCAATGGCGTTATCAATAACGCAGGTATTATGCGTGATGGTATGTTCATTAAAGTCAAAGATGGTCAGGTTAACACGATGTCGCTGGAACAATTTCAGTCTGTTCTAGATGTGAATGTAACAGGCACTTTCCTGTGTGGCCGTGAAGCGAGCAAGGTAATGCTGAACACCGATAGCAAAGGGGTTCTGATCAACATATCCAGCGTTGCGCGTGCCGGGAATATTGGTCAAACCAACTATTCAGCATCTAAAGCGGCGGTAGCCACCATGGCAACGGTGTGGGCGAAAGAGTTAGGGCGTTTCGGAATTCGCTCAGTGGCGATTGCTCCGGGTGTCATCAAAACTGCCATGACAGACCAAATAAAACCTGAAGCGATGGAACGTTTAATCGGAATGATTCCGGTTGGACGTTTAGGTTTGGCGGATGAAATTTCATCGACCATAAAATACGTGTTAACCAACGAATTCGTGACCGGAAGAGTGTTCGAAGTCGATGGCGGAATGCGAATGTAACCCCTTCTGCAACATAAAAAAGGGGAGCGAGTTTGATTGTCCGCTTCCTTCCATTTTCTCCTTTCTTTTATTGCTTCTATCTGAAAAATGTATTGGATGCATCGTCGACTGCTATCTCATCGAACGGTATAAAAATTGATTCTATTTCTAATGTGAATGGTTAGTTCTATATTGCTTGTCATGTAAATGTATCAACTCACAACTAAGACGATCTTTTGTCTCACTAACGAGATCGTCATTCTTGGTGTGTAAAAAACACTCTTATTGGTCATATTGTAACCGAAAACTATTTCGGCATCTAAAGATGGTGATTTATTATTCAGCGCAAAATACATGGGAATATGAGGCTGACTGAATAACCTTCAGTTGTCTTAATAATAAATAATCAGAATTCTCAATTACACTGAAGTAACTACCCATTAGGGAAGAGCAATAATGTCACTATTTCATTCGCTTAGGACGATGCCGCTATTATTGGGGTGTCTGTGTTTTTCTGTTCAGGCCTCCACAGAAAAGGTGGAACAGGAAGGTAAGTTTTTACAGTCGTTAGAAGGCATCGAAAATCAAATTTACGCATTACCTCAGAGTTCTTTAGCTTTGATTGAAGCGTTAGAAGAAGAGTCTTTACTACAAAACCAACCAACAGCGCTGTTGGTGCGTTACTGGCTTGCCAAGGCCACGGTTTTAGAGCTGCTAGGGCGCGTAGAAGAGAGTCAGAGTGTCGTTCAAAAAGGATTGGAGCTTGTGCGTCCACAGAGCCATGAGTATCTCCTGTTTAAGTTGATTCAGATGCGAACTATGGTTGGAAAGAGCGATATCGATACCGCGCTTTCTGCGTTGGATAGCTTGTTGGAAACATCGCGTGAGAATGGTGATAAGCAACTTGAATCAGAAATCCTGTTGCTAAAAGGACGCTATTACGATGAGCAAGGTGAGTTTAAAAAATCCTATGCTGCACTTATGTCGTCCATGGATGTGGCTGAATCTTCAGGTGTTCACGGGCTGGTCGAACGTGCAGCACTAGAGCTAGGTGACGTACTTGTCAAAATTCAGGGTTACGACCGATCTGAGGCGCTTTTGGAACAAGCATATCGCTATTTTAGGGATAGGCGTATGTCGTTCAATGAGTTGTTGAGCGTTTTGACGATAGCGAAACTTCATAAAGCACAGTTCCAATACGAAGAGGCGATAGCGTCATATCAGCGAGCGTTAAAGCTGGCTCAAATTATCGGTGATGGACGCTTTAGATTTCGAGTTAACCTTGAACTTGCAGCTTTATATCGCGAGACGAATCAAGAAAAGAAGATGGTTAACCACTTGAAGCTGGCGGAGAATTTACAGTACAGAGAAACGTCTAGCGCGTATTTGGCAACATTTAAGTTGTTACAAGCCGAATATATGTTAGAGCAGCAGCAATTTGAAATACTTTTAGCGATGATCGCGCCAATGCTGCCGGAGATTATAGAGAGTCGATACGTCAAGCAACAGCAAATGGAGCTACTAAAAGTCGCCGCTATGGCCTATGCGGGGAGCAATGACTTTAAACTAGCATTCGAAACTTACGGTAACTATCACGATAAATTTATCCAATTTAGTAATCAAAGAGAAGTTGAAAATCTTGAGCGCCAGCAGACGTTATTTGAATTGGAACGACTTGAATATGAGAACGAAGATCTCAACTGGAACAATGTGTTGCAGCGTATGGAGCTAGAAAATAACCGTCGTACTTTTTACTTATTGGGTGAAGCGCTACTTGCGCTCATCGGTGTTCTATTTTTGATGGCGGTAGTATTTCTCGTCGTCAATCGCTCGCGTTTGAGAATGCGTCGCCTCGCAAAGACAGACACATTGACAGGGTTGTTCAATCGCCGTTTTTTAGAGGACTGGTTCACTAAGCCAGTAGAAGTGAGGCGTGAGCGAAAAGAGAAACCGGTACCTCAATCTAAGCAAGAAAAGATACAACACTTTGTTTTTGAGCAAGTCGAGCAAGTTAAGTACGGTTATCTAGCTTTAAATAAATGGGTAGATAGCAAACTCGATAAACAGAAAATGGTGCCAAATAAACCACAATCGGGGCCAGTAACTTTAGCGTTAATCGATGTGGATTATTTCAAGCAGGTAAATGATACCTATGGGCATGTGTTTGGAGATACCGTACTAACGGGCGTTGCCAAAGTGTTGGAGGAAACTGTACGTGAGAACGACATTGTTGCTCGCTTTGGTGGGGAAGAGTTTGTTGTTGTTATGCCCAATACAGACCATAAAAACGCCCTTATTACTGCAGAACGTTTACGTAGCGCTTTATCCCTACATGGCTTTGTTACGGAACAGAAAGAAGAAGTGAGAGTGACCTGTAGTTTTGGAGTCGTTACCACTGAAGATAATGAGATGAGTTTTAAATCACTTTGCGATCAGGCCGATAAATTGCTTTATCAAGCGAAAGCGAACGGACGCAACTGCGTGAAAGGTCGCTCGCTAGCGTAACAGAAATCAAGAGTTCAGGCTCATCGCACGATGAATCTGAACTTATCCGTCCCATTTACTTTGATAGCCAAGTGACTTTGAGATCCTTGCTTCGAATATAAAACGCTGAATCTAACATCTTAAAGTCACTTGGCGATATTACTTAAAAATGGCTTAAGGATATCGAATCGCATATTCATGGCGTTCAATATAACCTCTCTCTTTGCCTTCTTCACCTTCAAAGTGCGAATGCCACTTGTGTCTACAAAACTATAACAAACTAGTGTGTCTATTCTTTGTACAAATAAACCGTGTACAGGTGAAATGATTAGTGGTCGATATAATTTTTTTGTGGCACAGATTTTTGTTGTTCAAAAATCAACTCGTTCATAATCGTTTTAAAAATAGAGTAAGAGTTAAGTATTTGATTTTGTTTTTCTTGTTTGTTTGTTCTTAAACTAAAATCTAGTTATCCCGACAAGTTCTTACCGAGCGATTTTTCGTACACCCTCAACTTTTCATCCTTTTTTACTAACATTTTTCTTTAAAAATAATTTGAGTTCGAATTAATTTTCAGGCATTTTATATTTAACTAACCGTTCAATTAAAAATAACAGGGACGCAAAATGCCAAAGGTGGGGATGCCTGAAATCAGAAAACCGCAGCTTGTGAAAGCGACAATGTCAGTGATTGATAGAGTCGGTTTACACGCGGCGAGTATTTCGTTAATCAGCAAAGAAGCCGGTGTATCAACGGGGATTATCAACCACTATTTCGGTGGTAAGCACGGATTGCTGGAGGAAACGATGCGAGAAATCTTGCGTCAGCTTTCGTCCACTATCACACAGAAGTTACGTGAGCTGCCAAGTGATGCTCATCACCAAAGAATTAATGCAATCATTGACGGTAACTTTGTCGGCTATCAGGCAGAAAACCAAGTTGCTAAGACTTGGCTGGCGTTTTGGTCGTACTCAATGCATGACGAGCAGCTCAAGCGTTTACAGCGTGTCAACGAACGACGTCTATTGTCCCACCTAAGAAAAGAACTCAAAGCATTATTAAATGCAGAGCAGGCTGAATTGGTTGCTCATGGTATTGCATCACTTATTGATGGAATTTGGCTGCGCGGAACGCTCAACCCGCAAGGCATTGATGCAGAAAGAGCGAGAATCATCATCAACGATTATCTCGAAAAACAACTTACGTTTTATTCTGAAAAAATATAAAAGTTACAGGTCTTCAAAATGGAAATGAAAGCACACTATATCAATGGTGCGATGTACGACGGGTGTTCAGATGAACACTTCACCACTTACAATCCGGCGAATGGTGAGCCATTGGCCAACATTAAACAAGCGAACCAAGACGATCTTCAAGCAGCGATTGAATCGGCAAAGAAAGGTTTTGCTGCATGGTCGGCGATGACTGCGATTGAGCGCAGCCGTATTTTACACAAAGCCGTTGCCATTTTACGTGAGCGTAATGACGAGCTGGCTGCATTGGAAGTGGCAGATACTGGTAAGCCCATTCAAGAAGCTATCGCAGTTGATATAACAACAGGTGCCGATGTTCTTGAGTACTACGCTGGCCTTGCTCCAAGTCTACAAGGTGAACAGCAGCCACTCAGCGACGATCAGTTTTTCTATACACGTCGTGAGCCATTGGGCATTTGCGCGGGTATTGGCGCTTGGAATTATCCAATTCAAATTGCGATGTGGAAATCGGCGCCAGCACTGGCTGCGGGCAACGCAATGATCTTCAAGCCATCAGAAGAAACACCATTAACGGCGCTTAAGCTCGCCGAAATTTATTCAGAAGCGGGCATGCCAGATGGCGTATTTAATGTCGTGCAAGGGGATTACCGAGTAGGACAGATGCTAACGGCGCATCCTGATATCGCAAAAGTGTCATTCACGGGTGAGTCAGGCACCGGTAAAGTCGTCATGAGTGACAGCGCTAAGACACTAAAACAAGTAACTATGGAGCTTGGTGGTAAGTCTCCACTGATTATTTTTGATGATGCGAAGTTAAACGATGCCGTTTCTGCGGCCATGGTGGCGAACTTCTACACCCAAGGTGAGGTTTGTACGCACGGTACACGTGTATTTGTCCATGAAGGTATTTATGACGACTTTATCGCACAGCTTAAAGCCCGAACCGAGTTGTTAGTCGTCGGCGATCCGCTTGATGAGAACACGCAAATTGGCGCGCTAATCTCTAAAGATCATGAATCGAAAGTTCTAGGAGCGATTGAAGCCGCGAAAGCGAGTGGCGCGACGTTACTCACTGGCGGCTACAAAGTAACAGACAATGGCCTAGCTAATGGTAACTTTGTTGCTCCAACCGTATTTGTCGATTGCGATGATGACATGAACCACGTTCAACAAGAAATCTTTGGCCCGGTAATGTCAGTTCTGAAATTCCGCGATGAGTCGGAAGTGATTGCGCGTGCAAATGGCACCGATTATGGCTTAGCGGCAGGTGTATTTACTCAAAACCTATCTCGTGCGCACCGTGTGATCCATCAAATTCAAGCGGGTATTTGTTGGGTGAACACATGGGGTGACTCACCTGCGGAAATGCCAGTTGGCGGCTACAAGCAATCAGGTGTTGGCCGTGAAAACGGAGTCGAAACCCTTAAACATTACACACAAACGAAGAGTGTTCTGGTTCAGCTAAGCGACTTCGAAAGCCCTTACAAATGATACTACTCATAGTAGATAACTGACCACTTTAGCTTGTTAAAATGCTCGATAACTACGTTGTCAATTTTGATTGTAGGTTAACTACTTATCAAAATTTCCGCCTTGTTCTCAAGCATTTTTCCTACGCTAATTTCGTTCACTTATCTACGGTGATGAGTATTAACTCCTAGGAGAATAAAAATGCAACAACACTACGATTACATCATCGTCGGTGCGGGTTCGGCCGGCTGTGTGTTAGCGGATCGCTTAAGTGAAAGTGGTCAAAATTCGGTCCTATTACTCGAAGCGGGTGGGTCGGATAAAAGTATTTTTATCCAAATGCCAACAGCGCTTTCTTACCCGATGAACACTGAAAAATACGCGTGGCAGTTTGAGACGGTTGAAGAGCAAGGGTTGGATGGTCGCCAACTTCATTGCCCTCGCGGAAAAGTTCTGGGCGGTAGCTCATCTATCAACGGCATGGTTTACGTTCGCGGACACGCTTGTGACTTTGACCAGTGGGAAGAGGAAGGCGCGAAAGGCTGGAATTATCAGTCGTGTTTGCCTTATTTCCGTAAAGCAGAGTCTTGGATTGGTGGTGCTGATGAATATCGGGGCGATCACGGTCCAGTCGGCACATGTAACGGCAACGATATGAAGCTCAATCCACTGTACCAAGCTTTTATTGATGCAGGCAAAGAAGCGGGCTACCCAGAAACAAAAGATTACAACGGTTATCAGCAAGAGGGCTTTGGCCCAATGCATATGACCGTCGACAAAGGCGTACGCGCTTCGACCTCTAATGCATACTTAAGCCGCGCTAAAAAACGCAAAAACTTCACCCTAATGAAGAGGGTGACGGTTCATCGAGTTTTATTAGAAGAAACTGGTGCAGAAGGCAAGAAAGCGGTAGGCGTTGAATTTGAAAAGTCAGGTTCAATTCAGCAATGTTTTGCGAATAATGAAGTGATTTCGAGTGCGGGTTCGGTTGGCTCCGTTCAGCTGTTGCAGCTTTCAGGCATTGGCCCTAAGGCAGTATTAGAAAAAGCGGGCATTGAGGTGAAACACTCGTTGGAGGGGGTAGGTAAAAACCTGCAAGATCACTTAGAAGTGTACTTCCAATATCACTGTAAACAACCTATCACGCTCAACAGCAAATTAGGTTTGGTGAGCAAGGGCTTGATTGGCACTGAGTGGATATTAACTCGCAAAGGCCTTGGTGCGACTAACCACTTTGAATCGTGTGCATTTATCCGCTCTCGAGAAGGGCTAAAGTGGCCAAATATTCAATATCACTTCTTGCCAGCGGCAATGCGTTATGACGGGCAAGCTGCTTTTGATGGTCATGGTTTCCAAGTGCACGTTGGACCTAACAAGCCAGAAAGTCGCGGGTCGGTCGAAGTTGTCTCTGCGAATCCGAATGATAAGCCGAAGATTGAGTTTAACTACATTTCCACTGAACAAGATAAGCAGGATTGGCGTGATTGTATTCGCCTTACTCGCGAGATCCTCAATCAGCCAGCCATGGATGAGTTTCGTGGGGACGAGATCCAACCCGGTCTGAACATCACAACGGATGAACAGATTGATGAATGGGTGAAGCAAAACGTCGAGAGTGCTTACCATCCATCTTGTACCTGCAAAATGGGCGCAGATAATGACCCATTAGCCGTCTTAAATGAGCAATGCCAAGTACGCGGTATTCAAGGTTTGCGTGTGGTGGACTCTTCTATTTTCCCAACCATTCCGAACGGTAATTTAAATGCGCCAACGATTATGGTGGCAGAACGCGCCGCGGATATGATTTTGGATAACGCCCTAGAAACGTCGAACAACGTACCAGTTTGGATTGCACCGGACTGGCAAGAGATGCAACGAATGCATCCGCCAAAAAGAGATCTCGATTCGATCTCATAAAATGAAAAAGTCAGTAATCATTACAAGGAATTCAACATGTCTAAGATGACAAAAATCTTCTCAACAATTGCACTAAGTACTTTAGCAACAGGCGCTTACGCCAACCAATGTGAAACGGTTCGTTTCGCAGATGTAGGTTGGACTGACATCACAGCGACCACTGCCGTTACATCAGAGTTACTTAAAGGGTTGGGGTACAAAACGAAGACCGATCTTCTGTCTGTGCCTGTAACTTACTCCTCTATGGCTAATGGTGATATCGACATTTTCTTAGGTAACTGGATGCCAACGATGGAAGGTGATATCGCGAAATACCGTGATGCAGGTACTGTTGAAACCGTACGCGCGAACCTCGTTGGCGCAAAGTACACGCTAGCGGTTCCAAAATACGTTTATGACGCAGGCGTAACCAACTTCGCTGACCTAGTAAAACATGCCGACAAATTTAAAGACCGCATTTACGGCATTGAACCTGGAAACGATGGCAACCGCTTAATTCAGTCAATGATTGATAGTAACGCATTCGGCCTAAAAGATTTCAGCCTAGTTGAGTCCAGTGAAGCTGGCATGGTGTCTCAAGTATCACGTGCCGCACGCCGCAATCAATGGATTGTGTACCTAGGTTGGGCGCCGCACCCAATGAATAGTAACGTTGAAATGGAATATCTAGCGGGTGGTGATGACTTCTTCGGTCCTAACTACGGCGGCGCGAACGTCTACACAAACGTACGTAAAAATTACCTCGCTGAGTGTCCAAATGTAGGTCAGCTAGTGAAAAATCTAGAGTTTAACCTAGAAATGGAAAATGAACTGATGGAAGCGATTCTTAACCAGAAACAGAAGCCATCAAAAGCAGCGCAAGCATGGTTGAATGCAAACCAAGAGCAAATTGAAGCGTGGCTAGAGGGCGTGAAAACGGTGGATGGCCAAGATGCGCTAACAGCTATTACAAACTACTTAAAAACAAACGCTTAATAAGCAGTATTTGAGCTCGTTTTTTTAAAAGAAAGTGGGCAGAGTTTTGCCCGCTTCATTAACACAAAGGTTTTATTTTGAATTTTATTACGGACAACAAACTACCGTTGGGCCAATGGATGGAAACTGGCGTCGATTGGTTAACCATCAATGCATCGGGTTTTTTCGATGCAATCTCTATTACACTTGAAACGATCATTCTTTTCGTGGTGGACATTTTTAAATGGATGCCACCTGCAGCGCCAATCATTATGACGGCGGCAATTGCTTGGTTCTTACATCGCAGCATTCCTCTTGTCGTATTTATCGTGTTGGCCTTACTCGCAATTCTCAACCTTGGTTACTGGCAAGAAATGCTGGAAACCTTTGTCCTTGTGTTTGCAGCGACAACGATTTCCGTATTAATTGGCGTGCCGTTGGGCATTATGGCGGCGCACCGTCCTTGGTTATACACCTTGTTGCGGCCAATACTCGATTTGATGCAGACCGTACCGACATTCGTTTACCTAATTCCAACCTTGGTTCTGTTTGGCTTAGGTATTGTCCCTGGTCTAATCTCGACCATCATTTTCGCTATCGCTGCGCCAATTCGATTGACGTACCTCGGCATTATTAAAGTTCCGGAGGAGCTACTTGAAGCGGGTAAAGCATTTGGTGCCAGCCGCATGAAGTTGCTGTTTAAGGTGGAGTTGCCTGCGGCATTACCAAGTATTATGGCCGGTGTTACGCAATGTATTATGTTGTCTTTGTCTATGGTTGTCATTGCGGCGCTTGTTGGTGCTGATGGGCTTGGTAAGCCAGTCGTACGTGCACTGAATACGGTAAACATTTCACAAGGTTTTGAAGCGGGTTTAGCGATTGTACTCGTTGCCATCATTCTTGATCGCTTGTGTAAAGCACCAAACCAGAAGGAGGCATAATCATGGACGCTATTACTATTAAAAATCTTGATGTCGTTTTTGGTCAGCAACAAGCACAGGCGCTAGCACTACTAGATCAAGGGAAGTCTCGACAAGAAATCATTGATGAAACTGGCCAAGTGGTTGGGGTTGATAATGTTTCGCTGAACGTGAAACAGGGTGAGATCTGTGTCTTGATGGGGCTTTCGGGCTCGGGTAAATCAAGTTTGCTGCGAACGGTTAACGGATTGAACGATATCTCTCGTGGCTCTCTGAAAATCAAAGATGGCGACGATATGGTTGAGCTCTCTAACTGTGACGAACAGAAGCTGCGCCACCTTCGTACGCACCGCGTGTCCATGGTGTTTCAGAAGTTTGCATTGATGCCATGGTTAACGGTGTTAGACAATGTAGCGTTTGGTCTAGAGATGCAAGGCATTGGTAAAGCTGAGCGCCGTAAAAAAGCGCGTGAACAGCTCGAAATGGTCGGTTTGTCTGAGTGGGAAACGAAATTCCCGCACGAGCTCTCTGGTGGTATGCAGCAGCGTGTTGGCCTAGCGCGAGCGTTCGCGATGGACACAGATATCTTGTTAATGGATGAGCCGTTTTCAGCGCTTGACCCATTGATTCGTGCTCAGCTTCAAGATGAATTGATTCTGCTGCAAGAAAAGCTAAACAAAACCATTCTTTTTGTGAGTCACGACTTGGATGAGGCGCTTAAAATCGGCAACAACATCGCCATTATGGAATCAGGAAAGCTGATTCAACATGGCAAGCCAGAACAGATCATTCTTGCTCCAGAAAACGATTATGTGGCGGACTTTGTTGCTCACACTAATCCATTAAATGTGCTGAAGGGACGTTCCTTAATGCGTGACGATTTGGTTCGCGAAGATACGCGTGTTCTGATTTGCCCTGATAAAGATATTTGGGTGATACAAGAGAGCAAGGGGTTAAGTTTAGCGGATAAAGGTAAATCGTTGATTCAATGGAAGAGCGATTCTTCGAACCTTGATGAAGTTAATGAAAACTCTCTGGTTCAGGTTAGCCCAGAAATCAGTATGCGAGAAGCGATTGAACTTAAACAGCGCAGCAATCAGCCTCTGCTTATGGTTGAAGATAATAAGCTGGTTGGTGTGTTAAGCGACAATGAGCTTTACGATGCATTGCTTGGTAATTTTAAGTCAGAGCAAGTTGCGTAACGTTGACGCAGAACCAAGTAAAAAAGAGCCGCACATTAATGCGGCTCTTTTTAGTTTAAACAATGAGTTAAGTCGCTAAGCTAAGACAATGGTCGACTATAGAGTCGTAATTACCTCATCCATTGCAAGGCGTGCTTTTGGAAGACCATGATTGTAATCTTCCCCATCTTTATGGTAGCCAATCGCCAGCGCAACTTCACAAATATGGCCCTCAAGCTCTTCTTTAAACTCTTCTCCAATCAGAGCCGGATCGACACCTTCCATCGGTGTTGAATCAATGCCTAGTCGTGCCAATGTGTGTAGTAGGTTGCCTAGTGCCAAATAGACTTGTGCTTTTGTCCAGTTTCCGTTGAAGCCATTTTCGTCCGTATTTGCATCGGCAAAAGCGTAAGCACCCATAAAGTTGTTGTACATCTCCGCTGGCAAGTGGCCAGATGTTACTTCTGCATCCACACGCTTCGCAAATTTCTCTTTAGTAAATTTAGGATCGTAAGCAAACAGAATCGTATGTGATGCGGCTTTCGCGTGTGGTTGGTTAAACTGATGCATATTTGCAAACGTATTGTGGAAACGTTGCTTCGCTTCATCACTTTCAATAACGATGAATTTCCATGGTTGTGAGTTGATAGAAGACGCTGACAAGCGCAGTGCTTCTTTGATTATCGCCATGTCTTCTTGAGAAACGCGCTTGGTTTCATCATATTTTTTTGCAGTGTAACGGCTATTTAGATCGGTAATGATTTGATGGGACACGTTTATATCCTCTTTATGTGATGACAGATGAGGATGCACTAGCATCGACAACCATGCGTACCTCGAATATGGGGTCATGATAATGGATATTTTTTCATTGATAAGAGGGTGTTTATTTAAATCACTTTTTACTTTTTGTTGAAAATCGATGTGGGTTGATCGGTTTGAAACTTAAAAGTCCTTATTTGGAAGCTTTTATTTGATATTAAATTAAACTCATATTAAGGCGTAGGGGAAAGCAACATGAACGTGATTGAAGTTTTTAATGATAGCTATGAACGTTGTACTTCAGATCAGGAGTTTTTCGACTTGTTCTACAAAAATTTATGGTCGAAAAGTGCCAACTTTAGACAGAAGTTTGACGGTATAGACATGCACCAACAAGTGAGAATGCTTAGAGGGTCTATCGTATTTTTTATGATGGCAGATACCTCGACCGAAGCGCACAAAATGGTGGAAAAGTATGGGAAAAAGCATGCAAGTGCAGATATTGGTATAGAGCCGCAGGATTTTGATGTTTGGCTTGAGAGTTTGTTAGAAACGGTTCGACAGTGTGATTCTGGGTACGATGCCGATGTTGAAACCGCTTGGCGAACATGCTTTAAAACGGGCTTAGAAGTAATGAAACAAGAATGTGATAAAGAAGATGGGCACTTCCTTAAAGCGAGTACCAAATAAGGAAGTAACGTGAGTGGTCGTTACTTCCTAGGGTCAGAACCTTACTTATCTTGTGTCTCTTTATTCTTTTTCACCGCTTCGGCGATATCACTGACAGCTTCGACAAGATTGATCGGCATTGGAAAAATAATAGTGGATGTTTTGTCTGTAGTGATTTCAGTGAGTGTCTGCATGTAACGTAATTGCAGTGCATTCGGTGCTTCGTTGAGCATTTGCGCTGCTTCTTTTAATTTATTTGAAGCCTCTAACTCACCAGTAGCGTGAATGATCTTCGCCCTACGGTTACGTTCTGCTTCTGCCTGACGGGCTAGGGCTCTGACCATGCTGTCATTTAAATCAACATGTTTGACTTCAACCGTAGCAATCTTGATTCCCCAGTCATCAGTCTGTTGATCGAGAATGGATTGTAAATCCTTATTGAGGCGTTCTCGCTCTGATAGCAATTCATCGAGTTCATGCTGACCCAATACCGAGCGCAGCGTGGTTTGTGCTAGCTGGCTGGTAGCATCGCTGTAGCTTTCAATATTGTTAATCGCCATTTGAGGATCGACTACGCGAAAATAAACGACCGCGTTGACGCGCACAGAAACGTTATCTTTGGTAATTAAATCTTGTGTCGGCACATCCAAAACGACAGTACGTAAATCAACCCTCACCATTTGCTGAATAAATGGGATAAGGATGATCAAACCAGGTCCTTTGACTTCTTGAAATCGACCAAGAAAGAACACAACCCCACGTTCGTATTCTCTCAAAACCTTGAACATTTGGGTCGCTAGTGCGAACAGCAGCACCACGATCACCGCAACGGTATAGAGCATCATAAAGCGCCTCCTATTTATTTTGGCGGTCATCAGGCATCACAGTTAAGGTCAGCCCTTTAACATTAACAATGGTGACGTGATCACCTTGTTTGAATTGTTGATGGTCTTTGGCTTTAGCTCGCCATAACGCACCGTTGAGTTGAACGCGTCCTTCGCCATCGATAAAGTCATCGCTTACCACAGCGACCTTCCCAGGGTAAGTCTCTAAACCCGTCGTTACACGCCGGCGGCGAATTTTGAGCAGCAGGCCGACGGTCAGCACGATTAGAGCTACGGAAAATATGGCAATACCAAAAATCAAAGGAAGGGCGATCTGGAACCCTGGTAACTCACTGTCCATGAGAAATATCGAACCGAGTACAAAGGCGACAACGCCGCCTAACCCCAAAATACCAAAGCTCGGACTGAATGCTTCCGCTATCATTAGTGCAATACCGAGTAACAGCAGACCAAGACCTGCGTAGTTGACAGGCATCATTTGTAGTGCGTACATGGCAAGAAGCAGACAAATCCCACCTAGCACACCGGGTAAGCCAATTCCTGGGTTGTAAAATTCAAGAAGTAAACCGTAGATGCCGATGAGCATTAGAATGTAGGCAACGTTTGGATTGGTGATAACGGCTAACATTTCTGCTCGCCAATCTGGCGTTCTTTCAACCCATGTTGGATTTTCAAGTGACAATGTCACAGTGCGATTGTTTACTTTAACAGTTTGCCCATCTATGGCTTTGACTAAGTCCTCTGGCGAATTGGCGATGTAATCGATCACGTTTAATTCTAATGCTTCTGTTGCATCCAAGCTCGCCGCCTCGCTTACTGCTTTCTCTGCCCATTCTGCATTTCGTCCATGAAGTTTTGCTAAGCCTTTAATGTAGGCTTTGGCGTCGTTAATTACCTTTTTCTCCATTGCGGTTTTAGCGGGAACTTTTTCTGAGCTTTCGTTGGTTCCTTCTGGCGTTTCTTCCGCGTTTTGATCTTTGCCATCATCCGATGAAGGAGGTTGAGGCGCACCACCTAACGCGACGGGCGTTGCAGCTCCGAGGTTTGTCGCTTCAGCCATGGCGGCTACGTGACTAGCGAGCAAGATGTATGTTCCGGCACTGGCGGCTCTAGAACCAGATGGGCCGACCCAAGTCGCAATGGGAGTCGAGGAGGTGGTAATCGCGTGAATAATATCTCGCATTGCGCTATCTAAGCCGCCTGGTGTGTCCATCTCTAAGATCACTAAACTGACACCGTTTAGTTGAGCTTCTTCTATTTCACGAGATAAATAGTCGCTAGTAGCAGGCCCTATAGCACCTTTGACAGGAACAATCCAAACGGTATTCGCCAGTGCTTGACTGGCCATCAAGAGTAAAGGTAAGAACCATATCCATAGTCGTTTCATGCAGTCCTCCTTGTGTGGTCACAGGGACTTTTTGAAATCCTAATTCAAGTATATCCAAATAACTTAGAGATGCTTGAGTATAGGTTCTAATGAATAAGTTCCCGAGGCTAATTAGGAGACTACATTTTTATATATAAACGCTGTGTGAGATAGTAAACTAAAGCAAATTATTGGTAATTGTGATGTTTATGTTTATTGTTCAGCGTTTGATTAAGTTGGCCGTTATCTGTGCCGTATTCTTTACTATTTTCGATCTGATCTCGTATGGAGAGGTGACTTGGTTTCAACGGTTTTTGGCTTTTCTACACTAAACTCAGATTTCAATACGTTAGCTACTCATAAGGCGATAGGTTTCTTCCTATTCGCCTTATTACTCCCTCTTCAACCAAAGCCTTAAACAAAGCAATACTTAACTCGTTTTTTCAACTTCCTGTCGGTGGAAAAAACGCCAAAGTGCAACTAAATTCATATCAATGACAAGTTTAAGGTATGTAGTTGATGAGGCAATTCAGCGCAATCGCACTAGCTGTTGTAACACTCATTTTGAGCCAAACAACAACCGCAAGAAACGCGAAGATGTTAGGTGATATCTCCCTAGTTCAGCCCATA
Source organism: Vibrio sp. YT-16 (assembly GCF_033337405.1). Taxonomy (NCBI): domain Bacteria; kingdom Pseudomonadati; phylum Pseudomonadota; class Gammaproteobacteria; order Vibrionales; family Vibrionaceae; genus Vibrio; species Vibrio sp. YT-16. The sequence continues at coordinate 392,023 of NZ_JAWOQQ010000002.1, forward strand.
CAGGGTGATCCTAATGTGGATATTAAGCTAGCGAGAATTGGCTGGCATCTCTTCCGCGATCCTCAATTATCGTCAAATGGTAATGTCAGCTGCGCGACATGCCACAATCTGCAAACCAATGGCGCTGAAAATACACCAGTCTCTACGGGGGTGAAAGGTGATGGAATTAGAAATTCTATAACAGTGTTTAATGCGGCGTTAAATTATCGTTTTTTATGGGATGGAACGGAAAACACCTTGATGGCTCAGATTGATGGTCCAATCCATAATCCAATGGAAATGGACTCAAACTGGCAAACAATAGAGCAATATGTAAAAGAGAGTGAACATTATCAAGCGCTATTTAGTCGTGACGATGAATTGCCGATTAACGTTCATAATATCAAGTCCGCTATTGTGGAGTTTGTTGAAGGGCTGCAGACGCCTGGCGCACCATTCGATGCTTACTTATTGGGTTACACGCATGTACTGAGTGAACAGCAAATCAGAGGTTGGAAAACATTTCAGACTTCAGGTTGTGTGCAGTGTCATCAGGGCAAAAATATCGGCGGAGCGATGATCCAAAGGTTCGCCTATTTCAAGGATAAGCCAGTAGTAGAGGACTCGGGCCGGCAACTCGTTACGATAGAAGATGAAGAGCGATTCTATTTTAGAGTAGCCAGTTTACGCAATGTCGCGCTAACGAGTCCTTATTTTCATAATGGGCAAGTCGATAAGTTATCCGACGCGATACAAATCATGGCTAAAACCCAGCTCGGTATAACGATGAACGATGAGAATGTCGCGGACATTGAAGCATTCTTGCAGTCGTTGACAGCACCTAGACCCATAATTTTAGAGGTGTTGGAAAATGAATAAATTCAAACTGATCAACTTTTGCTTTTTTATTGGGATACTGACGTGCTGCACACTGGCGTATATGTCGTATATGAATTCAAAAAACGCTCAAGAATTTCATGCAGAGCTAATGAATATCGGACATGAATTGATTGAAGAGCGTGATGTTATCGTGAACCGATATGCCGTTGAAGATAGGAAAAACTATGAGTTAACAACATCTTTAGTAGAGATAGAAATCGCAGCACAGGCACTGTTGGAATCATCAAAGGCATCAGTTTGGTTTCCCGTGACACCCAATCGTATAAAAGTTAGGGATACGCTTGAACAGTTTAAGGAGCGAGTGCTTCAAACAACGTTGAAGCTTGATATGTTAATTGGTGTTCAGGTAGAAAATCGGTATGCATTACTCATGTTGTTCAATTTATATCAGCAAGATGTTTCTACCGAGAGCGGTCAATCATTGGGTGGCAGCCGTTATTTTGAATTTCTCAACCAGTTGCTTCTAACACAAACTGAAGTTGAGAGTGAAAAGGAAGCAAACTTCCTTAAACGGCTTCAAACGAGTGATAAAAGAATTGAATTGCTGACGAATGAACTGCTTGATCACACTTATATTGAGTTTGTCGAAAGCTCAGAGCATCGGTTACTCAATATTGCTCAAAGTGAGGCGCGTTTTACGTGGTTGTTTGTATTTATCGCGGTGATGTTTCTAGTTAGCGCGTTTGTTTATCAGTCACATCACCGAATGCATAACTTAAAACAGTTGAATCTTGAAATTGAAGAGGCGAGAAACAAAGCCGAGCGAGCGGCAAAAGCGAAATCAAATTTTCTCGCTGCAATGAGTCACGAACTAAGGACGCCGATGAATGGCGTACTAGGGCTTTCTCAAATGATTGCAGAAGAGACCAAAGAGCCGACGACGAAAGAGCATATTAGGGTTATTCTTGATTCTGGCCAGCATCTGATGACTATCCTCAACGATATTTTGGATTTTTCTAAAGTTGAAGAAAACAAACTGGAATTTGAGCAAGCTAAGTTTAAGCTCGATCAAGTGCTTTCTCCGGTGTGTAGCGCAATAAAACCACTTGTTGATGAAAAAAATATCGAGTTAATCTTGGAAAACGAGGTTTCTGAATATACTGAATTTACTGGAGATTGTGCGCGTTTACGACAGATCTTGTTTAATCTCGCCGGTAACGCGGTGAAGTTTACCAATGAAGGGCATGTGCTGGTTAGAACTGAGTTAGATGAATCGAATCAGTTGTTGGTCATGCGCGTGAGCGACACCGGTATTGGTATTGCGCCAGACAAGCACGAGCATATTTTTAACTCGTTTGAGCAAGCAGACTCATCAACGACTCGAAGGTTCGGCGGAACAGGGCTTGGGTTAGCCATCGTCAAAAAACTAACCGATTTGATGGGTGGCCATATTACTCTGAAGAGTATAGAAGGCGTTGGAAGTCAATTTATCGTTGAGTTGCCGATTCCTTGGGTAGAATCTGCTCCGAAAAAGCAGCAAGAAGCACCGAAACCTCGCGCAAAATCACACCATTTAAAGATACTACTTGCTGATGATAACCGTGTGAATGCCATTGTGGCAAAAGGGTTTTGCGAAAAGCTTGGGCATGAAGTGGATGTTGCAGAAAATGGATTAATCGCGGTTAAAAAGGCGAAAGAGAACGAGTACGACCTGATCTTGATGGACAACCATATGCCCGAGATGAATGGCGTTGAGGCGACACGCGTTATCCGACAAGAGTTAGGTATCAAGACATTACTCTTTGCGTACACGGCAGACGTATTTCGTGAAGCTCACGATAGCTTTATCGAAGCAGGAGCAGACCATGTGCTTACGAAACCGCTACAGCATGAGAGCTTTTCAGACGCTCTCAAACAGTTTGCCGCCAGACTCGAACCGAAACAGAATCCGCCACTAACGAGTGACAGCAATGTGCTTCAATTGCAACGTAAGCCAATCGAGAACTTAAGGTTAACAGAGGAAGAACTCTCCCGTTCAGGCATGTTTACTTCTTTACGAGATGAGCCAGAAGAGCTCGACGAGTTGCTAAAAAGCATTATTGTCGATTTTGAGACTTCTGTTGATGAACTTATTGAATACTTTATGGCTGAAGACTTTGCTTCATTAGAGCTGACGTTGCACAAAACGAAAGGGATGGCACTGAACCTAAGTTTACCTATTTTGGCGAGCCAAACGGAGGCCCTGGAAACTCAACTTAAAGCCAACCAAAGTCCCGAGATTGAGCAGTTGCAGATGCTGATCAATCGGTTACAGGTCAACATCCATCAGTCTCATAGACTTTTGGATGATATCCAGAAGAACAATGCCGATCCTCAACAGATTTTATAGTCCCTGTGAGTGCGATGCTTTCCTTAACTCATTTTGTTGTGGTTTACTGTGGCAAGGACGGATAGTGTTGATTCGTCGTCGGAAAATCAGGGAGTTAGAATGAGTAAGCATTCCGCTTTAATCAAATGGCATCGTAAAGCTGGCGAAGAGTTTAGTGATAATAAGTATAGTCGGGCACACATTTGGCAATTTGATGGAGGGTTGCAAGTCCCAGCATCTCCATCTCCCCACGTAGTACCATTACCACTATCCGTAGAAGAAAACGTTGATCCAGAAGAAGCGTTTGTCGCGGCACTTTCTAGTTGTCATATGCTCGTTTTCCTGTCTATTGCAGCAAAGCGACGTTATGTTGTGGACAGTTACTTCGATGAAGCGGTAGGGGAGCTTGAAAAAGGCGAAAACGGAAAAGAGTGGGTATCAAAGGTAACGTTAAACCCTAAGATAACATTTTCAGGTGAAAAACAACCGACACCATCTCAATTAGAAAAACTGCACCACATGGCCCATGAGAATTGCTTTATCGCCAACTCCGTTAAAACAGAAGTGACAACGCTTATTGCGAATTAAGTGGAGCTCTTTATCAAAAAGCGCGGCCTATTGCGGAGTTATATTAAGCCAGCAGTCATCCTGCTGGCTCGTTCATCTAGACGACACCTTGCTCAATCATTGCATCAGCGACTTTTCTAAAGCCTGCAATGTTGGCGCCTAAAACTAAATTTCCAGGTTGGCCAAACTCTTTACTGGTTTCGTTTGCATTGATGAAAATATTTTTCATGATGGTTTGCAACTGACTATCCACTTGTTCAAACGTCCAGTTTTGCATGCTGGCGTTTTGCGCCATTTCAAGTTGACTGGTTGCAACGCCGCCTGCATTGGCTGCTTTTGCAGGCCCATAAGCTATGTCCGAGTCCACGATAATATTGGCAGCATCACGGGTGGTTGGCATGTTCGCCCCTTCACTAATCAAAATACATCCGTTTTCGATAAGAGCCAGTGCGTCGTCTGACGTTAATTCATTTTGAGTCGCACAAGGGAAGGCAGCATCAGCCTGATATCGCCAAACAGCATGTCCTTCATTAGGATAGTCGCCCTCTGGTGTGTATTCTGCTTCAGGGTAAGTTTCTAAATATTCTTCTAAGCTTGCTCTTTTCACTTCTTTCAGTTGTTTTAGGAGCTTAAGATCAATACCGTGCTCATGATAGATCGTACCTCGAGAGTCGCTGCATGTAACTGGCGTTGCTCCCATATGGTACAGTTTTTCAATGGCGTAGATAGCCACGTTGCCAGCACCAGAAACGAGACAAGTTTTCCCTTTCAATGAATCGTTGCGGTCGTTGAGCATGCACTCTGCAAAATAGACGGCGCCATATCCTGTCGCTTCTTTTCTGGCGAGTGAGCCACCCCAAAGCAGACTCTTGCCTGTAAGCACACCTTCGTAGCGGCCCGTCAATCGTTTGTATTGACCAAACATATAGCCAATTTCGCGCGCCCCGACACCGATATCGCCTGCGGGCACATCGGTGGTAGGACCGATGTGACGGTACAACTCGTTCATAAATGATTGGCAAAATCGCATGATCTCGCCGTCGGATTTTCCTTTAGGATCGAAGTTTGAACCGCCTTTGCCGCCACCGATAGGAAGGCCAGTCAGTGCGTTTTTAAAAATTTGCTCAAAGCCGAGAAATTTTATGATGCTCGCATTGACTGAGTGATGGAATCTCAATCCTCCTTTGTACGGCCCCAAAGCAGAGTTGAATTCAACTCGATAACCTTTGTTTACTTGTACATTTCCAGCATCATCAACCCAAGGAACTCGAAACATGATTTGACGTTCTGGCTCGACGATCCTCTGGATAATCGCTTGTTCCTTATATTTATTATTGCCTTCTATTACCGGCGCGAGAGAAGTTAATACTTCTTCTACCGCTTGGTAAAATTCTTTTTGCGCAGGGCTACTGTGTTGCAACGCAACAATAGTATCGTGTATGTATGACATAGATTTCTTCCTTGATGTGAATAAGCAATCAGTTTATATGAATGTATTTCCATTAAATAGTGATTTTGACCAAGATTCAATGGTTGTAGTGGTCTTTCCTGCGGATGAGAATGTGCAGCTTCTAACCCAGGCTGTGTTGGTTGAGATAGGTAGGGCTAGCTAAGTAAGCGGGTGGTTGAGTGATCAGTTTCACATATAACAAGCAGAAATCACTTTAGTCGATGTTGTTGTGCAGTTACGCAAATTGTTTATGTTAACGTCATGTTAAAGTTTGTGTGTGTGATAACTTGTGAAAAGACAACTATATGGATGAGCTTAAGGTTCTGAACTCGTTTATTCAGCAGAATGGCCTACCAGCGTTTGGCCACCTTGATGGAATTCCAACATCGTTACAGCTAGATAAATTTACCTACCTCGATGAGATGGATAAGCCGGTATCTAAGTGGCGCCGTTACCGCGATTATAAGCAGTTTCAGTTCGTCAATTTGGTCACACCTAATTACGTCATTGGAGTAGCGATTGCTGATATACGGTATTTAGCATCCGGCTTTTGCTACCTGTTTGATATTAAAAAGAATAAGTTGATTGAGCAACAATGGTTGAAACCTTTTAATATAGGTTATCAAACTCAGCCTTCCAGTTGGTGCAGTCTTGCCCATCTTGCTAACAAAAGAGTTCAGTTTTCTATTAAGGATGGTATTTGGCACGTCCACTTTGTGACAGAGTCAGTCAATGCGGATCTCTATTTACGTCCAGAAAATATGAGTTTGCCATTAATGTTGTGTACGCCAACAGGTTATGCGGGTTGGACATATACTCAGAAGCACAATGCGTTAGCAGTAGACGGTAACTTGTTCATATTAGGAAAAGAGCAAGATCTTTCAGAGGTGGCTGCTGGTTACGATTTTTCCGCTGGGTACATGCGGCGAGAAACAAGTTGGCGCTGGGCGAGTATCAATTGCTTTGAGGATGACAGGCGTCTGGGGTTGAACTTGGCAGCTGGCGTTAATGAAACTGGCTATTGCGAAAATGTATTGTGGATTAATGGTCAGCGTCACTTTTTGCAACCTGTGAAGTTTCAGTTTTCACGAAGTGATGAAGGGCAAAAGTGGCATATTACGTCTGAAGATAAACGAGTTAACTTACAGTTCACGCCTTTGAATCGACGCTCAGAGAAGAAAAATTTTTGGCTTCTCAAAAGTAACTTTCGTCAGTACATCGGTTATTTCTCTGGCTATATTATCGATGGAAATGGCATCAAACATCAGTTAGAAGAAGTTATGGGTCTTACTGAAGATCACTATGCAAAATGGTAGAAACACAATGGATTGGACGCAGTTGATGGACCGCCCAGAATTACTTCTGATGATTCTGGCTCCAGTTTTCTTTTTCTGCATGCTTGCCGAATATTGGTTCGGACAAAGAAGAGGACGCTTGCCTGAAAGCGCGACGTATTACTTCCCTGAAGTAGCGTGTAATTTTGTTCTTGCGGGCTTACACCAAGCGACAGACATACTCACGGGTTTACTGATTGCTCAGTTGTATTTGTGGTGGTTTGATTGGCGTTTGTTTGATATCGAAATGAGCGTCTCAGCTTTTCTTTTACTTGTTGTCCTGCAAGATTTTTTCTATTACTGGTTTCATCGGGCTAGCCATCGTATTCGTTGGATGTGGGCCGCGCACGTTGTTCATCACAGTTCGGAAAGAATGAACTTCAGTACCGCCTTTCGTCAAAGTTTAATGTATCCGCTAGCGGGGATGTGGATTTTTTGGTTGCCCTTGGTGATTATTGGTTTTGAGCCAAAATGGGTTGTCTTCGTTGTGTTGTTTAATCTGGGCTTACAGTTTTTTGTTCACACCCAATCAATTCGTTCGCTCGGGCCACTAGAGTGGGTATTTAACACGCCGTCTCACCATCGCGTTCATCATGGTGTGAACCGTCAGTACATCGACAAAAATTATGCGGGTGTATTAATTATTTGGGATCGAATGTTCGGAACGTTTGAACCAGAGGTGGAAACGGTTCGGTATGGGGTTTCTAAACCTGTAAACAGCTTTAATCCCATCCGCGTGACGTTTGCAGAATGGAAAGACATGTTTTATGACGTAACTCGACCAAACTTATCATGGAAACAACGCTGCCGCCGTTTGTTCGCTCCGCCATCGGATTTTTATGAGTAAATTGAGATAAAGAGATTGGAGCGGGCAGCGGGAATCGAACCCGCATCATCAGCTTGGAAGGCTGAGGTAATAGCCATTATACGATGCCCGCGCATCGATAGGACTCGGTTAATATGCCACACTGGACGAAAAAGAAAAGTCTTTTCTCATCAAATGTTTGTCAGTTGCCTAAAAAAGTAGCGGACTGATGTTAAAGTGTTCATTGTCTCTGGTTTTTTGTGGCACTCGCGATTTCGTTACTAAGCCTAGAGGCTTCCAATTAGGTCGTAAACACCGAATTCTTAGGTGTTTAGATGTTGATGATATTCAAGATTTTTTGTGCAAAGGTTAATCTCGTTTATTGAACAGTCACGTTTCATGGTCAAGACTAGATATTGAAATGATTACTTTTTACTGTTGATGCGTATGTATAACACAGGGTAATTCTGCTGAAACAGTCAGCTTAACCAAAGGAGATTTAACATGATGAGAGGTTTGATATTAGGGTTGGTGGTGATGCTGGTATCTGCTTGTACGACCGTGACAACCGATGTAGATAAACAAGCCGACTTTTCAGCTTACAGAACGTTTGACTTCGGTGCTCAGGCGGAAGCTCCTACCAGTATTGATGGTCGACGTATTGAGCAAGGGCTTGCTGAACAGCTTGAGGGTAAGGGTTTAAATAAGGTAAATAGTGGCGGTGACCTTTACGTACATCATGATATCGTAGAAGAATCCGAGCTTGTTTCTTCAGGATCGTCGGTGAGCTTTGGCTATGGCTGGAATAGCTTTGGTGTGATCACTTCAAGCCCAGAAAGATATAAAGAGCGTAAGTATGGGAAGTTGGTGGTTGAACTGGTTGATGCAAAGGCTAATCAAGTCGTTTGGAAAGGCGTTTCAAGTCGTAAACTGTCTGAGTCAATGAGCTCTGAGAAAAGAGAATCTCTCATCCAAGAAGAAATCGCGAAGATGTTTGAAAGCTACCCTTACGGTGAAAAATAATTAGTATTCTTAACGATTAAGAATACTAATTGCCAATAGTTACGCACAGGGTTAAAAGAACTTATCATTTTGGTTCTGGTTACCTTTGTGCGTACGACTCTGATTGCTTTACTCGGACTACTTTTCTGCTTGTTGGCTCCGAGCATGAGCCTTGCGCACTCACACCCAAATTTTCTTTCCGTTCATAACCAGAATATCGCTGTTGACGCTAAGTCGAAGCACTTTTCAGAACATCCCATCTCTTCAATACAACAAGACTTTCCGAGTTTAAACAGCCGGAATGTATTGAGGGTTAGCCATGCTAAGGAAATGAGCTCGAACGACGATGTAGAACCCGAATGGTTTGAAATGCTTGATGTAACATGGTGGGCGCATCGTTCGGAAATTTACTCGATGAAGCGGCTAAAACGCATCGGTAATGAGGCTTTAGATTGTTGTATTGAATGTATTTTTACTCACTCTAAATACAGAATAGGCGTGAGAAAAGAATCGAATTTCATATACCGCTTTATACATGCTCGCTAACACATTCCATGTTTTTGCAACTTTTGGTTAATTATGCTTAGGAGCGGTTTATGTTTGATTCGATCATTCAGGTCTTGAGTGCTTTTTGGCATCAAGATTTCACGGCGTTAATGGCGCCAGGCAGTGCAGGTTTGGTTTATTTTGTTGTTGCTGTGAGTATCTTTTTGGAAAGTGGTTTTATTCCTGCTGCACCTTTCCCATGCGACAGTGTCGTCGTATTATCCGGTACGCTGGCGGCGGTTGGCGTCCTTGACCCAATTATGATCATGTTGGTGATAGCTGTTAGTGCGGGGTTGGGAAGTTGGGCGGCTTATTTACAAGGCAAGTGGCTAAATCGCTTACCTAAGGTTCAAGGCTGGGTGAGTGCGGTTCCTCAAAAGCGTTTGGAACAAGTCGACGTATTACTCAGTAAACATGGATTGGTTGCGCTTTTGTGCGCGCGGTTTATTCCGGTTGTTCGTTCCCTATTGCCATTAATGATGGGGTTGCGAGTGAAACGTATTAGTAAATTCCATTACTTTGCGTGGCTGAGTGCGATTTTATGGACGCTGATATTATGCGGTTTTGGTTCATTACTTCCTTTGCTACCAGAAAATATGAGCAAAGCAATCACAATGCTATTAATGGCGGCACCAATAATTACTCTTGTGATTGGAGTGCTTAGTTTCTTGTTTGTTAAAGCACGTCGAGCGACCTGTAAACCCAAGGATGTGTCAGAGTTTTCCCAATAAGTTTACTTTGATTTGCACTTTTAAGCTTGTATGCAGATTAGACCTCTAATCGACAGGTTTTTGTCAGTAAAAAGAAAGGCGCATACATTGCGCCTTTCTTTTTGAGTGTCGTTAGGGTTTCGAATTTAATAGCCAATGCTATATAGGTATTCGCCAACTTCTTTGCACTGAGACTTGTAGATGTTCTCTACTTCAGACTCATTCTTATCTGCTGCTTTAAATTCAAGTTCGGCAGACGATAGCTGGTCAAAGCTGTAGTCTCTCTCAGACATTAAGTAGTGTCTGAACATCGCTCTGTGTTCCGGAACTGCAATACGTGCGTTAGAAACGTTGGCACACTCTAACAGAGTGTCGTTACTCATTTCTTCTGGCTTAGTTTCTGTGTTTGCTAAGGTTGAGCCCGCTGCAAATAGTAATGCTAGTGCGATGGTTGTAGCGATTCTTGTCATTATATGGACCTCAAATTGGTTCTAGTAACAATGAGCATATTGGTTCTTATCGTTACATTTTCGTGTTCTCTGTATGTCATAAAAAGTTAAACAACAGAGAAGGCGTTGCGACCATGAGTAAAGACGTACATTAAGTTCGCTTCCTTTCTTCCTGAGAGGCGATAAAGAGAGCGTTGACTCATGAGTCCGCCATAACTGTCTAGAGGTAAGCGAGATGCTTGTTTTGCCAACTCCAGTAGTGGTGGAGAAGAGAAAGCAATAAGTAAAAAATAATCAGGAGTAAAATCTGATGATAAAACGCCATCAGTAGCTGATGTTCGGCGACAGGAGACAAGCCCGAACAACTCGCGCTTTATATGTAGGTAGTAACTTTCTGAACCCCAAGAGCTCAGAGAAGCTGAGGCATGAAAATCAGTGTGTGCTAGCTCAAAATCGTCCTGTTGAGAGAGTTTAAGTAGGCGCTCGGAAGTGTAATGTTTGGTGTGGTGCCACTCATGCGCATATGAAGCTGTGATGAGCCCTGAGAGCAGGGACAAAGAAAGCATCAATAATATACGGTGTAGATAACGCAAGAAGTAACCCTAAACATATAAAGCCACAGTTACCCACCATGATTAAGGAATCTTAGTGGAACTATGATAACGATGAAAGCCAGTGTCTGATCAACTCAGCGTATACTAACGAGATGGAAGGGGGATGAACAGAGTTTTCTGATCGCACTTAGGTATATCAGCGAATAACACAATAATTTTCGCTTTCGAGTAAGCGAAAATGGAAAGAGAGTCGTTGCACAGGACGATTAAGCTAACAGGATTATTACTAGGGAAGAAATAGAATCTTCTTTTTCTTCCCCATATGTGTCGCATCGATATTATGCGCTTGCGTAAATAACGCTGCCGCCTTTTATGGTGTCAATGATCTCGCGAGACAACTTCTCTGGCAAAGCAGGGCAACCCCAACTGCGTCCGAGGTATCCATTCTTCTTGATGAAGGAAGGGTTTGCGTAATCGGCACCGTGCACGACAATGTAACGCTCGCGAGCTTTGTCGTTTAATCCAGAGCTTAGCCCATCTAATCGAAGTGAATAGCCATTTGAGCCGTAGTAAGTGGTATCAGTCAAAAAAGTGCCCAATGATGTTTTTCGCGAGTTCACGACATTTGAAAACTGTGTCGCTGTTTTCTTTCCGCTGTTCACGCCGTGAGAAACATACGTATTGTAGATTAGCTTCTTTTTATCTAAATCCACCACATAAAAACGCTTTTCAGTTGATGGTTTACTATAGTCGATGATCGTTAGTACCGACTTCTTTCTATCGGGTGTCTTCTGATAAGCGATGTAAGCGTCACTGAACAACTTAAAGTCTACTATGCCATCTAGCTTGGCTTGTTTAAACACATGTTCAACTTGCTTTGGTCGTAAATGATCCCTGGGTTCGTTATCTGATTGTTTTGCAAAAGCAAAAGGTGATACAGACAACAGCGCACATGTAAATAATATAATTAATTTTTTCATCTTGGCTAAATAAAACTCTATGGTGTTACAAATTTACCGATTGCTTCATGCATTCGTTAAAACAACATGCACATCAATATAATTCTATTCCCAATGTTTCTTATTGCACGCTTAGGTGCTTGATATTGGGTTGACGATAAGTTTTCGAGTTAAAAACTAACTGATTGAAACTTATATAAAATATGAAGTTTAACGATGGTTTCTATAAACTTCGGCGTAAATAATATCTGATATATGTAATTAATAAAACTGTGTTTAAGGATATTTGTGAAGTTGCTAATTTATAAAAACGGCGTTTTATTTTTCGTACTTTAGAAACTCTTTTTATTTCAATGTGTTTTCTTTTTCTACACTTTATCCAATACCTCAAAAGTTTGTGATTTAACTCGTAACAAATCGTAACGCCGGATCGTTATGTGTATAAATGCATTTATAATGTATGAATAAACAACAGGGTGGTAAGAAAAGGCAGTAAAACAACGGTGAATCGGTTGTTTTTAATTCACGATTGACAAAGCTAAGTCTAAGTCGTACAAAAATTGAACTTGTGAATGTATCATTTAAGTGAGGGTGATGAGCTCAACAAAAGTGAAGTGACGCGTGCTACTGTTTATTTTCTAATTTATTCGATTACATAAGGAAGGGTACATAGTAAAAATTGAAAAAATAATTCTATCGTGTGGATTAAAATATATAAATAATAAAACTTCGAAATTAAAAGATAAGAACGCCAGATCTTAATTCATTAAATTTTTGAACATGAAATTAAACTCTATCTATTATGCTTGGTTTGGTTTGGTTTGGTTTGGTGTGAAAGCGCTCATCTCATTAAGAAAAGCGCTAGAATTTATTTAAGGACGGTTATGACAGCATTTAATAAAGTGTTTATTGTCTCTCCCAATGTTAATGATTTTGCAATGTTGCAAGAGTCGCCATTGGAAATGTCTCTTCAAGTAACGGCAAGCAAACCTATCCAACTCTATGGAGAGTCTGTTAAAGCCAGTTGGAAAAGTATTGATATTGAATGGTTAGACGTTATGGGTGAAAAGCCATTGCCCAGGCCTGATATTGCAGCATGGGGATCTTTTACTCTTGCTGTATCCGCTTCTATTGCGGATAAGCTCGATGTGTTGAGCGAGAATGTCGAATTTTTACCATTAAATCTACAAGGAAAGCCTTGGCGAGCATTAAACATTGTCACTCAAATTGATGCCATTGATACCTCTGCTACCGAGTATAATCTTCGTCATGGTAAGCTAAGTCGTGCTAGACCGTTTAAGAAACTCGTTTTGAATAGAGAAGCCGTTAATGAATCTGACTTGTTCAGAGTAAAAGGTGCTGGGCTCAGAACGTTTTGCACGGACAAAAAAGGTGGCTTGTACGATAGCGTCAAAGCGCTGAATTTGACCGGTTTGGATTTCAAGGAAGTGCTGGTTTAAAAACGAATAAATAGTGATTTACTCAACTAAAGTCATAGATATAGGTATGGGGGAACAAAAGCTGAGCATCTATCAATGAAGCTCATATACAGCTAAATACAGCCGCCACAGTTGTGACTGCTGTACGTCTCCCCTTAACTTATGTTCTTGAAACCCTAATTGAGCTGACCATGGACGCATCAAATCGACTGTCGTCATTTGCCGATTGCCACCACAAGCTCAATTGTTCTTTAGTCATTGGTTTGCCAAATAAATAGCCTTGCATATAGTCGCAGCGGTATGCCGATAGCCATTCATGCATCATATTGTGTTCAATACCTTCTGCTGTAACCGTTTTATTTTGGGCATGGCATAGCTCAATAATAGGTTTGATCACATGGCCGTTGTTGGTGTTCATCAATGTAACGAGGAACTCTCGATCAAATTTGATTTTTTGAACCGGATACTGAACGAGCTGAGTTAACGATGTGTAACCAGAACCAAAGTCATCAATTGCAAGACGGTAGCCACGTTTTGATAGCTCATCAAGTAGAGCCGTGCCTTGTTGTTCTGCGGCAAAGGTTTCGGTTATTTCTATCTCAATACATTCTGGTTTAACACTGTGCAGTGTCGCTTGTTCATGGATGTAGTTTGCCATTTCTATCGAGTTTAGCTCTGCTGATGAAAGATTGACCGAAAGAACAATATCCTTACCGAAAATATTCCTTAATTGATGGTATTCCGCCGTTGCATTGGCGAAAACCCAGCGGTCAATTTTATCAAATAATCCGGCTTGCTCTGCAATTGGAATAAACTCCTTTGGGGGGATAGGGCCGATACCTTCGGCTTCCCAGCGCAACAAGACTTCTAACCCCTCAATTTCATTGCTTCGATTGTTCATATAGGGTTGAAAAACAAGGTGGAATTCTTCCTCTACATTGCTTTTTCGGAGCGCACGTTCAAGCTGACTTCGTCTTTGAGACTCAATATTGAGAGCGGCTGAATAATAGGCGTATTGATTTTTCCCTGCCCGTTTTGCTTGATACATAGCCGCATCGGCACTGGAGAGTAACTTCGCGATGTCAGTACCGTCTTGAGGATATTGTGCAATACCTACGCTTGCCGTAACGGGAAATGAATTACTCCAAGATGAACTGAGATTACTAATCGGTTTTAGTAACTCTGATGCAAGCAAATCAGGCAAGCGTTTTACCTCTTGATTTGAGCTCAGCAAAATTGCAAATTCGTCACCAGACAACCTGGCGGCAAAGCAGGGGCTGTTGTAATCGTGCGAGAACTTTTGACAAGCATTCTTGATGTGTGATGAGAACACTTTTAATAAGTTATCTCCCAATTCATGCCCGTATTTATCATTCACGTATTTAAAGTTATCAAGATCGACGTAAACAACCCACAGAAACTGCGAAGGGGAGATAAGTTCACGAGTGGCAATCTCATGAAAACGATGGCGATTGGCGAGTTGCGTCAGGTGATCCGTTTCAGCTAGGCGTTTTGTCTTTTTATAGATGACATTAAGTTCCTCATACATATCAAAAAAGCGTGCAGAGAGGCGTCCTATTTCATCGTTTGTTTCTAGCTTTTCAATATTGTCACGTTGATTAGATTCAAGTTCGTTCAGCTGCTTATCAAGGCGAGAAACAGGGCGCAACACATAGCGGTACAACACCAAAATGATTAATGTGATAGTGAAAAACGCCGCTACGCCAAAGGAGAAAGCAAGTTCTAGCCACACTTTATCGACTTTATTCCACATTAAATATTCGGCAGGAGAAAGCACGGCATAAAAGTGCGGCAGCAGCTCAATGGTTTGAGCGAGAGGAATATCAAGATAAATGGGTTTGTCGGCGAAAGTAATCACGCTGTGCGTGTCAAACTCGATGTCATGCTTAATCTCGTTAAAGGCTTCAAGTGATACGGAAACTACCACAAAAAACACATTTTTTGAGTCAAAGCTCAAAGGGTGAGTCCCCGTTCTTTTGTCGACGACCTCATATTGAAGAAGAATGCTTTGTCCACTGGAGTTATAAATAAAGCCAGTGTGACTGAAAGCCTCTCTCTCATTGAAACTTCGTGATATGTACTCTAACACCTTTGGGTCGACCACACCTGATGATTCGTAATATTTGTTTTCTGTGTAGTAGAGAAGGTTTTGTTTGCCGTCGAGGATCGCCATGCTCGCATCGCCTTTGTAACCATGGCTTAATACTTCAGCGGTCTCGTCTAATCGATTAAACAAGACTCGCTCACGATAGGGGTTGTTATGATTAACCAAATAGTCTTGTAATACATCACTTTTACTGAGCGTATAGGCATAACTATTAAGAAAAATATTCGCTTGTCGAAACTGCCCGGCGAGCTTTTCCATTTGCAACTGAATATAGCTATCTTCCCGCTTGATGAGCGTCACTTTTTGAATGCTATAAATAATATAGCTAGATACTAACGCGCTTAATAAGATCACTGGCGCGACAAGCAAAATGACTCTATTGCTTAACTTCATTATGGTTCTTAGTTTCCGTTTGTGTCCCTACAAACGTCGCGTACCAGGTAAGGTACTGAACGGATGATGTGTTTTGGCAAATTGTAACCAGATTGTAAGGTGAGCGTTCTCCAAAATCAGGCAGCTATCTAAGAATTGTGATGACGTGAAAGGTTTCGAGCTTATTAACTAGAGGTTTTCTCAGTAGTTGGACGTCCCTTTTCCTTCCTCCCTGTATAAAACCTAACCGTAATGACAGGGAAATACCGTCATCGAAACGTTTCGATGGTAAAGTGTGACTCAAGTGCACTTTTCCTATTCAATGACAATTGAATTACAGATCATTCTCACACCTTATCGATCTCACACTGGTCAAATTGCGATGACGAATTATTATTCTATCGAAACGTTTCGATGAGTTTTCTGTTAATAACGAAAACACTTTAAAACAGGCGCTCATGGTTGTATGAACGTGTAACCGAAAGGTCGATGAGATGAAAAAAAGTACCCTAATTAACTCAGATATTTCTTACTTGGTGGCGACGCTAGGCCACACCGACGAGATCACGATATGTGATGCTGGTCTACCAATCCCAGAGCATGTTCAGCGAATCGATTTGGCGCTAACGCATGGGGTACCAAGTTTTCTTGATACTGTTCGCGTAATTCTATCTGAGTCCCAAATCGAAGGGGTCATCATTGCGGAAGAGTTCTCTGATGCAAGCCCAGTTTTGCATGAAGCGTTGCTCAACGAACTGAGCAAAGAGAGTGAAGAAACGGGCAAATCTATTGAGGTGAGCTACGTGTCACATGAAGCGTTTAAAGCACGCACGGCCCAAAGTCGCGCTATCGTAAGAACGGGCGAATGCTCGCCATATGCGAACGTTATTTTCCAAGCGGGCGTGGTTTTTTAAGCCAGAGATATTGAGGACAGATTATGACTCAAGCCATTCTACAACTAAGCGAAATTGAGAAGGCGTTTCCGGGCGTAAAAGCACTCGACAAAGCAAGCCTGAATGTTTATCCAGGCCGTGTTATGGCGCTGATGGGTGAAAATGGAGCAGGCAAGTCAACGTTAATGAAGGTGTTGACAGGCATTTACCACATGGATGCGGGGAGCATTCAATATCAAGGTCAGCCGGCGGCCTTTAAAGGGCCACGCGATTCACAGGAAGCTGGTATTAGCATTATTCACCAAGAGCTGAACCTGATTCCTGAACTGACGATTGCCGAAAATATTTACTTGGGACGAGAGTTCACTGGCTCCTTAGGGCGTATCCAGTGGGGCAAAATGTATGACGAAGCTGACAAGCTTTTAAAACGTCTGAATGTAAAGCACTCATCAAAAACATTGCTTGGCGATTTAAGCCTTGGTGAACAACAAATGGTGGAAATTGCAAAGGCACTTTCGTTTGAGTCGAAAGTCATCATTATGGATGAGCCAACGGACGCATTGACCGATACCGAAACGGAATCACTATTTAAAGTGATTAATGAGCTTCGCGAGCAAGGATGCGGCATCGTATACATCTCGCATCGTCTTAAAGAAATCTTTGAAATCTGTGACGACATTACCGTGCTTCGTGATGGTAAGTTTATCGGTGAGTGCAAGGTGTCCGACACTGATGAAGATGGCCTAATTGAAATGATGGTTGGCCGAAAATTAGAAGAGCAATATCCACGTATTGATGTCCAACATGGCGAAACTTGTCTTGAAGTCATTGGTTTGACTGGGTCTGGCGTTCAGGATGTGAGCTTTACTCTCAAGCGTGGTGAGATTCTTGGAATTTCTGGCTTGATGGGCGCAGGCCGCACTGAACTCATGAAAGTCATTTACGGCGCATTACCTAGTGAGCATGGTGTTATCAATCTTGATAACAAAACTATTAACCCGGTTAGCCCGCAAGATGGTTTGGCAAATGGTATCGCTTACATCTCTGAAGATCGCAAAGGCGATGGTTTGGTTTTAGGTCTTTCGGTTAAGGAGAACATGTCACTTTGTTCGCTAAACCAGCTGACCAAAGGCTTCCAGATTCAACACAGCGACGAAGTGATTGCTGTGGAAGATTTTATTAAGTTATTCAACATTAAAACCCCAACGCGAGATCAAATCATCGGCAACTTATCTGGTGGTAACCAGCAAAAAGTTGCGATAGCGAAAGGGTTAATGACGAAGCCTAAAGTTCTGATTCTGGATGAGCCGACACGTGGTGTTGATGTCGGAGCAAAAAAAGAGATTTATCAGCTCATCAACAAGTTTAAGGCCGAAGGCATGAGCATCATCTTGGTTTCTTCCGAGATGCCTGAAGTGCTCGGCATGAGCGACCGTATTTTAGTGATGCATGAAGGTCGTATCACTGGCGAATTTGATGCGAAAGACGCCGATCAAGAAAAATTACTCGCCTGTGCCGTAGGCAAAGAGATCAATGAGGAAGCAGCATGAGTACGAATACCATGAGCAAACCAACCGAAACTGGCAACAAGAAGTTGTTCACAAAAGAGTGGCTGATTGAACAAAAATCACTGATAGCTCTGATCTTTCTGATCGTTGTTGTGTCATTTTTGAACCCGAACTTCTTTACGGTCGACAACATTCTCAACATTCTTCGTCAAACCTCCGTGAATGCCATTATCGCAGTGGGTATGACATTAGTTATTTTAACAGCAGGCATCGACTTAAGTGTTGGTTCGGTATTGGCGTTGTGTGGTGCCTTTGCGGCAAGCATGATTGCGCTTGAAGTCCCGGTGCTGGTGGCGGTTCCCACTGCTTTACTTGCGGGCGCAGCGTTAGGTGCGATCAGCGGTATCATTATTGCGAAGGGCAAGGTGCAGGCATTTATCGCTACGCTGGTTACCATGACGTTACTACGTGGTGTGACCATGGTGTACACCGAAGGTCGACCAATCTCGACAGGCTTTACTGACACCGCGGATGCGTTCGCATGGTTTGGTACTGGCTACGCGCTAGGCATTCCGGTTCCTGTTTGGTTAATGGTGGTTGTGTTTGCAGCGGCTTGGTATTTACTTAACCACACGCGCTTTGGTCGCTATGTTTACGCACTAGGCGGCAATGAGTCTGCGACTCGCCTATCAGGTATCAATGTAGACCGAGTGAAGATTGGTGTCTACGCCATCTGCGGTATGTTAGCAGCGCTTGCAGGCATTATTGTAACGTCTCGTCTTTCTTCGGCGCAGCCAACAGCGGGTATGGGCTACGAGCTAGACGCTATCGCAGCGGTTGTTCTTGGCGGTACCAGCTTGATGGGCGGTAAAGGTCGTATCATGGGTACCTTGATTGGTGCGCTGATCATCGGTTTCTTGAACAATGCACTTAACCTACTTGATGTTTCTTCCTACTACCAAATGATTGCAAAAGCAGTGGTTATCTTGCTTGCGGTATTGGTAGACAACAAAAACAAGTAATTCATAACAATCTGTATATATAAAACAGTGAATACAAACCGAGTCAGGGGACGTGTACTGGCTCACCCTACACAAAGGACTAGAACGATGAAAAAACTTGCAACTCTTATCTCTGCTGCACTTCTTTCTTCAACCGTATCGGTAGCGGCGCAAGCTCAAGATACCATGGCGATTGTGGTTTCGACGCTAAACAACCCGTTCTTCGTAACGATGAAAGACGGTGCGGAAGCAAAAGCGAAAGAATTGGGGTACGACTTAATTGTACTGGACTCGCAAAATGACCCGAGTAAAGAACTGTCGAACATCGAGGATTTAAGTATTCGCGGCGTAAAAGCAATTCTTATCAACCCAACGGATTCTGATGCAGTGTCTAATGCAATTCGTATGGCGAACCGTTCTAAGATCCCTGTGTTGACATTAGACCGTGGTGCAAGCCGTGGTGAAGTCGTGAGTCACATCGCGTCGGACAACGTAATTGGTGGTGAAATGGCAGGCCACTACATCATGGAAAAAGTCGGCGAAAAAGCAAAAGTCATTCAACTTGAAGGTATTGCAGGCACATCGGCAGCGCGTGAGCGCGGTGAAGGCTTTATGAATGCCGTGAAGGGCAGCGATATGGATCTTCTTGCTAGCCAACCGGCTGACTTTGACCGCACGAAAGGTCTAAACGTAATGGAAAACCTGCTAGCGGCTAACCCGGATGTACAAGCGGTATTTGCACAGAATGATGAAATGGCGCTAGGTGCACTTCGCGCAGTTCAAGCTTCTGGCAAAGATGTCGTTATCGTTGGTTTTGATGGTACGGAAGACGGCATTGCAGCAGTTAACCGTGGCAAACTAGCGGCAACTATTGCTCAGCAACCAGACCTTATCGGTGCTTTAGGTGTTGAAACGGCTGACAAAGTTTTGAAAGGTGAAGAAGTAGAAGAGTACATCCCAGTGCCACTAAAAGTAGTCACTAAGTAAGTTTTAAGTTCAATAAATCATCCTAATTTTTGCTCTCTCCTCCGTTTATATCTGTCGTTTAGGAGGTGAGGGCAAGCTTACCCAAAATACTGCAAAGTGTGGGGTATAGATGCCTTTGGCTTTTTGTCGAGACTCCTTCGTCAGGAAGAGAAGTTAAAGTCATCTAATGTATTTTCCTAAACAGTTTTTAAAAAGGGTTCATTCAGAACCGAGGATAACCGTATGAATAAGTTAGTGGTGTTAGGTAGTGTAAACGCTGACCATGTTCTTCAAGTGCCTTCTTTCCCTCGCGCAGGCGAGACGCTGCATGGTCGCAACTATCAAGTTATCCCAGGTGGCAAAGGTGCCAACCAAGCCGTCGCGGCGGCGCGATTAAATGCAGACATCGGTTTTATCGCTTGTGTGGGCGACGACTCATTCGGCATTAACATTCGCGAAAACTTCAAAATGGATGGCATCGATATCACTGGTGTGAAGATGCAGCCAAATTGCCCGACAGGTATCGCGATGATTCAAGTGTCGGACAGTGGTGAGAACAGCATTTGCATTTCAGCTGAAGCGAACGCCAAACTGACAGCAGAAGCGATTGAGCCAGATTTAGAGCGTATTCGCCAAGCAGATTACTTGCTAATGCAATTGGAAACGCCGATGTGCGGCATTGAGAAAGCCGCGCGAATCGCGAAAGATGCCAAAACCAACGTAATTTTGAACCCTGCGCCAGCTCGTGAATTGTCTGATGAATTACTGTCTTGCATTGACGTGATTACGCCAAATGAAACCGAAGCTGAAGTTCTGACAGGTATTACTGTAACAGACAACGAAAGCGCGCAAGAAGCGGCGAATGTGCTACATGGTAAAGGTATAGAAATTGTCATGATCACACTCGGTGCAAAAGGCGTTTGGCTAAGCCAAAACGGTCGAGGCGAAATCATCTCGGGTTTCCGCGTTGAAGCGACGGATACTACCGCAGCGGGCGATACATTTAATGGGGCATTCGTCACTGGTCTCCTAGAAGATTTACCTTTAGAATCAGCGATTAAGTTTGCACATGCGGCGGCTGCAATTTCTGTGACCCGCTTTGGCGCGCAAACGTCGATTCCAACCCGCGAAGAGGTGGACGCGTTTCTCGCTGAACAATAAGGCGCACAACGCCTCATTAAAATAGGAGTAGTAACATGGCGACGATGAAAGACATCGCAAAACTGGCAGGGGTTTCCACTTCAACAGTGAGCCATGTTATTAACAAGACGCGTTTTGTGAGCGAAGAGATCTCTGAACGCGTTAACAATGCCGCAAAAGAGCTTAACTACTACGCGCCCTCTGCGTTGGCGCGTAGCCTCAAAGTTAATCGTACCAAAACCATTGGTATGCTCGTGACAACCTCAACCAACCCATTCTTTGGCGAAGTCGTAAAAGGCGTCGAACGCAGCTGCTACCAAAAAGGCTACAGCCTCATTTTATGTAACACCGAGGGTGATAACGAACGTATGCGTCAATCCATTAATACGCTATTGCAAAAGCGTGTCGATGGTTTGATCTTGATGTGCTCGTCGCTAGAAGGAGAGCGTATCGATGTATTTGAGCGTTACCCAGATATCCCAGTTGTGGTAATGGACTGGGGGCCAATGCTATTTACAAGCGATAAAATCCAAGACAACTCACTTCGTGGCGGTTACTTAGCGGCGAAATACTTAATTGATTGCGGCCATACCGAAATTGGGTGCATCACAGGCCCTTTGATTAAACACCAAGCGCAAATGCGATACGAAGGTTATAAGCGAGCAATGAACGAAGCTGGCTTGGAATTTAATGCCAATTGGATCATTGAGTCTGACTTCGAATGTGAGGGTGGGTATCAAGCGTTCAAAAAAATGGCTCAACGTGGCGCATTACCTAGCTCGATTTTCGTCTCTAACGATATGATGGCGATGGGGGTGATTAACGCCGCAAATGAGCTCGATATTAAAGTGCCGGACGACCTGTCCATTATTGGTTACGATGACATCCATATCGCGAAATTTATGTCGCCATCGCTAACTACCATTCATCAGCCTAAGTACCGTTTGGGGCAGGCTGCCGTTGAGACTCTTGTCCGAAAGTTGGATGAAAAGTCAACAGAGGCACAGGTCGTACAATTAGAACCGACTCTAGTGGAACGGAAAAGCGTCAAGAGGTTAAAGTCAAACGTCACTGAATGACGTGTGATGTTGAGCTAAAAAATTAAAAAAGTCGTTTCTCTTTATACGATAAAGCCTTACTATCGTCGTTGATTATAAATAAAACTATTAATTGTTGTCTGGCGGATTAGTTAAATGTTATCAAAAGGTTACGCTAAGTTATCTGTAAAACACCCTTGGTTTCACCGAGTTAATGTTATTACAGTTGTATTGATTTTTTTTGTGAGCTGCTATCAGCTACTGGTTAATGAAGCATTTGAGTACGCAATTGGCTTTATTATTACACTTTTGGCGTCAGCTTTATTTGCATCAGCTTCTGCATTCAAAAAACGCTATCTAGGCTTGGATTCATAGGCACGTCTATTTCCAACATCGTTCAATAGCATCATTTATTGCTTTCAAGTAAACATTGAACTGAATTATGATCGAGTGCATCAAGAGGAGGACAAATGTCCTCCTTTTTGTTGGGGATCACGCTCTAATATAAGCGTATTCCAAACAAAATAATAAAGGACATGTTATGGACCTCTTTGCCTTACTCGATATTAATAATACTCTCGTTAACATTCCGATCGGCGACGGCTACGCAATGAGTTGGATCGAAGCTTTCGGTACAGTTTTTGGACTGCTTTGCATTTGGTTTGCCAGCCAAGAAAAAACCATCAACTACTTATTCGGTTTGCTGAATGTCACGCTTTTTGCCGTTATCTTTTTTCAAATTCAGTTATACGGATTATTGCTTCTTCAATTGTTTTTCTTCTGTGCGAACATTTACGGCTGGTATGCGTGGACTCGTCCAAACGCACAAGGTGAAACGCTGGAGGTTCGCTGGTTAAATAAACAGAAACTTATTACTACTGCCTCTATTAGCGTTGCATGTATCGCATTATTAACGATCTATATCGACCCATTTTTCTTTGCGCTAGCAAACATTGCTGTTGATAGCTTGAATCTCTTTGGTGCTGGCTTGGCTGAACCGGTGCTTGAACCTGACGCGTTTCCGTTCTGGGATGCAACCATGACAGTACTTTCTGTTGTTGCACAAATTCTGATGACACGTAAATACGTCGAAAACTGGATTCTATGGGTCGTGATTAACATCATCAGTGTGGGTATCTACGCGACGCAAGGTGTTTACGCAATGTCTGTTCAGTACGCGATTCTTATGTTCATCGCTGCCAATGGCACGCGTGAGTGGGCTCGTAGCGCTAAGCGCAATGGCGATAAAACCTTAGCGCACGCTGCTGCGTAAGGAACGAAAAATGGCCAAACAACCTCATATCGGAGTGGATGAAACACAAATCGCTCCCCTCGTTATTGTATGCGGCGAGCCAGATCGAGCGAATCGTATCGCGGCATTATTTGATGATGCAGAAATGGTGTCGGAAAACCGCGAGTACCGTGTGTTTACCGGCAACTACAAAGGCAAGCCTGTTTCAGTGTGTAGTACAGGTATAGGTGCGCCATCGATGATCATCGCAGTGGAAGAGCTAAAACAGTGCGGTGTGACTCATGTGGTACGCGTTGGATCTGCGGGGGCAATGCAATCAGGCATTCATCTTGGCGAGTTGATCATTGCCGAAGGCGCGGTAAGAGATGAGGGCGGCTCTAAAGCGTATGTCGATTCGTCTTATCCAGCCTACGCAAGCTTTTCACTGTTAAAGGAAGTTGAGCGTTACTTGTCGATGCAAAAAGTGCATTATCATTTTGGTGTGGTGCGTTCTCACGACAGTTTCTATACCGATGACGAGGATGCAATATGCCAACATTGGAACAAGAAAGGCATCTTAGGTGCAGATATGGAAACCTCTGCGCTGTTTACGGTCGGTCGACTACGAGGCCTTCATGTGGCTTCGATATTAAACAACGTGGTGCTGTATCAACAAGATGTGAAAGAAGGGGTTGGTCAGTACGTTGATGAGGCCAAAGTAATGATGCAAGGTGAGAAGAGTGCCGCGATTACGGCATTAGAAGCCTTGGTTGCTCAGCGTTAGCCAGTCTCTATCTCAGTAAGTCACATAAACAGAATAGATGTAAAGCGACAGGTCACTGTCGCTTTTTTATTTGGAGTTACGGGGTACAATCCACCTTAAATAGTTGTCCGTAACTTTTTCTGAGAGAGCAGAAAATGAAAATCAGCCCTTATCCGACTGGTCGCTTCAAAACATACCTTGAAGAAAAGAGTACCACCTTTCGCGATTTGATTTATCAATGCCAAATAAATTCGCGTTACTTTGATGCTGGGGAAGCAATTCTCCGCCAAGGTGAGCAACTTCAGTACTTGTATGTTGTGCCAGTAGGTCGAGTCTCGATGAACATATTGGCCGCAAATGGACGACGTTTTCAATTAGGGGAAGCTAACTGCGACTATCATATTTATGGTGAAATGGAGTTCTTCACTCAGACCCCTTGTCAATGGAATGTGATAGCAGATGAACATATGCAGGTTGATGTTATCTGTATCCAAAAACTAACCGAAGCTCTGCAAAATCATCCTGAAATGATGGTGTTCTTCGCTTCAGCATTGGCTGAGGATTATCAAGACTCCATGGATATCTACACTAATCGTTTGTTGCATCCCATTACTTACAACATTGCCTATGATCTTCTCGTCCGTAATCAGACGGATAAGCTCCTTGGTGGCTTTGATAAAGTGAACCAAGAGGCTGAGCGGTTTGGCACCTCAGGCCGAGTCTATCGACGTGCAGTTAAGGACTTGATTGAAAAGGGATTGATTACCAAAACAGACAACGGTTTGGAGATTATTGATGAGCTGGCACTCAAAGCGTTTATTGAAGCGCATGAATGATACGCCCAGGTATTGAAACTAATGGGTTTTATAAGTCTTTGATATATCTAAGTCTTGAGTAAACGTAACTAATGTAAAGTACCTTAAATTTTGTTGAATGCATTAAAGAGTAGCGTTATATTGCGAACGCGTATGATAATAGATCTCATTAAGGCTTAACAAAATGAAAAAATTCGTCGGTGCGGCTATGCTGTCGTTATTTACTGTTTCTCCTTCTTTCGCTGCTAAAGTTGTGATTGACCACTACATGGGTCAAACAGAGCTAGAACAATCCCCAGAGCGTGTGGTTGTGATTGGCTTTGGCCCGCTAGATGCGCTGGACAACTTTGGTATCGATCCCGTTGCAGTATCTAACTCTTCTAATCTTCCTAGTTACCTTTCAAAATACAGCAAAGATAACTACACCTCTGCGGGTAGTTTGTTTGAACCTGATTTTGAAACCATCTACATGCAAAAACCGGATTTGATTTTGGTTGGTCCGCGAGCGTCTGCGAAATATGAAGAGCTGAGTGAAATTGCCCCTACAGTTGTTTTCGCGGCGAAAGAAAACCAAGGCTATTGGGAAGGCACGCAAGCGCAATGGCGCAATATTGGTAAGATCTTCAATATCGAAGAAAAAGTAGAGCAGAAAATTGAAGCGTTAGATACTCAATTCAAAGCAATCCGCGACTACAACCAATCGAACAAAAATGATGCATTAACGATTTTAAGCATGGGTGACAACATCAGCGCGTTTGGTGCCCAGTCGCGATTTGGCGTCATTTATAACGACTTTGGCTTCTTGGAAACGGTTGAGCACGTGAAAACGGGCACTCACGGAGATGTCATTTCTTATGAGTTTATTCGTGAAGCTAACCCGAAAAATATTCTCGTGGTTGACCGAAATTCTCTGACAGGTACGCCGGATAACGATATTCGTAAATCCATGGATAACGACTTAGTCAAAGCGACTGCGGCATATAAAAATCATAAAATCACTTATTTAGATGTGGACGCGTGGTACTTGTCGATGTCTGGTGTGACAGCAACAGAAAAAATGGTCAGTGAGATAAAGCAAACCGTTGAACTGTAATCCAAGATAGCAGAGGTTAACTTTGAAGAAGTTATTGCTAACCCTTGTGGTTTTAAGCACGGTTTCGTTATTTGTTGGGGTGGCAAACATGACACCCCAACAACTCTTTTCAGGTGATGAGAAAGCATTAGAACTTTTCTTTACCAGCCGTATACCACGTTTATTTGCCATATTGCTTGCTGGTGCTGGCTTGAGTATTGCGGGTCTTGTCATGCAGCAAATCAGCCAGAACCGATTTGCTGCACCTTCTACAACTGGTACGATCGAATGTGCCATGTTGGGCTATGTACTGAGCGTGGTTTTCTTTGGTAACGACAATCACCTTTGGCTCGTATTCGGCATCTCGGTATTTGGGACGCTGGCGTTTGTTTTCTTTATTCAGCGCATTCAATTTAAGAGCGTGGTTTTTGTGCCGCTTGTCGGGATTATTTTCGGCAATGTCATCCAATCCATGACTACGTTTATCGCTTACAAATATGATGCACTTCAAAGTCTGAATGCTTGGACAGTCGCAAACTTCGCTAACATCTTGCGTGGTGATTTTGAACTGCTGTACATCGCGGTACCAATGGTTATCCTCAGCTATCTTTTTGCCGCAAGGATCTCCGCCGTAGGTATCGGAAAAGATTTCGCGATTAACTTGGGTTTGAATTATCAGCAGGTTGTGACGATTGGCGTGCTATTGGTGTCCATCATGTCAGCAAGTGTCGTGATGATTGTTGGCCAGTTGCCATTCTTAGGGCTGATTGTACCGAATCTCGTGAGTCACTTTTATGGCGATAACCTCAAAAAGAACATTCCGCTTACGGCCATGTATGGGGCCATTTTAGTGTTGTGTTGCGACTTGGTGAGTCGTTTAATTATTTTCCCTCATGAAATGCCAATCTCTATCGTGATCAGCATATTGGGTGGAGTGGTATTCATCGCTATGTTGTTGCGAGGTAAGCAACATGCGTGATTCAACGAAAATCCTGCTGCTAGGTGGCATTGCGATTCTTTTCGCGTGTCTGTTTATTGGTATTGGGCTAACGGCTGACAACTACCAATATTTTTTGTCTCGTAGAGTTCCTAAAGTATTGGCGATAGTGCTAGCGGGTGTGGCCATTGCTCAGTCTTCACTTGTATTTCAAACCATTACGCACAACCGAATTTTAACGCCAAGTATCATGGGTTTTGATGCGCTGTATGTGTTAACCCAAATTTTGATCGTGTTGATTTTTGGTGGGTTGAGTACCTTAGTTCTTAACTTGTACGTCAATTTCGCGATTGCAGTCATTGTAATGGTGTCGTTTTCGCTACTGCTGTTTGGGTTTTACTTTTCAAAAGGCAGCAAGAACTTGATTACGTTGCTATTGGTCGGCTTGATCTTTGGTCAGCTATTTTCCAATGCGGCGTCATTCTTTTCTTTGCTGATGGACCCAAACACATATGCAATTGTTCAGTCGAAACTGTACGCCAGTTTCAATAATGTCAAAGTGAACTTGGTTTACTTTAGTGCTCCGGCTTTGATGTTTGCATGTTGGTTGTTGTTTAGGATGCATCGCACTTTAGATGTGTTTTGGCTCGACCAAGACAATGCGAAAAGTTTGGGTGTTGATGTACCTAAAGTGACGAGAAATGTGTTTATTATCTCGGCGGTTTTGATTGCTATTTCTACGGCTTTGGTAGGGCCAATCATGTTCTTTGGTTTACTAGTGACCAACTTAAGCCGAGAAATGTTCCGAAGTTACCAACATAAAACGCTATTGGTCGGATGTTCGTTTCTATCCATCAGTTCATTACTTGCTGGGCAATGGATAATCGAAAACGTGTTCAGTTTTGAGACGACGTTGAGTGTCGTAATTAACTTTATCGGCGGTGCGTATTTCTTATACCTGCTGCTGAAAAACAAAGTTGTATAAATATGATAGTAATAGACAAATTAACGAAGGCTTTCGGTTCAAACAAAGTCGTAGACGAGGCCAATACTCAGTTTGAAAAGGGCAAGGTAACATCGATTATCGGTCCAAATGGCGCGGGAAAGAGCACGCTGTTATCTATGGCCTCGCGCTTAACGGAGCGAGATGGCGGTAGTGTTATCATTGATTGCAAGGAAATCGCGGAATGGGACACAAAAGAGCTAGCGAAAAAACTGGCAGTACTTCGCCAAGCTAACTCGATTACAATGCGGTTTACCGTAAAAGAGTTAGTCTCTTTTGGTCGTTTCCCATACTCTAAAGGAAATCTGACTAAAGAAGATCATGAGGTCATAGAACAAGCGATCGACTACTTAGATTTGCAAGATATTCAAGACAAATACTTGGATGAATTAAGTGGTGGTCAGCGACAGCTTGCATTTATTGCTATGGTGATTGCACAAGATACAGATTATGTCTTTCTTGATGAACCTCTTAATAACTTAGATATCAAACACTCTCTTCAGATCATGAAAGTTGTGCAGCAGTTAGCCCATGACATGAATAAAGCCATGGTGGTCGTGATTCATGATATTAATTTCGCGGCGTGTTACTCAGATGTCATATTGGCGCTTAAGAAAGGCAAGGTTGTGGCGAGTGGTGCGGTTGAAGAGGTTATTCAAGCGTCTACGCTAGAGGACATCTACGAAACGCCATTTAACATCATAGAATTGAACGGTAAGCGCATGTGTACTTATCATTAAGCGAGCTAGTTCGTTTTTAACGAGACCAATAGATAGGCGGGCTTACTTGGTGAGCTCGTCTATGATTGGGCATCGGCTCTCTGCATCTCCAGGACAAGAAGAAACCCAACCTTCAAGTTGCGTTTTGATCTCCATGAGGTGTGCAATTTTTTCTTCAACCTCTCTCAGTTTGTCCATGGTTCTTGCTTTTACTTCACTACTTTTGCGGTTGGGGTTATGAGCAAGTTGTACGAACTCTTTGCATTCTTGCAACGAAAAGCCTGCGCTTTTTGCGCGTGATACCAAGTTAAGCTCTTGAATATGATTATCTGAATATTCGCGATAGCCAGAGTCGCTACGCGCTGGTGGAGATATGATCCCTTTGTCTTCATATAATCGAATCGACTTAGATGAAAGCCCTGTGAGCTTCGCGATAGCACCAATATTCATGTTTAACCTCCATAACGTTTAAGGCGAGTATATACCGATGTTGTGGATAAGACACTCCTAAATAACAGTCAGTTACCTAGAGTCCCCTTACTCTTTAATCACTTCATGTGGTGGCACACCAAATGCCTTTTTAAAGGCATAAGTGAAGTTAGAAGGGTGGTGGTATCCGGCTTCATAGGCGGCTTCTGTTATCGTCACTAGGCCACGTTCCAAATGTTGCTTAGCAATCTCAAGACGTCGAAAACGAATGTAGCCGTTTATGGTCATATTAAGTGATTGTTTAAATCGGCGCTGCAGGTTTGAAACACTCATTGAGAATTGGCTCGCCAACTTTTCCAAGCGTAGTTCTTGATCAAGGTGAGTTTCAATATAGCTGACAATATCCTCAATCCGACCATCAATGTGTCGTTCAATACTGCTGTTTTTAGCACTGAAATTCTTAGGAATTTGCTTGGTGGCTTGATGTAATATTTGATAGATCAAGCTTTCGACCTCTAGCTTCTCTTGAAACTCTTGCGGTGTTTCTCTATTTGTTAACGTTTCAGCCAGCTCGCATAGCGTCTGGTTAAGCTCCAACTGTTGAAACGCCTGATGAGAGTTAAAAAAGGCTTGATGACTACAATTTTGCTCAAGGCGGGCCTCTAGCCATTGGGGCTTAACCAATATGTTGATCTTATTAATGAGGTTATCTTTGAGCAGTGAACGACGAAAATTTGCAGGTTTGAGTAAGTTCACCACTACACCCTTAGGGCCGTCGCTCGCGTCTAAATCAAATTGCAAATCGTCGTAGCCAAACGAGAGTCTACCTTCTAAAAGAATAGTGACCAGCAGTGAGGCGTGTGCAGTAGAAACAATATTCGAATCAATAAGTTCTAGACAACGCCCGCCATGAACAAAAATTTGATCATTATACTGATATGATAGGAACTTACCTTCGGCCAGTTGAGTTTGACAAGGTTGGCCTTGCGTGACAATCCATTGTTTCTCTGTCGCCTCTAGTCTTTGGGTTAAAGCTATCTTGGCAATTTTAGTTCGTTTTGTTGTGACTTCCTGCATTTGACACTTCCTCATAACACTTGTGCGATTTCGCATAACCAAATCGCCTTTGTATTTATAAAACTCATGCTTATTATATCTGAGAATTATTATCATTAATATTTAGGAATGAAGTTATGGAAAGCCCTGCTTGTTCACCTATCAAGCTTTCAAGCCTTTGCCTTGCAGTGGGAATGGCGCTATCAACCCCTGTTTTAGCTCAAGATACTGAGTCACATTTTGAAGAGGTCGTTGTATGGGGAACGAAAGTTTCCAGCAACACTGAGTCGATGTTTGCGGACGACATGTCACTGAAGCAAGCGGATCATATGTCTGATTTACTGCGCGATATTCCCGGTGTGGATGTTGGTGGCACACACTCTGTGAATCAACGTATTACGATTCGTGGTTTGAGCGAAACCGATTTGGACATTCGTCTTGACGGTGCTTCTCAGCATGCGAGCATGTTCCATCATATTGGTAACTTGACGTTGAACCCTGACATTCTCAAATCTGCGGACATTCAGGTAGGTAATAACTCTGTGACTCAAAACGGGTTAGGCGGTTCGGTCTACTTTGAAACGAAAGACGCTCGTGACTTACTTCGTTACGATGAAAAGTTTGGTGCGCGTGTTTATGGCGGCTATGCATCCAACGACAACCAACAAGGTTCGTTGACACTGTACGGACTTTTGTCCGAAAACATTGATGCGATGGTCTATGGCCATTACGTTACGCGTGATGATTTTGAAGATGGTGATGGCAATAAAACCTATGGTGCTGCAGGTGATGTTTACAACATTCTGGCTAAGCTGGGGTATGAACTAAATGACATCCATCGTTTTGAGCTCTCTTATGACATGTACCGAGACAGTGGAGATTACAGTCCGCGTCCTGATATGTCGGGTAGTGCAAATAATAGCCTGTCGAGCAAGTTACTTATCCCTACGGATTATGACCGCGATACCGTTACCTTGAGTTACGAGTTGCGAGGCGAACAACACCAAGGAAACGTCACTCTTTATAATACCGAGACAGAAATTAAACGTGACGAAACGGTGATGGCCCCTCGTTGGCCCTCGAACCGTTTATCAAAGAACACCGCCAAAAACCAAAACTTTGGTTTGAATGGCAAATTCCAGTCAGATGTTATGTTAGGTGAGTTTGATAATCGAGTCACTTATGGCTTCGACTACATGGATAAAACGTCTTCGAGTTACTACGGTAGTCGTAAGTTTATGGACGAATCGGCGATTTCAACCGCACTGTTTGTAGAAGATCAGTTCTTCTTCTCTGATGCCTTCTTTATTACCGCAGGTATGCGCTTTGATGATTACAAACGCAAAGCTGAGACAGGAACCAGTAATTATGATGATGTGACTTGGGCTCTAGCAGCAGAGTGGGCGGTGACTCAAGATTGGACGTTGTTTGCGAGTGCACGCTCTCTATTTAAAGGTCCAGAGCTAATGGAAACCTTTATTGCTTACCAAGACGTTGCATTTTTAGAGGATGGGTTAAAGCCAGAAACGGGATTGAACACGCAGGGTGGTGTTCGTTTTGATAAAACCTTTGATAAGCATTTCTTTGGGGCGAATATTACGGTATTCCAAACGGAAATTGATGATTACATTGCAGATCAGTACCAAAACGCGACTCAAACTTACCTGATTTACAACTTAGGTGATGTTGAGATTAAAGGCTTTGAAGCAAGTGCTTCTTATGGTTACGACAAGTTTAACAGCAAACTTTCTTACTCTAAGTCGGACACCAAAAACAAGAATACTGGTGGTCCTGTTGCTGGGGGCAATGGGCGTAGCATTGATATGGGTGATAGCATTGCTCTAACTTTGGATTACCAGTCAGACGCTTTAGAAACGATCTTCGGGTGGAACTCAATGTTTGTTCTAGAGGAAGACAACGTCTTTGATGGTCAGCCAAAGAAAGCAAGTTATGATGTGCATAATCTATACGCTCAATGGGTGCCGTCTGATATTGATGGGCTGTCGGTGACCTTTGGTATTGATAATGTATTTGACGAGTTGTACAGCTCTCATGCGTCTCGTTCGGGTACTGCACGTGGCTTCACGCTTGATGACTACGAGCCGGGTCGCAACTTCAAGCTCTCTGCAGCTTATCAATTCTAACAAGGTTCTTCATAGGACGTTTCAAAGTAACGAGTAAGTTCATGATTAAAGAAAGCACCCGAATAGATAGCGAACACGCTGACAAATACTTAGTGACGCTTTGTCGGCATTTTGGACGAAAAGTTCCTGCTACTTGGAATGAAAATAGCGGTTTGGTGACATTTCCGACGGGAAAAGCGGAGTTTAACCTTTGTGCATCTAGCTTAACTATAACCTGTGAGGCGGATTCAGAAGAGAAACTGAATACGGTTAAGGCGATCATTTCATCGCATGTGGACATGTTTTCTCGTCGAGAAACATTAGCACTTAGCTGGGTTCGTTAGCGCTCGTTTAAGGATGCTGTGATAGAAAGGGAATGTTAAAAGCAAAAGCCCGCAATCTTATGATTTGCGGGCTTTTATTGTTTGAATGCTATTGCGCTTTCTCAGGCTCTAGGCTTTTTTTTTCCTGCTGCATTTTTGCTAGGAAGTAGATGTTAACGCAAGCTATAAAACCGTTAGTTAGTACTACAGGCCAAGAATCAATCATTAGTCCGTAAGCAGTAAATAGCGCACAACCAATAAAGTTAAGGATACGAAGCTTAACAATATCTTTCATAGTTAGCGAAATAGCGACCATGATTGAAGCTGCATAACCTAAAATCTCAACCATATTCATGTCCATTTTTTGACCCTCTTAAAATCTGCCGAATTTTGTCGGTACCAATTCTTCTCATCTTGAGATTAATGAGGAAGCTCCATGCCTCGAATGGTCTTTTTTTGTTGTATGGACGCACTATATCAATGGAAAAACCGTGATAAAAGCCTCAAATCAAGGTTAAGAGAAGGTTAGCGATTACGCAAACGTTTAGGACTGGAATTACTGATAATTTTACTTATTGTGTTGATTGATAATAACGATGACATTAATAGCTCAAACACCATTGAAAGTAAGGGAATATTTACATATGATTGAAAATGATAATTATTTTCAAGTGCTGTGTTTATGTATTTTATTATTAGCTTGCTCGTGTTTTTTTTGCTGTATATCAGAACAAAACCGAACTCGTGGTGTGCGGGGATTCATATCGTAAGCCACATTTTTATCGTTGCATTTTGTCCTGCAATTTATGTTGTTCAATATTTAATCGTTACGTTTTTTTCGTCACCGATATTGATTAAGCTGTCATCACGCTCCGGTGTATACAACATTCTCATTGCTTTTCTTCCATTATTGATCGCAACCGGCAGTCTGGCGTTTAGCTGAATGATTTCATCTCTCTTCTTTTCTTAAAACAACTACACTTAATTAGAATAAGGTATCAATTTCATATAATTATTCGATATCTACGTGTTAGCACATGTGTCACATTTCTGTGACTACGAGTAAGTTTTACTTATGTTGCTCGGTAGTAGGGTATTTATCGATTGTTTAATGATTCAATACTTAGTTTAATCGCATAAAGGTGTGCAGTATGCCGCACTAAATTAATAAGAAATTATCTAAAAAGGTTAATGGGAAACGTAAGCCATTAGCGGAGGTCAGATGAGTACGCACACGGTACCGCAGAGCGCGATTGTAAATGCTGTCAAAGGTGAAGTTTTGGTTTTGGGCCTGGATGGAAACGTTAAGGTCATAAAAGCGGGGGATGAGTTAAGACCTGGCGAGATTATTATCACAGAAAATAATGCTTCTCTCGACGTACAGATAAATAATGAGCTTTATCTGGTCGATGCAAATTGTGTTGCTTGTCTTCCTGTGCCTTCTTCTGAATCACTAGAACCAGTATTGGTACAATCTCCAGTTAATGGCTTGGTGACTTTTGACCCAACGGCTATTGGAAGTGCTGACTTCGACGCCAACGATATTGCCGCTATCCAGCAAGCTATTTTAGACGGAGCTGACCCTACCGCTATCTTAGAAGCAACAGCTGCTGGCGCAGGTGCTGAAGGCTCGGCTAATGCTGGCTACGTGACGGTTGAATATAATAACCCGGAAGTACTCGCGTCTACTTTTTTTGAAACGTCTGCGACTCGCAGCGGAGAAGATGATCGCGACGAAGATGACGGTTTGAATGTCACGATTTTTGCTGATGGTGGGCAGTCACTGCAATCTAGCGTAACAGAAGGCTCAATTTCTCTATCTAGCTACCCGCAAACCATTTCTTCTAGTGTGCTGGTTGAAGCAGGGGATCTCGCACTTGATACTGCTTCATTTGTACCTGAAACGTCCTCATTAGAGTCTTTGTTAACCGAGTTAAATAGTGACATTACCTCTGGTGGTCAGCCAGTAGCGTTCGTTTACGACGAAGCGCAAAATGCCATTATCGGCACTCAAGGTGGTAACGAAGTGCTTCGTATCGAGATCGAAGCGACATCTTTAGGCCGTGATTTAGAGTTAGAGGTCGTTACCACGATTAGCCAGGGTATTGACCATGTGGCGTCCATCGCTGATGGCCAAGTATCTATCGTCGGTGATCAAATCAATATCGCTTTTGATATTACTGGCGCAGATATTGGTGGGAACAGCATTCAAGCGCCTATTGATTTTACGACAACCGTTATTGATGGCGATGATCCTGCGCCGCAAAACGTTACTTTTGAAAACGTTGAATCTTCTTCTACACCAATCACTGGCACCTTTGTTGATATTGGTAGTGATCAATTGGCAACGGTCACGTTTAATCAAGAAGGACTTAGTCAGTTCGATGGCCTATTGAGTGATAATCAGGCGACAGAAGCGGTACTCTCTGAAGACGGCAGTACTATCACCTTGTCCATTGCTGGCTCGAATGAAACCGTCTTAACCATCAGTCTGAATACTGATGGTACCTACCAATTTGAGCAATTTAAGCCGTTAGAACAAACAAACGGTGAAGATACGATTGAGCTCTCTTTGCCAACCACAATCGTCGACTTTGACCAAGATACAGCAAGCAACACCTTTACGATGACCATCCTTGATGGCGATAATCCAGTGATTGAGAACGTGACGGGATTGTCTTTAGACGAGGCGGGTGTTGACCAAGGTTCACAGGAAGGCGCGGTAGTAACAAGTGGTACTGGGGCGATCACGACAGCGGTCGGTAGTGACATCATTGATCACTATGAGTTGGAACCTACAGAGTTCAATGTTGGTGGAGAACTCCAATCTCAAGGGCAGGTTGTTCAACTAGAACTAGCGTCCGAGAGTAACGGCGTACGTACTTACGAAGGCTTCATTGAGCTGGATGGTGTGCGTATTACCGTATTTGATGTGGCGATTGATGCACCTGCATTGGGCGAATACCAATTCAACTTGTATGAACAACTTGACCATACGGGTGCTAACGATGACTCGCTCACTTTCTCACTGCCAGTTTACGCGGTAGATGCGGATGGTGACCGCTCCTCTATTACCGAAGGTTCGAACACACCAGAAGCTGCGCAAATTGTCATTCAAGTTCAAGATGACGTTCCTTCGATTGATGGCGTTGATGCGCTAGCCGTCGATGAAGACGATTTATCAAGCATTGGCTCCGATCAAAGCGACTCTGTGTTCGCGCAAGGTAGCTTCACGACGACTCAGGGCTCAGACCGTGTTGTAAGTTATCAATTAGAGAGCGGCACTGATCCACTCAATGGGTTGGAATCGCAGGGGCGATCTATCTCTCTGACGGAAACAACCAATTCAGATGGCAGCTTTACCTATTCTGCAACGGCAGAAGGGGACGCTATTTTCACCTTACAAGTGAACCCTGACGGTTCTTATTCATTTACCCTTGAAGGTCCAATCGATCATGCTGTGGGTAGCGATAGCTTAACTCTAGACTTCACTATTGTCGCAACGGACTTTGACGGTGACACCAGCTCACTTGTTCTACCGGTTACCATTACTGATGATGTGCCAACTATTAATGACGTTGTCGCTCTTAACGTCGATGAAGATGACTTAAGTTCGGTAGGCTCAGACCAATCACAGCCAACATTGGTTGAAGGTCAGTTCACGACAACTCAAGGTTCTGATGGCGTCGTACAGTATCAGTTGGATGTAAACGCTGATTCTTTAAATGGCCTGCAATCTCAAGGTCAAACCGTTTCCATTGCCGAAACGCAAAATGCAGATGGCAGTTACACCTACAGCGCAACGGCAAATGGCAGTGCAGTTTTCACATTAATTTTGAATACCGACGGCTCGTACAGTTTTGAGCTGCAAGGTCCAATTGACCATGCGGCAAATAGCGACAGCTTAACCCTTGATTTTAGCGTTATTGCTACAGACTTTGATGGTGACACAAGTCAAATCGTATTGCCTGTTACCATTGTGGATGATAAGCCGACCATTACCGATGTCGATGCGATTACCGTTGATGAAGATGATTTGGGCACGATTGGTTCGGATCAGACTGACCCGATTTCAATCGATGGTAACTTCACCACCACACAAGGCTCTGACCGAGTAGTGAGCTATCAGCTTGATGCTTCAGCAACACCAGTGGCTGGACTCACATCACAAGGCGTGGCAGTCACACTGACGGAAACCGCAAATGGTGATGGCAGCTTTACTTACGAGGCGACAGCGGGGACTGAAGCGGTCTTTACGCTGACAGTGAATACTGATGGTAGCTATAACTTCACGCTTGAAGGTCCAATCGATCATGCTGTTGATAGCGACGAGCTGACACTGAACTTCCCAATCATCGCAACAGACTTTGATGGCGATACCACAAACGCCACGATCCCTGTGACGATCGTGGACGATAAGCCTGTTATTACCGACGTCGACACCATTACGGTTGATGAAGATGATCTAGCGTCAATCGGTTCAGACCAAAGCAATCCAATTTCTATTGATGGTAACTTCACCACCACACAAGGTTCAGACCGAGTGGTGAGCTACCAACTCGATGGCACATCAACACCAGTTGACGGTTTAACATCGCAAGGTGTAGCGGTAACGCTGACTGAAACGGCAAACGGTGACGGCAGTTTCACTTATGAAGCGACTGCGGGTGGAAACCCAGTATTTACTCTGACAGTAGATACTGATGGCTCTTACAACTTCACACTTGAAGGGCCAATTGATCATGCGGTTGATAGTGATGAGTTGACACTGAATTTCCCAATTATCGCAACCGACTTTGATGGCGACACCGTTACTGAAACCATTCCAGTCACGATTGTTGATGATGTACCGACCATCACAGCGGTGGATGCGTTAAGTGTCGATGAAGACGATCTTAGCGGTGTGGGTTCCGACCCTGGCGGCGATCTGTTCGTTGAAGGCGCGTTTACGACCACTCAAGGCTCTGACCGAGTGGTGAGCTATCAACTGGATTCAACTGCTGATCCTGTTGCGGGGCTAACCTCTCAAGGTGAGGCGATTACCTTGGTGGAAACCGCGAATGGCGACGGCAGCTTTACCTATGTGGCGACCGCTGACGGTAATCCAGTCTTCACGTTGAATGTCGCAACAGATGGTACGTACGACTTTACGCTGCAAGGTCCGATTGACCATGCAGCTAACAGCGACAGCCTGACGATTGATTTCCCAATTGTTGCCACCGATTTTGATGGTGATACGACCACGGCAACCATTCCCGTTACGATCACGGATGATGCACCAATCATCGATAATGTTGTGCCTCTGGCTGTAGACGAAGATGATTTATCAGGTATTGGCTCAGACCAAACTGACGCTGTGTTTGTTGAAGGCGCGTTCACCACTACCCAAGGTTCAGACCGCGTGGTGAGCTACCAACTTGATTCAACTTCTGATCCTGTTTCGGGGCTAACCTCCCAAGGTGAGCCAGTTACTCTGGTAGAGACGGCGAATGCCGATGGCAGCTTTACTTACGTGGCTACCGCGGATGGCAATCCGGTTTTCACCATGAACGTGAATGCAGACGGTACATACAGCTTCCGTCTAGAAGGTCCGGTTGATCATGCGTTAAACAGCGATGAACTAGTTCTGAACTTCCCAATCATTGCAACAGACTTTGATGGCGATACGACGACCGCGACCATTCCAGTCACGATTACTGATGACGTTCCAACCATCGATAACGTTGTCCCACTAACAGTAGACGAAGATGACCTTGCCTCAATTGGCTCAGACCAAAACGATGATGCGTTTATGTCGGGCTCTTTCACCACAACTGAAGGCTCGGACAGTGTTGTTAAATACCAGCTTGATGCAACAGCAGATCCAGTAGCAGGGTTGACCTCTCATGGTGAGCCTGTCGTGCTTACTGAGACAACAAATGGTGATGGCAGCTTTACTTACACTGCCACAGCAGATGGCAATGCCGTATTTGAATTGGTGGTGAAGCCAGATGGCAGCTACACCTTTACTCTGCAGGGCCCACTAGACCATGCGGTGAATAGCGACGGTCTGCAAATCGACTTCCCGATTATCGCAACAGACTTTGATGGCGACACCTCATCGAAGACGTTACCTGTCACCATCGTTGATGATAAACCAACCATCACTGACGTAGACGCAATCCGTGTGGATGAAGATGACCTAGCGACGATTGGCTCTGACGGCTCAGATCCAATTTCAATCGATGGCAACTTCACTACAACGCAAGGCTCTGATGGGGTAGTAAGCTACCAATTAGATACTGCTGCAACGCCAGTTGATGGCCTAACATCGCAAGGTGTGGCAGTGACGCTGACGGAAACTGCAAACGGCGACGGTAGCTACACTTATGAAGCGACAGCAGGAACTGAAGCCGTATTTACGCTGACCGTGAATACGGATGGTTCATACAACTTCACGCTTCAGGGGCCAATTGACCATGCGACAGACAGTGATGAGCTGACACTGAACTTCCCAATCATCGCGACGGATTTTGATGGTGATACCACCACAGAAACGATCCCAGTCACCATCGTGGATGATAAGCCGACCATTACCGATGTCGATGCG
Source organism: Vibrio sp. YT-16 (assembly GCF_033337405.1). Lineage (NCBI taxonomy): Bacteria > Pseudomonadati > Pseudomonadota > Gammaproteobacteria > Vibrionales > Vibrionaceae > Vibrio > Vibrio sp. YT-16. The sequence continues at coordinate 431,130 of NZ_JAWOQQ010000002.1, forward strand.
ATTACCGTTGATGAAGATGATTTAGGCACGATTGGCTCAGATCAAACTGACCCGATTTCAATCGATGGCAACTTCACCACCACACAAGGCTCGGACCGAGTGGTGAGCTATCAGCTTGATGCTTCTGCAACACCAGTTGACGGCCTTACATCACAAGGCGTGGCCGTCACGCTGACTGAAACCGCAAACGGTGATGGCAGCTTTACTTACGAGGCGACAGCGGGTACTGAAGCGGTCTTTACGCTGACAGTGAATACTGATGGTAGCTATAACTTCACGCTTGAAGGTCCAATCGACCACGCAGTAGATAGTGATGAGTTGATACTGAACTTCCCAATCATCGCGACCGACTTTGATGGCGACACCACAAATGCCACTATCCCAGTGACGATCGTAGACGATAAGCCAGTTATTACTGACGTGGATTCCATTACGGTTGATGAAGATGATCTAGCGTCAATTGGCTCAGACCAAAGCAACCCGATTTCTATTGATGGTAACTTCACCACCACGCAAGGTTCAGACCGAGTGGTGAGCTACCAACTCGATGGCACATCAACACCAGTTGACGGTTTAACCTCGCAAGGTGTGGCTGTCACGCTAACAGAAACTGCAAATGGTGATGGCAGTTTTACCTACGAAGCAACAGCGGGCTCTGAAGCGGTCTTTACGCTGACAGTGAATACTGATGGCTCTTATAACTTCACGCTAGAAGGGCCAATTGATCACGCGGTTGATAGTGATGAGCTGACACTCAACTTCCCAATTATCGCAACCGACTTCGATGGCGACACCGTTACTGAAACCATTCCAGTCACGATTGTTGATGATGTACCGACCATCACAGCGGTGGATGCGTTAAGTGTCGATGAAGACGATCTTAGCGGTGTGGGTTCCGACCCTGGCGGCGATCTGTTCGTTGAAGGCGCGTTTACGACCACTCAAGGCTCTGACCGAGTGGTGAGCTATCAACTGGATTCAACTGCTGATCCTGTTGCGGGGCTAACCTCTCAAGGTGAGGCGATTACCTTGGTGGAAACCGCGAATGGCGACGGCAGCTTTACCTATGTGGCGACCGCTGACGGTAATCCTGTCTTCACGTTGAATGTCGCAACAGATGGTACGTACGACTTTACGCTGCAAGGCCCGATTGACCATGCCGCTAACAGCGACAGCCTGACGATTGATTTCCCAATTATTGCCACCGATTTTGATGGTGATACGACCACGGCAACCATTCCAGTCACCATTACGGATGATGCGCCAATCATCGATAATGTTGTGCCTCTGGCTGTAGACGAAGATGATTTATCAGGTATTGGCTCAGACCAAAGTGACGCTGTGTTTGTTGAAGGCGCGTTCACCACTACCCAAGGTTCAGACCGTGTAGTGAGCTACCAACTTGATTCAACGGCTGATCCTGTCGCAGGTTTAACTTCTCACGGTGAGCCTGTTACTTTGGTAGAGAATGCGAATGCTGATGGCAGCTTCACTTACGTGGCTACCGCGGATGGCAATCCGGTCTTCACCATGAATGTTAATGCTGATGGCACATACAATTTCCGTCTTGAAGGGCCGGTGGATCACGCGTTAAACAGCGATGAATTGGTTCTGAACTTCCCAATCATTGCAACAGACTTTGATGGCGATACGACAACCGCGACTATTCCAGTCACGATTACTGATGACGTTCCAACCATCGATAACGTTGTCCCACTAACAGTAGACGAAGATGACCTTGCCTCAATTGGCTCAGACCAAAACGATGATGCGTTTATGTCGGGCTCTTTCACCACAACTGAAGGCTCGGACAGTGTTGTTAAATACCAGCTTGATGCAACAGCAGATCCAGTAGCAGGGTTGACCTCTCATGGTGAGCCTGTCGTGCTTACTGAGACAACAAATGGTGATGGCAGCTTTACTTACACTGCCACAGCAGATGGCAATGCCGTATTTGAATTGGTTGTGAAGCCAGATGGCAGCTACACCTTTACTCTGCAAGGTCCACTAGACCATGCGGTGAATAGTGACAGTCTACAAATCGACTTCCCGATTATCGCAACAGATTTTGATGGCGACACGTCGACGGAAACACTACCTGTCACCATCGTTGATGATAAACCAACCATCACTGATGTAGACGCAATCCGTGTGGATGAAGATGACCTAGCGACGATTGGATCTGATGGCTCAGATCCAATTTCAATCGATGGCAACTTCACTACAACGCAAGGCTCTGATGGGGTAGTGAGCTACCAATTAGATACTGCTGCAACACCAGTTGATGGTCTGACATCACAAGGTGTGGCCGTCACGCTGACGGAAACTGCAAACGGCGACGGTAGCTACACTTATGAAGCGACAGCAGGAACTGAAGCCGTATTTACGCTGACCGTTAATACGGATGGTTCATACAACTTCACGCTGCAAGGTCCAATCGACCATGCGACGGGTAGTGATGAGCTGACACTGAACTTCCCAATCATCGCGACGGACTTTGATGGTGATACCACCACAGAAACGATCCCAGTCACCATCGTGGATGATAAGCCAACCATTACCGATGTCGATGCAATTACCGTTGACGAAGATGACTTAGGCACGATTGGTTCGGATCAGACTGGCCCGATTTCAATCGATGGCAACTTCACCACCACACAAGGCTCTGACCGAGTAGTGAGCTATCAGCTTGATGCTTCAGCAACACCAGTGGCTGGACTCACATCACAAGGCGTGGCAGTCACATTGGCTGAAACCGCAAATGGCGACGGCAGCTTTACCTATCAAGCAACAGCAGGCACCGAGTCGGTCTTTACACTGACAGTGAACACTGATGGCTCTTATAACTTCACGCTTGAAGGCCCAATCGATCATGCTGTTGATAGTGATGAGTTAACGCTCAACTTCCCAATCATCGCAACCGACTTTGATGGCGACACGTCTGCTGAGACAATTCCTGTCAAGATCGTTGATGACAAACCGACACTTGGTGGCATCGAAGCAACAAGTGTGCAAACGGTTGACGAGGACGATATCCCAACAGTCGGATCTGATGGTACGCAGTCGAACAGCATTGCAGGTAACTTCATCGCGACTGATGGCTCTGATGGCATTGTGGAGTACAGCGTTTCTGACCTAACCACGCCAGTACAAGGCCTGACCTCTGGTGGTCAATCTCTGGTTATGGTTGAAGTATCAAACGCAGGTGGCGTTTCAGTTTACGAAGCTCGTATTGATGGCACGACGACACCAGTATTCCGTGTGACTCTCGATGCTTCTGATGATAGCTACACTTTCGATTTGCTTGCTCCTCTCGATCATCCAAATGCTGATGGCCAAAATGAACTGGTCATCAATTTACCGATAAACGCGACTGACTTTGATGGAGACGTGTCGAACAACATCACCTTACCAATTACGGTTGTGGATGATGTTCCGACCATTGACGGTTTACTAGCAGGCAGCGAACAAACCGTTGATGAAGATGACCTACCAGCAGGTACGGATGCTGCAAGTGCAGAAGATACTGTTATTTCAGGTACTTTTGATATCACCGAAGGTGCTGACCAAGTTGCTTCTATTCAGCTGAGTGACCTGACCACGCCTGTTGCGTCACTGACTTCAGATGGTGAAGCTATCACCTTAGTTCTGTCTTCTAGCGCAAACGGCGTGAACGTATACCAAGGTGTCGCAGGCAATCCTGCTGAAGTGGTGTTCGAACTGACGTTGGATGCAACGAACAACACCTACGAGTTCGATTTACAGAAGCCGCTTGATCATCCCGATGGTAATCAGCAAAACGAGATTGTTATTAACCTCCCTGTGACGGCGACAGATAATGATGGTGATACTTCACCAGCCTTCACATTGCCAATTACCGTTGTGGACGATGTTCCAGTTGTTACCAATATTGAAAGTCTACGTGTCGACGAAGATGACTTACCTCTTGGTTCTGATGGAACGAAAGAGCCATTAACGGTATCAGGTGAGTTCGAAGTCACTAGCGCAGATGGTATTGATGCTTTCGAATTGGATCTAAGCTCAAATCCTATCCCGAATCTGAAATCGGGTGGAGAAGAGGTAACACTTTCTCAAGACGTTGGCGCTTCAACTGCTGACGCGCTTGTTTACGTGGGACAAACACCGGGTGGAGTGACGGTCTTCACGTTGACACTTCATCAAGATGGTAAATACGACTTTGAGTTATCTGGTCAGTTAGATCACGCGGTTAACTCTGATGAGATTTTGTTGAATCTACCTGTGAAGATCACGGATGGCGACAACGATACCATCACTGCGACCTTGCCAGTTACGATCGTAGATGACAAACCAACCATTGATGCTATTAGCTCTGGTAGTACCTTGTCTGTGGATGAGGATGATATTCCAAGCCAAGGTTCGGACGACACGCCAGAATCCAATATCATTGGTGGCAACTTTGACGTTACTGATGGTGCCGACTCTATCGTTAGCTTCCAGTTGGATAGTTTAACATCGCCTGTTTCTGGCCTTACCTCAGGTGGTCAACCGCTTGAGTTGGTTGAGTTTTCAAATTCAAACGGTGTGATTGAGTACCGAGCTTATGTACAAGGTACGACGGACACCGTCTTTAAACTGACGCTAAATGGTTCAGCAGACAGTTATGAATTTGAACTGTTGGGTGCACTTGATCATCCTGCGGGTAACGATGAAAACTCGTTGGTCATTAACTTCCCAGTCAACGCGACTGATTTTGATGGCGATGTGTCCAATAACATCACCTTGCCGATCACCGTGGTGGACGATGTCCCAGCTATTGTGAAAGTGACAGACTCTAGCCAACAAACCGTTGATGAAGATGATCTTTCCGGTGGCTCTGACACGACAAGTAGTGATTCAACGGTATTGAACGGCGGATTTGAGGTCGTTGCTGGTGCAGACAAGATTGTCAGCTACCAAGTTTCAGACCTCGATGCAGTCGTGTCTGGTTTAACGTCGAACGGCAGCAGCATCGAGTTGAATCTAGTAAGCACGAATGGTGGAGTAACCAGTTACGAAGCGGTTATTACTGGCACATCAACTAAGATCTTCACGCTGTCTCTTGATGCGAATAATGACAGCTACCAATTTGAGCTGTTGGGACCAATCGACCATGACGCTGTTCAAGGTGAAAACAACCTTGTCATTGATATTCCAATTACAGTAACAGACTTTGATGGTGACACGTCATCATCACTGAATCTTCCAATTACCGTAGTTGATGACATTCCCGAAATTAAATCAGCAGATGCTTTGGCTGTTGATGAGGATGACCTTGCCAACGGCTCTCAGGCAACCAACAAAGACAGCCTAGAAGCAACGGGCAATTTCGATACGGTGGAAGGGGCAGATACCGTTGTCTCTTATCAGCTGGATCTTACTTCTAACCCGATACCAGGAGTAACTTCAGGTGGTTTTGCGGTGACGTTAGTTCAAACCGCGGTAAGCAACAACAACTTTACTTATCAAGGTCAAACACCTGATGGTAACTCAGTGTTCACACTAGTTTTGAACGCTGACGGCTCTTACAAGTTTACGCTTGAGGGTGCGCTAGATCACTCAACTCAAGGCGAAGATACACTCATACTTGATCTCCCAGTCTTTGCGACCGATGTCGATGGTGATACGGCAGGTATTAACTTACCAGTGACGATTACCGATGATGTTCCAACCTTGCACGATGCATCTATTTCGCGTGTTGAGGGGCAAGGCAGCCGCACGGTTCGTTTATTCCGAGACCCTGTAGAGGGGGATGATGACCTTGGTGCTGACGGCGCACAAGTGACTTCATTCTCGGCTGATGATTCAGGCATTTACTTTAAGCAAAACGGTGTTGATTCTGATTCTGTCGATTTGAACGGCAGCGACCAAGTCGTATTTGTTCACAAGGTTCTTGACGGAGTGGATACTGAAATCGGTCGTTTGGTTGTTCGAACCGATGGCAGTGTGTCATTCCGTCCGAATGACGATCTTGACCATACCGAAACCGACTCGATTGATTTCACCATCAACGTTGTTGCAACCGATGGTGATGGCGATATCGCAGATGCCGATGTGGATATCTCGATAAGAGACCGCAATGCGCAAATTGACACGTCTACCGTTACTGCGTTCGAAGACCAAGGGCGTGATGGTGTCGTTGTGGGCGTTGACTCTGCAAATACTCAGGACAACTTGTCGACGCTGGATGTTAACCCTGCGAAAGTCGACTTGGTTATCAATTTACACGATATCGACCGTAACGAGAGCTTAGGTGACATCACTATTCGAGATGCTGATACTCACAACGGTACGTTCTACTACCGAGACGGCAGTGGCAACTACATTGAATTAACATCTGTGGGCAATACGGTTGTTCTCGACGCATCAAATGTTGAGCAGTCATTCAATGGTGAGCTTGTCTCGTTAGATAACTTGTACTTCGTACCAGATCGTCATACATCAACCGATGCTTCTGGTATCGATCCTCGTATCCGCGTGGAAATTCTTAACAATGGTACGCCAGATCATACGATTAATGGTCGTTTAGACATTGAAGTTGCTGCCGTCGCAGATATTGCAACGTGGACGGCAAGCAGCGAATTTAACTACTCGGTTGATGAAGATGGAAACAATGTCGCACTTAACATCACGGCTGAAACCCAAGACACTAGTAACCCTGAAGGCATTGTGTACGAGCTTGTCTTTACACAAGGAGAAGGTAACGCAGAGTTAGTCTATTCAGATGGTAGTGCGATACCAAAATCCGGTGGTGTTTATCTGGTGGATGCAAGCCGAATTGATGAAGTTCAAGTTGATCCGATAGATAACTTCTCGGGCGAAATCAGAATTGATGTCACCGCTATTACGACGGAAAACAACAATCCACTGCTTGGGAAAGATACTGCTCGCTCAGAAACCGAAACCATCATTATTGATGTAAACCCAGTTGCGGATAAAGGTAGTTTTACTGTAAATCGAATTAATGTGTTTGAGGATAACGCTCGAACTCAAAATACGGTAGACCCTGTCACTGATCACGACCCACTCCAATTAAGTGAAGTGATCACCATGAAACCATCAGCGGACTTAGATGGTTCTGAAGCGTTATTTGTGCGCATTTCTAACTTCTCAATTGATGGGGTTACTTTGGTGTGGCTGGACTCAGCAAACCCAAGTCAGATAGTAGAAGTGACCGATTCAGGCGGCAATGTACTTTATTACGAAGTGCCAGAGTCTGAATTAGCGAACGTCGAAGTTCTTCCTCCGTTGCACAGCAATGATGACTTTACTTTCAATGTCGAAGGCATTGTGAAAGACACAGCATCATTGTCTACCGGTACGACAGAAGATGTGTTGTCACTGGGCAGTAAGACCGTCATCGTTGGTGTAAAAGGTGTTGCTGACATACCAGACACGGTATTAATTGACGCGGGGAACGTTTGGAACCGATTCGTAGACGGAGATGTGGCCGGGATAGAGACGACTATTGAAGAGAATGGTGTTGTAAACCTCAACTTCTCGGTTGTATCAGGTGAAGTTGCCGATAGACCACAGGATGATTCAGAAGCCATTACTGTTATCCTGTCCAACATCCCCGACGGTGTTCGTGTCGTAGATTCAGACGGTTCAAGCGTTGACCTCACCTTTGTTGGCTATGATGGTAACGGTCAACCGATTTACGAAGCAAACATCACTGGGCTGAATTTTAATTCCGGTATTCAAATTATTCCAGAAGCCTCTTCAACCGAAAACATTGCGATTACAGGGACGATCATTGTTACCGAAAATGATGGTCATAGTCGTGTGATTGAAAGAGAGGTAAGGATCAAGGTCGAACCCGTTATTGACGCTCAAGATAACTACGTTGTTCGATCGGAGGGAGATGAAGATACGCGCTTTGACATCGATTGGAAACCGACGCTCGTACAAAGCCCTGATACCGATGAATTCTTTAGTGATGTAACCATCTCTGGATTTCCTCCAGGCAGCACGGTCTATGTAGATGGTGTGGCACAAGCGCTTGTTTCTGGAACACTAACGCTTTCACCGCAAGCTGGTGAATCAGAGCAAGATTTTTCCGCTAAAATCTCTCAAAGTGGCTATGTTCAAGTCCAGTTGGAGCAGGATTCAAGTACTGACTTTGACTTGACCACGACCGTCACTGTGAAAGAGATTGACCATGAATATGTTGACGCTTCGAATCCCGGTGAAGGTATCGCTGAGAAAACCATCAATGGTACGGTGAATGTCCAAGTTAATCCAATCGTTGAGCCAGAGGATAATACGGGGGCAATAGATGACCAAACCCGTCTGCTTGTCACTGAAAGTGGTGGTGGTGCTACCGATATCGTGAAGTCAGATGATCAAGGTAACATTGACTTTACGATCAACACTTCTATGGGGGGCGAATCTGGCGCTCATATCATTAAATACCAAGAGTTTGATGCGTCTTCAGATGAAGTGGTGACTCAACTTGTTGTTCAATTTCACAATGTGGACCCTGAGATCCTCAACCAATTGGTTATCGTCGGTGCACTAAATGAAGGTGGAGGTCGTTGGACAGTAACTAATGAAGACAACTTCTCAATTAAAGCGCCGTCTGGACTTGATTTAACACCAAACGATGACAGTGACGATGGCGATAACGGTGGTCTCTCTCAAATTGGCTTAACCATTTACGCAGAAGTGAATGATTTGGGCGAAGATTTGGGCAACGAAAAAGATGCGACGGTCGTGCGTCAAACGGATGTGACACTAGAGTTTCCAACCGTCCTCACACCGAAAATGAGTGTAGCGGCAGAGATTCAGGTGGCTGATGATGTCCAAATTCAAGCGTTGGAAGACAATTCTATTAACCTTGGTGCTCAGTTGACGTCGAAAGTCGATGCGATTAATGCAGATGGTGTGGAAGATGTCTTAACTATTATCGTCGACCCGACAGCTCCTGGCATTCCTCCTGGTTTGGTGATCACGGGGACGGATGTTGATTTTGTCAATGGTAAATACGTGTTCCAAGCCCATATCGATGCGAGTGGAAATATTACTGGCCTTGATGGCTTGACGATGCACTTGGCAGAAGATTACGCAGGTGATTTCGAATTACCAATTCGGTTTGTCACTAAAGACACTGAGTCCGGTGATGAAAAAGAAAATAATGTCCAGTTTCCAGTTCAGGTTTTACCGGTTGCAGACGTTCCGAGTTCAGCCGGGGATCAGCCGTTGGATAGCGATGTCACACCGAATGTAAAAGTAGATATCGTTGGTACTTTCGGCTTGGATGCAAACAAACAACCTGTAACTGATCTAAATAACGACGTTCCCACGGCGGATGGTGTTGGTTACGAAGATGGCTTAATCCAACTTAACTTGAGTGTTGATTTTGCCGATCAATTTAACAACACTCAAGGTGGTCGAGAAACACTAACGAACATCAAGTTAGAGCTTGATGACACAACATTAGGTGAGTTTGTTGATGCCAATGGTAACAGCTTAGGAACCAGTATTGAGTTTAATGAAGCTGAGATTTTAGCTGGTGCGCTTGACAATGTTCTGTTTAAGCCAAAAGAAAATTACCCCGTAGGTGGTGGCCAAAATACCGTCAAGATTAATATCGAGGGAGAAATTACTGATGAAGCTGTGTTTGATCAGTCTATCTTGAATAACTCTGGCGATAATATAGATGTGAGAACCTTCACTGACGATGTCACATTTGAAGTTACGCCAGTCGTTGATGACATTACCATTACAGGTGCCGATCCGACGCAGCCAATCACGGTGATTGGTGACGAAGATACTTTAATTTCGCTGAATCAATCGGGCTCTGGTGTTTCGATCAGCCTGAACGATAATGACGGTTCTGAGAGTTTCGTTTCACTCAAGTTAACGGGGCTTCCTGATGACTTTATCGTTAAATCCAATTCCTCTGATTATGTTGTTAAGAACAACGGTGGGGGCGAATGGAGTATTCAACTAAAAGATCTCACTCAGACGTCCATTGACCTGAGTGACATCCAAATTAAACCGCCAAAACACTTTAGTGGCGAGGCTGAGATAGGTATTACGGTCTTCATTCAAGAGGAGTTGCTACAAGTTCCAACGGAACGAAACAACAACTTTACGCTTATTGTCAATCCTATTGGTGATGATGTTGATGTGAATCCCGATACTTCGGCTGCAGGTAATGAGGGCGAAGACATTGTTATTAATGTAAATGCGTTAGTGGTTGATAACAAAGAGTCCATCGGAGATGGTGCAAACTACCAGGAAAATGATCCAGAGACGCTGAGAGTTGAGGTCTCCAATGTCCCTGATGGGGCGAGTGTTTCATTACCTGATGGGACAGTATTTACTGACCAAGGCGGCGGCGTTTTTGTCTTAGAAATCAATGCTCAAGACTTGGATCAAGTGGTGTTTAATTCTGGTGATCGCAACGATAACTCATGGGATGGTTCGCTGCATTTCAAAGTGCAAGCCGTTGATACTGGGCTCGATGGCAGTCAAAGCTTGGGCTCCGCAGAGGAGTTTGATGTCACTGTTGATGTTGAAGCAGTGAACGATCGTCCAGAGTTCGTCAATACCGTGGATGTGGAAACACCAGAAGATACGCCAATGCTGCTTGATGGTTTCAGCATTACCGATATTGATGCCGTACTCGATGATCCGAATGCTGAATATGTACTCAATGTGAACGTCGACAGCGGTATCTTGGAGCTTAATCCAACGCTCATCGCTACTTACAACCTAACAGTGAGCGGTGATGGTACGGACTCCGTTGAACTGAAAGGTACAGTGGCCGATCTAAACAATGCCATTGCAGACGGTCTGATTGAGTTTAATCCAGAGCTGAACTTCTTTGGTGACGTTCAGGTGGACGTGACAGTCGATGACCAAGGTAATGAAGGTATCGTAATTGGTGGGGTAGATGACACCCTAAATACCAACAGCAGCAGCTTCAATATTGAAGTGACAGCGGTGAATGATACCCCAGAAACTACGCCAGTGACGCTACCGGATATTGAAGAAGATAGTGGTGTGTTCTCCATCTCTGAAGCGGATCTTATTGCGAATGCGACAGACGTAGAGAACGATAATCTCACGGTTAGCAATGTTCAGTTAACGGATCCGAATTCGGGCAGCATTATTTTCAACAGTGGCACGGGAGAGTGGGAACTTACCCCAGCACCAGATTACAACGGTCCAGTTGAAATCACGTACACCATTACAGATGATGGCACGACAAATGGTGCATCCGATCCTAAATCGGTTAACGGCAGCGCATCGTTCAACGTAACGGAAGTCAATGATGCTCCAACGACGTCTGAAGTGACACTTTCTGATATCGCAGAAGACAGTACGGCGGTTGATATTACCCAAGCTGATTTGTTGGCGAATGCGTCTGATATTGAAAACGACACCTTGATGGTGAGCAATGTCCAGTTGGTTGATCCAAGCAGCGGCACATTGGATTTCGACAACGTAACAGGTACATGGTCATTTACTCCTGCGCCTGGCTACAACGGCAAGGTCGATCTGACCTACAACATTACCGACAACGGTACAACGAACGGTGTTTCAGATCCTCAAACGGTGTCAGGAACGGCGACCTTCGAAGTCACTGAGGTGAACGATGCACCGGTAACATCAGAGGTAACGTTGAGTAGTACCGAAGAAGATGGTGGTTCGGTAACTATTACGGCTACTGAGTTGCTGAGCAACGCAAGTGATCCTGAGTCAGACAACTTGACCGTCGATAATGTTGCGTTAGTGGACCCAGCTTCCGGCACGTTGACTCAAGTGAGTGCGACAGAGTGGACGTTTGAACCCGCAGCAGATTTCTTTGGTGACGTTAATTTCACTTATGAAATCACAGATGACGGAACCACTAACGGCGCTCCAGACCCAATTACAATCGCGGGCACAGCAGTGTTGAATGTTGAAGCGACCAATGACGCACCTGAAATCACTGCAGCATCGGTAACGGATACGATCAACGAAGCCGATGGCCAGAAAATAACGGGTATTAGTGTAAGTGACATCGACTTCACTGGTGCGCAGGCGAATGAAATCATGACGGTGACTCTTACAGTTACCGAGGGCGACCTTCGTGTCGAGCCGCCAGCAGGTAGTGGTGTGACTGTTGGGGCGGGGATGGCTGGTGAAATAACCCTAATGGGCACACCAGATAATATTAACTCCGTTCTTGGAGCAACAGACGCTTCTGAGGGTGTATTTGTGGATGCAGGAGATGTCAACGCAGCTTCAATCACTTTATCGGTGAAAGTCGAAGACAACGGCGTGTACTTCGAAAATGCGGGTACCGCATTGGAAGCGAATCAAGATTTCACTATCAATGTGACACCTGTAGCTGATGCACCTACATTGAGTATAAATCCTCAGTTTAATTACATTCGTCAAATTGCGGCTAGCCAAATCGCGAGCAGTCAAGGTTTAGCGATTGTCGGAATCATGGCGGCGCTTACTGATATTGACGAGGTGCTGTCTTTGGAGCTAACGGGCGTACCAGCTAGTGCTGAGGTAACAAGTGGCGTTTCTCCATCAGGCATTAGCTTCGATGGTACCACTTGGACAGTACCAAGCGATGAAATTGATACGCTAGAAATTGTCGCAACAGATACTAACAGTGGTATTGATGTCGGTTCTTACGATATTTCGCTTACGGCGATATCAACGGAATCTAATGGCGATGAAGCGCAGTCTTCACCTGTCCAAATTAGTTTGGATGTGAGTAGTGATAGCGACGATATTGACCAGTCAACCGCAGTGGACGACAGCTATTTAGTCGGTGGAGACACAGGTATCAACTTGATTGGTGGCGACGGTGACGACGTTATTCTGGGTGGCGATGGCGATGACGTGCTTATCGGTGGCTTAGGTTCAGATATCTTAACGGGTGGAGACGGCAGCGATATCTTCAAGTGGACGGTAGATTCCGTTGATGAAGGGGCAGTGGATACCATTACTGACTTCACTGTTAACGAAGACAGTATCGATTTACGTGAAGTTATCTCTGATCTCAATAACTCAATGATCGACATGGATGATCTGCTTGGTCACATTTCGGCAGACTACGATGCATCGACGGAAAGTGTTTCTCTGAACATTACGACGGATGCAAATGTTCAACAGACTATTGTCGTGGAAAACTTAGGTACTTCAATCGACTTCAACGGTCTCAGCTCCAACGAGATTGTAGAGTCATTGCTCAACAACGGTGTTATTGATAACGGATAAACCTGTATGCAACATAAAAATGGGCGGTTCTGATAAGCCGCCCATTTTTTTCGGGAAAGCTTGATTTTAAACAGGAGATATTTGAATCGAAATAGAAAGCAAGAACGAAGCAAAGGGGTTATCTTGTTACGACGTTATAGTGATAGTTGGAAATTAAAATAGCGATAATTTGATGTTAAATCGCCTAAACGTGGATGTCTAGCAAGCTGCCAATGATTTCATTGTTTTTCTCTATGACAGACGCGCCAACTCGGTTATAACCAGCGGCTTGTGCTAGGTTGATGAGAGATTCAACTTTTTGAGAGGGAAGGCTAGGTGTTGAGGCTGTTATTGCGACATCCGCAACCGCAGCTAAATCGATGTTGTGATCAGAAAGCTCTTCTTTAACCTTACTTACATTATTGCTAATGCCATGTGCAGCTTTCTCGGCTATTTGTTGTGACATCTGAACGATGTGGTGTCCAGATTGAATTCCCGATACAGGCATATCACTACTCCCAACATTATGATAGTGAGAGCATAGGTGGACTTTATAAAACGTTCAAGTGTTTTATATCAATGACTTGATTAGGCAAACAGTTTGGCAAGCATTTCTCTTTCTTCACCAGATAGAACCGGTTTTTGCGCTTTATTTAGTTTCACGCTGATCTCACCTTGTAATGACTTTAACTGACTTGCCGTTAAATCACTGAGCTTTTGTTTAAGTTCATTAAATTGTTGTGCGTTCATCTCAATACCTTCGTCGTGATTCGGTTTATCCGTCGTTGCCCGAAATTCTTCATCCTTTGGATACAACATATTTATTCAACCAAAATAGATTAGAATTTGATCGATTGCTTTTTGTCCGAATATTGTCAAGGTGTGTTAAGTGATACGTCAGATTTTTCCTAAGAAGGTACATAATTACCCACTTTGGGGTAGGTGGAAACGTAAAAATAAAAAGGGAAGCGATATAGCGCTTCCCTCTTACATATGGTTTGAATGTTACTAACTTACTCTGACGGCAAACTTGCTAGCAAGTGAATGAAGCTCTGGGAGCATGCGATAGATAAGATGGAGTTGTTGCAATACCATGCGGGCAGAGCTGTCGTCTTCATCGCGCCATTCATTTAAGCGTTGCTCGAGTCCAGCATCATCAATATTAGATAGGTCACACTCCTCACAATGCTGGTGAAGCTGTTTATGAAGTACATCCAGATGTTGATGAATACAACGGTGAGCATCTAAAACGAGTTTATGAATTGACTCATCTTCGATGCGAGTTCTGTGCGCGCCTAATGCAGAAATATAGTTCAACATTGCGTGATTTAACGTTAGGAAGCGAAAACTTTCATCAACAGCTGCGCGATATTTGCCAGGCTCCGCCAGCATCGTACTAATCGCAGAAGAGAGTGAGGCATCATTATTGTGGGCCTGGCGGCGAGCGATACGGTAGCTCAAATTGTCTTTCTTGCCGATTCTATACTGACCAATGATCTGATCGAGATACTGCTTGTTCGCCTCTATCGCATCCGACATAACTTTGTGAAGCCTTCTCGACTGCCAGTCGGGCAAAATAACTAATACAGCTCCTACTGCAAGCACACACCCGATGAGGGTATCTGCTAGTCGAGGAAGGACAACTGCGTAACCTTCACCTAGTTGATTAAATAAGAAGAGGACGAGCAGTGTAATAAAACCAGTCGCGTACCCATAGTTGTTCATCCGGAAGGCGAAAAACATGACTCCAGAGATAACGATAAATACTAACTGGCTTTCTTGAGAAGGGAAAAAAGTCAGCAATGGTACACCAATCAACAAACCAGCTAATGTACCTATTACTCGCGCCGTCAATTTTTGGCGAGTGGCACTGTAGTTCGGTTGGCATACGAATAAAGTGGTTAAGAGTATCCAGTAACCTCGGTCGATGTTGAATATTTGAATGATTCCATAGCCAATCGTTAAGGCAATTGACATACGTAATGCATGCCGAAACAGCATCGAATCTTTGTGTAAATTTGCTGATATACGCTGCCACATCGCCTTTAGCGTGTGTGGGTTGGTATCGGCGAGGGTATCTTCTTCGAGGCCTTCAACATCTGGGTTGTTAATGTTATTAAGTTGTTTTTCTACCGTCGCTAAGTTATTGAATAAATATGTTAACTGCATCAGCAGACGTTTCCAGTGCCCTTGCTTTTGTTCTTCTAGATAAGCAAGAGAGTTTTGTACTTCAGCTAATGCCAGAATAGATTGATCGGTATGGGAGTATTCATTTCCTAGCTGAATGGCTAGTGCAATATCACGACACGCTTGGGCTTGAGACTCCAAAAGATATTTAAAACGAAACAGCACATCAGAACGTTCAAATTCGGTCGCTAAATCCTGATAGCGATAATGGCTAGAACTGACGCGTTCGTGAATGTCTTGAGCGATGAAATAAATATTTAAAAATCGGTCACTAGGCCCATCAATGTGACCCCGTTTCGATCGGTTAAGTAATGTGGTTTTACAAGCGTTTAGTGCCGTAACCGTGGCAGCATTGCATTTTGCAGCTTCAATCCGTAGCGGTTGTGGCGTCAAGTTGGTCACAGGGTGAAAAAGCTTGGCTTTCGCATCAAGATAATTCGCCATTTGGAAGAACACATTGGCTAAGCTTTGTTGCACCGGTTGAAGAGGCCAAAATATCTGCCAAATCATGGACATGAAGTAATACCATGCGGCACCAGTCAAAAGCAGTAGTGGCTGAAACCAAATGTTGGTGCTTTCATGTGCGCCAAGCATAGTATAAATAGCGATCAGCAACGAACCAAAAGCAATACTCGCGTACTTAGGACCTATCGCTCCAAGAATGATGAAGCCGAAGGTTGAGATAAATAATCCCAACGCAAAAGCCCAAGGGGTATCGAACAAGATTTCAATTGAAAAAGCAGCAAGCGCAAAACAGAGAAAGGTGAGAATCAGAGCCTTGATGCGTCCAGTGAAACTGTCATCACTTTCAGCCAAAGCAGCAGCAATAACGCCTAATATTAATGGCGTTATCAGCGTGTTTTGCTCGAAGTACCAAGTTGGGATAACCACACCCAGTAAGGTAATAAGGATAAGAACGCTGTAATTTATCGTCTTGTTTGCCCAATATAGCCGAAATTTAGAAGTTGCTTGCACAATGCGCCTTATGTTTCCGATGAAGAACAGGGGGAATACTACCAGACCCACTATAGCGCGTTTATGATTTACTTTAAGAAAAATTCGTGGTTGCTGATAAAATCAGCAGGGATGTCATTGACTTATATTAAAACTGCCAGGTCATGTATTGAGGATTGTAAAGCCAGCTTCAAATAACCTCAGCTTTAGGTTATTAAATCGACAGTAATGTGAATTTTATTAAAGAATAGAAGAAGAAGCTTACTTAGGTGCTCGCCGTTGCTACAATTTAGCGCCTTAAAATGATATAAATCGACAACTTCTAAACTAAAAGGCGCACGTTTCATGCAGCTTACTGCCACTAGCAAAGCACAGTTTTTTATTCAAAATGAGTACCATCACGTCGAAATAAAAGAGAACAGTGTTTTATTAAGCTCGATAGGCAGTGAAGAACATATTCCTTTTACGATCTGGAATGGCAAAGTTAGCGTAAAGCGTGGGTTATTATGGAGCTCTTTACAGTTTTTTGCTCATGAACACGAAGGCAAACAACAAAGCTGGCTAGTCCAAGGTTTACCGTGGCCGCAATGCCGAAAGTTTGCGCTTGAGGCCGTTCGTCAATATCAAGAGTGGCACAACACTCAGTGCCGAAAACTGGCTGAGTATCTACCTAAGTGGGAAGAAGAGCTTTACAAACTAAAGCACTTGCCTGCTTACTTATCGCATTCTCAAGTGGTCTCCTGGGTTGAAAGCCTTAACCAAGAGTTAAGCGAGATGAAAACCACCCTAGAAGAAGCCAAAATGCGAATGCCGAATCGTATGTCGCAAATAGAGCCTTGGCTCATTGATACCTCTGAGGCGCTTGGTGAGCGTAATCGCGATTGGCTAGAAGCAGAACGTCCAAATTGGGAAGTGCTGTTTAATCAAATTGAATCCTCTCCTTTGAATTTATCCCAGCAATATGCGGTATTGCTCAACGACGACCACAACTTAGTTCTTGCTGGGGCCGGCTCGGGCAAAACCAGCGTTTTAACCGCACGAGTTGCCTATTTGTTGCAAAGCCATCAAGCTCAAGCAGAAGAGCTTCTCATGTTAGCGTTCGGTCGTGATGCGGCGACTGAAATGAAAGAACGCTTAGTAGATAAAGTGGGCATGGCGGCAGACGGTGTGCGCGTCAACACATTCCATCAGTTGGGCTTGTATATTCTTAAACAAGTCGAACAGCAACCTGTCGAAATTAGTCCTTTAGCGTTGGACGAAAATCAACGAACAGCATGGTGTGTAGACTGGTTGAAAAAACATTGGATGACACCCACCAACTTTAAACGTTGGCAAAAACATTTAGACAAATGGCCGATTGCGTACCTAAAAGGGGATGATGAGTTAGGAAGCCATTCAGAAAATCCAAAACTGATCGCTTGGCTAGATTCGCAGCTGTCTCATTTAGCGGCGGTGGGCTTGACCAAAAAGCAAGTACAAGAAAAGCTCGTAAACCACCAAGACTATACGCGTTTAAATAGTGAACTCGCCTTATGCTGGCCATGTTTTACAGCGTGGCAGAAAATGCTTAAAGAAAGCAACCAAGTGGATTTCCCAACCATGATCAGTCGTGCGACAGATTATGTGAATAAAGGGAAGTTTGTCTCGCCATGGCGCTTTATTATGGTCGATGAGTATCAAGATATCTCTCCAGATCGTCTGGCATTGATTGAAGCACTGTGTGAATCCACTCAGAAACAAGCAGGTGCCACGTTATTTGCTGTTGGCGACGATTGGCAAGCGATCTATCAGTTTGCAGGAGCGGATGTCGATCTTATCACTGGTTTTAAAGAACGCTTTGCTCACTCAACCGTTCATCACTTAGATACAACTTATCGTTTCAACAATCAGATTGGTGATGTAGCGAATACATTCGTGCAGCAAAACCCATCGCAGTTGCCGAAAACACTAAACAGCCACAAACAACGCAAGCAGAAGAGCGTACATACCGCGCCGAGCAATCAAGTGGAAAAGATCTTGGACCACTTGAATCAACAAGCCAAGCAAACCAAGTCAGTTTTATTGCTAGGACGTAACCATTATCATAAGCCCGATTTGTTCGACGATTGGTTGCGACGTTTCCCTAATCTCGATATTCGCTTTATGACTTGCCATGCGAGTAAAGGACGCGAAGCTGACTTTGTGATTATTCTTTCTGTGGATGAGGGGCAATTCCCCGCTAAGAAGAAGCAAATTCACATTGATGGTGCGTTGACGGAGTCCAAAGACAAATTCCCTTACGCAGAAGAGCGCAGGCTATTTTACGTGGCGATTACACGTGCGAAAGAGAAGGTTTGGATTACGCATACTGGTGCGGGATCTGCATTCGTTCAAGAGCTCGTTAATGGTGACTATCCCATCGTGACTTCTCGTTAAATGCAACGTTTAGAATGTTAAAAACAGTAAAGGCGATACTTGGTATCGCCTTTGCTTTATTTGGTTAGCATCAAAGCTTACATGCGCTCAGCAAGATAGGCTTCGTAATCCGGCACTTCGATGTCTACTTCTTGCTCAAGAAGAGGGGAGTTAAACAGGAACTTAGCGGTGGCTCGGTTCGTTGCTACAGGAATATTCCAAACACTAGCAATACGAAGAAGCGCTTTAACGTCTGGGTCGTGAGGTACGGCATTCAGTGGATCCCAAAAGAAAACGAGAACGTCGATTTTGCCTTCTGAAATAAGAGCGCCTAGTTGTTGATCACCGCCCATCGGACCACTGATCATGCTCTTGATCGCAAGTCCAGTTTCTTTACTTAGCATGTGTCCTGTCGTGCCAGTTGCGTAAAGGAAGTGACTCTGTAGCTTTTCTTTGTTTTCTTTTACCCAGCGAAGTAGCTCAGGTTTGCAGTTGTCGTGAGCAACCAAAGCCACATGTTTATGGGTTGGCATGGTACGAATGGTTTTTTGCATCAAGATGTTTCCGTTTGTATGATTTTAAAATTGTTGTGACTCAATAGAACACGTTTTTGGTCTTTCAATCAACAGCCTTAACACGGAATGTCGGCCTATATTCTGACGGAGATAACGATTCTTCGATCGTGTCGTCATGAAGCGTCTTCGGAGTCAGTGGTTTGATGGTTGGTGAGGCATGTTTGTCATACGTTTTACCTCTTAAGTAATGCGTTGCTTGCATCATGGAAAGCCGACCTTGCTGCACCATTTTATCTGTTGGTGCGAAGAGCACTTTGTTACGTAACAGGCCTCGATATACACCATGACTTAAGTACACAGAAACTAAACCGATCTCCTCGGCTTTGCCGGCACTGCGCAGCTCACTGATGGCCGCTTCAATCGCCACTGCACTGCCAACAATGTAATCTATATTTCCCATATCGATCACACGTTGAACTAGGTTACGTTGTAACTCCTTGTCGTTATCTGCCCAAAATGAGTCAACAATGTTGATATCACTTCCCTGTATCGCTTCATAAAATCCGGCAGTAACGGGTTTCGTACCACCACGAGTTCGCGGCCCCAAAAGTAAGGCAATGTTGGTTTTTCCTGACCCCTTTGGATGGCGAGCTGCCAAATATTGACCCGCTTCGTATCCCATCCAATGCCAGTCAACACCGACAGTCCCTTTTAGCAACTCACTTTGTTCTTCATCCAAGTCGAGTTGGTTCACAGTAGCAAAAACGGGAGTATTCCCCACCCAATTTTTAAGTGAATGCTCGTAAGCCTGTGGGTCCACGGTCCCAAGGATAACCGCATCTGCTCCCCATTGGTTACACAGTGCGAGTTGTTGTTCTTGACGGGTTTTGTTTGGGTAGCCGCCCGCTTCAAGGACTCGTAGCTCGACACCTTCTCTTTTCGCTTCGGACACCATTCCATAGTTTACTGACAACCAGTATGAATCCTTTAGGTGAGGGTATATTGCACATATTTTCTCTGCGGCAACCGCTGGCAAAGAAGCAACGAGGGTTAAAGTGGCTGCAGAATGTTTGAAAAATGTGCGAAATGCGTGTTGATTTTTAACCATGAAATGAAGTTCGTTGGCATAGATTAAGTAAACACTGCAAAATATAACGTAATATGTCGCTGAACACGAACATTAAGGTCATGAAAATATGCTGCTAGCAACTGCAAGCATCGGTCGTAAACTTTTGTTGTCTTTCATTGCGATGGCAATACTGGTCATGTTATCGGCACTTATTGGTGTGTCTGGATTTTCTTTGGTTGCCAAAACCGAAAGAAATGTCGTGGATTCTGCGATTCCCGCCATGATTGAGGCGAGACAAGTCTCTGAGTTGAGTACTCGTATTATTTCGTCTGTACAAATGTTGTCGAACGCAAGAAACGAGCAGGAAAGAAAGGAGTCAGGGCGAGTGCTGTTCGAACAGCTCGAGTCTTTACTCACTCACATCAAGGAGCTCGGGAGTGAGTCGTTCGATTCTCAATTGTTAGAAGCTTTAGAGAATAACGTCCAGAACGTTATCGACAATTTGGCAGAACTCGGTGTTTCGGTTGAAAAAAAGCTGTGGCTTGCAAAAGAGATAGATACTCGTGTTGAAGAAATGCGTCTGCTCAGTGAAGAGCTAGAACAACTAACTCGTACGCAAGTTCAGAATACAAGCACCATTGCTGTTGCTAACGTCACGCATATTTATGACTTATTAGAATCGAATAAAAAATCGCAAGTTTATCAGGCGCTAGATGCACTGGTGGAGGTCGATCTTGATCTGACTGAGCGATTGCATGAACTGCACTTGTTGGCCTTTAAAATGTTGAATCAGATTGAAGAGGCTCGGACATTAACGAATATTGAGCGAATTCAACAGGTTCAAAGTGATTTCGATAGCAACCTCAAAATCATGCAACGCCGTGTACTCGCTGTGGAAGATCCTACGCGCTCTAAGCAAATGAGCCAACTGCTCATAGAGCTTGGTAAGCGTCAGGTCGTATTTTCTATACTGATGCAGCAATACGAGAATAACGAACAGTCACAACAACTGATGCAAAAGACATTAGAGTTGTTCTCAGAGCTTAATGGCACGGTCAACAAATTGGTTGATGATTCAAACAAAACCACTACCGTCGCTGTAGACCAATTGACCAGCACACTGAAATTCGCTCAGTGGTCTTTAACCGTTATTTCAATTGTTGGTTTGATTGTATTGGTGCTGATTTTATGGCGTGTGGTGTACCTTTCTGTTGTGAAGCGGTTAGCTGAATATTCCGCTGCGTTGCTGTCTGTGGCGCAGGGTAACTTAGCGGTTGAGTTGGAAGTGAAAGGTAAAGATGAGTTGGCGCATATGGGGCAGGCCATCATCACGGCTCGTAATACCGCGCAAGCACTAAAAGTGGTAGCAGAGGGTGAAGCTCAAGCCAAGCGAGAGCTTGAGGAGCATAAAGAGCATTTAGAAGAGCTCGTTGAGCAGCGCACTTCGCAGTTAAAACAAGCAAACCGCCGTTTGAATGAAGAGGTTTTGAATCACGCTAAAGCTCGCAAGCAAGCAGAGCAAGCGAGCCGAGCAAAATCGGCATTCTTGGCGACGATGAGCCATGAGATAAGAACGCCAATGAACGGAGTGTTGGGGACAGCACGCTTGTTGATTGACTCAGGCCTCAACCCAATTCAAAAGCGTTATGCGGAAATCATTAATCGTAGTGGTAAAACGTTGCTCGCGATCCTTAATGATGTACTGGATTACTCCAAGATTGAAGCGGGGCATTTAGAAATTCGTCACATGGGCTTTGATTTACACCAAATGGTGGAGGACACTTTCCAGTTAATGAACAGTCGAGCACAAGAGAAGAAGCTGCTGTTCTCCTACCATATTGAAAGTGATGTTAGTCGCTACTGGAAAGGGGATGTCACCAGAATCAGTCAGGTGCTGAACAATCTCGTTGGTAACGCGATTAAGTTCACTGACGAAGGAGAAATTGATATCTACGTTAGCCTGAACCCTGAGGACGAGTCGCAAGTCCTGTTTGAAGTATCAGACACTGGAATAGGAATTGCCAAAAAATACCAGAGAACGTTGTTTGATGCCTTCACGCAAGCTGAAGGTGGGATGAGCCAAACTGGAGGCACGGGGCTTGGACTTGCCATCAGTAAGCGAATCATTGAAGCGATGGGCGGTGTTTTAGAAGTCGATTCCGAAGAGGGAAATGGTAGCCGATTCTGGTTCTCTATTCCGTTAGAGGAAAGCGAACCTATTGAAACAGGAACCGTGGCAACCGCACGTTGCAAAGTGAAAGCAAAGGTCTTGCTAGTAGAAGATAATGAAGTCAACCGAGTGGTCGCGGAAGGCTTTCTAGAAAGCATGGGGCACCAAGTCGTGATGGCAGAAAACGGCTCACAAGCAGAGCAACTGATCAGCACACAAGATTTTGATATCGCTTTGGTCGACATCAACCTCCCTGATTGTGATGGAACTGAGTTGATCCAACGCTTAAAGCGGATTGAGTGTGATAAGCCGGCCAATAAAGCGCTTGCCGTCACGCCAATGATTGCAGTGTCTGCGCACGTTTTTGCGGAAGAAGTTGAGCGCTATCTAGCCGCTGGTTTTGACGGATACTTGCCTAAGCCATTGGCAAAAGAGGCACTCGCGGCATTGATTCAGGATGCGCTAGACGGAAAGCCGTTGTTGTTGCCACAAAATGCCGACTGTACCCCGTTTGATCAAATTTCGCCTCAAGAACAAGAGCTACAATCAAAGGTCGTTCAAGCACCTAAAACAAAGGAACCCGATGTGGTTATCATTAATCCGAGCGTGATTGAGTCCGATATGAAAATCTTGGGCAGAGATAAGATGTTGCACATTATTAATCTGTTTAGAGCCACCAGCACCGATGTATTAAGCAAGCTGCAAGCGTCTGCTGAGGACAATGATAGTAAAGAAGTAAAGAACCTTGCCCATAAATTAAAGGGCAGTGCAGGAAGTTTAGGACTAACTGCGCTAATGAACGCTTGCCAAGCAATTGAAGCCGCGCCTCAACCTCTAGATACCTATAATGCGACTAAAGATGATTTAGTTTCTCAAGTGTCTGCATCAATTCAAGCTCTGGATGAGTTAATGGCGAAGTAATCCATCGAGCATTGAAAATAAAAAAACCTCCGGCTTTCCGGAGGTTTTTTCTATTCGGTCATGTCATCTTCCCACTCGAATCGAGTGTCTAGGGCATAAGGGTCATCATCAAAAGGATGTTCCACTTTGCCACGCAAGTATTCGAGTTGATGCTCAAGCATATTGACCGTTTCGTAGTCTCCCTCAGAACAAGCAACGTAAATCTGTTGTTCAAGAGCGGCAATGTTATCTCGGATACCCATGAGAACCCCCTTTAAATCATCATCGATTCTCAAAACGATTATAGTCAAGTAATCCAAATTCGATCGGTTGTTTTGTACGGTACCAATTATGTAAACGATCGCTAAATGACCAGAATTTTTCTGAGCTTCTACGAATCGCAAAATTATCCAATAACTTAACGTAATCGGACTCGTTTTGGATGGCACTAAATTGATCGACAAAATCTTTTACTTGGTTTTCGTTGATCGAGAAAAATGCCGCAGGGTAGCTTCCCACAACGCCGCGTACAATGGTCATATCATCGTTAGCAAAGTCACGGTTACTTTCTTCATCAAACAAGCTAGAGATGTTTGTGTGTGCATTGTTGTGAAGTAAGGTGAACAGTTCATCTTCCCCTGATTGACTTCTCACCATAAGCATAGTGATTTGCGGAACGGTTTTTAGGCCTTCACCACGAACGTGGTCAATACGTTTTAGTTGCTTTTCACTACTCGCAGAAAGAGCCGTGTCTTGAATTTCGTAGCGAGGCAGAAGCACATCTGAAACATGTTCGCTCAACAACTCCACCAACTCCGTTTTTGGATCGTAACTCTTATACTGAACGCTGGTTGGTTGGTTAAACGGCTTCACATTTCGTTGTAAAAAGTCACTCAACTGCGGGCTTTGATCTTTATACCAGCTAGATTGCAGTTCATGGCGCATATCGGCGGGTAACAACGAGATAAAGTTACTTTCGCCTTCTAGACGCAAGAAGTCCATAAACATTCGTGTCATGAGCTGATGGCCGAAGTTACCGTAAACGTCAAACCCAGCAACAAGCAAATAGTGGATACGCTCTAGTAACGCGTAGTCAAGAATCCACACTGTTTTAGGCTGCTCACCAACTAACCCTTGAACAACAGAAGCACTATCAAAATGGCGGAATATCGTTAATGCCGCATTATGGTTGGTGCCATTACCGTCCCAAATTACATCGGTGGATAGGTTTTCACCTTCTTTAAACCAGTTATTAGTGAACTCAGATTTAGCCTCTAGGTAGCGAGCTTGCTGGCGCGCGTACTTGACCCAGTTGGTAACAGGTAGCGTGTTACTTTCTTGTTCTGCCGGTAGTTTTAGGTTATCAGCCTGAGATCGGTAAAACTCATTTACTTCTGGGATGTCTGCTTTATCTGGATCAAGGAAAAACACCCAAAAGCGATCATTGATAACATTCAATGCCAGTTGGCCACGACAAACTGGGCCTTTGATGTATGCCATTATTGTATTTTGTGCATTATCTAGCATGAACTTAAAGCGCGATTTCACTGGAAGGTCGATGAATGATGTCATCGGGTTTGCAGCAACTTCTGGTGCATAACTCGGTAGCTGGCTAACCGTGTAATCAGCATCAATAAACCAAGTTTTCCAGTTCTCTATGCGTTGCTTGTTTACCGCGAATGGCATGTGAGTTTTATCTACTATGGTCCCTTGCTCTGGAATAATTCGATAAAACACACGTTCAACCCCTGGATCATCGTACGGGCGACGCGTTGAAATACGTTTGACGGGCTGTCCTGGTGGTGTAGCAGAGCGGACGAGCGTGAAGAATCGGGGATCTTCATCGAGTTCTGAAAAGTAGAGATGAGATAAAAACAAATGCTCATATATATACCTAGCCATCAGCTGATTTTTCAAATCAGAGTGGTTAAGTAATGTTTCGTACTTATCTATTTGCGCTTGCTCATTCTCACTAACAGGTTGGTGAACGTTCATTATTGCGCCGTTTTCCAACCAAGTCATGAGTGTGTGGTATTCACTGTTTGATAGATTTGGCATACCAAAAGGCATGCCCCAGGTTGGGTTATCCTTCTCGTATTGCTCGTATTCTTCAATCGTCGGACAGGTTTGCTCTCGGTCTATCGAAAAGTCAAAGCCTTCTAACTGGACTTGGTCAGGCAATGGGTGGCGCTCTTTTTGTTGTAGCAAACGTGCGATAAGTCCTGCATCAATGTTGGCTGCCATGCTTTGATCACGTTCGTTGAGAACCGGATGAAAACCCGCATCGCGCCACTCTTGGGTTGTTTCTGCATCTTCGAATAAGCGTGTTGGTGCTGCGGCTGTGAGTCTTGTTCCTTCATATACCAGTGCTTTACTCGCACCACGGTCAATGCCCTCAACAGAAGAGAGCTTAAGTTGGCATGGTGCATCGTAGCACGCGTGGCAGACGACACAGCGGTTATCCATAATGGGTTTAACTTCGCTTTGGAAGAAGTTTGCTTGAGGGGTTTCCACGTCAACTGTGCGTTCACGCACGAGCTGTGGACCAAACAGTTGGTCATAGTTAAGACCAGCATAGGTTGCACAGCCGGCAAACAAAGTAGCAATGCAAAGTGTAAAAATTAAGCGCAAATTCATTGAGTTATTTTACGTGATTAGAATTTGCATTAATTAAAGCAAAATAAGCGGTCAATTACCAAAAGTTGGGTCAATTAGCGTTAATTTTTCTGTTGATTGTCTGAGCGCTTGAAAATGTAACCCTGGCGGTGGACTGTCTGAATTCTGTCTGTTGGAACGCCTTCGTGAACTAGACGCTTTCTCATTCTGCTCATGTGCATATCGAGTGCTCGATCATGTTCAGTAAATTCACGTTTTAGTACTGTTTCGTAAAGAAAATGCTTACTAAGCACTTGATCTTGATGGTGAGTGAGAGTTTGCAGCAGCTTAAATTGAATGCTTGTTAACTGAACAGATTTCTTGTTTGGCAAGTAATTGAGTACCACAGAGTGAGTGCGCTTATCTAGTAATAGCTCCTCATCATTATGGTGAACGCCGTTGTGTTGGCATTGGGAAGTTTTTCCATTTGAAACCTTGGAGTCAAGCACACGGGTACCTTAATTATTAATAGTAGTAAAACGTATTATCATTAATATTTATATAAAAGCAATCAGGTACTTTATGAGCACTGTGATATGCGTAGACAATCTTAATACTTGAGATTACCAGTAGTGATGAATGATGCGATGGCGCTCTGAACTAAAGTGCTATTGGAGTGCGTATTAGCTACAAATAACGGTGTAATGTTAGGCAAAGATAGAAAGAATTCTCATTTAGTAAATTCGCTTATCCGCCATTTGTGAACTATACATTCTGTTGCAGGAAGCACTTTTCTAATACACACAGAGGTTTATATGACAGCGAAATATGGCGTTAAACGCCGATTAGCGATTCTTGCCGCCGCTTTAATCGGTGCGACAAGTAGCAGTATCGCAGCAGAGAAACCAAATATTCTCGTCATTTGGGGTGATGATATTGGCCAGTCCAATCTCAGTGCTTACACGTTTGGCTTGATGGGGTACAAAACACCAAATATAGACAGTATCGCCAAAGAAGGCATGATGTTCACTGACTATTACGGTGAGCAATCTTGTACAGCGGGCCGTTCTACTTTCATTACGGGCCAAACCGTTCTTAGAACAGGTTTGAGTAAAGTGGGGCTTCCAGGTGCTGATCTTGGCTTGAAGGAAGAGGACGCAACCATTGCCGAAATGCTGAAGCCGATGGGCTATATGACAGGGCAATTTGGTAAAAACCACTTAGGTGATAAAGATGAGCACCTTCCTACTAATCACGGCTTCGATGAATTTTTTGGCAACCTTTATCACTTGAACGCCGAGGAGGAGCCAGAAAACGTCGATTATCCTAAAGATCCTGAGTTTCGTAAAAAGTTCGGTCCGCGCGGCGTTATCCGTTCGTACGCTGATGGCAAAATTGAGGATACAGGACCTCTAACTCGCAAGCGCATGGAAACCGTGGATGAAGAGACGTTAGATGCGGCACTCGACTTTATGGATCGTGCAGTCAAGGCTGAAAAACCTTTCTTTGTCTGGTGGAACGCAACTCGTATGCACTTCCGTACTCATGTGAAAGAAGAGAACTCTGGAAAAACAGGCATCAGCGAGTATGCAGATGGTATGGTCGAGCATGATAATCATGTAGGTCAGCTGCTGAAAAAAGTGGATGATTTGGGTATTAAAGACAACACAATCGTCTTTTACTCCACCGATAATGGCCCACACATGAACTCGTGGCCAGATGCAGGCACAACGCCATTCCGTGGAGAGAAAAATACCAACTGGGAAGGTGCGTACCGAGTTCCTGCGATGGTACGTTGGCCGGGTAAAATTAAAGCTGGCTCTGTTTCGAATGATATCATGCATCACATGGACTGGATGCCAACGTTCGTTGCTGCCGCGGGTGATGACAATATCAAAGAGAAATTGCTCAAAGGTTATAGTGCGAATGGTAAGAAATTCAAAGTTCACCTAGACGGCTATAACTTCCTACCATATTTGACTGGTAAAGAGGATAAGGCCCCACGTGAAGAAATTTTTTACTTCTCAGATGATGGAGACTTAACTGCACTTCGTTATAACAAATGGAAGCTGGTCTTTATGGAGCAACGAGCAAAAGGTACGTTGCGTATTTGGGCTGAACCATTCACCACACTTCGTGTTCCTAAGATCTTCAACTTGCGTATGGATCCTTACGAAGTGGCTGATATCACTTCTAACACTTACTACGATTGGATGCTAGACCGTGCTTACATGCTTGTTCCTGCGCAAGCTTACGTAGGCAGATTCCTTGAAACGTTTAAAGAGTTCCCACCAAGGCAAAAAGCAGCAAGCTTCTCGCTCGATCAAGTGATGGAGAAACTAAAAGAGAACCCAAATAAGTAAGAAAAGCTAAGTGAAGTTCCACATCTAGAAAGAGGCTCATTAAAGTGAGCCTCTTTTTTTATCTGTAAAATTCTATCTATTAAGGTTTGTAGAAAGCTTGATGACGAAAACGCCTAACGCTTCAATTGACAAGATTTATAAACAAATTGGTTCGTAGTGGGCTGCCGTTAAGTTGGCTTTGATTTTTTCACGTAGAGCGATGTGGGCTGGGTTGTTTACCTCTCGCTTATGGTAGACGAACTTGTAAGGGATAGAGCGTATCGAAATGGGGCAGGGCAAAATTTGAAGTTTGAGCGCTTTGCTCCACTTGTTTGCAAAAGATTGAGACACGATCCCTAAACTGTCTCTTTGGGCGACATACAGCGCCATGCCCGCTAGCGAAGATGTGATCAAGTCGACTTTTCTTTCTTGAATTGTTTCCTTTGCTAGTTGCTCGAACCCCGACATGTTGTTCCATTTTCCTGAAAATAAACAGTGAGTTTCCTCATAAAATTGCTCTTTTGTGAGCGTGCCGTGTACACGGGGATGGTTCTCACGACAGATAACCACGGCTTCTTCCTCATAGGCATCTTCAATAATAAACGCTGCATCTTTCGTGATCACCGTATCGATTACTAGATCGACTTTTTGTTGTCTTAACAGCTCAAATAATAGGAATTTTTCGGGTGGTGATTCATAAAAAATAGTGTTCTTTATCGGGTCCATAATGTGCAACAAAATTTCCGAACAACACACTTCAAAATGATTTCTATCAGATATCGCATTGTCAATAATACTAACCGCTTGCTGGAATTGCGGCAGTAATTGATAAGCGGTGGAGGTTAGTGCGATACCTCGTCCTTTTTTAACGAATAATTGCTTATCTACGACTTGCTCTAAACGCTTTATTGCAGCGCTCACAGCAGGTTGTGTAAGCCCTAATTGTTCCGCGGCTTTTGTATAAGATTGAAACTCCGCAACAACAAGAAAAGTTTGGATCAAATTCAAGTCCATAACGTCACTCATAAATTTAATTTATAGGTTAACTAATTTTGACTGCATTTATCGCCTGAAATTAGTGCTTTATCTTATATCAACAATGGTATTGAAAAGCGAATACCGTTTTTTACGCACTAGCGAACTCTTGGAGATAATATGAAAAATGCGACCAAAACGAGCAGTAAAAAACTCGTACTTAACGCATGTACGTTAGCATTAGGCGCTGCATCTGCAGTTGCACATGCAGCGGACAAACCCAACATTCTTGTCATCTTTGGTGATGATGTTGGTTACTGGAACCTTAGTACCTATAACCAAGGCATGATGGCGTACAACACGCCAAACATCGATAGCATTGCTAAAGAAGGTGCGAAGTTCACTAACTTCTACGCACAGCAAAGCTCGACAGCAGGCCGTTCTTCATTCATCACTGGTCAAATGCCAAAACGTACAGGTCTATCAAAAGTGGGCTTACCAGGCGCTCCGGAAGGTATCTCGGAAAAAGATCCGACGATTGCAACCGTGCTTAAACAAATGGGTTACGCAACTGGACAATTTGGTAAGAACCATTTAGGTGACCGAGACGAGCATCTTCCTACCAACCACGGTTTTGATGAATTCTTCGGCAACCTATACCATTTGAACGCAGAAGAAGAGCCAGAGAACGTGGATTACCCTAAAGAGCCGGAGTTCAAGAAGAAATTTGGCCCTCGTGGCGTTATCCATTCTTACGCTGACGGCAAAATCGAAGATACCGGTCCACTAACGCGTAAGCGTATGGAAAATGTTGATGGTGAGTTTCTTGATGCCGCAGAGAGCTTCATAGAAAAGCAAGTAAAAGCGGACAAGCCGTTCTTTACTTGGTTTAACACCACTCGCATGCACAACTTCACACATGTTCCTGAAGAATACCAAGGCAAAACAGGCGCTGGTTTCTACGCGGATGGTGTTAAGCAGCACGATGACCAAATCGGTCAGCTACTTAACAAGATCAAAGAGTTAGGTGTGGATGACAATACAATCATTGTTTACACCACTGACAACGGCCCTATGGTTGATTTGTGGCCGGATGCTGGGATGACACCGTTCCGCTCAGAGAAAAACACTGGCTGGGAAGGGAGTTTCCGTGTGCCAATGTTGATTAAATGGCCTGGAAAAATTGAGGCAGGTAAAACATTCAACGGCATGATGTCATTAGAGGACTTTTTCCCGACACTAGTTGCTGCGGCAGGTGATACCAAAGTTAAAGACGAATTACTAAAAGGCAAAAAAGTTGGCGATATGGACTACAAAGTTCACCTAGACGGTTACAACCAACTGCCATATTTAACGGGTAAGTCAGACAAATCCGCACGAAATGAGTTCGTTTACTGGAGCGACGACGGCGATCTTGTGGCATTGCGCCAAGGAAAGTACAAGTTCCACTTTATGATTCAAGAGAATGAAACGGGTATGGATGTATGGCGTAAGCCGTTCACTAAACTTCGTGTGCCACTGATCTTTGACTTGAGCATTGATCCATTTGAACGAGGCGATCAAGGCATGGGTTATTCTCGTTGGATGTACGAGCGTTCATTCTTAATGATGCCAGCAATGGATACAGTGAAAGAGGTGATGGGTACATTCAAAGAATTCCCGCCTCGTATGGAAGCAGGTTCGTTCGTACCTAAGTCTTCTAAGTAAATTAAGATTATATAGCGCTTTTTGGAGCGCTATATACCCAAATAGCTTCACTTTTGCTGTACAGCGCTCACGAGGTTATTTGGGTATATGTAATAGTGAGAAACGTATGAGTAAGATTTCCCCTCGCCATTCTACTACTATGCCTATTGTTCCTCTTAAAACGGCGTCTAAAGCGCCTGTTCTGGGCGCGTATGACCGTCGATTCCATGTGATGGCAAAGCCAGGTGGAGCAAAGTGCAACATCGATTGTCAGTACTGCTTTTATCTGCATAAAGAAAATCTACTGCACCAAGAAAAGCAGCCAAAAATGGACGACGCAACACTGGAAGCGTTCGTGAAAAGCTATATCGAAAGTCAGGATGGCGAAGAAATTGTATTCTCATGGCAGGGCGGGGAGCCGACGCTGCTTGGGTTGGACTATTTCCGCAATGTCGTAGCTTTGCAAAAGAAATATCAGCCGAAAGGCGTTCGCATTGAAAACGACCTTCAGACCAACGGCATTTTGCTAAACGATGAGTGGTGTGCGTTTTTAAAAGAGCACAACTTCCTAGTTGGCTTGTCGATTGATGGACCACGAGAGCTGCACGACAAATATCGCAAAACCCGCAGCGGTAAGCCAACGTTTGATCTCGTGATGAAAGCGGTAGATAAGCTCAAAGCGCATGGCGTGAAATTCAACGCGTTGGTCACGGTGAATCGTCACAATGCGAAATACCCGCTCGAAGTATATCGATTTTTAACCCAAGAATTGGGTGTGACTTATATTCAGTTTGCGCCGGTGGTAGAAGCCAACAACTTCCAAACAACCGCGCCGCAGTTTTGGAACGAACAGATGATCCCAACCAAAGGCAGTGATCTGGCTAAACCGGGGCATCCTATGTCGATTGTAACGGATTGGTCAGTCGATCCTGAAGACTGGGGACGCTTTTTAATGGCGACCTTTGAAGAGTGGGTGAATAACGATCTTGGCCGTGTGCTGGTTAATCTGTTTGAAACCGCGGTGGCGCAAGTAATGGAGAAACCGTCTCAGCTTTGCGTGACGGCGGAGTTTTGTGGCAAAGGGTTGGCGATTGAGCACAATGGCGACGTGTTCAGTTGCGACCACTATGTGTATCCAGAATACAAACTCGCCAACATTCATGAACACTCACTGAATGAAATGGCCTTCTCTACAAGACAATATACTTTTGGCATGGCAAAACGCGATTCATTGCCGACGTATTGTAAGCAATGCCCTTACTTGCCTTATTGTTGGGGTGAGTGCCCAAAAAACCGTTTGATCAAAACGCCGAATGGTGAGAGTGGTCTAAACTATTTGTGTTCGGGAATCAAAATGTTCTTTGATTATGCGTTACCGATGTTGGTTGGTCTTGCACAACTTCTCCAATCTCAAGAACCGCAAAGATAACATAGTGAATATAACCTTAAGTTATTTCATTTGTTCTTATACTTAACTATCGAAAAGACGGCTTAAACCATTGAAAAGGTATCCTATGAACCACGCACAACAAGCGATAAAAGAACTCATCGAACAAACAGAAAAAAGCGTCATTGGACAAAGCCACGTGGTTCGAGCTTTAGTCATCGGGTTATTAACAAATGGGCATATTCTGCTAGAAGGTTTACCGGGAACGGCAAAAACACGTTCCGTAAAATCGTTGGCGAACTTGTTAAACACCAGTTTTGGTCGAATCCAGTTTACGCCGGATCTTTTACCATCTGACGTGACGGGTACTGAGGTTTATCAAGAGCTGGATGGTAAGCCGCAACTCCACTTTCAACCTGGGCCCATTTTTAACAGCATTGTACTTGCTGATGAGGTCAACCGTGCACCTGCCAAAGTACAAGCGGCACTGCTTGAAGCCATGGCCGAAGGCACAATCACAGTAGGCGATAAAACTCACGTATTGCCAGACTTATTTATGGTGCTTGCAACGCAAAACCCAGTAGAGCAAGAGGGCACGTACCCACTGCCAGAAGCGCAAATGGACCGCTTTATCATGAAGGTTACCGTCGATTATCCAGAAGATGACGCAGAACGTGACATCATTCGTTTGGTGCGCAGTGAAGAATTGGGTGCGGAAACCAGCAGCGAAATTATTACGCCAAAACACATCGAGCCAGACGTGGTGCTAGAAGCGCGCCGTCAGTTACCAAACATCGTGGTATCAGACCTAGTGGAAAACTACATCGTTGCGTTAGTGATGGCGACTCGTAAGCCAGAGCGTTATGCTGATTCAAACTTAGCAAAATGGATTGAGATTGGCTCTAGTCCTCGTGCTTCCATCGCTCTCGACAAGTGCGCTCGTGCGTATGCGTGGATGCAAGGACGTGACCATGTGACTCCTGACGATGTGCGTGCCATGGTTCCGTCTGTATTGGGCCACCGTTTTTCTTTGACCTACGATGCACTAGCAGACGGAGTCGATCACCAACGAGTCGTGCAAGAGCTGCTAGATTGTGTAGAAATTGGATAAGTGGGAGGCATTATGGCTAAGCCAACTCTTGCGCCAAAATCACAGGGGATGGATCCCCGTTTGTACTGCGATTACGCTCGTTTAGTACGTCTGCAAGCACAAGCAGAATCATTCAGTTTACTTCCTCACCTAAAAGCGGGTAGTGTACTCTCTGGTCGACACAATTCGCTGTTTCGCGGTCGTGGATTGAACTTCGAAGAGCTGCGTCATTACCAATTAGGTGACGATATTCGTAACCTTGATTGGAAAGTTACGATGCGTACGGGTAAGCCGCACGTACGCAGTTATACAGAAGAAAAAGATCGCAACGTAATCGTGTGTGTCGACCAGAGAAGCACAATGTTTTTTGCTTCGACGCAAGTAATGAAATCGGTTGTCGCGGCAGAGATCGCAGCGATGTGTGGGTGGCGAGTATTAAAAGATGGCGACCGAGTCGGTTTTGTCATCGCATCCCAGCAGGCGTTGTTTCACAGCAAGGCACAGCGTTCGCAAAACGATCTTCTGGCGCAACTTAAACGTCTCGCTAAAGCCAATCAATCGCTCAATGTGGACTCCCGCAATTCCGAAAAAGTAACGTTCAGTCAATGGATTGAGCTCATTAAACGTATGAAGCTCAAGCAATCCACTTTGATTTTTATCAGCGACTGGAGCGACTGCGAGGAGCACCATCTTGATCACCTTAAACAGCTGCAACAGCACAATGATGTTCTCGCAGTGATGGTTAGTGACCCATTAGAACAAACGTTACCGGACGATTTGGCAAAATCGAAATGGGTGGTTGGTGATGGGCAGTATCAACTCAACTTAGACAGCAAAGCAAAGGTAGAAGCTGCGAGCGCAAAGCTTGAGGCTCGAACTAGCTTACAGCGTCAATCACTCTCTCAACTTATGGCGATGAAACACCTTCCGCACATCGAACTCGATACGACAGGCGAGCACATTAAACAATTTCAAAAACTGGTAGGAGGGCGTTAAATGAGTGATCTTCCTACGCCTCCGAGTACCTACATACTCAGAGAGCTGCATGATGTGGCCGTACCATCTAGCGTGAGTTGGTACCCGCAAACTATTGGCTGGAAAATTTTAGCGGCGGTTGTGCTCATTGCATTGGTGTACGTCGTATATCGATTGGCTCGGCAATGGTGGCATAATCGTTACCGAAAAGAAGCTCTACTGGCGATTTCGCAAATCAAATCGAGCGACAAAGACATGCCAAAAGTATTGTTCTCTGTGCTTAAAGTAGTGCTGATTCATATTGATAGCCGCAACGCGAAATTGTTTGATACCGCCTTTCTGCGCAAGCTCGATGCGCTGTATCCGCAAACCGAAGATTCTCAAGCAAACTCGCAAATGGTTTTTAACGATGAGCTTTCAAAGTGCTGGCTACAAAGTATTGTTGACCCAAGCGTTACGCTAACCAACGAAGAGCGAGTAACGCTTATTGCTCGTGCGAAAAACTGGGTGAGTGAGCACCGTTGTGATGCTCAAAAAAGCGCGGCAAATAAATCACCACGATTGAAACGCAAAGCACATCAGGGAGGTCAACATGAATGATCTTCTTGCATCGATAACTGGTTTGTCTGGTTTTGAATTTGCTCACCCAATGTGGTTTCTGGTTTTGCCCTTGCCGTTGGTGGTGTACTACTTGGTGCCCGCATATCGCACTAAGCAAATGGCGATCAAAGTGCCGTTTTTTAGTCAGCTGGTGGAAGCGATTGGCGAGACGCCATCAGAAGGTGCAAGCCAGTTGACCCCGAGTTGGTGGCAGCGAGCAACGTTAATTCTTTCATGGCTTTTGGTGGTGTGTGCGATGGCAAAACCCACCGTGTTAGGCGAGCCTCAAGTTCGCGCGAGTTTAGGCCGCGATGTGATGGTGGTGGTGGATCTTTCGGGCTCCATGGCCGAGCCAGATTTCACCTCACGTACAGGCGAAAAAATTTCTCGTCTTGATGCGGCAAAAGAAGTGCTGTCGGAGTTTGTTCAGTCTCGTAAAGGTGACCGATTAGGCTTGGTGCTTTTTGGTGATGCTGCTTTCGTGCAAACGCCATTTACCGCAGACCAAAAAGTGTGGCTCGAACTGCTTAACCAAACCGATGTGGCAATGGCAGGGCAGAGTACCCATCTTGGTGATGCGATTGGCTTAGCGATTAAAGTTTTTGAGCAAAGCGATAAGTCGCGTAGTGCTTTAGAACAAGACCAAAACCGTGAAAAAGTCGCGATTGTATTAACCGATGGTAACGACACGGGCAGTTTTGTTGAACCGATTGATGCGGCGAAAGTTGCGAAAGCCAAAGGCGTGAGAGTACACGTCATTGCGATGGGCGATCCGGAAACGATAGGTGAAACCGCGTTGGATATGGACACGATTCATCGCATTGCGAAAGAATCCGGCGGTGAAGCGTTTGAAGCACTCAACCGTGATGAACTATCGGCTGCCTACGACGAAATTGGCAAACTGGAACCTCAACTTTACGAAAGCACTACATACCGCCCAAAACAAAGCCTTCATCATTACTTGATGGCGTTAGTGGTCATCATGCATTTGCTCGCGTTCAGCGTCGCAACACTCAAAAGAAGGGCTGTTACACGATCATCATTAGGAGAGAGCGATGTTTGATTCTCTTAGTTGGACGCAATTCTTTACGCAGTTTCATTTTATTCGACCACTGTGGTTACTGGCTTTGGTCCCCATGTTTTTCTTGGTGTGGTTACGCTGGCGAGAAGAAAGCAAGCCAAGCTGGAAGGATATTCTGCCCGAACATTTACGCAATGCTTTGACGATAGGTGAGCGAGGCTGGCGTAAGCAACTGCCGCTTAAGCTCTTGATACTGATTGTGTTCATCGCCATTGTGATTTGTGCAGGCCCAACGTGGCAACGAGAATCTTCTCCCTTTGGCGAAGATAAAGCCTCTATGCTTGTGGTGCTTGATAACAGCGACTCGATGCTGCAAAAAGATCTCCCACCAAGCCGCCTTGAGCGTTCCAAACAGAAAATACGCGATTTGCTAGTCGCGCGAAAAGGCGGAAAAACGGGTTTAGTCGTGTTCGCGGGCAGTGCTCATGTCGCGATGCCTATAACTCAAGACAGCAAAGTATTTGACGCGTTTTTGGCGGCCATTACGCCAGAAATTATGCCCGTGCAAGGTAAGCTTGCCGAAAAAGCATTGCCGTTAATTGACCAACAATTGCAAGGTCAACCAGGCTCCACTGTTCTGTTGGTGAGTGATGGCGTTAATCCAGCCACGATTGAGCAATACCAAGCGTATTTCTCGGGCAAACCTTATCAACTGTTAATTCTTGCGGCAGGGAATGCTGACATTGTGAGTAACAACCCAATGGATTTGGATTCTCTACAAAAACTGGCTAGTCAGACTAACGGTCGATTGGTGGAAGTGACCGTCGATAATAGTGATATCGAGCAACTGAACCGATACGTTGAGCGCAATATGCAGCTTAATGGCGAATCTTCAATGCCTTGGAAAGACATGGGATATCAGCTTCTGTTCCCAATCGCGCTGATCATGATGCTGTGGTTTAGAAAAGGGTGGTTAGTGCAGTGGTGCGTGATTGTAATGGTGAGCGGCACGTTATTGATGCCAACCAGTGCGTTGGCGGAGAACATTTCTGTTAAAGCCGAGCAGCCACAAGTTGTGCAAAAAGTGACGGCTTTCGACAAGGTAGCGCAATGGTGGTGGGATTTGTGGCTAACGCCAGACCAACAAGGACAGCGTTTGTTTAACAAACAAGCGTATTTAGAAGCCGCGAAACACTTTGTCAATCCATTACGCAAAGGCACGGCGTACTACTACGCTAGCGAGTTTGAACTCGCCCACAGTGCGTTTTTGGAAATGCAAAACGACCCGTCCGAAGAGGTTCGAGATTACGGTCTTTATAATGCGGCGAGTGCATTGGCGCGTCAGCGTGAATATTTGGCTGCACGTGACTTGTTAAAATCCCTAGCCAACAAGCCAACGTTGAGCGAGAGGCTAAGACCGGATGTTGAGCATAACTTGAAAGTGATTGGTGGTATTGTAGAGGACATCAACCGGATGAGTGAGAGTCAGGCAGGAACAGAGCAAGAAGCATCAACCGAGCTAGGCGATAACCCTCAAACCGCAGAAGGGGCGGATGAAAAAACGTCAGCGGAGTTGATGATTAAAGAGACGTTAAATGCAGACGACATCATAGGTAGCCAAGAATTAGCCGACAAATGGTTAAAGCGAGTCGAAGCGGATCCTAAATACTTCTTAAATGCGAAGTTTCAGATTCAATTGCGTTCAATAGAAACCGGAGAATCAACCTCTACTGCGAGCGAAAATACAGAGGAGGCGGTGCAATGATGAAAAGCCACCGTTTTACGCCCTTTGCTTTACCCTTGTGGGTAGTTATCTGTTTCGGTTTCCTCCTGAGCAGTAGTGTGTTAGCTCAAGATATTCGTGACGTTCAACGAGAGCATGGTGTAGAGTTACAAGCGTGGGTTGGTCAACAACCAACGGCTGGAGAGAAGCGTAAAACACCAAGCTTTAGCGTCAATGAGCAAGTTATTTTAACCATCGAAGTGGCAACGCCGCGTTGGTTTACGGGTGGTACGAGAATTGGCAATATTGAAATGCCCAATGTTATCGCCAAACAGCGTAATCAACTAGCAACCAACTTTACTGAGCAAAAAGAGGGACAAACTTGGTCGCGTCAACGATGGGAAGTGACTTTGTATCCTCAAGCTTCTGGTGATTTTGTGATTCCACCTGTCGCAGTGGGCGTTCAGGTGTCTGCGCCGGACGGCGAGAAGGTGTCAGGCACACTTTACACGCAGCCGATTAAGTTCAAAACCGTATTGCCATCGGGCCTGCTGAGTGGTGAGACACCTTGGTTTGCTGCAACAGATGTAGAGGTAAAGCAAGATTGGGATACCTCCACTGAGTCACTCAAAGTTGGGGATGCAATCACGCGTAAAATCACCATTTCTGCTCAAGATTCACTATCTGTATTGCTACCAGACTTGTTGAAAGGAGAATCAACAACCCGTTATCAAGCGTATCCTCAACCCCACCGTTTGACAGATACGCAAACACGTGGTGATTACCAGTCAACACGCGCAGAAGAGAGCGTGTACGTGATTCAACAAGGTGGTGAATTAACCCTGTCGGATTATGAGTTCCGTTGGTGGAACAGTAAGACTCAGCAAGTGGAAACGGTGATGTTAGAGGGCAAAACTTTTGCCGCGAAGCACACGTTGAAGTCCTTTATCAGAACATACTTTGCATGGATTGTTTCCACGCTTGTGTTGCTGGGTTTTGTGATTATTTCATTGGTAGCCATTAAACGTTACTACCGCAACAGACCGACACCAGCATGGCTGACGTTCCACCGTTTGTTAAAGGCTAAACGTTGGTCTGAAGCAAGGACCATATTGTACAAACAATTGCGTTTAAATACGGCAGAGCTGGAAATGAACAAAGCCGATACGAGTGAATCGTGGCAAAAAAGTGCGTCGCGAATGCAAAATGGTGAAAATAGCGCTCATTTACTGAAGTCGATGTGGCGCAAAATCCAGACCAAACAAAAACGCTTTAAATTCCGTATTCCGCGAGCGTTACCAGAACTGGACAAAGTCATTGGAAGAGATGGCAATGAATAAAACGGGGCGCTAATATAGCGCCTCGTTTTTATTAGAGAATAGAGTTCAAATGAGCCAAGAGTTTATGCGCCGCGCATTAAAAGTGTCCAAAAATGCGCTTCCTGAATGTCAACCCAACCCGCCGGTTGGCTGCGTGTTAGTGAGAGACAATCAAATCGTTTCTGAAGGCCATACTCAAGCGATTGGTGGCAATCACGCGGAAGTGGAAGCGCTGAATGCGTATCAAGGCTCGTTAGAATCGGTGACGGCATACGTTACGCTGGAACCGTGTTCGTTTGTTGGTCGCACGCCAGCTTGCGCGGTGACATTAGTCAAATCCGGCATAAGCAAAGTCGTCGTAGCCATATTGGACCCCGACCCACGCAACAGTGGTCGAGGTATCGAGATTCTAAAACAAGCAGGTATAGAGGTAGAAACGGGTTTGTGCGGCGAGGAAGTCAGCGAGTTTCTTACCCCTTACTTAGGCAAAGCCTAATCCAAGCTTTACGTTGCACTACGGTGCCAGTTTATATAGTGAATGAAGTGCGTCAAAATTGAGTTAAAACTCATTAAAACAAGCGATACCGCCCATTTATTGCACTTGGCTACGTGAAGGATCATGCTGTTAGATTAAAATAGAGAAAGTGACTTTTGAAAAATTTAATAGCATGAAACCGACCGACCTTAATCTTATTCCCATTTTCACTGCCATCTATGAAGAGCGTAACTTGTCTCGGGCGGCGGCGCGTTTAAACATCACCCAGCCTGCGGTGAGTAAAGCGCTAGCAAGGCTACGTGATATCTACGATGATCCATTGTTTCATCGTTGCGTTAAAGGTGTCGAGCCTACCTCGTTTGCGATGGATATTTATCCTGCTCTTCTAGCTTCAGTACAAAATTTCACTTCGACATTATCGGCCTCTAGTGGGTTTGACCCTAAAGTGTCGAATAGAGTGTTTTCTATTGCCTGTGTGTCCGTTGCAAGTTTTGAGTTGCTACCTCAAGTCATGAAACAAATCCGTGTGTCGGCGCCAAATGTTGCATTAGAAGTACATCCGCTTTTTACGGAAGATTTTGAAAGTGATCTGCGGTTACAACGATACGATTTGATCATTGATATCACACCAAGAGCAAGAACGGTGCTAAAACTGGAAACTGTACTTACGGAGCGTTTGGTGGTGGTATGTAGCGAAGCGCATCCCCGCCTCAATGACGAGATTACGGCTGAACAATTTTTTGAAGAAGAACACGTAGTAGTTTCGCAGTGGCAGAGTCGTAAGAGCCTGTTAAACGCCGATGACATTGTCGACTTGGACAAGAGAAAGATTAAGTATCGAGCCTCAGGCGTACTAGAAATGCTCCCAATTATTTGTGGTAGTGAATACATTGGTTTAATGCCAGAGTCGATGATCAACTTGTTCAATAACACCTATCATGTTAAATCTTTATCAATGCCATTTGATGAACAAATGTATGAGCTTTGTACAATCTGGCATCCTAGTCGCACAAACGACAGCGCCCATCAGTGGTTGCGTTCACAGATTAAGCAAGCAGGAAAAGTCATCAACCAATAGGAAGTGCAATGAAAAAGACAATACGTGCCATCCTTAACGGAAAAAAAGCTGGGAATCCAGAGTTAAGAGATGCAATCATGAAAATGAGAGAAAAAGGCATCGACGTACAGGTGCGTGTGACGTGGGAATCTCAAGACATGCCGCGGCTAGTGAAAGAAGCGGTTGCTGAAGGCATTGAACGTATTGTTGTCGCTGGTGGCGATGGGACTGTCAATGAGGCGGCTTCTGCGATTATTCAAATTGACGAAGTAAAACGCCCTGAGTTAGCCATTATTCCCCTTGGTACTGCCAATGACTTTGCTACCGCTATTCAAGTACCTAATTCCATTAAGGCGTCTTTATCTCTTGCTGTTGAGGGGCAGTCCGCTTTGGTCGATTGCGTCAAAGCGAACGATCGCTGCTTTATTAACGTGGCAACAGCAGGGTTTGGCGCAGAAGTTACAGCAGAAACGCCTGTTGAACTCAAAAACTTTCTTGGCGGCGGAGCTTACACGCTAACTGGTGTTGTAAAAGCACTTGGCTTTAAACCATATGACGGAACAATAACGATTGAAGGTGGCGCGTATCAGGGAGAAATGTTGCTCGGTGCGTTTTGTAATGGGCGCCTTGCTGGAGGTGGGCAAGAGTTAGCTCCAAAAGCGATGATTAATGATGGGATGATGGATCTAACATTGGTGCGCCCATTTTTACCTCATGAGCTGCCTAAAGTAATCGACGAGATCAATAACCCGAGTGAGAAAGGAGAGTTTGTGAAGTACACTAAAGCAAGCTGGTTGGAGATAGATTTTCCGAATCCATTGCCTCTTAATTTAGATGGAGAACCTTATCATTCGAGAACCATTAGATTTGATGTTCAGCCTAAGAGTATACGATTAGTCGTACCGCAAGATTGCCCTTGCTTGACTAGCTAAACGAGCGTTTTCCATGATTATTGCGTAACACAGCCACTAAAATGTGGCTGTGTTGTTTGTGTTGAGGTATTAGTCAAATTCTTAACGTTTTTGAATGGTCTCAACGTCTATTTGCGTAGTTGTCCAATCTGCGTCAACCTCTCCTCGAATCATTACGGTATCTTTTGGTGTCACTTCTTGACCCATCCAATCTTCGTTGTCGATCTCTACTTCGATCTCACCAGTGTTGTCTTTGAACAAGTAAGTCTCGTTACCAAATGATTGAACAATATGCCCGGTTAGCACTACAGCGCTGTCGTCGGTTGCGTTGCGCGCCTCTTTCACCGTATTGATTGCACTGACTTCTGGACCATTAAACGCGGCGAAAACCGAGCTTGAAAGTAGGGCAAGCATGGATGTTAACAATACTCTTTTCATTATCATCTCCTTATATTAGAAGTAATAAGTTGTGCCTACGTTAAAGGATGCAGTGTTTGCGTAGCTGTCTAGTTGGTATTTAGCGTTTGCACCAATGGTGAGCTTTGGCAACACTTGGTATTCTGCGCCCACAGAGAACATTGCGCCTAACTCGTTGCTTTTCTCCGAGCTATGGAAAAGCGTGTTGCTTATTTCCACATCGTCATTCGCGACAAGCTCATATTCTTGATGTTGAGCAACCTTGGCGTCGTATTGCGTGTAAGTTAAACCCGCTTTGAATTTTGTTGTCCATTTATCACTTAATGCATAGCTAAACACTGGTGCTAGCGAGACTTGTTTGGCTGTGATAGAGGAATCCCAATCCATTTCATGATTGTAATCTTTGCCATCAATTGTCTTGATACCAAGGTCCTTAGAACGGCCGTCATCAAGGTCAAACTGGCTGTAACCTAGCTCAATTGCCCAATTGTCATTAAACGAGTAACCGATAAATCCTGAGAGAATACCATCCTCAAGTTCTGGGTTAAGTGTTACATTTTCAGCTGAAAAGTGAGGTTCCAAGTCATGGTCAGTGGTGCCTAGTCCATATTCCAGACCTACATAAGGAGCCGCAGATACCGAAACTGAGCAGGTAACGAGTAACGCAAGAATGGTTTTGTTCATTTTATTTTGCCTCTTCAAATCAACTTAATGAGTAGAAGCGCATTGTGTGTGATGAAGCGTGAAGTGATCGTGAAGAAACGAAAATATTTCAGAAAAAAAGCAAGGTGCGGTAAAGAAGAAATTGTTTTAATGAACATGCGCCAAGCTCTTTATATAGAGTAAGTTAAGTTGCTGCGACGTAACACACCGCAAACGGGACATTAAGGCGAGTAAACTCTTTGATCCAACGCCATTGGTTATCCTGGAGTTTATCGCCAGGGCCTTTCACTTCAATCCACTCGAACTCGTTTTCTTTAAAAGCAATGAGATCCGGCATCCCATTACGGTAAAGCTTAAGGTCGCTCAATTGTATTTTGAACAGCGCCATCAGCATATTGG
Organism: Vibrio sp. YT-16; assembly: GCF_033337405.1. Lineage (NCBI taxonomy): Bacteria > Pseudomonadati > Pseudomonadota > Gammaproteobacteria > Vibrionales > Vibrionaceae > Vibrio > Vibrio sp. YT-16. The sequence continues at coordinate 474,205 of NZ_JAWOQQ010000002.1, forward strand.
TTGGGATAGTGTTGAGTGCTGTTTCGAGTAGCTCTTTACTTATTAAGTTCCAATGTACAAATGGATTACTGATGCCAAACTTCTCATCGTATTTTGTCAATAACATCTGGGTGTTGCCCGCTTCTAGTTCGGCAAAAGCGGTGTCTATCAAAGCTTGGCGCTTGGTAACAAAATCCGAGTGATATAAATCTAAAGGACGGTGTTGATAAGCGTTAATGAATGCCCCTTCAATAGGAGCAAAAATCGCATCCCAAAAAGTGAGACCAAGTAATGCATTAAGCAGTGCATTTTCGGCGTAAAATACAGTCCAGCCTAAGGACTCAAAATACGCTTTGCTGGCGAGTTCGACTCTCTGTTGAGATAAATCCAGTTCAAGGCGGTATTCCGTACAGGTTGGCTTCGTCACTCTTGGCACTTTCTCGCCTTGTTTTCGTTTTAACCGTTGCTCAAGTTTTTGTGCAACTTCGAGCTCAGACACATCGATCGGTGAGTGAAGCATACCTGTGACAATGTCACCAAATAAATCATCATGGTTTAATTTGTCATAGATACGTGCGCGTCGTTCTCGGCTCGGTGTGAGTTGAGTTTGCCCAAATAGAGATAGGGCGGTCTCTAGATCATTAAGCCGTTCGTAATCACGTGCTATGTCATTCAACATGTGCTCGCGTTTACGATCTACGTAACGGTGTTTAACGGGCTGAGGCATTGCCTCAATTAATAAGTCGAGATTGGCTTTGTCTTTTCGGTCAAATTGCCAGTACAGGTTGGCCAACTGGCTCAGTTCAATTAAACGGTCTATTTGCTCACGTGAATCAAAGAAACGGCGCACTTTACTCAATTGATATTGCTCGAACTGATGCAAACCTAAGTCATCAAGCACAAACTGACTTAAGTCTTGATGGGTGTTGGCAAAAAACAGAGTGAGCAACACGTCGATCATATGAGCAGAATTGAGTTTGACGATCGTAAACTCAAGCTTCTCTGTACGATCAAATTCCGCATTACTCAAACGTTCGACAAGGGCGTCTTTCTTGAGTGATTTCGGCAGTTCGGGATAAAGCGTGGAGATTTCTGGCTTGGTCAGTAAATTAGCCGCTAACTCTTGATGAGAAAGGGGTGGGGAAAGGGCTACAAACTCATGCTGACTCAATTCTGCCAGTGCTTCATTGATAGAAGGTATTTCTGGATAACTCAGCTTATCACTTCGAAACCAACACCCCTTTCGGCTGTATAAACGTACCAAAAGGCACTGGGCGTGTTTGCTCAAAGAATCAAACGAGCAAAGCCATGCGTGTTCTTCCTTGGTCAGTAAATCGCTGTACCAAGTTACTGCGTGATGAGTCAGCTTAAAGAAGTTCTCTAGATAGTAGTCTGGTGCAAGTTCGATAGGGCTTTCCATAAACGACCGATAACAAAAAAGGCTTAACCCATAGGTTAAGCCTTTTTGCTATCAAATCAATTCGCAATTATGCGTTTTTTAGCTGTGCTACTTTCGCTGCAGACAATGGCTTAGTGATGAACGCTAGTACGATACATACTGCCATCATTGCTGAAGAAATTGTGTAAGCCAAGGTGTAGCCGTCGCCATTTGTCATCGAGAAACCAACAACCGCTGCGCCGATTGCACCACCGATACCCCATGCTGTGTAAAGCACGCCGTAGTTAGTGCCGTAGTTTTTCAGACCGTAGAACTCAGCCGTTAGAGTAGGGAATACCGCTAGAAGTGTGCCGTAACCTACCGCTGCGATTGCTGTACCGATGATCAGTGTAAACTCAGAGTCGAACGTCGCGAACAGCACCATGTTTACGCCTTGTAGAACGAACGCGAGTAGAAGCGTACGAACACCGCCGATTTTATCTGCAAGCATACCCGCGGCAACACGACCGCCAGAGTTAAATACAGCAAGAATAGACGCTAGGTAAACCGCGTTTGGCAAGTTTGCTTGAACGCTTGCGATTGTCGTGATGTTACCAATGATCATTAGACCAACAGAAGCTGCAAACGCGTACATGATCCATAGAGAGTAGAACTGTGGCGTTTTCAACATTGCTTTCCAAGTTAGGTCATCTGACTTTTTCACCGCTTTAGGTGCTTGGCCTTCTTTTACTTTAGGCTCCGCAGGTGTGTAGTCTGCTGGTGGGTTGTTGATGGTTGCTGCAAGAGGAACCGCAATCGCTAGGATACCAACACCAAGAATCATAAAGCTAGTTTGAATGCCCATGCTGTCTATTAGCGCAGAAGTTACTGGCGCAAGGTAAATAGCCGCTAGACCAAAACCTGCCGCAATAATGCCGTTAACCATACCTTTCTTCGAAGCGTGGAACCACTTCATCGCAGAAGGTGATAGGCATGCGTAACCAAAGCCGATACCTGCACCTGTGATCACACCGAATGTAATGTTCAACATTAGTGGAGAGTTCACAAAGCCAGAAGCGATCATGCCCAGACCTGTAAGAACAGTACCTAGGATAAGGATCATTCGAGGGCCCATGCGGTCTTGAAGAATACCTGCAATAAGAAGACAGATAGAGAAAGTGATGGTTGCAGTTGCGTAAGGTGCAGAAGCTTCTGCAGCACTCCAGCCTGATTCAGTTACCAGTGCCTTGTTGAATACACTCCAAGCATACAGGATGCCAAGACAAAGGTTGATACAGAACCCTGCTAACAGGATGCGCATAGCTTTATCAATCTTGCTCATTTTTATTCTCAGTTTTTCCTCTTATTGGCAATGCCGCAAAGAAGGTTGGTTTAAAGATGTTTTTTCTCAAAATTAGTTTGCGTTTTTCAACGTTTAACGCAATGAGCGCGGATTATAACCAATAAATATGTGATTGGAATCTCTTTTTACGGTTACTGATAAAATAATTTGCAACATTAAAAGTGGATGTGAATTCATGGTTTTGTATGTAGTAAGAACGTTGTAAAAAAGTGATATTTTTTGTTCGCTAATAACGAATGATGAGTCAAGACAGAGAGGTTTTACGCTGTTGAGTGCACAGTTCACATTTCAAATAAAAAATTTCAAAATGTTTCCATGTTAACCATCTGTAACAAAAATGGCGAATTTATCATCTAACTGTCGTAAGTATCAGATGCAAAGGGTTTCTTAATTTTTAATTGTTAACCTTTTGTAATAATTGAAGCTGATTAGCTTTTATGTTCATTAAGTGAGCAAAAAAGTAACTTGTAATTGCTGATTTTAGGCGCAGAATATAGTGAAAAATGAGTTTTCATTTATGAAGGGATGCTTTTTAGATTTGTTGTGAGGTGACTTATGAAACTGTTCCTATTACTCATGGCTTCGGTATCCGCTGGTATCGCATCAGCAGACCACATCCATTCATTTATGTTGGGCTTATCTATTGCTTCTTTAGCTGTAGGTAGCTGTTATTTCCTCGCATTTCGCAGCTCGCGTTTTCCACAGTTTGCTTTATTCCTACTCATTTGCGGTATGCTTTCTAAGTTGACGATAACCGTAGTCGGTGTGATGTGGGGAATGTCCGCGGAATTAATCACGTCTCCAATCGTATTCGCACTTTCATATTTATTCTTTTCGCTTGCCGTTACCTACTTATGGTTTAGCTACAGAGAGAGCATCACTAAGATTCCTGACCGATTTAAGTCAGCGTAAATCAACACATTAGAATAAAAAAAACGCCAGCACATTTGCTGGCGTTTTTAATTAAACGTAATTTTGTTCGGATATTGCTTTTAGTTTGATCGTGGCAATACCGTTAGGCACTCATTGGAACAAGCACCATAGTACCAATAATCACCGTGATAAGGCCTGCTAGAACTGGAACGGATGTGCGTTTTACAACTTCAAACGGGCTGATGTTTGCCATACCTGATGTCGCAACGATTACGCCAGATACTGGTGAGATAGTACGGCCTAGGTTTGATGCTTGAAGCATCGGGATAATTAGGAAAGCAGGGTTTAATCCCATTTTCGCAGCCAAAGATGGTGCTAACTCCACGAACGCATAAAAAGGCGCGTTACCCGAACCCGTTGCAATTGCTGCTGCAACTGTCAATGCAGTTAGAATAAGCATTAAAGCAACGCCGCCTGCACCAGCATTATCTGCTAGATGAAGTAGGTTATCGATAGCTCCGATAGACATCAGACCTTGTGCAAAAACCCCTGCGGCAACCAAAAGCATCACAACGCCTTTGAACGCGTCAGCCATGCCTGCGTAACAAGAATCTAAATCTTCTAGTGATTTCTTACCATCGAACTTATTTACAACATAATGGATCAGAGCTCCAAGGAAAATCGAACCAACCACAATAGTGTAGATGTCTAGACTAAGTCCTGGAATGGTACGACCGTTGAATAGGAAAACGCCGATGATAGGTAGAAAAGGAAGAGCTGCATAAAACGCTGGTGCGTCAGCTTTGATCTCTGATACATCAATTTTTTCCATTGGTGTATTTTCTTTCTTATCTAAGTATTTGTTCCAGAAGAACGCTGCCGCTGCCATGACGATGATTGCGCAAATAGAAACAGGCAACACAGTTTGTACCGCAAACACATCAAGCTCTAAACCAGACTTTTCTGCTGCGATAACAACATCACCAGAAGTAGGAGAAAGGATGATTGCCGCTGGAGAGGCACACACTGCAACGGCTGCTGGACGAGAAATGCCCATCGCGACCATCATTGGGAATAATGTCGCCATTAATAGTACGCCAAGGCCTGTTGCAGAACTTACCGCAAGAGACATTAAACACGCCACAATGTAAGCCGCTACCAAAAGGACGTAAGGAGACTTGATGACAGAAAGCGGTTTAGAGAACTGTTTCACTACCACGTTGTTCGCGCCGATATGGGTCATGTATGACGCAAAACCACAAAGCAGCATGATTTGCATACCAAGACCGCCACCGCGGTATTGAAGCATGTATTTCACGTATTCAAGCGCATCTGTCACCATGTTACCAGTTGAGGTGATTTTTGACGGCAGCACATCGTGCCCCAAAACGCCAGTCATAAGAAGTAAAGCAATACCAGCTGTCAGTAACACGCCCGCAGCTTTATAGCCTTTGACAATAAAGTAACCCACCGCAATGGTAACCACTAAGCCAATTAAGAGCTCTAACATAGGGATCTCCGAATGTTATGTAAAAAAGAAAGAAACTGTTTCAGTTTATGACAAGGAATTTACAGAATTCTTAGCTGTGGCACGAGACAAATATGGGGCTTGCATGATCTGAGACAAATAATAATTTAATAAATAATTTCGTTAGATTGTATTGTTGGAATTTGGTTTTCTAAGTGTTATGTGCTGGTTTGAAGCTATTTATAGGAAGGAAAATATGACTAGGAAAGTGAATGAATAAAGAGTGAATTGATTCACAATAGGAAAAGACTTTACTCAGTAAGCAATTATTGGAAAACACTCTTCACAACAAAAAAGCTTCGCCGAAGCGAAGCTAAGTAATCGTAAGAATGAGGATAAACTATGCGTATCGACGAACCATAAGGTTCCAACTACGTTGCTGCCGTTCGAACTCTGCTTTAATTTGCTGGTACTTCATTTTCGTTACAGAACATTCGTATTTCTTTACCACACTGGCAGTTTTGGCACCGAGTACTTCTTTGCGCATCTCGTAGTATTCCTGCATGTGATGAACTAGAGTATCAAACTCGTGCTGTAGCTGATCGAGGATTGTTTGCGTGTTCGGTTTCGATTCTAGCTTTTCTCTTGCTTTCTTCAAAAGTTGACTCGCACGGGCTTTTTCAATTCTAAATGTAGGCGTTGTGCGCAACTTAGATGTGAGTCCTAGCCAAGAACATGACTTTATCAACCACTTCGTTGGGTCGTAATGCCACCAATACACGCCATTGCGATAGTCATTCTCGAAAATATGATGGAAATTATGGTAACCCTCTCCAAATGTGAAAAAGGCGAGTACACCATTATCGCGAGCAGTGTTTTTGTCTGTGAAAGTTTGCTTACCCCAAATATGTGCGAGGGAGTTAATGAAAAAAGTCGTATGGTGACTCATAAAGAGTCGAGCCGCACCAACGACCAATAACATCCCCCAGATATCACCGTAGATCAGTCCGAGCATGACTGGGAAACCAATATTAGTCAGTAGGGCAAGTGGAACATAATACTTATGCTGCCACATGACGATTTTGTCGCGCTTTAGATCACGGCAGTTTGTATATTCGTTTTCCTTTGATTTATTGTAATCACGTAACATCCACCCAATGTGAGAATACCAAAAACCCCGCTTGGCTGAGTACGGATCTTTATCGTTATTGTCGACATGTTTGTGATGCACACGATGATCAGAAGACCAATGTAATGCACTATTTTGCAAAGAAAATGCTCCTCCAATCGCAAAAATGGCGCGCAAAATAGGATGAGCTTCGTATGTTTTGTGGCTCCAGAGACGATGATAGCCTGCTGTAATAGAAAGGTTAGTAAAACTAAATGCAATCACTCCCCAAATTAGATGTTCCCAACCCAGTCCAAAATGATATGCATACCAAGGCATTACAATAAAAGTTAGAACAAAACTGGCAGAAAATATTAATGTATTCAACCAGATAACAGGTGGTTTGTTTTGAGTCACAGGTGTATCCCTAACTTTGAGCTAACAACTGTTCGCCAGAATATCAGCGTACACATGTAAGTCAAATTAAAGTTAGACAAATGTGATGATTCCTTTGGGTATAGATTAAGGAACTTGATGGGATATTTTGCTTTTAATTGAATAATGAGTAGTATTAAAAAATGAGCTCTGGCTTAAGGTGTATAAAATCTGCCAAGAAACAAGTGTTATAAAGGTGGAATATACCGAGACTCTATAAAGAAGCAAAAATGTAAGAAAATAGGAATACGTAATGGATTTACGATTAGCGGAATATAAGGACTACGAGCGCATTGCGCATCTTCATGCGGATAGCTGGAAGCGTCATTACCGTGGCATTCTTAGTGATAACTATCTTGAGAAAGAAGCGATTGACGACAAACTACTGATTTGGCAAACCCGTTTGACCAACCCACCATTCAATCAGCACATTGTCTTGGCGGAGGAGGGAGGTTTGCTACTTGGCTTTGTTTGTGTGTTCGGCAACCATGATTTCGAGCGTGGAACCTTTATTGACGCATTGCATGTTGATGACAGTTACCGTGGTCGTGGGATTGGTAAGCAGCTATTACTTGCTGTCGCAGAATGGCAACAGCAGTACTTTCAAGACACAGGTCTTTATTTAGAAGTTGTGTCGCAAAACATTTCTGCGATTGAATTCTATCGCCACATTGGTGGACAAGAGGATCAAGAGCGAACTTGGCGCGCACCTGATGGCAAAGAGGTGTTAGAAAAAGTATTCCGTTGGAAGAACGCCCAGTCATTAGTTAGTGGGATTGAGGAAAACGTGATTTACTCCTAACCTAGCGTTCTAAAACATTAGATAAGAGCAGTCTCAACACTGCTCTTTTTTGTTTATGCACCCTAACGTTATGTTTTATTAAAAGCTTTCTAGAAGTTAACCCCCATAGCTTTTAGTTCGAGCTCACATTGCTGAGCATTTTCAAACTGAATAGCAGCCATGCCAACTGCTCGGGCACCTTCAACATTGTAAGGCATGTCATCAATAAATACTGTCTCTTCGGGGTTAAGCTGATAATTTGAAAGTAGAGTTTGGTAGATCTCCACTTGTGGTTTTAGTAATTGAACTTCAGAAGAGATGATTGCTCCATCAAACAGTGGCCAAAACTCATAGGTAGTACGAAGATGTTCCACAATTTCGTTGATGTTGTCTGTGAGCGCATATACGCCATATCCGGCACTTTTTACTCGTTTTAACAGCTCTATACTGCCGTAAAGTAGTATTTGAGTGTGTTTTACATAATAAAAGAAGCGGTCCATTTCTTCCGTCGTTACTTGGTGTTCACGTTGATAACGCTGTTTTGCTTCCCTTTCGGAGATCGTCCCTTTATTTAAATCTTTCCAGATTTGTGATGAAAATAGCATCTGAGCCATTTTCTCTGACTCTACGGAACCACCAAATGTTAAGCGAACGATTTCTACTGGAGACCAGCGTACCAATACATTACCTACATCAAAAATGACATTTTTTATCTGGAAAGAATTCATGACACACCCCAAGCCAATTGTTTGTCACCGCGCTATATGCGGTGAGTACTGTTTTTGAATCGTTGGAAAGTCGTGCCAAAGGCGCGACTTAAGTTTCTTGCACAAAATGAGATTAACATCCAATTGGATACAGAGCGATTATCGCAAAATTGCACTAAACTATATGCAACTTTGTTTATTTGGTTGTAAATCAAGTGTAGCTGTCTTAAAAGATTGAAACTAAAGATAAGTATTGCGAACTGTTTACGTCATTTCGCGCTGCTTATAAATGATGATTAATATATAATTAGTTAATAATAAAACGATAAAAGTGAATCAAAATCACACTATTGTGCGTCAGGCGGAGTAAGCAAAACAGATTATATGGACTCGATACGTAAGGTTTATCAATATGCAGAACCAAACCTAACTCTCGTTGGCTGGATGGGGTTTCTTGGCTTTCCGCTGTACTACTTTGTCTGGGAGTTTGCCTTTCCACAGGCTTATGAAAATTTACCCCTTAGATTGTTTTGTTCGTTATTGTTTTTCGGAATCATTTTTAGAAACCGCTTATCATCGACTTGGAGAGATTATGTTCCTATTTATTACCAAGTGACGATAACGCTGTGTTTACCGTTTTTCTTTTTTTATATGTTACTGATGAATGACTGGTCCAATGTATGGGTTATGTCGTTTATGTCTGCAATTTTCTTACACATTTTACTGGTTCATGTTACTAGGGTCATGTTTGCTCAAACCTTTGCTGGGATAGGCTTGGCCACATTCTTCGCTTGGGTTGCAAAAGGGTTCCATCTGGACCTGACCATGGATTGGACTCATGTGCCAATCTTTCTGTTTATTTATGTCTTCGGTAATTTGTTCTATTTTCGTAACCAAGTTGAACATGAAGCAAAAGTCTCGCTGGCAAAATCATTCGGGGCAGGGATTGCACATGAAATGCGTAACCCGTTGAGTGGGCTTTGCACTTCAATAGATGTTATCCAGTCGATCTTGCCCAACATGAAAGAGGCAGGAAAAGAGCAGTACGTCATGAGTGTAGAAGATGTCACCTTATTACGTGAAGTGAGTCAGGATGCAATGAACATTATCCAATCGGGTAATGAAACCATCGATTTATTGCTGACTTCGATTGATGAAAATCGAGTTTCTCGTTCTAGCTTCAAAAAATATTCAGCTCACTCGGTCGTTGAACAGGCAATTGAAAGCTTCAGTTATAAACGTGCCACTGATCGATTTGCCATATCGTTGGATGCGAGAAGTGAGTTTGAGTTTCTAGGTAGTGATACGCTGCTTAAATACGTTATGTATAATCTTTTCAAGAATGCCTTCCATCACCGTAAATCTGAAGATTTTCACATACATGTATCCATGATAAGTTCAGAACGCTTTAATCAAATTGTTGTAACCGATAATGGTGCTGGTATTGCTCCTGATGTTCTACGCAATATCTTTCAAGACTTTTACACCACCGGCAAATCAGGAAGTTATGGTTTGGGCCTACCGTTTTGTAAAAAAGTCATGCGTTCATTTGGGGGGAACATTGAGTGTCAATCTCAGTTAGGGGAGTGGTCTCAATTTACGTTAACTTTCCCACTAACGACATCTGATACCGTTACTGAAATCAAAAACGATCTGACTAAACTCAAAACCATTCTAACGGTGACTAGCCAAGATATCTTGGTGTCTAAAGTAACAGATATTAGCCGTTTTATGGGCTTTGACTCGACGATTTTAGATGCCAACCAAGTACTCAAAAAGAAAGAGTACGAGTTCGAATTCGATCTGATTTTTATCGATCTTGAGAGCTTAGATCCAAGAGCAAACCAATTGGATAGATTAGAATCTCTCTTGTCTTTCACTGAAGCACGCATAGTTTATCTTTTTGAGCATCATCCGACTCAGAGAGCACGTAAGGCTGCATATGAACCTATTTGGATCGAAACGCAAGCCTGGTTATTGAATACTAAACCAACTATTGAGCGTCTCTTATATGATTCAAGCTATGTATCGACACCAACGGCCTCGGTGACGTTAGATAATTCAAATAAGCGCACAATTATGGTCGTGGATGATAATGAATCTTTGCGTAAATTCACGGCAATGTTACTTGAAAAGCAAGGCTTTGAAGTGATTCAGAAAGAAGACGGGCAGCAGGCTCTGGATACACTAGAGCAAGAAGATGTTGATCTCATTCTGATGGATATCGAAATGCCAATTATGGATGGTGTAGAAGCGTCTAGGCGAATTCGAAGCTCGGATAAAAACTATGCGTCGGTACCTATTATTGCGCATACAGGGGATAGTTCACCTGTCACGTTGGACAAAATTGGGTCTTCGGGTATGTCTGACTTCATCGTAAAACCGGCGGATAAAAATCGTTTGTTCGATAAAATCGCAAACTGGATCTAATCATTCGCGACTTGTTTTCTTGAGGCGAGTTGCTCACAACGAATAACACGAATAAAGAGCTCAGCAAAACTGTTGAGCTCTTTAGTTTTATCTACACACTAACTTACACAAACTCTAAGTCAGGGTGTGCAAATGCTTGTTGGCAGACAGTGAGTACATGATCAACTTCAGCAGCTGTCATGTCTGCATTGACTGAAAAACGGATGATGTTTTTGTTCCTTCCAGTTGCAGGGCGGCAAAACACTGCGCCGTAAACATTTCGCTCTTCGAGAAAGTCGCGGACTCGCTCAGTGTTTCTCTCGTTACCACATTCTAATGCGATAATTTGTGATTCACTGCGAATAGTAAATCCAATGCGTTTTAAACCAACGGCTAAAGACTTGGCTCTTTCAAACAGAATATCTCGCTTATCATCTGATTTTCTTATGACGTCCAGTGTTTTCTCTAGCCGAATGATCTCTTGCGGTAATACGGTAGAACTAAATATTGCAGGGTACGCCACAAATGGAAGCGTCTTCGCCAGTTTTTCTGGGCCTAAAATCGCGCCAGCACGATAAGCAAATGTCTTGGCAAGACTAACGGTAATAAAATCTACCTTATGAGTTAAGCCAAGACCCTGCAGTATCCCCGCACCTTGTGGACCGTGTGTACCTAAAGAGTGTGATTCATCTACAACCAGGCCGCAGTCAAACTCCTGTGCTATTTCGTAGATATCACGTAGAGGAGCGATGGTCCCGATAGTGCTGTAAACCGAATCCACAACAATGATCCCTGAACCGTGACGTGAAATCTGTTTTCTTAGGTGACTGGTGTTGTTATGCATGAACGGATGAATTTGTGCTCCGGCAATACGTGCGCCTTCCCACAAAGACATATGTGCAAAGAAATCAATGTACACAGGTATGTTCGGTGCACAAATAGTCTGCAATAAACCGACATTCGCAGCCCAACCAGATTGAGAAAGTAGACAACTAGGCATACCAACGAAACTGGCTAGTTGCGTTTCAAATGCAGGTTTCGATTCATCATCTTGTAAGAAAATCGCGGACATCACGACGTTGTCATCGTGCTGGGAAATCGCATCACGATGCGCGTTTTGAATCTCCTTATTATGAGACAGTGCAAGGTAATCATTGCTTTGCAGGACAACGGCATTACACGGTGGGCGTTTACCAAGAACAAGGTGTTTTTTGTTCTCATTCGGTTCGATTAGATCTTGAATATAAAAATCTAGGCGTTCCTCGATAAAGGAGGGAAGTGGTTTGCTTTGTATAGTTTCACTCATAATAAATCTCTTCTTCATATGGAAAAACGCCAGCGCTGACACTTATTCATATTGCGGATTTTGGGGAGAGTGTCACTAACCAGGTTGCATAAGTTTGCAGACCCTTGCAAACTCGACATTTGAGGGTTGGATGGTGGCTGTAACTCTATAGGGGCCCGGGGTCTAAACTAGTTTGTGCTTAAAGTTTATACGGCGATTTTGCGGTGTTTTTTCGTGCTTCATATCTGGGATTTTGGATGAGGAATATAAAGTTTGAAAAGTGAAAAAAATGGGCGCATTAGATAACAAAAAAGGCGCGAAAATCGCGCCTTGAAACATGAGTAGATAAGAGACAAGCTTATCGCTTATTACGTAAATAGCGCTTACGACGCTCTTCTTTACGCTTCGCTTTTTCTTCTTCTTTACGGGCGGTCTCAATCTCGACTTCAATCAGCTCTTGAGTGATCATTTCTGGGCGTTCTAATGTAATTTGGCCCAAAGTGCCTTGACGAAGTTCGTGCAATAAGATCTCTGATACTTTGTGCAAGTCAACACGTCCACCTGCACGTAGTGCACCGCGGCGACGACCAATTTCTTCCATGATCTCGATATCTGATTCTGGAAGCTCTTCAATTTGATAACGCTCTTTAAGCTTGTCTGCATAATGAGCTGCTAGGTATTCAATGGTATAGAATGCGACTTCGTCATATTCCATCGCTGTATCTTTTACCGCGCCGGTAGCCGCAAGGCGGAAGCCACTGTGTGGATTTTCCACTTTTGGCCATAAAATTCCTGGAGTATCAGATAATACGATGCCATTTTGCAGGTTGATACGTTGTTGACGACGTGTAACCGCGGGTTGGTTACCTGTTACAGCGATTGTTCGACCTGCGAGGGTGTTAATGATCGTCGACTTTCCAACGTTTGGGATGCCCATGATCATGGTGCGAATGTTTTTACCAATTTCTTCTCGGTGTGGGGCAAGTTTGCGGCAAAGCTCCATGATTCGATGCACTTCTTGTGGTTCAGAAGTCGTGATCGCCATTGCTTTTACATGTTGCTCTTGCTCCAAGTGCTCAATCCACAGTTGAGTTAATTCTGGATCGGCCAAATCACGTTTGTTCAAAACTTTAACGACAGGTTTGTCACCACGGATTTGAGAAATCAAAGGGTTTTCACTACTGAAAGGAATACGAGCATCCAGTACTTCGATGATCACATCCACTTGAGGGATTGCTTCTTCGATCTCTTTACGTGCTTTGTGCATGTGGCCAGGAAACCACTGGATTGAGTTATTAACCATTTGAATTTAATACCTTAATTTTTCTAATGCTCCAGCGGTTGTAAAAGTAGCAATGTGAGTCTTGAGTAATACAATACTAGAACGCATTTTCTAAAACTGTGTTTACTTCAAGCTGCTCGAAACCGCGGAGTTGAGCTTTCTTTCATGTTAATACGCCAGTTTATCATGGAATGATGATGAATCATTCAAGATGAAAGTAAAAAGCTATGGCGTGTAAACCTAAAAGCACACATCCCTTATGTATACCGACTCGCAGTGAATATCCGTCTGGGTGAGAGACCGAACGCAAACGCTGTGTAGTCAAAGGTGGATTGTGTTGTCAGATTGTTCTGACGAATTTTGGTTTTTTACTTTTATATCAGAGTGTTATTTTTATTTCACTATTGAGCTAAGTTTGACTTTTATCTGACAAAAACTAGTCTGAGCTTCCATTCAGAGGAAGCAGTCATGCTCAGTATTCTTAGAAGTATTACGGTATCGTCCGTCGCCTTAATTTTTTTAGCGAGTTCTTTTTGCTCAACTGCCAAACAGAGTCCTAAACCGAAGGTCATCGTTGGTGTTATTGCGCAAGACGAAGCTAAAGACTCGTTTGACGGTAGCGTTGGTCCTTCGTACGGAATTAGTCTTGAGTATTTGTCTAACATTACTAAAGCTTTGGATTATGAGTTAGAACTTCGGACTTACAAGCATATTCCGTCTTTACTTGCGGATGTCGAAAGCAAGAAGATTGATGGTGCGGTTGGATTTAGTAAAACAGCAGCAAGAGAAAAGCGTTTCTTGTTTTCGATGCCTTTCTTTTCGAGCACTATCGCTGTTTGGTATCGGAATGCCACTTACCGAGATAGTGATGCGCGTGATCTTAAATGGGTGTGTGTTGAGGGCAGTGTGTATTGTGACAACCTCACTGAACGTGGTATCGATAAGATACATTATGTTAAAACACGTTTAGAGGCGTTTAATGAAGTTAAGCGAGGTAAAGCGAACGCGCTGATTTACACTTATGTTGGTATTACCCAATATTTGGATTTGAATGACATTGTAAAAGGGGTTGTCGATATTCCCAGTTGGTTGAAAAACGAAGAGGTGAGTTTTATCGCTTCGTTGGACAAACAGAGTCTGATCGATGACATCAACAAAATCCTTCAGTGGGAGCAAAATGGAAAAAACATTCGCTCCGTCGCCTCGAAAAATCCTTACCATATCAGTGATAAGTTATTGGTAGATTACCGACGTAATCATCAAAACAAACTAGTGATAACTTACAGCAGCAGTGACGAAGCTTATCCGTTTCTCTACCGAGATTCGCAAACGGGCGAGTTAGATGGCTTCTTTCCAGATTTTGTCGACTTATTGCAGTCTCGTACTGGCTTGAGCTTTAAGTATGTGAAGCCGACGTCGAGCCTTTCAAATGGATTAACGGCATTTGATGCCGATATAGTCCCCATCTCTTATGTGGGTGAGCTACCTAAGTCAGATTGGTTGTTCACTAAACCATTCATGCACAGTAATTACGTGGCTATCCAAGCGGAGCAGAGCAAGCGCGATAAATCTGCACTGAAAGAAGCGGGTATTCTGCTCACTTTGAAAAAGCAAGGGTTAGTTCATTTGGGCACTTGGCAGCAAGGCCAAGTTGATCATTATGATGATTTGAAAAAGCTGCTTACCGATTTGAAATCGGGCGTTTTGGATGTGGCTTACATTCCTGACGACATCGTTCACAACATGATTGCACAAGATCAAGTCGATGGCTTGGTGATCAATGCGGAGGACGTTTTGACGTTCTCTAATGCATTTGCGGTTGCAAACCACAATACACAACTTCAACACATGTTGAACAGCATCATCGAAACCATTGATTCTAACGAGATCGAAAAACTGCTGCGTTCTCACCGAAGCTTCAAACTGACTTATGGCTATGACGCGGAGCAGATCGCTACATTTGTTGTTGCTGGTTCATTCATATTCTGTCTCATGTTAATTGCGGCGTATTTCATCTTATCTCACATGCGACTTAAAGTGAGGTTAGCCGAATTTAATGCTGACAATGAGGAAGCGGAAAAGCAATGGCTGATGGACATCATCAAAGAGATCAATAGCTTGGTTTTTATCCATAGTGAAAATAACCATATGGAGATGAGCAATTGTGCCAACTACAACAGTAAACAGTGCCAACAATGTAAGTTGAAAAGTGATTCTGCGCACGCTCCTCTGGTGAATAATTTTGATGAACTGACCACTGTTATCGCTGGAAAGCGTATTTCAGAAGAGGTTGCCTCGTCGGGCTGTGAACTTGATATTAAACATGTATATCGAGAACGCAAAGTCATCGCTTCTCCTAGCGGTAAGAACAAGTTTGTACTGACTGTTATTCAAGATATTACCCAGCAAAAAGAACGTGAGCAGGCGTTAATCGATGCGCAAAAAGAAGCGCAAACCGCGGTACGTGCGCGCGAAAACTTTTTGGCAACCATGAGTCACGAATTAAGAACGCCATTGTCGGCAGCACACGGCATCCTCGATTTGCTAAATCGCCAAGTGACGACAGATTCAAATCGCGAGTTAATTGCCCAAGCCATACGCTCGCTCAATCATTTGAATACGCTAGTAGACGAAGTACTGGATTATTCAAAATTAGAGGCAGGGCACTTAACCGTCGCCCCAGTTAAGACCGACTTGCTTAAAACCTTGTGCGATGTGTTTCGAAGCTTTGAACCACGAGCGCTTGCGAAAGGTTTGGATTACAAAGTGACAATCAAACCATTTTCGAATGCTTTCATTGAAATCGACCCGCTGCGATTGGTACAAATTACCACCAATCTACTCTCCAATGCGATGAAATTCACTGCCGAAGGAGAAGTTGGAATCAGTGTCATTCTTCATGAAAAGCAGCTTATTTTGAAAGTGGCGGATTCAGGTATCGGCATGACGGATGACCAACTCGAAGGCATTCTCAATCCTTTTGTTCAAGCGGATGACACTATTACGCGTAAATATGGCGGTACTGGATTGGGGCTAAGCATTGTTGACCGATTGATCGACTGCATGGGCGGCGTGCTCTGCATCGATTCACAATTTGGCTTGGGCACGACGATTACTGTCAGACTGCCAATTGAGCATTGCGACTCTGAGCCAGACGTTTGTTTGAACTGGACGTATAGCGAGAGCTTACCACTTAATATTCGCCAGTGGTGTGACGCGTGGAAAATGCGTCCAGCGACGTTAAAAACAATGGTGGCGAACCTTCACCCTATACACGACAGCGATGCCAGTTTTAATGGCCTAATGCTGCGTGACGAACAAAGGGTACTTGGCAGTCTTACGCTAAGAGAGATTCAATATCCAGATACATTGTTCAATTTGCTCAGCCAAACGCAGCAAGAAACCAAGCTTAGTGACGTAAATCAAGAAGTGGTTTCTTGGGTTCTCGGCACGGTACTGGTCGCAGAAGATAATCCCATTAACCAAAGTGTGATAGCAATGCAGCTTCATGAACTTGGAATCGAACCTGTCATTGTGAATAACGGCCGTGAAGCATGGGAATACATCAACCAAGATGAAAACGTTGTGTTGCTGCTGACCGATTTTCATATGCCAGAAATGGATGGCTATGAGCTTGTTAGGCACGTGAAAAACTCCGAATTTAAAGCAATTCCAATCATCGGTGTGACAGCAGAAGATGCTCGTCTTGCCATTGAACGTACACAGGATATCGGCATTGATGATGTGCTCTACAAGCCCTATGACCTTAATCAATTAAAAACCGTTTTGATTCCATTTATTGGCGAAAAAGAGAGGGGTAGGCTGCCCGGCTGGATTAAACGGTTCAAAGCACAGGACGCAAAAGAGATTGCGCGCGTGTTTAGTCAATCAATGTCTACAGATATAAAAAACTTAAACGCCGCATCGACTGAGCGAGACAAAAAACGGGTCATTCATGGCATCAAAGGAGCGGTTGGGGCGATAGGGGTAAGCATGCTGACTGAGCTTTGCATTGAGGCAGAACGAGTTACTGCTGCGGAGTTTGACAGGCGAACAGCGGAGCTAATTTTACGAATCGAGCAGGAGATCGAAAACATAAACTATTGGGTAGAGACAAATGAATACACAATTTAATGTGATGGTGATTGATGACCATCCGCTACAAACCACAATACTTACGCAAATATTGGATCGCTATTGCGCGCAAGTCATCCCTTTTAACTGTGTGGATGCCGCTATTCAGAGTGTGCAGGAACAACATTTTGACGTAATTTTTTGTGATATCCAAATGCCCGGAAAAGACGGCATCGATATGATGGAAATGCTCGATAAAGTCCAGTACCAGGGGCAAGTTGTACTGGTCAGTGCAATGGAATTGACCATTATTTCTGCGGTAAGAGCCATGTGCGAGGGATTTAGCTTTGAAGTATTAGGGAATCTGCCTAAGCCATACGATGAAAATGAAGTCGTTGATTTGTTGGGTAAAATAAAAGATGAAAAAGCGAAACAAGTCAGCTTTGCTCAACCTATTGAAGTGGAAGATCAAGAATTCCTGTTTGCTCTGGCTGAAGGGCGAGTGAAAAATTATTACCAGCCTTTAGTCGATGTGCAAAGTGGGGAAGTGCTTGGGTATGAAGCGCTCGCGCGTTGGAATCATCCTATTTATGGTGTGTTACCCCCTCATTATTTTTTGCCAATTGTAGAGCGTTGCCGCCTTTCTGGAGAGTTGTTTCAAGCTGTATTGAGTAATGTTATCTATGACATGAAACACCGCGGATTGACGCAAAACGTATCCATCAATGTAGACCATGAAAATTTAGAAGATACGGCGTTCTCTCATTACTTTTTACAGCAATGTTTAGAGAGCGAGATTGACCCATCACAAATCACCATTGAAATTACAGAGCGAGATACATTTCAGACTAGCGCGTCCCTGTACAAGAATTTACTCAAGTTGAGGATGAACGGTGTCACTGTCTCAATAGATGATTTTGGCACGGGTTCATCAACGTTTGAAAAACTGGCTCAACTGCCATTCAACGAGTTAAAAATCGATCGTTCGTTTGTACAAGGTGTCGAATGCGACATCAAAAAACGCAACATCGTTGTTGCTATTTGCGCGTTAGCGAAAAGTTTGAATATACGACTGGTCGCGGAAGGTATTGAAGACGAAGTCACACTGCAAGCGATACGTGAGTATGGGATTGATCTTTGCCAAGGCTTCTACATTGATAAACCCATGCCACTAGAAGCCATAACCATACTAAATGAAAGATATGAATAAATTGAATTACTTGATCTTTGACGATCATCCTCTCGTTTGTGTTGCAATCAAGTCGTTGTTGGAAGAGTTAGGGAAAACAAATGGGGTATTTACTGCAACATCAGCGAAGATGGCATTACAAATATTGAAAAAGGAAGAAATTCAACTGTTGATCTTAGATGTGAACTTGGCAGATTGCGATGGGTTTGATTTCTACAAACGTATCAAATCCCATGGTTATGAAGGCAAAGTCATTTTCTTCTCCGCTGAAACTAGCCAAATGTACAGCCAAATGGCTTTTCGTTCTGGCGCTGATGGCTATGTGTGTAAATCGGAAAATCACGACATTCTTAAAGACGCGATAGAAGCGGTAGAGAAGGGGTATACCTTCTTCAAATTTAAGCAAGTTGTTAACAGCGTTCGAGAAATGCCACAACTTTCAAGCAGAGAAAGTGCAGTAATGAAGTATTTACTACAAGGAAAGTCCAATAGAGAAATCGCTTCAGTGCTATCAATAAGTGACAAAACAGTCAGCACATACAAACGCCGTCTATTGGATAAATTTAACGTAAAGAACATTGTTGAGCTAACAAGAGTGGCGGGGGCGTAAGACCGCATCATGACACTTAAAAGTATCGCGTTGTCTCTTTTCATCGCAACATTACTATTCGTCACTTCTGTCACAATGATTGGTGCGGTGTTAATTTCTTATGAAGTAAAGCAGTTCAACACTTACGCGAATAATTTAGCCAAAATAAAACAAAAAGTAATTCTCATGGGGCTATTGACGGAAGCGCAGCTCGAGCAATACAAAGGCATGAGCGTGAGTGAAGTAGAAGCGCAAACAGAGCTGAGCTTTCAAGATGCGATTTACTCCCTGTCACGTTATGAAAAACTTAATTACGTTGAAGCTGTTGCACGGAAATCGCTTCATCAGGCTGAAGCGTATTTATCAAATGCGTTCAATCGACAAAATGCCGTTATGTATTTTCGTTCTTATACTGGAAACAAACTCATCTTAGAGAGACCGATTGAAGCGCTAGAGGGAGTGAAAGCCACATTTGATGTTGATTGGTGTAAAAGTAACTATTCTTGTGTGTTAGCCGCGTGGAAAGAGCAACTAACGGACCGGGTATTGTTTTCCCTACCATTTAAAACGACATACTCCGATGACATGGCGATAAGCATCATGAGTCCGGTTTACTTTCAAGGTGAGTTAGTGGGAGAGTTTTCGGAACAATTGTACCTCTCGCCGCTTTATAATGATGGGAAAGCGGTGGATGTTCAAATTGCGAATGGGAACAAGCAAATGGTGATTTACTTCGCTGGCTACCCCTTTCCATCATTCGCGTACACCCAATCATATGTCGCAGACAACAACAATCTCATTGTTTACATGTACCCATTCAGTAAAATTGTATTGGATTACGTGTTCTTGTTTATCATCTTCTTTTTCGTAACCTTAGCGTATTACAACAAAGCTTATGAATCTAAAGAGAGCAAACTTCGCCTCGCGAAAGCACTGACGAACGTGACGAAAGATGATTTAACGGGATTGTTTAACCGCAGAGTTTTTCAAGATAGCGAATTCAAACGTCGTTTGGAAACCGCGCCATATTCCGTCATTGCAATAGATGGCGATAGGATCAAGCGAATCAATGACCATTACGGTCACCATGTAGGGGACGAAGTTATTGGGATTATTGCTGATGCTATGTCTAAAGTGTTTCGAAATAGTGATTATCTAGTTCGAACTGGTGGTGATGAGTTTGTTGCGATTCTGCCGGGTTGCAGTATCAGTCAATCTTCAATATTGGCGAAGAAGCTTCGTAGTGTCGTTAAAGATAACCGACTAAAGACCTTGGATATCGAAGTTAGTGTGAGTACTGGTATCGCGGCGAATGAGTTACACGAAACGCTTCAGGACGTTATTGTACGTGCAGATGAAGATCTCTATGAGATGAAAAAACACAGACAAAAGTCCCATTAAGCAGGTCTGGTATTGACTAAATGCAAAGTTACGGAACATAACCATGACATAACTGTTTGATTAATTTGACCAAACAGAATGAGTGGTCTTTTATATTAGAGCAGTCAACAAATAGTGATTGCTCTATTTATTCTCGACCTTACATCTGGTGTCGCACGTGAACAAAGATCTCGACTTAAACTTACTTAAAATACTTGTCTTACTGGATAAGCACCGTCAGCTCAAGCCCGTTGCGAAAGCGATGGGGAAGAGCGAAGCGTCAATTAGCAAATACCTTGCCCGATTGCGACTCCAGCTAAACGATGAATTGTTTATTCGGCATCCTCACCACATGGAACCGACGGACTATTTAAAACGTCAATTACCTAAAATTTCCGATGCACTCGAGAAGCTTGAAACTTGTCTAATTAGAGATGAGTTTGAACCGGAAAATTACGAAAAAGACATCACCATTTGTTTACCGCAAACCGCTCAATACTCATTTGGGCATTTACTTGCAATGGATTTAATGGCGCTGTTTCCCAAGGCGCACATTTCGATAGCAACGATTACAGAGTATACGATAGAAGAGATAATCCTAGGCAAAGTGGATGCGCAGTTACATTACTTCAACGAGGATGTTCCGAAATCTGTTTATCAGAAGTTCATCGGCTATGCGCCTGCTGTGGTAGTTGTCCCTGAAGAGCTGGGAATTACCACCCTAGAAGAAGCAGCCAAACTTCCCTTTATCATGTTAGAGATTATCGGTTGGAAAGAGAAAGAGCAGCTCGTTAAGCGTGCAATGGAAAGCCACGGTATGGTCATCAACCGTATTGCGGCTCTAGACAACGTAAGCAGCGTATTGAAGCTAATTAAACAAAAAAGCGCCGCAACCGTATTACTTGAATATCAGGCGCCAATTGATGGATATAAATTTATAAGAGTGCCAGAGCATTTTTACCCAGATGGCTGGCCAAAAGTGGTTGTACAGGTGAAGCAAAGCTTAAGACATGATGCAATGCACCAGTTGTTAATCGGTGCTATTGCAAAATACATGAGCGCTTAGCGGCAAAACTCAATGTTTTCTGACTGAGGAATAGTATGCAGAAGTTCAATCAACGTGTCCGCATGGTACTTTTTCAGAATACGCGTTTTGTAGGTGCTGATTGTTTTAGCGCTGAGTGAAAGTTGTTCAGAAATCTTCTTATTTGAGTAGCCTTGTACAAGATAATGGAACACCATGGCTTCGCGATTTGAAAGTGTTACGTTACCCGACGATGGTGTGTGAGTCGACTTAAACATTGAGTAACCGCGTGAAACACTCACAATTGCGTCGATAATGGTTTCTCTTGTTTCATGCTTGCTTAAGAAGCCGTTTGCGCCCATTTCGTACGCTGCTTTAGAAAGACTCGAGTAGTCGCGTGAAGAAACAAATAACAGTCGGCCACGATATCCCGTCGCTAAAATGTTTTTGGCTAAACGCATACCATCGCGGTCGCCAAGCACTACGTCTAGAATAATCAAATCAATCTTTTGGCCTCGAACAAGATCCATCACTTCCGCACTGTCAGTGGTTTGAATCACTTCAGCTGCGTTGATTACGGATTCAACTAGAGAAGCAAGTGCTTCGCTATACAATGGTTGAGCGTCGATAATAAGAACATTATTCAAAGTTAACCTCACCTAATACATCAACTAGTGTGCTGTCAGGCGACAGCGCAATTGGATGAATAGGA
This sequence comes from Vibrio sp. YT-16, assembly GCF_033337405.1. Classification (NCBI taxonomy): domain Bacteria; kingdom Pseudomonadati; phylum Pseudomonadota; class Gammaproteobacteria; order Vibrionales; family Vibrionaceae; genus Vibrio; species Vibrio sp. YT-16. Next base: position 496,241 of record NZ_JAWOQQ010000002.1, read on the forward strand.
TTGTAGGAAAAACCTTGCTAAGAGGAAGGAAAATGACTCTTTCCAAAAGTGAAAATCAGTGTCTTGATTATGGGAATAGCGATGTCAGGTATTGAAATACCTAGTGATAGGATGATTGCTTAAAACTTACGTTGACAGAAAACTAACAAACTGAAAGTGTTCTTTCAGTGTTCTATGCCTTCAGATTTTCTTGTGATGTTTCTAGCGCTTCGATTTAAACCCGTGTGTTAGCAAGCGCAGTTTTATACCAAGCCACTTGAAGAGAGCTTGTTCTAAACCAGGCATGAGCACGGTAGCCAACTTTGTACTAATATCTGTTAGATAGGTTTGGCTATTGACGCTGAACATCACTTCAAATTATTTCTAAACTTTTCATTGACTCGGCCGCTAAAAGTGGAGGTGTTAATTCGCACTTTGGCCACTCATAATGTCGTGTTCAAAAATGAGACAATTTTACATGGTTTGGTATGGAAATGTGCGTTAGCCGTCCTTTTGATGGTTTACAAATTTTGTTGTAACGACTAAAAAGGACTTTTGGATTTTTAGCCAGAGAATGGCTTCTCATGGCGTTTGCATCAAACTTTTTCTGATGCGTATTTTTGGTTGGATAATTGGCTTTATGAGTAACGTAACCAGCACCATTTTGACAGAAAGTGGTACCAATGAGCTTGAAATCATCGAGTTTCATTTAGAAAAAACATTGCCAGATGGCAGCACAAAAACTTGTTATTACGGCATTAACGTTGCGAAAGTACGAGAAGTGATTCGCGTGCCAGAAACAACCGATTATCCAAACGCACAACCTCATATGATTGGTGTGTTCTCATCCAGAGATGTACTGACGCCTTTAGTGGATTTAGCTGGTTGGTTAGGTGTGCCAACACGACAAGATCTGGAGCGCAAGTTTGTAATCGTTACGGATTTCAACAAAATGACCAATGGCTTCTTAATTGACAGCATTTCGCGTATTCATCGTATCTCTTGGAATGATGTGGAATCACCAAGTCAGTTTTTGGAAGCGGGCGAACAAGATTGTGTAGTAGCCGTTGTCCGTAAAGAAGGCAACCTGATCATGATTCTCGACTTTGAAAAAATCATCGCAGACATCAACCCAGAACTGAGTATGGAAAAATACGATGTGAAAGGGGACAAGTCGGTGGATCTCAACCAGAGAATGGTCGGTAAGCGTAATGCTAAAACGATCATGGTGGTGGATGACTCAGCATTTATTCGCTCTTTGATCCAAGATACATTAGCTTCTTCAGGTTACAATGTGATCACATGTAAAGACGGTGGTGAGGCGCATGAGAAGTTGATGAGCTTGATCGAGGTTGCGAAAGAAGAAAACTTGCCAGTTAAAGAGCTATTAGATGCGGTGGTTACGGACGTAGAAATGCCTCGAATGGATGGTATGCACTTAGTGAAGAGACTACGAGATACCGAAGCGTTTCATGAAATGCCGATCATTATGTTCTCGTCATTGATGAGTGAGGATAACCGAGCGAAAGCACTATCTCTTGGCGCAAATGATACGATTACCAAGCCAGAGATTGGCCGCATGGTGAATATGATGGATAAATACGTGTTTAACTTTGCGTAAAAAACCGATCAGATGAAACAAATAAGGCTGCCGATTGGCAGCCTTATTTTTATTGAGGGCAGGGAAGAATATCTAAGGTGTAACTCTCGTTTGGAGTCTGCGGTGGCCCATATAAAATTCCACATTGTGTAAGGCTAGCTCTTTTTTCGTCGGCTGCAGCAATGACCATTTCGCGAGTTGTTGAACCAGCCGGGTGATGAAATGTTTTCCAATCCGAGTCTTCTTCGTTCAGTCCTTGCACGAGTAACTTCATCGATTCGCTATCAGAATCAGGATATCCATATAAAAAAACACAGCGCTTTGAACCACCAATATTACAGCCGTCAAATGGTAAATCTGCCATTAAAGCACTGTCTACGAAGTTTGAAACGTAAGGCTTGCTTTCCAATCCCGCAATCGCCATTTTCCCATAACCGACGCCTAATGCTGACGCAATAGCGCCTTTCATTCCTTCCAAACGAGCTTCACGTGCATCACTTTGAAGGTTTAAAAAGCGTGGCGCGGCAGTGACAGCAAGAATACCGAGCACGACAATAACTACGACTAACTCTATTAGAGTAAATCCCGTTTGTTTTTTCATATTATTTTCACAGCAAGTTAAAGGTAGAAAAACACTGACCGTACACTTGTTTATTGTGTAAATAAGTACGGTAATGATAAATCGATCAGTAGTATAAAGAGGTGAGTTGTAAAGTGCTATACCGACGCCGCACTAATTGACTGAATCCATTAAATGCAATGGAGAATTCACGGGTCTAATTCTGCTAGATTTTAAGAGGTCATTAATTCCGCTGAAGAAATGCTGCGTGAACAGGCGAGCATGAATCCTCTTCGATGTAAGCAAACATGTACATCAGCGGAATGAAATACAAAATGCAAATGAGGGCGAACCGCACAAATGGATTGTCTTTTTATTCACTTTGATGAATGCTACGCGGAATTCATATCGCAGTATGCCTGAGGTATTCACCATGTGAATGTGCTTTGGTTTTGTGTTTATTTTTCAAATATAAGAATAATCTAAATGGAATTCGATTCGATAAACTTCCTTGCAATAGGTTTGATATTTCTTGGCTCTTATGTCCAGACCGCAATCGGTTTTGGCTTGGCTATTGTTGCCGCACCTTTACTGATTCTTTGGGCGCCAGAATATGTTCCTGCGCCAATCTGTTTAGTCGCGTTATTTATTTCGTTGATGAATGCGATGAAGCACCGCAGTAGTGTTGAAATCGGCGGCTTAAAGATGGCGTTGATTGGGCGAGTGCCGGGATCAATTGCTGGTGGCTTGCTACTCTTTTTTGTATCTACACAAACTCTCACGCTTTGGATTGGTTTGTTGGTGCTGTTTGCAGTCTTGGTGAGTGTTTTACCGTTTCGGGTTGAGCCTACGCCTTCGCGTATGACATGTGCTGGCTTCTTTTCTGGGTTGTTTGGTACCAGTTCTGCGATTGGAGGCCCTCCGATGGCGTTATTGTTGCAGCATCAAGAAGCAAATCAGTTACGCGGCAACTTATCGGCTTTTTTTGTTTTCAGTTCGATTATTTCACTAATAGTACAAATCCCAGTGGGCTTCTTCACATTGCATCATTTGGTCATTACTATTCCTCTATTACCTGCTGCGGCGCTTGGTTACTGGCTAGCAATGAAAACTACCCAGTCGTTACCAAAAGAAAAGATTCGGTTTGGGGCACTTATGTTGTGTTTTGTGAGTGGCTTTACCGCCGTCGTACAAGCGTTGAGCCAATAATGCCATCTGCATCATAAAGTCACTGCGGGATTGCATTCCTTTTTATGTATGGCGGACTTGTTTACTTACGCCAAATTGGTCGTTTAGATGGGCGATAGTTTTATGAATAACACTCGTTATGGCACTTTTATGGCAGCATTCTCCTTTGTGATCTGGGGATTGCTACCAATTTATTATCGTTATTTACCAAATGCTTCTATGGATGAGTTGCTAGCATGGCGAATCATTGGGTCTGTACCTGTCGGGTTTCTAATTGTACTTGGGATAACCCGTCGAGGGCTGAATTGGAAAGAAATCTGGCTTGATAAAAAATCCTTGTGGTACACGTTTGTGGCGAGCAGTTTGATGTGTATTTCTTGGAGTGCGTTCACTTGGGCTTTGACCCATCATCGGGTCATCGATGCCAGCTTAGGCTTCTTTATTGGGCCATTAGTATCTGTTGCACTAGGCGTATTTATTCTTGGGGATAAGCTCTCAAAAGGCAAACTTATTGCAATCGTGCTGGCAACAATTGGTGTTATGTACCAAGTGATTCACTATGGTCAGCTGCCCGTTATTGCACTAACGATGGGGTTGTTCTTTGCTTTGTATGGGCTGTACAAGAAGAAGATAAATTATGACTGGAGTACAACCTTGTTTGTTGAAGCATTGTTACTGACTCCAGTTGCACTCGCCTATTTGCTCTATAAACAATGGGCAACTGGTGAACTGGCTTCGGGCACAGATACCACAACATTGCTTTTGTATTTTGGCAGTGCACCTATCACACTTTTACCACTTGTATTTTATTCTATCGCAATACGTATAACTAATTTATCAACCGTCGGTCTAATGCAATACATCGAGCCAAGCTTGCAGTTTGTGTTGGCAGTTATGTTTTTTGGCGAGTTGTTTGACGAAGTGAAAGCGGTGACCTTTGCATTTATTTGGGTAGGGCTGTTGTTAACAATTTTTGAAAGTATTATCAAAGGGCATCGGCGCAAAAAGCTGGTCAAACACCCCTTATAGTGGTTTCAATATTCTCACATATTAGCTTCTTTATTCTTATGCCCTCCATTCGAGGGCATTTTTAATGTCATGAAGCATTGGCTTTCGTTTTTTGCCCGAATAGAAATCATAACTTGAGATTATTTGACGCATTATCATAATGATACCGCTATAGTTATAGCCAAGTGACACGCTTATATAAGTGAAAACCAGATCAAGAAGGACGACATATGATCACAGCTCTGTATGCCAACATTCTCGCAATACTCATTATTTGGTTGGCTGTTCAAGTAATTAAGCAACGTCGCTTAAATCAAATTGCTTATGCCGATGGTGGGGTAGAGGCTCTACAAATTGCTCGTAGTGCCCAGAGCAATGCGACAGAATATATCCCCATCACCCTGATTTTAATGGCACTTTTAGAATTCAATAGTGCTTACCCAACATGGATACATCTCACCGGTATTATTTTTGTAATTGGTCGAGTTATTCATGCTAAAGGCATATTGAAAAAAGACTTGAAAAAGCGCATTAGAGGGATGCAGGTGACATTTCTGGTGATACTTTCATTGGTTGTGTTAAATATGATTTACCTGCCATACGATAAGTTATGGTAAGTCTGCGACGTTACATTCCACCACCTTGGGTACTCGTTCTGATTGGATTAGTACTGAATATTGGCGCGATCATCGTTACTAGCTTAGTCCTTGATAAGTTGGGTAAACAGCACTCGCAGCTCGCAGAGCAAACAGCAGAAAACTTGTATTCCATCCAACTCGCATGGAACAGTGTGGAAACCCTAGAAAGGAAAAGAGAAGCTTTACTGCTGCATGTGCACATAAGTCAGAGCGTAGCGATACCTTTAGAGCTAGAAGAGGTATTAGCAGGGCATTTATCTTCTTGGGTTCTCAACGAGTCGGATGAAATAAAAATTGATCAACTTCCTCAACTAATGTCAAAGATAAATCAGGCACAAGCTTCGTATAGAGACCGCATCGATAATTACTACATTGAGAATGTAGAGCTCAATGAGGTAATGGCAAAGCAGGATGAAAAGATCGCTTGGTACAAGAATATCGGACTCTTCTTGCAAGTATTCGGACTTGCGTTAATCCTTGCACGCGACTTAGCTAGGAAGCAATAAAAGCAAGAGCTAAAGATCAGGTTTATTGCGAAATGCCAATGGTAGTTTGCAAATTGCAATTTATTCTGTGAGCAAACAGTAGCTATTGGTTAAGTTTTAATGAAAGTGATTAAATAACAACCTGTTTTTGTGCGCTGAAAAGTTGGCACGCCTCATGCTTTAGTATGAGTGACCCTTTCTAAGCCGAGGGTCACCTAGCCAACTGACGTTGTTAGTGAACCATCTTGTTCACAAATATATACAGCCAATCACGACTCCTTGTGGTTGGCTTTTTTTTATGCGGTCTAGAACTGTGCTTTAATCCAGATCATGCGATGGTCGGAAGATACATCCTTACCATCACCATACTTACCGATACGTGCATCGTTAAATAGTTTACGGCCTTCTTCATAAGACGCTGACCAGTACACACCAGAGTCTATTACATTCAAATTTGCTGAAGGCAAGGCATAGTCTACCCCTAAGCCAAACGTTGAAGTGATGCGATTCGGATATGGGTGAGTTGAACTGCGGTCAACAGCGTGTTCAGCTGCACCAAAGCTTGTTGGGTAAAGCTCACCATTCATCACGGTTTGATTAACCAATGGATCGTTGTGCAGCTCTTGCATTACAGAGCTAATACCGTCACCAGCCACTGGATCAAGGTTTTGATCACCCATCATTACGAATTTAGTGCCGTTCGTTAAGCCACCTGTTTTACCCGCATCGTCGTAAAAATAGTCTTTGCCTTGAATGTAATGATGCCAAAACTCCACTTCTGCTGCGTTTTGCGCTTTGTTTTTACCGGTGTCGAATACTGGTGGAGTAGGATGAGACATCAACAAGTGTACAACTTCTTCGCCATTGCGAGTTGGAATGATGATTGGCGCGTCGACGTGATTTTTCGAAGATAGACGCACTTGATCCCACTCTTCCGCTGAGTACCATTCATCACCACACTTCATGCCGTCTGGAATCTTTTGCGAACCGTCACAGATAGTAATGGTTGGAATTGTCGCACCTTCCATATCTTTCCATTTAAATGCTTGGAATGTACGTGTGTTTGCCGTGTCAATTTTATACTTAGACATAAGGGCAAATGCATATTGACCATGGTACATGCCAAAGCCCCATGCATCACCTGGCATTTGACCTGCGGTTCCGTTGTTGTCGAGATCAAACTCACTCAACAACCCTGTATTAGTTGAGTAAGATTCAGCATAAGGGTATTCAATAGGCTCAAGGTTTGCTTCACCGCCCGCGCCATTGATGCTTTGCGCGACAGACAGGTAGTTCTTCTGGAATCCTTCAATGGCTGCTTTGTTTTCACCTGTTCCATCGTTGTTGTATTCCGCCATCATGAGAACATCAGGACGATTCTTTTGAATGATTGCTGCAACGTTACGAATTTGAATGACTTTTTCCGCAGTGGTTTTGTCTTCGGCTGCGATTGAACCGTCTAAATAAGAGGTGACCAACGCAGCTTGCTGCGTTGGTTCAATTTGCATTTCATCTACCAAAGTTTCGAAGGTAGCGCGGTCAAAAGAGAGGTTGTAAGTCGCTATTTTTACTTCTTTAGGCTGAACATTGACGTATTCAGTATCGTCATTACATCCAGATAGTAGAGCGGCGCCAACAAGGACAGCGATAGAGGTTTTGATTGCTTTCATGGGTACGTCATACCTTATAATTAATTCGGCTGAATATTAAAGTCATCAGTCATTGTTTTAAGCGATATTAGTCACACAAACGTTTTCATATTTACATGTTCAATTAGTTTTTGTGTGATTTGTGCAATAAATGCAACACTTTCAACACCAGAAGGTTATATGTAAATTGTTAAAAAACGGTGTCGTTATTGATGCGAAATAGAGAGTCCGCCACCGTTAAAAAGAAAAGCGTAGAATTTAAGCGTGCATGAGATGTTTGAGTTGTATGCTTATCGCCGTGTTTTATTTTTTATGTTTAAATTTCTGTATATAATAAGCAGTCAATCAGAAGTGAGGACGACCTCACCGCTCTATCTTTTCTCGGGGACGACCCCATCTCGTTGGGAAATGTGACATGGCTTGGGGAATTCTCTTCATTGCGGGCTTGTGTGAAATCGCATGGGCTGTCGGTCTTAAATATTCACAAGGGTTTACCAAATTCGGTGCTTCGGCATTCACTATTGTCTTTATGTTATTGAGCTTTTGGTTGCTTGGCATTGCGTTAAGAACCTTGCCTTTAGGCATTGCTTATGGAGTATGGGTAGGGATTGGCGCAATAGGCACGGCAGTCGTGAGTATTTATCTGTTCAATGAGCCAGCAACACTTATCAAAGCCTTAAGCTTGCTAATGATTGTCGCTGGTATCGCAGGGTTAAAAATATCAGCTTAACGTTAGGCTAAACACAAAACAGCCAGAGTCACTCTGGCTGTTTTTCTAAATGTCGTGTTTACGGTTCTAGGTAGGTATATCAAGCGTTGCGCTTAATAAAAGGTAACCGTAAGTGATGACCAAACGCATTAATTAATGCGCCTGTAACAATCAGACCGCCACCGACGTACGTCCAAATGATCGGAACCTCGCCAAAGAAAATGATGCCCAACAACACAGAAAATACGATCTGGATATACGAATAAGCGGAGGCTTTACCCGCTTGTTGAGTTTGCATCGCTTTGGTTAACCCCAATTGCCCAATTTGGGTAAAGACACCAACTAGAACCAACATGAAAGTCAGATATAGATCGGGCATTACAAAATCGTCGCCAATCAGTAAAAGTGAAGCGGGGAGAGCAACCAACGGGAAATAGAAAATGATCACTGAGCTGTCTTCTGTCTGACTCAGTTTTCTGACAATGACGTAGGCAATTGAGCTACCAAATGCGCCTAAGATCGCAATCATGACGCTAAACATTGGTAAAGCGCTATCTGAGCCTTGCCCCGTTTCTGGGCTTACCATGATATAGATGCCGAGTAAGCACAACGCAATACAAAGGAAAGTTGACGGCTGGATGCGCTCTTTCAAGAAAAATACGGCGAGTAGTGCAGTAAACACCGGATGAATATATTGGAATATCGTCGCTTCTGCCAAAGGTAAGGTGGTCACTGAATAATATACACACATCAGAGCCATCGTGCCCACAGCACCGCGTGCAAATAGTAATGGCTTATTATTGCCCCATACAGAAATTCGTTTTCGCTTTACATCGAAATAACTAATGATAAGTGAAACGAGCGCTCTTGCTGCAACGATTTCAAAAACGGGGATACCGTAGTTGCCGACGTGCTTTACTGTAGCCGACATCAGAGCAAAGCCGAACGCGGAAAGCACCATAAAGCGCACACCGATGGGAATCATAGTGTTGAATGAATTGGACATTTTACTGCTCATTTGTTGCGACAGATCTCACTTTAGCATACTTAGTTAGCGATTAAATCCTCTCAACTCAAACACTTCTGTCGACAAGATGAATAAACAGTAGAATACGTAGCAATTAATCTGCCTCTCTTCAGCGTAACAATAAAAACTCGATATTTAAGGAGCTTACATGATCCCGATAAAAGCAACGCATGTTTCAGGTGTTGTCATTTCAAAAATTGATGGCATAGAAAAAATGCTGTTACTCAAACGCGTAAAAGGTGGCTATTGGTGCCATGTTGCAGGTGGTATCGAAGCGGGTGAAGCCGGGTGGCAAACCATTTTAAGAGAGTTAAAAGAAGAGACACTAATTGACCAAGTTGAGTTACATACAGCAGACTTTCTAGAGCAGTTCTACGAAGCAAAAAATAACCGTATCATGGTTATCCCATGTTTTGTGCTATTTTGTCCGCCTAACCAATCAGTTGTTCTTAACGAAGAGCATACAGAGTATCGCTGGTGTACGCTTGAAGAAGCTAAGCAGCTGGCTCCGTTTGCCAATCAGCATCACCTCTATGAACATGTATGGAAGCATTATGTAGATGTGGCATCACTAACGCCATTTACGCTGATCGATCAAAAGGGCTAAATGAACGGCAACGGCTTTGATTAGTTTTTATAGAGAGGTTTGTTCTCATAAAATGAAGCGTTAGGATTTGCGCTGAGCGTTCACAATAAAAAGGAATAACATCTATGGATGAAGTTACATGCCAAGAGACGTATCAAGGAAATCACTTACAGAAGCGTTTTTCCGTCTCGCAAAGGGTCTCAATTGAGCCCCTCAACACGAAACACGCGTCCGCTTTACTAGAGGTTGTGAACACTCACCGAGAGAGCCTTGAGGGCTATCTACCTTGGACGGATTCTGTCACGAATCATAGAGAGGCCGTGAACTACATTTCCCTGCGAGTGAACAGTAACGCGCTGGATTCCCACTGGTGTGCAATTTATTTTGATGAGCAGCTTACGGGTGTTATTGGCATTAAAGGTGTGGATTTACATACACGTGTTACTGAAATTGGCTACTGGCTTGCCAATAATGGGCGAGGCCATCGTGTGATTGATCAAGTACTCGCAGTATTGATCCCTTTTTTGAAGCAGAAAGGGCACGCACAATTCATTCAGTTCCATTGTATGGAAGATAACATCGCTAGCATCAATATTGCTGAGCGTGCAGGCGCCACATTAAAAGAATACGTTGATCATGAGTTTGATATGCTTGACCGCTCTCAACGACTAGGCATTTATGAACTACGTTTGATGTAGTATCCACCCCAGAGATATTTTAATCAGAGTTCGAACTCTAACTTCACGAGCGCTACAATAGTAACATTGTTGCGCTCGTGTTAACTTGGAGCGTCATTGGTAGAAACTAGGCTAGGAGAAGCATCATGAACGCAATCACAGAGGTTGAAGTAGATAACTTGTTACAGCAAAGCCTCGAACGCTTAAAAGCGGCATATGCAGCCGAGCCTTATCCTAGTTTGGATGAACGTAAACAGCGCCTCGTTTTGTTAAAAAAATCGCTGCTTGAGAACAAACAAGCTTTGGTTGAAGCGTTAAGTGACGATTTTGGCTATCGTTCAGAATTTGATACCGCCATGACCGACGTTTTGCCAACGGTCTCGCATATTAATTATACCCTCAAACGACTAAAAAAATGGTGCAAACCCAGCAAGCGCGAATCCGGCTTATTGCTCGCACCTTCTAAAGTCACCGTTCAGTATCAACCGTTAGGTGTCGTCGGGATCATTTCACCGTGGAACTTTCCTGTGATTTTGAGCCTTGCGCCTTTAGTGACAGCATTGGCTGCTGGCAACCGCGTGATGATGAAGCTCAGCGAATTTACGCCAAAAACCAATAAAGTCATCGTCGATATTTGCCGTGGGTTGTCTGAGTATGTCGAAGTTTTTGAGGGTGAAGCAGACGTCGCACAAGCATTCAGCCAACTGCCATTCGATCACCTTTTGTTCACGGGTTCTACGAGTGTTGGTCGCGCAGTGGCAAAAGCGGCAGCGGAAAACCTTACCCCGGTGACGTTAGAGTTGGGTGGAAAGTCCCCGGTGATCATTGCAAAAGATGCAGACATGAAGAAAGCCGTTGATGCTATCTTGTTTGGTAAATGCATTAATGCAGGCCAGATTTGTGTCGCGCCTGACTACGCGTTTGTACCGCAAGAACGTGTCGAAGAGTTCATTTCGTTATTCTTAAAACGTTTTGAAAAGCTCTATTTAAAATCCAACAAGAATCAAAAGCTGACCCATATTGTCAACCAACGACAATATGATCGTTTGACTGCGCTACTTGAGGATGCAAAAGCGCAAGGTGCTAACCTTCACACTGTTGAAGCGTCGCCCCAAGAGGAACGACTTCTGTATCCTCATTTGGTCACGGATGTGTCGCCGAATATGCGAATCATGCAAGAGGAGATCTTCGGGCCATTTCTACCTGTTAAGCCCTACAATGCCGTTGATGAAGCGATTGACTACATTAATCAGCGCCAAAGACCACTTGCGCTGTATGTTATGTCGGACGACAAATCGACCATCAAACATATTGTACGCAACACCCACAGTGGTGGCGTCGGCGTTAATGATACGGTTTTACATGTTGGCGCTGAAGATGCGCCTTTTGGTGGCGTTGGTGAATCGGGTATTGGGCATTATCACGGAGAGGAAGGATTCAGAACTTTTAGTCATGCGAAAACCATTCTTCACACACCGAAATGGTTGCCAAGAACGAGCGTATTAATGCGCCGTAGGGCTATGGCGATAAAAGCGATCCAAAAGATCTTTGTTCGATAATAATTATGATTTGATTGATAAAAAACCGCCCGAATAGGCGGTTTTTTGTTTCTATATGCTCTGAAACGCTGGGCACCAAAGTCCGAGAAACTTCCATCGCGTGCTACCAACAAAACAAAGAAAGGCTCTTGTTGAAAGAGCCTTGTTCAGGAAATGTCGAAATATCTTGGCAAGTTTAATGCAGAACTTCACTGCTGAATCTTAGATATCTACAGTCGTTCATCAGTTCTTTAAACGCCTTTCGCTCCAGCTTAATCAGAGTTTCATGATCGCCAGCTTCAAGGTAGACATGTTCCAAGTTTGCTAGTCTTTCATCGCAAACTGTCGACATGTGGTAAGGACTACCAATCGGTGGAATAGCGCCGTGTTCACAATCGGTGAAGAGTCGGTAAACCATACGCTCTTTCACCAAGTGGAAGGTGGCATTAAATTCGTCGTTTAATCTCGACAAACTGATTTTGTTGTTGGCAGGTAAGACCGCCATCATATGACGCCCTTCATGATCCTCTAGAATCACACCTTTTGCGATATTCATTAAAGGCACATCTGCTGCAACACCACTTTGTAGCGAGCTATGACTGTGGCTGTGATTCACGGTTTGAAAGTGAATGTTATGCTCAGTCAAATATTCATCTAATCGGGTTGCAATAGTCATATAGCCTCCACGTGTATGAGACCCATAAAAAGTATAGGTTAGTCGGGCGACAATCGCGCATTTTACTCGGCGACACTGACGCTCTTTACGCTCCTGTTCTACGCTTATTGCAAGCCAGCGAGAAAGCATGGTTAACAATAATAAATAGGGGGCAACATGAGCAAGCCAATCATCGCTGATAACAAGCCGATCAAAGTAGAGTTGAAAGCTGGGCAAGAATATTACTTCTGCCGATGTGGGCGTTCTAAAAATCAACCTTACTGCGATGGGTCTCATTCGGGGACCGGCTTAAAGCCAATGAGCTTTAGTGCGGAAAAAGACGAAGATGCCTATCTCTGCCAATGTAAGCATACCGCCAATGCTCCTTTTTGTGATGGTACACACAAGCGGTTTACCGCAGAGCAAGTCGGTAAAGAGGGACCGGAACAAAAGCGAGAGAAAAGAGACAAACCAACAGCGTCTGCTTCACGAGAAGAACCAACCCTCGAGTTTATCCACCAATTAGCGAGAGAAGGACTCTCTAAACTCGGTCATCATGGTCCGATGGCTGCAATGGGGGTTCCTAGGCATTTGCTACCACATTGGGATGCTATACAAATCATGGTGGCGCAAATGGCGACACAACCGTTGTTGGAAGACGTTCCTGTGTCTACCGAATTGATTGTGGGGCCAAACGCGCGTAAGCCGCTCAGACTCGCTATTCCTTTGTTGGTGTCGGACATGAGTTTTGGCGCACTTTCTGAAGAGGCGAAAATTGCACTAGCAAAAGGTGCAGAGTTGGCGGGGACTGGGATTTGCTCTGGTGAGGGTGGCATGTTACCGGAAGAGCAGGCCGTTAATTCACGGTATTTCTATGAGCTTGCTAGTGCTCAATTTGGCTACGACGAATCTAAGCTTCTTAATGTTCAGGCGTTTCACTTCAAAGGCGGGCAAGGAGCAAAAACGGGCACGGGTGGTCATCTGCCTGCAAATAAAAATGTAGGTAAGATCTCTCAGGTGAGAGGCATCCCCGAGGGACAACCAGCGATATCACCACCAACGTTCAAAGATCTTCACACTACTCACGATTTCAGAAAGTTTGCTGACAGAGTTCGTGGCATCACAGGCGGTATTCCAATTGGATTTAAACTCAGTGCCAACCATATTGAGCAAGACATTCAGTTTGCGCTTGATGCTGGAGCTGATTATATCATCTTAGATGGTCGCGGTGGTGGCACGGGTGCGGCGCCAACTATGTTCCGTGATCATATTAGTGTACCCACCATCCCTGCTTTAGCTCGTGCACGTAAGTACTTAGATGAAAAAGGCGTAAGTGACCGTGTCACATTAATCATCACCGGTGGGTTGAGAGTTCCTACGGATTTTGTCAAAGCGTTGGCACTTGGAGCAGACGGAGTAGCGATAGCAAACAGTGCGATGCAATCGATCGGTTGTGTCGCGGCTCGCATCTGCAACACCAATAATTGCCCGGCAGGCATTGCGACACAAAATGCCGATTTGAGGCAGCGTCTCGACGTTGAAAAGTCATCCCAGCAACTGAAAAATTTCTTCGAATCTTCTGTTGAGCTCATGAAAGTCATGGCGAGGGCGTGTGGTCATCACGCTCTGAATGAATTTAGTCATCATGATTTAGCGACCTGGGATCACAACATGGCGAGGCTGTCTGGGATTAAGTATTCAGGTATGGACTTAAACTGATCTCTATCCATATTTTCTGCATATAGGTACATGTTTGATAACAATTATTTATTCGCTGAAATGTTTGAAATTTTGACTTGGCGTTAACTAAAAAAACAGTGTATGAACTACGCTGTTTGAGGTGGATATTCGATTTATTGAATAACAAAGAGTGGTTACCACAACCACGACACGAAGGAGCATTATATGAGCAAAGCAAACGGCGGTTCGGTAGGTAAATGTCCAGTTATGCATGGTGGGCAAACATCTACAGATAAGTCGGTGATGGATTGGTGGCCGAATGCCTTGAACTTAGACATCCTGCATCAACACGACTCCAAAACCAACCCATTTGGTCAGGACTTTAATTACAAAGAAGAACTGGAAAAGCTAGATGTCGAAGCACTTAAAAAAGATTTAAAAGATTTAATGACTGATAGCCAAGACTGGTGGCCTGCCGACTGGGGACACTACGGTGGTTTAATGATCCGAATGGCATGGCATGCAGCGGGTAGTTATCGTATTGCGGATGGCCGTGGCGGTGCTGCTACAGGCAACCAACGCTTTGCTCCTCTCAACTCTTGGCCAGACAACGCCAACCTCGATAAGGCTCGACGCCTTTTATGGCCAATCAAGAAAAAATATGGCAACAAACTAAGTTGGGCAGACCTGATTGTCCTTGCCGGTAACATGGCGTACGAATCCATGGGCTTTAAGACCTTTGGCTTTGCGTTTGGACGAGAGGACATTTGGCACCCAGAAAAAGACACTTACTGGGGGTCTGAGCAAGAATGGTTAGCCACAAGTGACGCTGATAACAGCCGCTACTCTGGTGAGCGAGATTTAGAAAACCCGCTTGCTGCGGTAATGATGGGTCTTATCTATGTGAACCCTGAAGGGGTAGACGGTAACCCAGATCCTCTCAAAACAGCACATGACATGCGAGTGACCTTTGCGCGAATGGCAATGAACGATGAAGAAACCGTCGCGCTCACAGCTGGTGGTCACACGGTGGGTAAGTGTCATGGTAATGGTGATGCCGCAAACCTTGGCCCAGAGCCCGAAGCAGCAGACGTTCATGAGCAAGGTCTTGGCTGGATTAACCACAAAACACGTGGCATTGGCCGTGACGCGGTAACGAGTGGCATTGAAGGTGCTTGGACAACACACCCTACACAATGGGACTACGGATACTTCCACCTACTATTTAAGTATGACTGGGAACTGAAAAAGAGCCCAGCAGGTGCATGGCAATGGGAGCCAATCGACATTGAAGAAGAAGACAAGCCTGTCGATGTTGAAGACGGTTCTAAGCGCTACAATCCAATCATGACCGACGCCGATATGGCGCTCAAAATGGACCCTGAATATCGTAAGATTGCAGAAAAGTTCCAAAATGACCCTGCGTACTTTGATGACGTTTTTGCTCGTGCCTGGTTTAAGTTGACACACCGCGATCTAGGACCAAAATCATGTTATTTCGGCCCTGATGTGCCAAGCGAAGATCTTATTTGGCAAGACCCAACGCCCGCAGGTAAGACAGACTACGATGTCGATTTAGTGAAAACAAAAATTGAAGCAAGTGGCCTATCCATTAGTGAGTTAGTAAGTACGGCGTGGGATAGTGCGCGTACCTACCGTGGCTCTGACCGCCGAGGCGGTGCAAATGGCGCGAGAATTCGCTTGGCTCCACAAAAAGATTGGCAAGGGAACGAACCTGAACGTCTAAGCCGTGTTCTTGCGGTGTTAGAAAAAATAGCAGCAGAAGAGGGCTGTAGTGTTGCAGACGCTATCGTGCTTGCTGGGAACGTAGGTATTGAACTGGCTGCGCGTGCCGCAGGTCATGATGTATGTGTGCCATTCGCGCCAGGCCGAGGTGATGCCACCCAAGAGATGACGGATGTTGAATCATTCGAAGTTCTTGAGCCTGTCGCTGACGGTTTCCGAAATTGGTTGAAGAAAGACTACGCGGTTAAGCCAGAAGAGCTTTTATTAGATCGTGCTCAGCTTATGGGGCTAACGGCGCCAGAAATGACGGTACTTATCGGTGGTATGCGCGTTCTAGGCAGTAACTACGGCGGTGGAAAAGAGGGCGTATTTACTGAGCGAGTCGGCACTTTGTCGAATGATTTCTTCGTGAACCTTACTGACATGGCATATACGTGGAAACCAGTGAGTGCTAATCAATATGAAATCCGTGATCGTAAAACCGACGCTGTGAAGTGGACGGCTACTCGAGTGGATCTTGTCTTTGGTTCAAACTCGATCCTGCGTTCGTATGCGGAAGTGTATGCGCAAGATGATAATCAGGAAAAATTCATCCATGACTTCATCGCCGCATGGACGAAAGTCATGAACGCGGATCGTTTTGACTTGCAATAAGTGAAACGATGCCTGTCGGTAGATGGGTTGATGAATAAGTAAGAGAGGCGGGCGAAAAGCTCGCCTTTTTCTTTACCTATCTTTTTACTTTGATTGTTACTTTGATTGAAAATTAAGCTCATTTGAACCATAATAACTGGACCATATGAACCATAGGAGCTTGATATGGCAACTGCAGCATTAAAAAGCTTCAAACCGAAACAACCTCATAAAGCCAATTTCTGGTTTATGTTGGGTATTGAAGACGCTGAAACAGGTCGCACTGATGCGGTTCACAAAGGCTTTGAGCCAAAGGTGTATCGCAATATTGTTGAGCGTGTGAAGCTTTCTCAGAGTGAGTTTCAAAACGTCACATTGATACCTGTCAGCACGGTCAAGCGTCGTCTAAAAAACGATGAGCGCTTCAATACGCAAGAAAGTGATGCAATCTATCGATTAGCGATGTTATTGAAACTCGCGACAGAACTGTTTGACGACGAAGAGCGCGCGTTAAAATGGATGAGAGAGAATGTGTATGGCTTAGGTGGAAAACGTCCACTTGATATGGTCTCGACCACGGTGGATTTTGAAATCGTAAAAGATTTGATCGGCCGTTTAGAGCACGGGGTATTCTCGTAATATGAAGCTCTATCGTCTCACACAAAAGAAATTTGCTGACACGCCATTCAGCCCCGTTGGCGCAAAGTTATTTGGAGGGCGATGGAACTCAAAAGGAACCGAAGCCCTCTACTTCTCTGAATCGGAATCCCTTTGTTCGTTGGAAGTGTTTGTTCACGTAAACAACGATCCTGCTATCACCAAACTTTACGATTTATATCGTATTGAAATGCCAGAATACCTCATCGCCACCTTAGATGAAGAAGATCTCCCTGTGACGTGGCGAGCAATACCGGCGAGCGAGTCTACGCAGTACATTGGTGATCAGTTTCTCAATGATCCTCATCCAGAGTTTGCCGCGCTGCAAGTGCCTTCAACGATTTCACCTCGTGATAAAAACTACGTGGTGAATCCAAATCATCCCAAAATGAAAGAGATCATCAAGAAAGCCGAAAAGCTCGATTTCGCGTTTGATCCGCGCATTTTCAAATAGACGCCTAGCTTTGTCTTGCTTTAAAGCATTCAGCGCTTACCTGAGATAAGCGCTGAAGCATAAAAGTTTATTTCCTTGGTTATTGTCGATCGTAAGTGAACTGTTGCGCTTCATTTGTAGTGTTGAGGTAATGCCCAAGCACCAACTCAGCACCTTTGTAAGATAAATGGCTGTCATCCGTATACATCGCATTGTTTGCTCCAACTCTCATTCGACATACGCCATTTCTGCAAATGGCATCGGTCAAGTCGACAAACTCAACGTGCTCAAATTGCTCAAAGTAGTTCACTAACTTCGCCACGTTTTGAGGGTGATGTTGTTTGGGAGAAAAGTCGCAGGCAGACTCTTCTGTCTCGCCAAACAAACGCGCTTTCCAAAGGCATTCTCCTACCGCAAACGGTGCAGAAGGGGTTGGACCGAAAACGACCACTTCCTTTCCTTTCAGTTCATTCAATAATTTGGTTAATGATGCTTCATAATCGGCTTGTGAAAGCTCTTTATTGAAATTAGAAGAGATAACAACGCGACGAATGGAAGGGGTACTTAGAATTGTATCGACAGCCTCATTGAAGAACTGTCGGCAAGAAATTGAGCCAGCAGCTTCTAGGATGTCGACATAACCGACCGCACAGGAATCTTGAGTAAGTTGCACCACGCCAGTTGGTGTTACTTCAGATAGACGCTTCACGTAAACCATGCTGTGACTATTGCCTAACACAGCGATGGCGGGCTGCGGCGCAGACGAGCACACATCGTTAACGTTGGTGTTGCCGTTGCAATCTAAACCATAACCGTTGTTAACGCGCATGGCCTCGAAAAATGCGCTTCTTTCTGGAAAACCACCGTTTTGATGACCGATAACGCCGAGCGTTAGCAAGGGCAACGTCAACAACACAATAACCGCGGACACAGTGCGCATGCTCATGGCTTTTCGGCTACGGAACGGCTTTTCAATAAAGCGCCAAGTGAAGTAAGACAGTACAAAAAGAGCGATAACGTAAAGCGGGATATTGACGTCTTGTGTTGTGTCCAACACGTAGCGGTAAAAGACAAATAATGGAATGTGCCACAAGTATAAGCTGTAGCTGATTAAGCCGACGAACACGACCCACTTTAGGCTCAGTAATCTACCGCAGACATTGCCTTTAGAGGCAAACAAAATCACCAACGCGCTACCGATGACCGGCACCAGCAGCGTAATGCCCGCGCCATCTTGCGATTTTTCAAACAAAAGCGCGGAAGCCAATATCAAAACGATGCCAATGGTTGCTAGAGTATCGTTAGATTGAACTTGGACTTTTCTCATCACTAATGCGAGTAATGAACCGGTTGCCAGTTCCCAAGCACGAGAGAAGATCATGTAAAAAGCGAAATCAGGATCGTTGCTCGCGTAGACAATAGTCATCAAACTCAGCGCAAATACCGCGATGAAAAAAGTCAGGTAAAACGCGTTTTTGCCACGAGCGAGTAGCATGAGTAGCAAAGGAATGACAATGTAGTATTGCTCTTCAACGCCCAAGCTCCAAGTGTGAAACAGCGGGTTGGCTTGATCTTCTAAACCGAAGTAATTGTGGCCTTTCAAATACAGAAGAATGTTGGATGCGGAAAGAATGGAAGACACTGCGAACTGACCAACGTCTTTGTGTGCTTGCGGCAAAAATAGCCACCAAGACATCAAATAGCTGACGGCGATCACCACTAGTAAGAGGGGGAGTATGCGACGAATGCGTCGCTCATAAAAATCACCAAGGCTGAACTTCTGGTTTTCTAAGTCGTTAATCACGATGGTAGTGATCAAATAGCCGCTGATCACAAAGAACACGTCGACGCCAATAAAGCCACCAGCGAATTGCTCAACTCCTGCATGAAACAAAATCACCAACGTGACAGCAATCGCCCTTAATCCGTCTACTTCTGCTCTGTAAGTCATATCGTGTTGCTCCAACATTCCGTTTAATGAAGTAGAGCAAAATATGAACCAGAAATAATGTTTATTTAAATCAGTGCCTTAAAGTGATTGTCAAAATGAAAATGCTAGGTGGGTTAACGAATTCCCAAATTGAATTTCAATATGGAAAACCCATAAAGAATGATCTTAAGAAGCGCTAAATCAAAGAACGTAAAGCGCGAGGCACTTAGACTTCATTGAAAATGATTACGCTAAAGAAACGATGACAGAGAATACGATTCAGGAAAAAATTGCCAGCTTTACTTGTATCGAAGAGGCTTTGGATTACTTCGACATCGAGTTTGATAGCCGATTTATCGAAAACAACCGAACCGAGTTGGTTAAGAGGTTTAACGGCTACTTAATCCTCACTAAACCGGATGATTGGTTTTCAGGTCGTCGTGCTTTAAAGAATGCTTACTGTAAAGTACAACGCAGTTTGCTCAGTAAAAAGACGCGCTCTGCGTGTCGAGGTTGTACATCTTGTCAAAGACGTTAATTCTGATGGCTTGCCTAAAAAGAACCCTGCATCTTGGCGTTACAGGGGGAAGAGCAAGGTTCTTTTGGTTTCGCTATTGGTTTGTCGCGAGTTGCGAATCAGCTTTACGTAGATGAATTAACCCGCGTGGTACGCAGGGTAGTCCACTAAGCCTTTTTCACCGCCGCCGAACAATGTGGCAGGGTCATGTTCTGCCAGTGGATAGCCATGCTTGATGCGGCTTGGTAAGTCGGGGTTTGCAACAAACGGACGGCCAAAGCCAATCATGTCAGCTAAACCACTTTCGATCGCGTGTTGCGCCTTTTCATCGTTGTAACGACCGGCATAAATCAGTGTACCTTTGTACGCCTCACGAACTGCGGTTTTAAAGTTGTGCGGAGTGTCTGGCGCGTCGTCCCAATCTACTTCTGCAATGTGAATGTAAACCACATTGAGTTTATCAAGCAGCGCTGCAGCGGCGGTGTAGGTTTCGACTGGCGTACTATCAACGGTGCCATTTAACGAAGTGAATGGCGCAAGACGAACACCAACACGCTCAGCTCCAATGGCTTGCGTCATCGCTTCTATCACTTCACCAAGAAAACGCAGACGGTTTTCAATAGAGCCACCGTATTCATCGGTGCGGTTATTCGCTTCAGAATCGATAAACTGGTTAACCAAGTAGCCATTCGCTGCATGAAGCTCGATACCATCGAATCCGGCTTCTATCGCGTTTAGTGCGGCTTGGCGGTACTCTTCAATAACGTTCTTGATGTCTTGTTTGGTCATTTCACGTGGCTCAACCACGTCGACAAAGCCCGGTTCGTCTGTGCCGTTATCGACAAATACTTTCACGTTTTCTGCTTTTAGCGCAGAAGAAGAAATAGGTTGCTCACCGCCAATGTTATCAGGGTGAGTCACACGACCAACGTGCCACAATTGCGCGAAGATAGTGCCGCCTTTCTCGTGCACTGCATCAGTTACTTTTTTCCAGCCAGCAATTTGCTCTGGGCTGTAAATGCCTGGTGTCCATGCATAGCCTTGACCCATTGGCGAAATTTGTGTGCCTTCAGCAACGATTAGGCCCGCTTCAGCACGTTGAGCATAGTAGGTCGCCATCATGTCGTTAGCGATATTACCTGGTTGAGAAGCACGAGAACGCGTCATCGGAGGCATAACGATACGGTTTTTTAATGAGAGAGAGCCAAGTTGAATGGGTTGAAATAATGCGTCTGTCATAGGAAACCTCGTTATTTTTGAGTTTGGATGAGCTCGATTTGGTAACCATCGGGATCTTTAATGAACGCGATGTGAGTTTCTCCGCCTTTCATTGGACCTGGCTCGCGAGTAACGTTGCCACCAAGCGCTTTAATTTTTTCGCAAGCGGCGTAAATATCTTCAGACCCCAGTGCCATGTGTCCGAATGCGTTACCCAAGTCGTAACTGTCGGTGTCCCAGTTATAAGTTAGCTCGATGGTCGCGCCATCTGGTTGATCAGGGTTACCAACAAACACCAGTGAGTAACGGTATTCTTGGTTTTCAAAACGATCCAAAACACTCATTCCCAGAACTTTTGTATAAAATTCGATAGATTTGTCTAGGTCAGCTACACGGATCATCGTGTGGAGAAACTTCATAAGTCGCCTTTTCATAACGTTGCGTAATCACTATGCAAACCATATCGCCACTCTAAATAAACTGGAAATTATCGTTAATTATTAAAATGATTATTTAGTGTTATGAAAAGCGAGGTTGCTGGCCCTGCAACATGCAAACAAAGATTACTCGCCGTTTCTTTTTAATTGTTGGCATATGCTAATTACTCTTTTGAGAAACCGAGTAACTATCATGTCCACAAACAGCTACTGTCATTACACTCACGAATATCATCATCAATGTGCGGTTTGTTCTTCAATTAATGTGAATCCGAACTCTTTGGCCGTGAACTACCAATACCTAGCCGATGGTTCTGTTGTCGGAGAGTTTCACGTTTTACCGCGTCATCAAGGTTACACAGACCTGTTGCATGGTGGTATTGCCAGTTCGCTTCTCGATGGTGCAATGACGCATTGTTTGTTATCTAGAGACATTCAAGCCCTTACGGCGCAGTTGGATGTGCGCTACCATGCACCTATTCAGTTAGATGATCGAGTCACGATTACTGCACACTGTGAAGGTGAACGACGCGGTATATATCAACTGGTGGCTCAATTGCGGGTCAATAGCGAAGTTAGAGTGACGGCTAAAGGGAAGTTTATTCGTCCTAAAAAGGCATAAATAAAAACGTGTTCTACGGAGAGGCAATGAAGAAATTTGATGAGCTGTATGCAATTGCGACGAGAAAATCTCAATATGACCAAACCAACACTTGGTTTAAAGGCGTAGAGACTTATCTGGAGGCCATTGGCAAAGAAGTTGATGAAGTCCGCGAAGAGATTCGTGAGGATCGCCTTTGTCATTTGGAAGACGAGTTAGGCGATGTGTTGTGGAACTATCTTAACGTATTAAAAGCGCTGGAAAGAGAAAAGGGTATAGATCCTGAGAAAGTACTCGAAAGAGCCTGCAACAAATACGATCAGCGTGTATCTGCGATTGAGTCGGGACGCAGTTGGGATGAGATAAAACAGCAGCAGAAACAAGCCTTGAACGCAGAGCATGAAGCCGCGCAGTTAGAAGATGTAAAGAGCCAATAACTGCGCTTGGTATTGAAAGGATAGGTTAATAGAGAATACCTAGTCAGCCCTTGGAGCTGTTGACCAACAGTAGGTCACAAGGTGGTTGATCAAGTAACGTGTCTACAGTGCTGCCAGACCAAAATTGAGATGACATGCTTCGTTTACATGCCCCCATAATCAAAATCGCTGCTTGTGATTGCTTAACTGCTTTTGGTAACGCCGTTTCAGGGTTTCCTTCCGGTAATAGTAATGGAACTCGCGTTAACTTTTGCGCAGTAATAAAATCTGTAATGCCTGCTTTTTGATTGCTTAATATCTCTGCACGATAGCGAGAGAGGTATGGCGCGACGTATCGGCAGTAAACGAGCGTCATTTTCCCGCTTAAGGTTTGTTCTAATTTTGAGCCTCGCGAGACGATGGCTTTATCTACTATCGACTTTTCATCCCCTCGATGAAGTGGGTCGATTGCACAAAGCATGTTGGCGTGAGAAGGCCATGAACGCTCACTCAGTAGCAACAAGTCGCAATCTTGTTGTGCTAGTTCTGTGAGCATCGTTTGAATCTCGTGTTTGTTAAAGTGTCCCACGAGCAGTAAGTCAGTGTGGTCAACAAGTCGTTTCGCAACTTGCTCAACCCAATGGCTCCCTTTGAAATGCTCGTAAGAGAGCGTTGGTGTTTCAAGCTCTTCTTCTTCACAAAGTTCGACAATTAATGCGTTGAACTTTAAGGTCCAAGCTTCAAACTCAGCTTGTCTTTTTTCTATATGGTCAGAGTTGAAACTGAGAAAATGAGCGAATGCGTGATCTTCACTTCGGCGATGGTCTTCCACTAAAACTACAATAGGCTGAGCCAGCGCTGTCGAAAATTGAATCACTTTACGAAGCACCTTACGACTTGGTAAGGCGGCCTGCTGAGTCAGAAAAAATACAGGTGCCATTGATTACTCCATTGTCAAACAAGGCGAATGAGCCTGACACACATTCAAGTCTATACCATGAACTGATGCAGAGGCGTTTTGTTTCTGCGAGCGAAATATAAATTCCGCAATTAAGTCAACTATCGCCTAGAATTTTAACATCAAGAATTCATGCCTTCGGATAGCACATATCGTCAATACGGCGAATGTGGTAGTGAAAGCTATAGGTAAAAGTAATGATAGATTCCAACCAATTGCAAATTAACCGCAAAGTGCCACATTTGCTTGCTGAGATCATTAAAGCGATAGAATCGACCGAAGACTTGAGCTTTTTGAAAGACTATCAAGAAGCACAGATTGCGAACATTTTGGAATCGGTCAACATTGCTTACCGTAAGCGTGTCATAGAAGCAGTGCCGCCTGAGAAGTATTGGACGGTATTAAATTTGCTCCGATACGACACCGCCAAGCACATTCATCAATCACTCAATAAAGACTTACAACATGAACGCTTGGCGTACATAACGGATTCAGAACTGATCATCTTTGCGGACTTTCTACCGACCGAATTTGTAGATGAATACCTTATTGATCAAAGTGAAGAGTCTGTCGCGCATATCCAACAAGCATTGTCGTATGAAGACAACAAAGTTGGACGTTATGCCGAGCCTCACTTTCTGGTCGCAAACCCTAAAAACAGCGTAGGAGGCATCAAAACCGAGCTGCTAAAACGCGGGCAAAGTCCAGTGCGGTTGATTATTGTGCGTGATGCAAGTGGTGTGATTGGTACGATAGAGCCGCAAACCCTGTTGCTGCACGAGAATCATATCAAACTTACCGACTTGACCGTAGTTACGCCAATCCTAGAAGATATTCAAACGATTCAAAGTGTCAGCAAACAAGTCTCGATTGATGGTGGAGCACATTGGTTTCCTATCATGGCTGGTGGCAAAATTATGGGCGTCTTGTCGATGGCGACCATCGCGATTACGTTGCGCGAACTCAGCCTACAAGCTGTAGTGGCAGAAAACGTACGAAGCGAAGAAGATTTGTTCACACCATTAAGCGTGGCGACAAGGCTAAGAGCACTTTGGCTGGTGATTAACTTGCTGACCGCTTTTGTTGCCTCTGCCATCATTGGTATTTTTGATAATGTGGTCGAGCAAGTCGTTGCGCTTGCGATCTTAATGCCTGTCGTGGCGAGCATGGGCGGCATCGCGGGTAGCCAAACCTTAGCGGTGGCCATTCGAGGTATCGCACTAAACCACTTGCACCAAAGTAACTTGAAGCTATTGGTGAATAAGGAATTAAAAATCGCCACCATTAATGGTTTAATTATGGGATTGGTGATCGCGGGTGTCGTTTACATGGTGTTTGACTCTTGGCCATTGGCACTTATTATTTGCTGTGCCATTTTCCTCAATAGTTTGGCGGCCGCGGCATCGGGTACGTTGATACCATTCACGTTGAAGAAGTTTAACATTGACCCCGCCGTGGCTGGCTCGGTAGTATTGACGACCGTTACCGATGTCGTCGGTTTCTTTGCGTTCTTAGGCTTAGGTGCCATTTTCTTGATATAGATATTCAATTGACGCGTTAACCATCAGAACCAATCGCACCACTTCCCAACCCATTATTTTGGGCGAGCTTGCTTCGCTCAGCATTCCTCCGTTTTCCATAACCGATGAACACGTCGTTTCGGTTCTTACTTTGTAAATCTCTTCACTGCTCAGTTCTATTCCCCAAATTTCCCACTACCGATCTCGCTTAACGTTAGCATGCCAAATTCCAATTTCAAACGCCAAATGATGCCAATTTTCTTGGCTGTACACGCATTACTTCACTCAAACAAAAAATAAGGAAAAGATTTTGAACAAACTCATCGTATTCACTGGTGGTCCTGGTGCAGGGAAAACTTCGGTAATCGAACAGCTAAAAACACAAGGCTTTATCTGCGCGCCAGAAACCGGCCGTCAAATAATACAAACGCAGGTTGCCAATCACGGTTCAGCATTACCTTGGAATGACAAACAAGCTTTTCGAGACGAAATGATGAAGGTAGAAGTGAGCAATTACCGAGCTTTCAATGTCCACCAAGGGAATGTGTTTTTTGATCGCAGTATTGTGGACGTATATGGCTACAGTAAGTTGGAACAACTGCCAATCTCGCATGAGCTCATCACGCATTGCCAGACGCTTCGTTATCATTCTCAAGTATTCATTTTTCCACCGTGGACGTCGATATTCAGCAACGACGAAGAGCGAAAGCAAGATTTTTCTGAAGCGGTGGCTACGTATCAACAGATGGTCAACGCTTATCACAAATTTGGTTATCAATTGATCGAAGTGCCCAAAATGTCAGTCGAAGACAGAGTAGCGTTTATTCGCGGCTCAATCATCGAATAAGGCTGAAAGATGATTGATGCAAACAAATGCGTAAGGCGATTGTGACCACGACGACAATATGCGTAAAGGGAGTTATTTATACTGGATAAAATTCAATAACTTAATTGAGTGTTATGTCTTTTAAATATCTTACCTTATTGCTCGCAACGACGAGCATGAGCAGCTTTGCTGATGTAGGCCTGCCTTCGGGGGATGATTGGTTAAACCATGTGACGAATGGCCTAGCCCCATATTGGATGATGGAAAGCGCGCATGGACAACCTGCGGGGAATTTTCCGACTTTTCGTTGTGATAACGGTGTCATTCTCGACCCACAAAAGCCGTGTGAAGAATTAAACAAAGAGTGGATTATCCCGCACTTCGATCGCGAATACACCCGCATGAAATCGCGCCAAACTTACGCTTATGGCGTGCTTTTTCATCTTACGGGTGACAAGCAAGCATTAGAGCTGGCAAAGAAAGGGGCTTATTACCTGATTGATCACCTACAAGATGAGAAAAACGGCGGCTTTGTGAGCTTTACGCGTAGTGGGAAACCGGGGATGGAGTGGCAACAACGAACTTCTCAAGACCAAGCTTACGCCTTGGTGGGTTTGGCGATGTACTACTACTTGACTCAAGATCCAAAGGTCGAACAAGCGCTCATCGACCAGCAAGCGTTTATATTTAAACAATACCGACGAAGCGATGATCGCGGTCTGGCTTGGGTTTTGAAAGACGGTGATGGGGAAAGTGCGAAGCAGCAAGAGCTAGTCGCTCAACTTGACCAGATCAATGGCTATCTGTTGTTAACGGCGCCACTTTTACCACCGCCAGCGCAAGCCAAGTGGAAGCAAGATCTGCAATGGCTGACGCAAGTGATGATAGATAACTACCATTCCGTCAAAGAGCAGCGCTTTTATGGCGCGATACACCACAAAGCGGTAATGATGCCAGATGCGAAACACAATGATTTTGGACACACCATCAAGGCGTATTGGATGACGTATCTGACAGGTCAGTTGTTGGAAAATTCAAAGTGGACAGAGTTTGGTTTCAAAGGAATGAAACACACGCTTAAGCAAGCGCAATACCAGCAAAACTTTGAGCAAGTCAAAGCGCTTTTCTCACCAGAATGGCAGAGTAAATGGACGCAAGAGAGCATTCCTGCTTGGCAATCAAGACCATACAAGCACTATAGCTCGTCTTGGGAATGGGCAGAGCTCGATCAAGCGGCAATGACAGTTTCCCTTATTGATGGTTCGATGAAAGAAACGCTTCAATACACGTTACCCACTTTTATGGATGTATGGGTGGATCATCAATATGGAGGGGTCGGTCTAAGCCCTAAATCAACCAAAGCGTTCCATTGGGGAAATGGTTACCACCAGTTTGAACATGCGTTGGTCGGGTATTTGTACGCGCAACAAATGGCAAAACAGCCCGCCAAGCTTTACTACGCGCGACCAGCAGAGAATAAAATGCCACTTAATCCGTATTACTTTAGCGCAGACGTAAAATCGTTGTCGTCACAAAGTGATGGAGTCACCACCGCGACATTCACCAATATTCGACCTTAGGTTGGTCGATGGTGATGTGTTAGTTAAAGTCCGCGTAAAAGCCAAAGCAAAATTGTAGCAGTAATATCAATAAAGGCTAACCAACTGGTTAGCCTTTATTTTTAATAATCTTACATGTAATGGTGACAACACATATAGTTAACGAATGTTTATTTGTAATGACCGCTGAGTGTTTCTAACAAATATCTAACTATAAATTAACTTTCATTGATTAGGGTATATCTCACAACTAGGACAACTTAGAGCTTGGAACTTTATGCAATCCTGTTCATAATAATGGTTTTGAGAGAATCATTATGTACATTTCTATACTAACGCACGAGAGAGATACGCCGTTATCAATCAACTACATTAATTACATGTATCCAGCTGACAAACTATTTAGCTCTTGTGTCGAACTAAGAAGCAAATTAGATAATGAGAAAATTCCCGTTAATACCATAAAAGATACTTCTCTTGCGGGACCATTACGTAAGCTTCCAAATGATATTACAGGTGAGAAAAGGTTACAAAAGCTTAAGGAACAGATAGATCGCAACATGGCGGTTAAGTCTGGTATGTTAACAGATCGAATGCACTGGAAAAATAAAGCTGTTATTCCTTCACGTAAATTTTCGTCTCTAGCTCCAATACAGTCGTCAACTCTAGCTTCTACTGCAATGAAAGCAAATAGTGGAAGGGCCATGGCCTTAGGGATGGTATTACAGAAAGGCAGAGCTATGCTTCTCTTTGATATTATCCGACAAAACGTTAGAGTACTAGCTAATCGAGTACACAATGCAAATCTAGAATCATCTGGCTGCATTTTGATTGTTAATGTGAAGTATTTGAAAGTCGAAAGGGAATATGGGAAAGCTCCTCAACTATCTAGAGTTTCATTAGCAAGTATAATTTCTCAAGAAGACAAGTATAACTTTGATTCGAGTGCTTATGTTCGTGGTCAAATTGCCAATATGTGTGAAGCTAGTGCTAAAGCTCCGATCAATACAAAGTTTCAAATTGTAAGCGGTCAGTATGACGATTCATACTCGACAGCAGTCTTGTTTATCAAATGTACATGGGAATAACATGAGAATTGTTAACGTTTTATTCGTAGTGCTCCTTGTTACGGCATGTAACGATACTACGTCAAAGTTTGAGGCAACTAAAACGACAGAAAGCCTCCTAACTAAGAACCGAGAAGCTCCAGAGCAGTTGTACAGCGAAGCAAATAAATTTTATGAACAAGGTGATGTGCAAGGAGCAAAGTCTTTATTGATCAAAGCTATCGAAGTGGATGATGTTCATAGTAAAGAGCTTTTAGGGGTAATCCTTCTGAAAGAGCCAAAAGTCATGGATGTTAAGCGGGGCTTTTCTTTAATCTCAGAGGCTGCTGATGATGGGTTGGCTAGTGCACAATTTTATTTAGGATCATGTTTGTATGATGATGGCTGTGGTTTACCTGAAAATAAGGTGCTTTCAGCCTATTACTTGACGCAAGCGTTAAATAATGGTGAAGGTGGTGCACAAATGCTACTTGGATTTCTAGATGAAGAAATAGGTGACACTGCGATTGATCAAAAAACATATGCGGTAGAGCTGAATCGCTATATAGAACAACTCAATTAATATTGCGGCTTAATGTTTTATAGGGTTTTAATCGAACCTCAAACAGAGAGTGCTGGACTTCTACAAAGCAGTAGAAGCCACAGCGAAGCTGCAACAATAATCGAGTGTGTAATAGAAAATAAAAAGCCGTCAGAACCAACTGGTTTTGACGGCTTTTTATTCTATGACAGGTAGAGGATTCAATTTTCAGCGCGATAGGTCCATGAAAACTTAAGTGAGATTCCAATCACGTCGCATGATCTCACTAGTGTCATTGGAAATAAATGAATTGTTTCTAATACATAGAACGTATTAACATGGTTGCACTTGGCCCATATGAGTAAATTCATTGAACATACAATTTGAGAGAGGGTTTAGTTGTAAAAATAATAGTTAGTTGGAATCTAGGTTAAATGAAAATAAAACTATTTAAAAAGCTACAAGTTGTATTTCTTGTGGTGTCAGCATCTTTAATGGTGGGGTGTTCGTCTATAGATGCGCATGCTGGTGGCGGATACGGAAAGCCGTTTTCAGGCACCGCGTTATCAGTCGCACGACAACCTTGCTATTTAAGAGCTGATATTACTTCTATCGCGTTATACCCACTATCATTGATTGACATTCCTTTGTCGTTAGCAACGGACGTTGTGTTTCTTCCTGTTGATTTAGTCATGGTAGTTACGCCAACAACGAGTTATGGCGGTGTTGTTTCTCTAGGTTGTCCAAGCGGAAGCATGATCTAAAACGCTTATTTTATTCAAATAAATGGAAGGAAATGAAAGTGGAATTAAAAAATAACTATTCAGAATCAGAAATAAACCAGCCACCATCGGTACTTCTTGTTACGTCTCTGTTGTGTCTGGCGTCCGTTTGTTGGGCTGCATTGCTGTTGGCCATTGAATATATTGTTGGGATAGAAATGAGTGGTACAGGCTTTCTTAGCACGTTAATCCCAGCCATGAGTGTTGGTTATTACTTCGGCTACAAGACTGGAGATGTAATGCCAACAAAAACAAGATGGTATGCTGTTTTACTGTGGACTTTAGCAAGTTTGGTAGTGTTCTCTCTTATCTTAATGTCGTTAGATATTTCTCCGTTTTATTTATTATCTGAGCTCGGTGGGGTAAGTATTTTTATTGCTATCATAATGCTAATAACGATTGGCATCGCCTACTTAATTTTAAAAAGTGGTGAGAAAATGGCGATTAGAGTATTACTCAAAGCCAAGGAAAGTCAGTAGATAAAATACAACAAACGATTCAATTAGGATCATGACAAGACGCCAGCCATAATGTGCTGGCGTTTTAGTTTCCTGTTTGTAGGATTTTTTGTCTAAAAGGCAAACCCATTTATTGTGTTGTCGTTTGAGTTAATGGTTTATGCCTTGTGCGCAAGATAGCTTAGCAGGTTTATGTATCGAGAAACGTGTGTATAATTCGCCACGAATTACGATTTATAGATATGAAAGGTAAGTATGGCAGTCCTCGAAATTCTCTCAATTCCTGATCCAAGGCTTAAAGTAAAAGCAGAAAAAGTCACTGATGTATCGACAATACAAACGTTGATCGACGATATGCTAGAAACACTTTACGCAACGGGCAATGGTATCGGTTTAGCTTCAACCCAAGTAGGCAGAAAAGAGGCGGTTGTTGTCATCGATATCTCTGACGAACGCAATGATCCTTTAATCTTAGTCAACCCAGAAGTGGTGAGCGGAGAAAACAAAGCACTTGGTCAAGAGGGATGCCTCTCTGTTCCTGAGTACTACGCAGATGTAGAGCGTTACACGTCAGTTGTTGTTTCTGCACTAGACCGTGATGGCAACCCGATTACAATCGAGAGTGATGAGTTCTTAGCGATTGTGATGCAGCACGAAATTGATCACCTATCTGGTAACTTGTTCATTGATTACCTTTCACCGTTAAAGCAAAAAATGGCGATGAAAAAAGTGAAGAAGTACGTAAAATCGCAAGCTAAGTAATATGAAAGGAAGTAACTCACAACCGCGAGTTACTTCCTTGTAAATCAAGAATAGGAAGGTAGTGAGAGCGGTTTATCTCTGTTTTTGGGGGACATAACGCTTTACGACCTTCATAAGCTTCTGAAATGAAGAACAGTCCATATGTGACTCATGAGGGCAGGAGGCAACATGGTTTAGGCTGTCTCGCACCGCTTTCAAACGTTTTATTTGCTCATCAATCTCAAGTGCCTTTTTCGTTAGTAAGTCACGATCGATATATGGCTTTGAAACTTCTGATTGATTCAACATTTCTGCCATTTCGTTAAGCGATATTCCAGCGATACGCCCCAAACTAATTAAATTGAGTGTATTGAGTACCTCTGGTGAATATTGGCGTCTCAATCCATTCCTTCCTATCGAGCGAATTAACCCCAGCTGTTCGTAATACCTGAGCGTTGAAGTCGGCAATCCTGATTTTCTAACCACTTCTGCAATATCCATATTATTCCCCATTGACTTCAAGTTGGCTTTAAGTTGTAGCATGCAACTAAGACCTTAACAAATCAAAAACTTGAGGAGAGAAAAATGCTGCTTTTAATGGGATTGCAAGCGGTGCTAATAGGGATTGGTGCCACTTTGATAATGGATTTATGGGCATGGTTACAAAGGAGAGTGTTTGGTATTCCTTCATTAAACTATGCGTTGGTTGCGCGCTGGGTTTTGTACATGCCCCAAGGAAAGTTTATGCATGCGCCAATTATGGCGTCAGAGGCGATGCCGGGAGAAAAGTCACTTGGCTGGTTTTTGCATTATGCCATCGGCGTTACTTTCGCTTTGGCTCACGTTACTGTTTTTGGTCATCATTGGTTGGTAGAGCCCAGTCTAATGCCCAGCTTAATTACAGGCGTGGTAACGTTGATCTTCCCATTTTTGGTCATTCAACCTTGTCTAGGATTTGGTTTTGCTGCGAGTAAAACCCCAACACCTTGGAAAGCCCGTTTTCTTAGCACATTGGCGCATTTGGGTTATGGTTTGGGTTTATTCATAGCCGGGTTTGCAATCAAAGTTACGAGCCAGTATTTTGCATAGAGAACATGAGCATCATGCAAACGAGTGGTTTTTATCTATGATGCTCAACTCTTGGTTGTTTTTTGCGCTTTGATCATAGTTGACCGATATGTCTAAAGTCTGTTGAATTTATACAAGACGTAAAGTCGGCGGACATTTAACATTGCCTTAACGTCAGAATGGCAAACGGTTTACCAAGAAAAACTAAAATTATCTGATTTGACATAAAGAATATTAAGGGTTTCAGATGGCTTCAAAAGTGGCAGGGATATCAATACTGAGTTTATTGGCAGCGCCAGTTGCGATGGGAGAAACAGCCAGTGCTTATGATTTATGTTTGCTAGACAAAATAAAGCAAAGCAAAGTTGAGGAAACCATAAAGAGCATTCGCGCGCAGTGTGAGCTTGACACAGTAACCAGCACAGTGCCCGCAGATCCAGAAATTGAAGAGCCTGAAGAGCTTCAGGAAAGTTTGGTCGACAAGCGTTTGGAATCAGAACGAGAAAACGCGTTCGAACCGTTTAGTCTGGTCGCGCATCGCGTTAACTATATTCTTCCGTTTACATACAGTGATCGTGTAAATAAACGCGCGTATGCCGACACCAAATACGGCGATGAACTGCGTAAGGAAGAGGCGGAGTTCCAAATCAGTTTTAAAGTACCAATGAACTATGATGACTTGTTGTTTGATGGCGATGGTCTGTTTTTTGGAATGACTCTTAAATCATTTTGGCAGGTATACACGGGTGCAGCATCTCGTCCATTCCGTGAAACCAATTATCGTCCAGAGCTTTTTTACTACACCCCAACAGACTGGAAACCACTTGATGGTTCGACTTGGTTAGGTTTTGGTATTGAACATGAGTCTAACGGTCAGAGACAGGAGCTATCGCGCAGTTGGAACCGTGTCTATGCCAACGTAACCTTTGCAAAAGACAATTTTGCGGTTTCTATCCAGCCTTGGTGGCGTATACCTGAAGATGAAAAGACATCGCCTAATGATCCCAAAGGTGATGATAACCCGGATATCGAAGACTATATGGGACACTTTGAGCTATCGAGTGCTTACAAGTGGAATGGTTACGAGTTTACCTTTTTAGGTCGCCAGAACTTTCAAACACATAAGGGTTTTGCAGAACTGGGTGTGTCATTTCCGATTTGGGGCAAAGTTCAGGGGTACGCACAATACTCAGCTGGTTATGGTAAGAGCTTGATCGACTATGATCATAATCAGCAGCGGATTGGTGTTGGTATTGCAATCAACGGTGTTTTGTAGTTTTTCGTAGATGGATAGAAATTAACACTGGCAATTGAAATTTCAATATTTAGAATGCGAGGCTGAAATTGATTTCTAACCTAGAGTGATTTTATGCTTCGTGATTACACCTTCGATTGTCTTGTAACTATGCCTCGCCATGAGCTGGAAGAGTTTAGTGCTCGTATGATCAGTAAAATGGTGCCAGAAGACGTGATGAATGAGCTGTTCACTTTTGATCAAGAAGAAGTGGATAGTGAAGACCGCATGTTGTCTGCACGTCTTGATGCAATGCTACGCATGACAGCAATCGCACTGAGTGAAATTCAACAAGCGTTTGATGACTCAGACAACGCAAAGCAAAATAGCGAGAGAATGACGAGATTGGTGCTTTGGCATTTCTACGCGCTCTCATTCCGTTTGGAAGAGGCCATCACGCTAGAAACACACTGTGCTCTAGTGGAAAAACTAATCGAAAATGCACCTTCGGATGTTTTTGCGTGGGTAAAAACATTGACGGAGCTGCTACACACTTACGCTGAAATCAACGCGAAAGAGAATCCTCAAGACTAAACACCTGTCGTTTATCGTTCAGTAAATTAGAAACAAGGCGAGCCATTTGGATCGCCTTGTTTTTTCGCGTCAGGTAAACCTTCGGGTTTGAAATACCAAACAAGCCTAGACTCAGATTTGTTCGTTCACTAGCGAACGGCGTGATTCCTTCTTACACTAAATCAAGGTGTTTGTTGCTAAACAAGCAAATGCATGACTAAGTCGTGTATTGTTTTCCACTTAAATGCGGATAATTTATGTCGAAGAACCTTCTGGTTTTTAAATTGGAACCGACTATTGAGCGTGTACGCTTTCCAGCTGAGCTTCATCTATCTAAAGGAAGTGAACGATGGATCCGTTAACGCAAGGTTTATTGGGTGCAGCTTTGCCACTGGCCGTGAGCAACAAGCGAAACCTTGCAGTTGTTGGCGTGTTGGGCGTGGTCTCTGGGATGGCTCCGGATTTAGATGTGCTCATCCGTTCTTCAACTGATCCTTTGCTGTATTTGGAATACCATCGCCAATTTACTCACTCGCTCTTGTTTATCCCGTTTGGTAGTTTCATTTGTGCTTTGGTGTTGTATCCATTGTTCGCAAAAAAGCGAGGACTAAGCTTCCGGCAGAGTTGGTTTTACTGCGCGCTTGGTTATAGTACCCATGCGTTATTAGACGCATGCACCAGTTATGGAACACAGCTTCTATGGCCGATAAGCAA
The DNA here is from genome assembly GCF_033337405.1 of Vibrio sp. YT-16. Classification (NCBI taxonomy): domain Bacteria; kingdom Pseudomonadati; phylum Pseudomonadota; class Gammaproteobacteria; order Vibrionales; family Vibrionaceae; genus Vibrio; species Vibrio sp. YT-16. The sequence goes on from NZ_JAWOQQ010000002.1 coordinate 530,827, forward strand.
CACGCGTTATGCTTGGAACACTATTTCGGTAATCGACCCCGCGTTCACACTCCCTATTTTAATATTGCTTTTGTTTGTTGCACTGAAGCGAAGCCCAAACTATGCCCGCATTGCATTTTTATGGTGCCTGGCTTACCTAAGTCTTGGAACGATACAACGAGATAGAGCAGAAGTAGCTGGTTGGGAAATCGTCAAAGAGCGACAACACAACGCTATACAATTAAAAGCCAAACCAAGTTTCAGCAATCTTTTGGTTTGGAAACTAATTTATGAAACGGAAGAGAGCTACTATGTAGATGCCGTAAGGGTGGGGCGTTCAATAAAAATTTACCCTGGCGAATCAACTCCAAAGTTAAATATAAAAGAGCAATTTCCGTGGCTAAACCCGCAATCGCAACAAGCAAGAGACATCGAACGTTTCCGTTGGTTTTCAAACGGTTTTGTAGCGACGGATCCGAATAATGAAATGCGAATTGTTGATATGCGTTATTCCATCGTACCAAACCAAATTAATGCGTTATGGGGCATCAATCTATCCCCAAAAGCCAGCGCAGACGCGCACGTTGAATACACTGCTCATCGAGGAAGTACTGCAGAAGATCGCCAAGTTTTTTTCAACATGCTTACGGATTTTGAGTGATGGTTTTACTTTGGATGTCGATGCGGTTTCGTAATAACTATTACGCAGACTGAAAGTCCTTTACTAGGGTCGGCTTGCTAGCGAAGAAAATCTTGCCAAACAGGGACTTGTACTTCCAGCCAAGAGACAAAAGCCGTTTAGCTAAGTTCTTGTTTTCAATGATTGCAACCTCAACACCTTGGTAGTGGTAAGGATTGCTTTTGATGTAGTCGATAAATGCAGTAAGCACGCCTTGCCCGCGAACGGAGGGTGCAAAGTTGACTGCTACAATAGAAAAGCGTTGGCTACCTGCTGGGCAACGGACTAAACAGTGCCCAAGAGGATGAGTAATAGTCTCAGAAAATTCAGGAAAAGGACGAGACTCAAGCTCTTGAGAAAGCGCATCGTATCGCTGACATAGATAAGAAAATAGTTGTTTCGCTTCGCTGTTCATATCGGTGCCGCTTTTGTGTTGCTTGGTTTGAAGGCATTGATGTCTCAAGCATTGTAACCATAGATAGCAACACAAAACGCGGTAAACTTTTTCAGTAATGATTTCCTATTTTTGAAACCTTAATTGTTACAAATGAAGTTGATTGGGTTTTATATGGTAGTTGTGAACGAGTGTTTCTAGTTGAAGGGAGAATACGCTCGTTACTGGATTCTTACTGGAATTCCTTTGTTAAAAGGCGAGCTGCTTGGTTTAATGCCGCTCGTTTAACTGCGAGTGGCATCTTTTGTATTTCGTCACCTTGTACAGCGACGATGGGACATGATGTGGGATCTTCTATCCTAGCTCTTCATGGTCTAAATTATCTCATTAACCACTCAGCGCACTGCTATCAGATCCCTAGTCTCGCCAGGGTTCACAGGACTGATACAAAAAAACATCGTTAAGCTATTGTTATTAAATTACTTTGTTCGCCTTTACTTACTTTTGAACGCTTAACTAGGCGTTACTCCAAGTGCTTAAATTGCAATGCCACAAGTCGCTGATACAACTCACAGCTTTGCATTAATGATTGGTGGTTACCAACATCGACTAACTCGCCGTTGTCAAGCACCGCAATTTTATCCGCATGTTGGATAGTCGAAAGACGATGAGCAATGATCAGCGTTGTGCGTCCTTTCATTAGAGCTTCAAGTGCTTGCTGAACGTGATGTTCACTTTCACTATCAAGGGCGCTGGTAGCTTCGTCTAGCAGTAAGATTTTTGGATCTTTTAGAATCGCGCGAGCAATCGCAATACGCTGCTTTTGTCCGCCCGATAGCCTAACGCCGCGCTCGCCTAAAAAGCTGTGATAGCCTTCGGGATGCTTCTCAATAAACTCATGGGCATGGGCTTTTTTCGCGGCTTCGATAACTTGTTCATCCGTCGCTTCAGGATTACCGTAGCGAATATTATGAAAAACATCATGGCTAAACAGCGCTGGTTGTTGTGGTACGAGCGCCATTTGGCGTCGAAGCTCGTTTGGGTTGAACTGTCGAATATCTTCACCACCAAACAACACTTGCCCTTGCTGTGGGTCATAAAATCGTTGCAGCAGTTCGAATAGTGTTGTTTTACCTGCACCAGAAGGGCCGACTAACGCCAGTACTTTTCCTTGTTCAGCGGTTAGATTTAATTCTTTGATTGCTGGTTGATTTGGGCGAGAAGGGTAGTTGAAACTCACCGAATTAAAGTTAACCTCAGCAGGCATGTCGGAACGGACAGGCAAATAGTTGTTCGGCGCTTTAATATCGCTGTCTACTTGAAGGATCTCAATCAGCCGTTCGGTAGCACCTGCGGCTCTTTGCAATTCACCCATGACTTCGGAAATGGTTGCAGTCGATGAGGCAACCATAATGGCATAAAACACAAATGCGGCTAGGTCACCCGCAGACATTTTTCCGTGAATCACATCGCTGCCGCCTACCCAAAGCATGCCTGAAATCGCGCTGAACACAATCACAATAACGCCTGATATCAGGATCGCGCGCTGTTTTACTCTCTGTCTGCCTATTTCATAAGCTTTTTCCACCTCGACAGCGAAAGCCGCTCGTTCATGCGACTCTGAGCTAAAACTTTGCACGGTTTTAATATGTTCTACCGCTTCTCCAGCGTAGCTTCCGACATCGGCCATTGAGTCCTGACTTTGGCGAGAGAGAGCACGCACGCGTCGTCCATAAAACAAAATTGGCACCAAAACCAAAGGCACAGAAGCAAGCACAATCAGCGTGAGCTTAACGTTGGTAGCGAATAACATAATGATGGCACCAAAACACATCAAAGCGCTACGCATCGCCATCGAGAACGATGAACCAATAATGCTTTGCAGCAATGTGGTATCGGTAGTCAGGCGCGACATTATGTCGCCACTACTGTTAGTCTCAAAATAGCTCGGATGCAGCGTAATCACATGGTTAAACACCGCAAGGCGAATATCCGCACTAACGCGCTCACCTACGGCAGAGACAAGGTAAAAGCGAAAGAAAGTCCCAATGGCAATACACAATGTGACACCGACAATAAACTGAATCGCATTGGTGAGCTCTTGCAATGATTGCTGAGCAAAGCCTTGGTCGATAAGAATGCGCACTCCATAGCCAACGGATAACGTCAAACTTGCTGTCGCGACAAGGGCAACCAAGGCTGCCGCAACCCGCCATTTATAAGGTGCAATAAAGGTGTTGAGTTTAAGAAGAATGCTGAGATTTTTGTTATTTTTTCTGCTCATGAGTGACTCACAAAGCGTTTTAGGTACCTGGCATAGTAAGCCAGTTTGGTTGGTGAGACCAGCGAACTGCCGCTTTCGGATTAGGAAATTAACTGGGATAACCAATATCGCATGTATATCGAAAATCACTTAAACGTCTAAGAGACTAGAATCAGCTTTTAGTTCGGAGGGGGTTACGCACGGCTTTTGGCGAGTAGCAGGTCGACTTTTCCTTTGGCTGTTTTACTGACCGTTTGCATCAACTGAAAACTTGGTTTTTCGACGCCTGAGTTTTCTATCCCTTCGACCATTAAGAGCCAAAGCTTGGCTGTCATTTGCGCATCGGCTAGTGCTCGGTGGAAAACACCGTCGTTGTCGATATTTTTATAGCGAACAAGTTCACCTAGCTTATGTGATGGGGCTTCTTGAATGAGCCGTCTTGCCACTAGTAAGGAGCAAGCAAACTCACCCGAATAACCACAGTTGATTCGTTCAAGCTCCGCATCTAAAAATCGTTTATCGAAGGACGCGTTGTGAGCGATAAGGTTTTCGCCTGCAATGAACTCACTAAATGACGCCATTACCTCTTCGCAGCTTGGTGCCGATCGCAACATATTGTTGGTAATGCCGGTGTAGTTCTCAATGAAAGAACTCACTCTGAAACCGGGATTCATGAGTTGCTGAAAACTATCGACAACCTCGCCATTGACTAACTTTACTGCACCAATTTCTATTGCGCGATCACCTAAAGTAGGAGAGAGACCTGTGGTTTCAAAGTCGAGTACGACCACAGAGTTTGCTTGAGGCATAAAATTTTCCAGCTGAGTAATATTGCGCAAGAGTATTATCGAAAGCGACAGAAAAAGAAAGGCGAACACAATGGTGAATATCTGTCTATCTTTACTCCACAAAGTCAGTGTTCGTCGTCCACTGTTTATGGACAGGTACGTTCTGGCTTACCCATCGCGGCTTGTGCGGTAGCCTTATATTTCAAATGTTTTTCGGCTTTTCGATTCATTTCAATTAAGCATTAACTTTCGATACAACATACTGATTATAAATTGATTTTATAAATCAACTTCGGCATCATTCACTGCTTGATTTTGAGAATGAACATCTTCACGGCGAAAAATTATAACAACTATAATACGAGGCTAGGGTACCAATGAAAAATCACTATTTAGATATACCTGAAGAAAGAAAATTGCGTATTTTTCGTGAAGAAGATGAAGATTTCTACAGCTTCTGGGAAAGAATGCTTGATGAAAAACAATCTTTTTATAAGCAACCTCTTAAAAGAATGAAAGGCGATGCTTGGGATTCGCTTGAGGCATTTTTTACTGCTTCAAAATATGGACAACATCAGGCCTCGCCAGCTTATATAAAAAGGGCGCTTGAGTTACTGAATAACGTCTACTTGCTGGCCAATCATTCAGACCAAGTGGTTGAATTCTCCGTTGGGCACCGACATTTTTCGGAAGTAGGTAACCGTTCTGTTGCAGGGGGAACGATGGATGCTTGGTTGGATGAAATCTGTTTAACGATGGCCGCGAGAGATTGGCGCTGCGTAGAGCTGATGACCATCATGGATGAGTCGTTAGTGCGTTTAAAAGATCCATTCGATGTTGCGCTAGTCGAGTTCGTTAACGGTGTATTTAGCAATTCATCAGCGTTACCTGAGTTATTGCAAACTGTGATGGAGAAATCTTCTCCGCAATACTTAGAATCAACCAGAGTGCCATATGTACACTCTTTGTTTATTCCATTTGTGAATGTGTTTGTTGCCATTATCGATGGCGATGAGGCACATTATCAAGAGGCACTGAGGGATGCGTTAGAGGCGCATTACCAGTTCTACATGAATGAAGATGTTCGCTATTCGCCAAAAGGAAATGTTTCTTTGAAACTGATTGGTCTTGCTGCATTGGCATACGATAAGTATGGCTGGACAATTCCAGAAACCGCATATTTGCCAAAGTGGCTCGTTTACGGTGAGCATGATCTCTGTTCTAAATAAATCATTAATGGAACACCTTATGTAGTGTCTGCGGCAATGCCGTTCGATGAAAGGTTGGCGCAGCTGCCGGCTCTGTTTGAGCGAACAAAACAGATCTACAAGATCATTGATGAGTTCCCATCTTTGGCGGTAAGACCAACCCAACCGAAAGCAAACATGTTGCACCTTATCCTACCTTTCAGCTGTGAAAAGTTGAAAGAACTCCAACACACGTTTGCCATGGAAAAGGGCATTTGATTTGGTAACCCGCAAGTCACGGCACATCCAAATCAATCGATTGTTGAATGGTATATTGGTGACTACCTGCTCAATCTTGGTGATGACGAATTAAGGTCGTTTTTCAATCAGTTACTCGGTAAGAAGGCATAAACTTATCAATATGCGAGCTTACTAACACGCCATACGCGACACTTCATGTATTCTTAATTGAAGCGAAGAAGAGGATTTATCAATGTCAAAAAGCTCCAAACTTCACAATGAAGACAAACTGGTTAAGAAGGCACTAGAGATTGGTGGGAAGATGGCGAAGCTACAAGGCTTTGACCTTCCTCAGTCACCACAACCTCTAAGAGTAAAAGCGATTTACCTATTCTTGGTTGATGCCAAACAGATCACCCCATTACCGGAAAGCAAGCTAGACGGCGCAAGCATCAAACACCGACTGGCAGTCTGGATACACAGTGCATTGCCAGACAACGACCCTCTAAAGTAGAAAACCTCATAAGTCATATAGGTCATTAATTAACTAGGCGAGCCAAATGGTTCGCCTTGTTTGATATTGGCGAGTGCACCGAGGTCTTTTGGCGTGGCGGTATCATTGATTTACAAAACAGAATCAAAATGACTAAAGATAAATCCCGAGAAGCGCTACAATGCAGGCGTTGCGAGAGTGCAACCAAGATTACTCATTTACAGAAGCCTTGAAGTAACCATACATGTCTAAAGATTTCGAATTCACTACAGAATACACACTCGACAAACCTTTCTTTGCTGAATGTTATGATCAAACTAGCCAGCCAACGAAGTTCCCACAAGCGTACCTAAAAGGGATGCTGTTTCTTATCTTTGGTGTGGTTTTATTGGAGTTTGAACTGCTACCAAACGGTTATGTCGGTTGGTTCTTTATCGTATTGAGTGTGATTGAAGCGTGCAGCGTTTACTTCAAAAGAACTTGGTGGCTGTGGCGTCAAACCATCAGCTCAAGTCGCGGCAGTAAAGTGGTGTTTGAAGTGAATGCAGATGGCGTACGCTACAAAAGCGGTAAAGTTGACCGCAGCCTCGCTTGGAATGATATCGACCAACTCGAACAAACTGATTTGGGCTTTATCCTTCACCTTGGTAAACAACGCCAATACATCAGCAAATCTTGCTTAAACGAAGAAGTGATCGCGTTTATGGTAGAGCAGCACGCGGCATCAAAAGCGAGCTAACCAACTCACATCAAGCTGGAATGAGCGATCGAAAAAGTAGGTGATATATGATCGAACATTGTAACAAGTATATGGTCGATTCTGAATCAATGGGGTTTGATGTAGAAAGCTAATAAGGTTTAGAGGTTTCTCTTTCGGACATACTGCTTCGGTGTCATGCGCGCAATCTGCTTACACTCTCTAGTCATGTGTGCTTGATCGGAAAAACCTTGCTCCAGCGCCAACTCCGATAAAGTAAGATCGGGTTGCGCTCGGAGTTGCTCTAAAGTGTGCTTCACTCGTTTAATGCGTTGGTAATGTTTAGGAGTAATCCCCAACCATTTCTGAAAATTGCGCTCTCTCTGGCGCTGACTGATGGTCCCTGTAGGTTGGTCAATAATGTGGCCGACATACTGCGGTTCATATTCCTCAATCAGTGTTTGAACCCAGCGATATAACGTAGAAATCCTTGCATATGGCGAACGCGCTGTTTGCAGAGACTCAAATGTTGCTAGCGCAGAAGAAGCCAAAGGGTGGTCGTCTTGAATCCGCAATAGCTGTTCTAGACGTTTACCAAATAGTTGATAACCAACAGCAGGATGAAAGCGTACGCCAGTCATCACCGCGCCTGGCGGTAGGCAGACCTGATGTGCGAGAATGCTTATAGGCAGTAGGACAACCCCCGGCGTTTGCCACTCACCATCCATTTGTACTTCATTCTGTAAAATGAATACCACACCTGTACCAGCATCACTGAGTAATTGTTTACGTACGGTTTGCGTCGTATCAGGTTTGACGGATGCTGACCAAATGGCTTGAACATAGCCAGCTAAAGCCTTTTGAGGTTTTAAAATATCAAATTCTAAGTTCAAATGAATCATCCTATTTAACCTCAACTTAAATGAGAAAGTGATACACATGTACTTTTCATCATATAAAGTTGAGGCATAAGCAGTGGCTTACAAGTAAGAACCGTCAAATAGAATTATCGAGGTTTATAGACTCCAACCTTTGGCTTAAATGCCTTAACTATTCGGTTCCAACTGTTGATCGCGTTGATCGCAATTGTTAGGTTGACCATAGCTTCTTCTCCAAAGGTATTCAAGGTCAGCTGATAGGTATCATCATCTACTGGTAGGCCAGCAGTTAGTAATTCAGCCCAGCCAAGCGCAACGTGTTCTGCATCGCTGTAGAATGGCATATCTTTCCATGCACTAAGCCCCCATATGCGTTCCGGCTTTTCACCTAACTTAAGCGCATCTTTACTATGCATGTCGATACAAAATGCACATTGATTGATTTGCGATATGCGTAACTTAACCAGTTCCCATATGATCATGTTCATAGTTTCTGATTGGCTAAATTGTTCATGGAAGTAAGCTTCCTGAGCGTATAGGATTTCTATTGCTTTTGGCGCTACTTCAATATAGTTGAGTCGTTTTTTCATGGTCATTCTCCTCTGTTTTTTACATAGTAAAAAACGCTCTTAGCAAAAGATTGAAGATTTTCGACATGCACTCAATAAAGTTAGATAAAAGAGTGAACGACGAAAGCGAAAAAATGTACCTATTGGAAACCAAGAAAACTTATGCCAATTAACAAAGTATTGCGCTAAATATTGCGACTTAAGGTTGGCGTCTATTTTTACTCCACCACCTTCCGTAAACGAGCAAAAGGTGCTGAGTTACCTATATACACACCAGCCGCAACGATAAAGACGCCTAAAACATTTTCCCATTGAGTCTGCTCACCAGAAATGAACGAAATCAGTAGAGTGAATACCGGCATAATATTAAATAATGGAGACATCTTATCTGGACCAAGAACGATAGCGCCTTTCATCCAAAAGTAATAAGCAATCAAAGTTCCAAACAGGCTCATGTAAGCTATTAATGCTAGGTCTTTAAATGTTATGGCATTTAAGCTAAGGCTAAAGTCGCCGTGGTACATCGCTATAGCGACCATTTGAATGGCACCAATACTTAACACCCAACGTAACTGCTGAGTTACTGGGATATGAGATGTTAAACGCTTAGCTAGAATTGTGTATAAACACCCACTAATTAAAGCAAATAACATGTATAGATCACCAATATTACTATTGCTGCTAATAGAATGAATATTTCCCCCTGTAATGACGATTACCACTCCACAAAAACTGATTAGTGCACCTAAAATAGTTTTAACCGAAATGGAAGTTTTGAGAATAAAGCCCGACAACAAGATAGTGACAAGTGGTAGATTTGCCTGAACAACCGCTGCGTTAACTGGGGTAGTAAAGCTCATTGCAGAGAAAATAGAGAAGTTTTGGATAGTTACACCCACGGTTGCTATAACAAACAACGACAACATACTTTTTCGTGTGAGTTTGGCTCCATATGGAGAGCGTTTAGTACCTCTTATCATTAAGAGTATTAAAGCTGCAACGGAAAATCGTAACGTCGCTGAATCCAAAGGAGAGACATCGCTATTAATAGCCTTTATTACGTTAAAGTTACTAGACCAAAAAAAGATAGCGACAACAACACCGCACCAAATTGATAAATGCTTAGACATAGATCTTCCTGATAAAAATTAACTTGACGCGATAATGCTATATATTTCATATTTGATTTTTAATAGCCAAATTTAAGAGGGTTAATCCCAAATATGGAACGTCACTCTTTGGATGACCTTTTGTTATTCGTTTCTGTTGCTCGCTATCAAAGCCTAACACAAGCATCTGAGCGTCTTAATGTCCCGTTAGCCACGCTAAGCCGGAAGTTAAAAAGGCTGGAAATAAACTTAAATTGCAGACTATTTAACCGCAGTGCACACCACTTTGCGTTAACAACTGATGGCGAAAAATATTATCAACTCTGTGAGCCGTTACTTCTTAGCTTAAATAATGTGACATCGAGAATTGCGACTGAGCGTCAGTCTTTAAGCGGAACGATCAAAATATCAGCGCCAATTAACATGACACAGATGTGGTTAAAGCGGTGCGTTTATGAATTTGCAGAGCAACATCCGAAGATATGTATCGATTTAGATGTACAGAATGAAAAAATCAATCTTGTATCTAACCGTGTCGATGTTAGTTTTCGTCTTGGTGATCTTATTGAACAAGACTGGATTGCTCAGAAATTATGGTCGATTCCATTTGCGCTTTGTGCATCACGAAGCTATTTAGAACAACACCAACCGATTACCCATCCAGAACAACTTGTTCATCATCGCCTAATTACGGTAAACAACGACAGCCAATGGAAATTAGTTAATCAAATCACCAATGAAACATTTGATCATCCGCTAAAGTTTCAATTCACTTCAAATGATGTACTGCTAGTTAGAGACGCCGTCATCCATGGTTTAGGAATTGCGTGGATTCCAACCTATTACTTTCATGAGCTAAATCATGATCAACATAACCTGCTGCCTTTGTTGCCAGAATGGCAATGCTCGGGTAAAGAAGTATTCATTATGTATCGAGACCGCGATAAAAGGCCTGCAAGAGTTGATGCATTTATTGAACATGTCTTAAATTGGAAAAATCGCATTCAAATGTTTGCTTGAAAGAGGTTTATCACATTGTGCTGTGCCGGTAACCTCAATTGAAGCTTCATGACTCTGCTTCAATTGAGTTCATTTATTTAACCTCTAAAAGAATCATGAATACATAGGCAGTTAATGGGATTCGAGTTTACAAGTGATTCGGTCAGCTAAAACTAAAGCTAAGTAGAAAGTATTTGCAGTTGTATTTGCGTCTGAAAATCGTTTAGAGCTTTCTCATCCGCGAGGTTCTATAAGAAATTATTAAGGATATATTTGTGTGTGATTTCGTGAAAAAAATTGTTGTAGGTTTACTTTTAAGTGCTTCGTCTTTTGCTTCTTTAAGTCAATATGTTCCAGCAATGAATGATAAGAACGGTTATGTAGAACCATTTCAAATGTTTGATAATGTCTATTATGTAGGAGACAAGTGGGTCTCATCATATGCCATTGCTACAGACGACGGACTGGTTATCATTGATACGCTTGATTTCCCTTACTCTGAGTGGATACCTATCAACCTAGAAAAGCTAGGGCTAAAAGATAAGCCAATAACGCACATATTGGTAACTCATGGGCATTCTGACCATGTTGGAGGCGCCCAGTTACTTCAAGAGAAGTATGGTTCCAAAGTTGTGATGACCAAAAGCGCTCATGAACTATCTATACAGCAATCAAACAAAAGCGAAGGTGAGAACAAGTTCCTTCCTCCAAATTTAGACATAGAGATAAAAAGCGATAGCTCTATGGCTATTGGTGGACATGAGTTTAAGTTCTATCTCACACCTGGCCACACGGAAGGTGATTATTCCTTAGACTTCACTGTTGAAGATAATGGCGAACAATATCGTGCTTTTATCGTTGGTGGGCATAGCGTAAGTAGCAATGATCCAGAAGTTATTGGCCAGTTCCTGACTAGCATGGAGAAAATTAGAAAAATTTCACTACAGGCACCTATTGTGAACGTTAACCTTTCGAACCATCCACATAAAAATTTCCTTTTTGAAAATAGGAAGAAGCTCGGCACAAGCGGTAACCCGTTTATCAGTGAGGCAAACTTCTTCATGTTCCTTAAGCAACAAGAAGATTTAGCTAAGGGAAAACTAGAAGAACTATAATACCGTGGTATACGAGCAGCCTTCGTTATTAGGTTAGAGATTTGCTCTTGAGTTATAGCTAAGGCTTTGATGAGTTGCTCAATCAAGATTCGACACTTGTGGTAGCTATATTGTTTGTAGGTTCTAGTGGCAAAGGCGCTGTGCGTAAACATTCGTATTGTGTGCCTTAAACATTTGCAAGGCGTTACGTGCTTTCTAGAAAAGTCTCAAAATAGCGTACAATTAGCGTTTTGACACAGCGGAAATCATCATGGCCAAAACTGTTCAGCAGCAAATCGGAAACATTGCTCTAGTCGTTGAAAATTACGACGATGCTATCGAATTCTATACTCGAAAACTTCAATTCACTCTGGTTGAAGATACCAACCTAGGTGGTGGTAAACGCTGGGTTCAAGTTTCTCCTCCAAACTCCAATGGTACAAACCTACTTTTAGCTCAAGCGAGTACACCGGAGCAAACGCATGCAGTAGGAAATCAAACAGGTGGCCGTGTTTTCCTGTTTCTGCAAACTAATGATTTTTGGCGTGACTACGAGTTGATGAAGAAAAATGGTGTTGTATTTAATGAAGAGCCTCGTGTGGAAGAATACGGGACAGTGGTGGTGTTCCAAGATCTCTATGGTAATAAATGGGACTTACTGCAACTGAACTAGAAACTACATAGCACCTGCATAACATAGTGTTCATGAGGAGTTTCCAACAAGCTTTTAAGGCTCTGAGATATTAGTGCTAATTCAAAGGTTCTCAGAAGTCACTGTATTTCTAAATCACTTTTGTGCAAACAATAACTAGCCATCATTCCTTCTCGATGTATCAACAAATGTTAGGGCGGCACACCAAAAACAAAGGCGAACCAAACGGTTCGCCTTTGTCGATTTAGAGACTACAAAAATTAATCTTCGTAGTTATCGATGCTTGGGCATGAACAGATTAGGTTACGGTCGCCGTATACGTTATCTACGCGGTTTACCGTTGGCCAGTACTTCCAAGATTTGGTCGCTTTAGACGGGAAGCAGCCAATCTCGCGAGAGTAAGGGCGGTCCCAATCTTCAGCTGAAAGATCAACTTGAGTGTGTGGCGCGTTAACAAGTGGGTTGTTATCCAGTGGCCATTCACCGTTTTTCACTTTCTCCATTTCTTCGCGGATAGCGATCATCGCATCACAGAAGCGGTCCAGCTCTTCTAGATCTTCCGATTCCGTTGGCTCAACCATTAGCGTGCCCGCTACAGGGAACGACATAGTTGGTGCGTGGAAACCGTAGTCCATTAGACGCTTCGCGATGTCTTCTTCGCTGATACCTGTTTCTTCTTTCAGCGGACGAATGTCGATAATACATTCGTGCGCTACGCGGCCATTTTTGCCACGGTAAAGAACAGGGTAGTGTTGGCGAAGTGTTTCCATCACGTAGTTTGCGTTCAGAATAGCTACTTTTGTAGCATCTGTTAGGCCAGCTTCGCCCATCATTGCGATGTAAGCCCAAGAGATAGGTAGGATAGAAGCGCTACCCATATCTGCTGCTGATACTGCGAAATCTGCGCCTTCTACACCGTCTTCAATATGCCCTGGTAGGAAAGGAGCTAGGTGAGATTTCACACCGATAGGACCCATACCCGGACCGCCACCACCGTGCGGGATGCAGAAGGTTTTGTGTAGGTTTAGGTGAGAAACGTCTGAACCGATGAAGCCTGGTGATGTTAGACCAACCTGCGCGTTCATGTTAGCGCCGTCTAGGTAAACCTGACCACCAGCGGCATGAACCATTTCACACACTTCTTTCACTTTCTCTTCGTAAACGCCGTGCGTAGAAGGGTAAGTGATCATAATGCTTGATAGGTTGTCTTTGTGTTTCTCGATTTTTGCTGCTAGGTCGTCGATGTCGATGTTGCCTTCTTCATCACACTTAACCACAACCACTTTCATTGACACCATAGATGCTGTCGCAGGGTTAGTACCGTGCGCAGAGCTTGGGATCAAACATACGTTGCGGTGACCTTCGCCACGGCTTTCGTGGTAGCGTTGAATCGCGATAAGACCTGCGTACTCACCCGATGCACCAGAGTTTGGTTGTAGTGAGAATGCGTCATAGCCAGTGATTTCACATAGCTTTTCTTTAAGATCTTTTGCGAGTGCTGCGTAACCAGCTGCTTGTTCTGCTGGTGCGAACGGGTGGATCGAACCAAACTCAGGCCAAGTAACTGGGATCATCTCTGCTGCTGCGTTCAGCTTCATCGTACAGCTGCCCAGTGGGATCATGCCGTGCGTGAGTGAGAAGTCTTTGTTCTCTAGCTGTTTTAGGTAACGCATCATCTGTGTTTCGCTGTGGTGCGTGTTAAACACAGGGTGTGTTAGATATTCTGTTGTGCGGCGCAATGCTTCTGGAATGGCTGCAAACTCGTTGCCTGCGATTTCAGTTGATAGTGCTGCGACTTCTTCTTTCACACCGAATACTGCGAATAGGGCTTCTACATCTGCCACGGTTGTGGTTTCGTCGAAGCTCACACCTAGCTGAGTACCCAACTTACGTAGGTTGATGTCTGCGGCTAGTGCTTTCGCGTATAGGTCTTCAGTTTGTGCACCTGTGTTGATAGTGATGGTGTCGAAGAAGCTGTTGTGAGCAAGCTCGAAGCCGCCTTTAGTTAGGCCAGCGGCTAGGATGGCTGTCATGTGGTGCGTACGACGAGCAATCGTGCGTAGACCTTCTGCGCCGTGGTAAACCGCGTAGAAAGACGCCATGTTCGCTAGCAGTGCTTGAGCAGTACAGATGTTTGATGTCGCTTTTTCACGACGGATGTGCTGTTCACGCGTTTGCATTGCCATGCGCAGTGCTTGGTTGCCGTTAGTATCGATAGAAACACCGATAACACGACCTGGCATAGTACGCTTGTGCTTGTCACGTGTTGCCATGAAGGCAGCGTGTGGACCGCCGTAACCCATCGGCACGCCAAAACGTTGTGCTGAACCGATTGCTACGTCTGCGCCCATTTCACCAGCAGGTTTAAGTAGGGTAGAAGCAAGAAGGTCCGTTGCTACAGTCACTAGTGTTTTGTTTGCTTGCGCTTTAGCGATGATGTCCGTTAGGTCACGAACTTCACCTGTTGTACTTGGGTATTGAACTAGTGCGCCGAACACGTCTTGCTCTGGTAGTGATTCTAAAGAACCAACCAAGACTTCAAAGCCGATGAATTTCGCACGAGTTTTTACTACTTCGATGGTTTGTGGGTGAACGTCGTCAGCAACGAAGAATACGTTGCTCTTGCTTTTACCCGCACGCTTACAAAGTGTCATCGCTTCTGCTGCTGCCGTTGCTTCATCGAGCAATGACGCGTTCGCGATTTCCATACCAGTAAGATCCATCACCATTTGTTGGTAGTTTAGAAGTGCTTCTAAACGACCTTGTGAGATTTCTGGTTGGTAAGGGGTGTAAGCAGTGTACCAGCCCGGGTTTTCCATCACGTTGCGTAGAATCACGTTCGGCGTGAAGGTGTTGTAGTAACCCTGACCAATGAATGTACGTTTAACTTGGTTCTGATCGGCGAACTTACGCATTGCTGCCAGCATGTCTGCTTCGCTTTTCGCTTCTGCCAAGCTCATTGGTTGCTCTAGGCGAATTTGTGCTGGTACGGTTTCGTCGATAAGCGAATCTAGGCTAACTGCGTTGATCGCTTCCAACATTTTCTGTTGGTCAGATTTGTTTGGTCCATTGTGGCGAGCAACGAACTCGTTTTGTGTGCTGAGGCTTTGAAGTAATTCAGTCATTGTCCTTTACCTACTCCTTGGTTCGGGTAACGGATTTGCGTTACTGATAAATTAAATTATACGTCCGAACCTAGAAAAAAAGCTGTTCTCTAAACAGGCTAGGGAACAGCTTTCGTCACATCCTAATTACTCTTCTTCGATAGAGTTTAGGTATTCGTCTGCGTCTTTCAGGTTATCTAGTTCAGATACATCAGACATCTTCACTTTTACGATCCAGCCACCTTCGTACGGCTCTTCGTTAATTAGCTCTGGGCTGTCTTCTAGTTCTTCATTGATTTCTACGATTTCACCAGTGATTGGTGCGTAGATGTCTGACGCTGCTTTTACAGATTCAACGAGAGAGAAGCTTTCACCTGCTTCAACTTCGTCTTCTACGTCTGGTAGGTCAACGAATACCACGTCACCTAGCATTTCTTGTGCATGCTCAGAAATACCAATTGTTACTGTGCCGTCACCGTTGTCACGTACCCACTCGTGGCTATCTGCAAACTTCAGTGTTTTGTCCATTGCTTAATCTCCGAATAACTTGTCAGGAATTATTATGATTTTAAAAAAATCGTTTACTGGTATAGAGGAAAGCGACTGCAAAGTTCTTTTACTTCTTTGCGAACGCGTTTTTCAACTTCTGCGTCACCTTCAGGGTTGTTCACTAAACCGTCCAGTACGTCACCAATCCAATTACCGATGAGTTTGAATTCTTCAGCGCCAAAGCCGCGGCTTGTACCCGCAGGCGTTCCTAAACGGATGCCCGATGTAATCATAGGCTTCTCTGTATCGAATGGGATGCCATTTTTGTTACATGTGATCCCAGCACGCTCTAGAGCTTCTTCTGCTTTATTGCCTTTCAACCCTTTCGGACGAAGGTCAACCAGCATTAGGTGCGTGTCTGTGCCACCAGTTACGATGTCGCAACCGCGAGTTTGCAATACTTCCGCTAGGACTTTTGCGTTATTGATCACCGAATCAATATAAGTTTTAAATTCAGGGCCAAGCGCTTCACCAAATGCGACCGCTTTGGCTGCGATAACGTGCATCAGTGGGCCACCTTGTAGGCCAGGGAATACGGCTGAGTTGATTTTCTTAATGATGTCTTCGTGGTTAGTAAGAATCATACCGCCGCGAGGGCCACGCAATGTTTTGTGTGTTGTAGTCGTAACAACGTGTGCGTGTGGCAGTGGGCTAGGGTGCGCGCCTGTTGCGATAAGACCGGCGATGTGTGCCATGTCGACCATAAGAATTGCATTTACTTCGTCTGCGATTTCACGGAATTTTGCAAAGTCGATAGTACGTGGAATAGCGCTACCACCTGCGATGATCATTTTAGGTTGGTGCTCAAGTGCTAGCTCACGAACATCTTCGTAGTTGATTTCCAGTGTTTCGCGATCAACACCGTATTGAACTGCATTAAACCATTTACCAGAAAGTGCAGGGCGTGCGCCGTGCGTCAGGTGACCACCTGCGTCTAAAGACATACCAAGAATGGTGTCACCAGGTTGAAGCAGTGCCAGCTTTACTGCACCGTTTGCTTGTGCCCCTGAGTGTGGTTGAACGTTTGCGTATTCACAATTGAAAAGTTTTTTTGCGCGTTCGATAGCAATGGCTTCCACTGTATCTACGTGCTCACAACCACCATAGTAACGGCGACCTGGGTACCCTTCAGCGTATTTGTTTGTTAGGCATGTGCCTTGAGCTTGCATTACCGCTTTAGAAACAATGTTCTCAGAAGCGATAAGTTCGATTTGTTCGTTTTGGCGAGCGGATTCCGCTTGAATTCCAGCAAAGACAGCATCATCTGTCGCAGAGAGGTTGGTAGAGAAAAAGTTTTCCAAGCTGTGGTTAGGGTAACTCTTATTCATGGTAGTTGACCTTCCAAATCTGAAAATGAACCCGCAATAGATGAGTTATGATTTGCGGTTGTGGTTCATTTGTCCTCAAAAACAGCTGAACTGCGTAGCAGAACAGAGTGAACATCCGGCCCTAAATTTGGGCAAAAACTCCGTTGGATTGCGTGTTTCTTTTACCAATCTCTTACGGAAATATGCATCTCTACATCTAACAAGTTGGTAACATAGCGCCTGTGGCGGGAACAATCAACCAAAAATTTCCTATAGGAAACAAGATTTCAAAATTTGTTAACAAGAGCACGGTTTAATTCACTTGGTGGACTTCTATCCACTATGTGCTTCATGCACAATGCGAGTAAGACAAAAAATATGGATATCTATAGAGGGATTTATGGCAGAAAGTATTTACGATGAATACCCATCGATGACGTTGGCAAAAGAGCAACATGACCAAAATATTGAGCCGTTAAAACTGGGCCAGCGTATTAAGGATATCCGCTCGAAACTCGGTATCACATTAGAAGAGGCCAGTCAGCGAACCGGGCTTGCTCGATCTACACTGAGCAAAATAGAAAATGAGCAGATCTCCCCGACGTTTCAAGCGATGCAAAAATTGGCACTAGGCTTACAAATTGACATGCCACAACTCTTTGAGCCACCTAGAAAAAAGGTAGCGACAGGGCGCAGGGATGTTACCAAGAAGAATGAAGGTAAACCACACCCAACACAAACCTATGAACATGAACTGCTCGCGACACAACTTTCCAATAAGAAAATGATGCCGTTTAAGAGCCAAATTCGAGCTCGTAGTTTTGATGAATATAAAGACTGGGTTCGTCATGACGGCGAAGAATTTTTACTTATCTTATCTGGCGAGGTTATGTTCTATTCTGAGTTTTACGAACCTGTTGTTTTAAGCGAGGGAGACAGCGTTTATTACGATGCAAATATGGGACATATGTTGACCAGTGTTAGCGAGGAAGATGCGCTCATTTTGTGGGTGACAGCCAAATAGTGATAAATACTTGTAAATTTCCTATAGTGAAAGCAAACGATTGCTGTTGGTGGTCGTTATGATGAAAAGGCGCTTTTTTGATGAGAACTTGCTCATTAAAGCGCTTTTTTTGTACGATTTGTTGTGATTAAAATGTTAAGAGTCACACTTTTGCAAGTCGATCTACGTCTTGTTCGTGCAAAATAGAATGAGCCATGTTTATTATTGGAAACACATCGAATGCCGATAGCATTCTCGGGTCTATCTAAATGGAGACGAAAATGACTCAAGAACTACTGAAAACACCACTACACGCACTTCACGTTGAAGTTGGTGCCAAAATGGTCCCGTTCGCGGGTTACGATATGCCTGTTCAGTATCCTCTAGGCGTAAAGAAGGAACACTTACATACTCGTGATGCGGCAGGTCTGTTTGATGTTTCTCACATGGGACAGCTTCGCCTAATTGGTGACGGTGCAGCTGCGTTCCTAGAAACATTAGTCCCAGTGGATATTGTGGATCTTGAGTCTGGTAAACAGCGTTACGCTTTTTTCACTAATGAAGAGGGCGGCATCATGGACGACTTGATGGTGGCTAACCTAGGCGATCATCTGTTTGTGGTTGTGAACGCAGCATGTAAAGCGCAAGATATCGCACACCTACAAGCGCATTTACCATCTGGTGTTGAGCTAGAAATTATCGAAGACCGAGCTCTACTTGCAATTCAAGGCCCTAAAGCGGCGGCTGTATTGGCGCGTTTTGCACCAGAAGTTTCTGAAATGCTGTTCATGGATATTCGTAAAGTCGATATTTTAGGCGCCGAGTGCATTGTTTCTCGTAGTGGTTATACAGGCGAAGACGGTTACGAAATTTCGGTTCCTGCTGACAAAGCGGAAGAGCTAGCACGGAAACTGACTGCGGAAGATGAAGTTGAATGGATTGGCCTTGGTGCTCGTGATTCGCTTCGTCTTGAGTGTGGCCTTTGTCTATACGGTCATGACCTAGACACAACAACAACACCTGTTGAAGCGAGCTTGCTATGGGGTATCCAAAAAGTTCGTCGTATTGGTGGTGAACGTGAAGGTGGTTTCCCTGGCGCAGACATTATTCTTAAGCAGATTGAGACTAAAGATGTGGCGCGTAAGCGTGTGGGTCTAGTAGGTCAAACCAAAGCGCCAGTGCGTGAAGGTGTTGAACTGTTTGATGCTGACGGCGTTAAAATTGGCGTTGTAACCAGTGGTACGGCGGGCCCGAATGCAGGTAAGCCAGTCTCAATGGGGTATGTTCGTGCGGATTTGGCGGCGATTGGTACTGAAGTGTTCGCTGAAGTGCGTGGCAAAATGCTACCAATGACAGTTGAAAAAATGCCGTTCGTACCACAACGCTACTACCGTGGTTAAAACGAATTGAAACAAAAATGCCGAGCTTTGTAGCTCGGCATTTTTATGTCTTCTTTTCGCTTGTTTGCTTTTAGTTTACTGCTTCATCAATAGTACAGCACATATCAATAACGATATCTTCAAGCTTTTCCGGATGAATCATCTCTTCTTTTGGGATCCCAAATTGAGAGGCCATAATGGTATTAAACAATTCCCAATGCTTGAGCAGCAGTTTTTCGCGATTATCTGCAATATCCGGCCATGTTTCTTGCATCATTGGTGCGAGACTGACAGCACCATGTGCGAAGATCAACATTTGCCACTTTGATTCCCACTGATCAAACTGTGCATTAGGGTTTTCGCTGTTGTACTGCTCGAAAATTCCGGTAAATATCGCAGCGAACTCATCTTTTGACTTTAAGAAATACTGCAGCAGAGCACCGTCATCGCCTTGTCGAATAGCATCGGCGATCATCTGTACTGGGTGAGGGTTGACAAGAGCAAATGCTAGCATGCGAACCATAAACAGATAAATTTTTCTATTCGAAGGTGTGTTCTCCGGCATTTCATTGATGAGTTCAGCCATATAGCACTGCATGAACTCGTCCATTGCATCGCTAACCGCTTGCCAGATTTTCTCTTTGCTGCCGAAGTGGTGACGGATCAAACTATGTGAAACACCAGCCTTTTCACTGATATTGCGCAGCGAGACACGCTCGTAACCAAGTTCACAAAACATATCTGCTGCCACTTTAAGGATCAGACACTTAGTTTGTTCTGCTGCTTCAGCACTTCTACGCCCCTGCTTTCTTTCATTCATAGTTCGAATTTTCCCGAATATTAATCACGCGCTTACTTTTACCAGAAACCGAACGCTTTGACTAATTAATTTGCTATCCACCTGGAAAATATGTTGATCAATTTCAAATTCTGCTTATACTGCACGGCTGTGTAATATATAAAACCTACGGAGAAAGCGGGTGCGAAAACAATATTTAAAGCGCACTTTAGTTGGCGCAGTGGTGACATTAAGTCTTTCTGGGATGCTAACTGGGTGTAATAAAGCCATTTCTGAGCCGTCTGAACCTTTAATCAAACCTGTTAAATTACTGGCGGTGAAAGACCTAGAACTTGAAGACTCGCACGCCTTTTTAGCGCGTATTGATGCAACACATCGCGCGCAGCTTTCTTTTCAGGTTGGTGGAGAGGTTGATGAATTACGTGTACGCATGGGTCAAAAAGTCCAAAAAGGTGAAGTGCTCGCAACGTTAGACCCTAAAGATCTTCAGCTTGCGTTAGATGCCGCTCAAGCGCAGTACGCGTTAGCGAAAACACAATGGGACCGCGCGAAAAACCTTTACGGAAAAAAACTCATTAGTACTGATGAGTACGATCAGAAAGAAACTCAATATAAAGCGGCATTGGCGAACTACGAACAAGCTAAAACCGATTTGAGCTATACCAAAATTCACGCACCGTTTGATGGCATTGTGTCATATACCTATGTCAACCCGTTTCAAGTAGTAGCAGAGAAGCAGGAGATCTTGAATCTCATTGATAACACGACGTTGGATGTATCTTTCACCTTGCCAGTAAGTTATGCGGAATCTGTATCACTTGAGTCACTGCAAAACTCCGATATGTGGGTGACGATGGATAGCGAGCCAGGAAAACGTATCCCTGGGCAATTTAAAGAAATTTCGACGCAGCCAAACATCGATACCAATAGTTATGAGGCGATCGTGACCATCACTCGACCAGAAGATCGCAATTTGCTGACAGGTATGACTGGGCAGGTACACATTGCTAAACAACATGTATCGGACGCGATGACGTTACCTCAGTCTGCTTGGGTCAACAAAAATGGGACGCAAGGTGAAGTTTGGGTAATGGACAGAAGCACGCAGCAGATCAATAAAGTCACAGTTTCACTTGATGCAGCAGGTGGTGTGAAAGCCGGGCTTGATAACAATGATTACGTTGTTATTGCTGGTGTTGAGAGGCTGGTTGAAGGACAAGTGGTGAAAGCTTGGGTTCGTGAGGGAGGCATTTAATGAAACGTTCTCTACTTACGATCTCTGCGATTGCACTTGCAGTTTTAACAGGGTGCAAAAATGAAAACCAAGCTATCGTCGAGCAGCCACTTTTTGTGTCGACTATCTCGGTGGATGCACCAGTACAAAGTCAACATCGCGCGTTCAAAGGCATAGTAGTGCCTGCAGAGCAAACGCCAATGGCATTTCGCCGCGCTGGGGAAGTTCAGCACGTATTGGTTAAAGCGGGTGACGTTGTTAAGCAGGGGCAAATGATCGCAAAGCTAGATGATAGCAAAGAGAAGCAAGCCGTGAATGACGCAGAAGCACAATACACACTTGCAATTCGTCAGCTTAAACGCGGTGAAGACTTGCATGCACGTCAAATGATTTCAAAAGCGGAACTTGATGAGCTAACCGCCAATAAAGAGCTAGCTGAGGCTACTTTCTATAACGCGACCAATCAATTGAATTACACCCGTTTATTCGCCCCGTTCGCCGGTAAAGTATCCGATGTTTTCAAAGAACGTTTTGAGCGTGTGGCAATTGGTGAACCCGTGTTAAACCTATACCAAAACGATTTGGTTTACGTGCGCATTGAGCTTTCTGACAATGTTTTAGCGATGGTAGACCCAAACTCAGACAGCATGAGCTACAAGCCTAGAGCAACCTTCTCCGGAATCGATGGCAGATTTGCTTTGGACTATTTAGAGCACACAAGTGAACCCAACGCTGAAACTCAAACCTACGAAATGTACTTGACGATGCCACAGCCAAAAACAGAGATATTGCCGGGAACCAGCGTAAGCGTTTTGGTCGATATGGTGAAGGCGGGCATTACCTCTATTGATGGTTACAGTGTTCCTGTCACGGCGCTTCAAGCAGGCAGTGAAGGGAATGAGTTCTTTGTGTGGAAAAAAGAAGGTGACATTGTCACACGAGTGCCTGTCATGATTTCTCAAGTGAATGGCAATGGAGCCATTGTGTCGTCAGGTGTTAGCCAGGGCGATATTCTGATTAATTCAAATCTGCGTAAATTACGCGAAGGTAAACATGTGGATGTTGTGGAGAATAACCAATAATGAACATTGCTGAGTATTCAATAAAAAACAAAGTCATCAGCTGGTTGTTCATTATTATCCTTGCTGTTGGTGGTTTAACGTCATTTTTGGAGCTTGGACGATTAGAAGACCCGGCATTTACGATCAAAGATGCCATGATCATCTCAACATACCCTGGCGCGACGTCAAAAGAAGTTGAAGAAGAGCTGACGTATCCTCTAGAAAAAGAGATTCGAAAACTCCCTTATATCGACAAAATTACCTCTACGTCTTCTAATGGTATGTCTCAAATAACGGTGAGCATGGAAATGGACTATGGTCCTGATGAACTGCCGCAAATTTGGGATGAAATGCGCCGTAAAATTAATGATTTACGACCATCATTGCCTCAAGGTGTTCAGTCTTTACAGGTCATTGATGATTTCGGTGACGTTTATGGCGTGATGTTAATGCTCACTGGTGACGATTACGACTATGTAGAGCTGAAACGTTATGCGGATTACCTGACCCGTGAAATCGAGCTTGTTGATGGTGTTGGTAAGGTAGACATCACGGGCGATCAGCAAGAAATGCTATTCGTTGAGATCTCACTTGATCGCCTTGCTGCACTGAACTTAGACATGAATGTGGTTTCGAGCTTGTTGAACCAGCAAAACAATGTGGTTTCAGCAGGTGAAGTGATGGTCAATGGCGAAAGCCTTGTTATTCGCCCAAGCGGCACCTTAAACACTGTAGAAGCACTAGAAAATCTGATCATTCATGGCCGTGACACAGGAAATCTAATTCGTCTAAAAGACGTAGCAACGATTTCTCGCGGTATTCAAGAGAAGCCAAGCAACGTCGTACTCTTTAACGGTCAAAAAGCGATTAATATCGGTATCTCGTTTGCATCGGGTGTGAACGTGGTTGAGGTTGGTGAACGTTTGGATGCGGAGCTCGCGAGCCTTGAGTCTATCAAGCCTGCTGGCATCGATATGAACTACTTTTACAACCAAGCCAATGAGGTGGATGAATCTGTTAAAGCGTTTGTAATTAGTCTAGCGGAGGCAGTGGCGATCGTAATCATTGTGTTGCTGTTTACTATGGGTTTACGCAGTGGTGTCATCATTGGAGTTGTGTTGTTATTGACGGTATTTGGTACCTTCATTTTGATGAATTACAACAACATCGAACTGCATCGTATTTCTCTTGGCGCGTTAATTATTGCCTTGGGTATGCTGGTTGATAACGCGATTGTTGTCGTGGAAGGCATATTGGTTGGCCTAAAGAAAGGGCGTACCAAAGTTCAAGCGGCTGTCGATATTGTAAAGCAAACACAATGGCCTTTGCTGGGCGCAACTGTTATTGCAATTACGGCTTTTGCACCTATCGGCTTGTCGCAAGATGCGACAGGTGAGTTCATGGGCTCTCTATTCTGGGTGCTGTGTTTCTCACTATTTTTAAGCTGGATTACCGCTATTACACTGACGCCTTTCCTTGCCGATCTTTTGTTGAAAGAGGAAAACAAAGAGCAAGGTACTAGCGAAGATGATCCTTATAAAGGCTGGTTGTTTGTCGTATTTGGGGCATCGCTGAAATTTGCATTGCGATTCCGCTGGCTTACCGTTGCTGGCATGGTGGCGCTATTAGTGGGTGCTGTCGTGGCATTTGGTAATGTAAAACAGCAGTTCTTCCCACCATCGAATACGCCGATGTTCTACGTGGATATGTGGATGCCAGAGGGTACTGACATCCGTGAAACGATCAAAAAAGCTGAAGAGGTCGAAAGCTACATTCGTCAGCAAGATGATATTGACTTTGTTTCTGCTTCGATTGGGCAGGGCCTACAGCGTTTTGCTTTAACCTATCAACCAGAAAAAAGTTACGAAGCGTACGCTCAGTTCCAAGTTCGCGCGACTGATCGTGAGAAAATGTTTGGTTTGCTGCATAAGTTAGATGCGAATCTGGCGAAAACATTTGATGCGCCTACGTTCCAGTTTAAATTGATGGAATTTGGTCCATCACCAGCGTCTAAGATCGAAGCGCGTATTACTGGCCCTGAACCACAAGTTTTACGTGACTTGGCGGTGCAAGTTGAAGACATCCTTCATACCGACCCTGGTGCTCGAAACATTCGTCACGATTGGCGAGAGCGCACCAAGGAACTTGTACCCGTTTTCAATGAGTCTAAAGCTCGTCGCTTAGGTATTTCGAAAGAAGATCTTTCAAGCACACTGCAAATGGCGTTTGGTGGTAGCACCTTAGGTTACTTGCGTGATGGTACACATACGTTGCCAATTATGACACGCCTTCCTGAAGAAGAACGCGTAGATTTTGAATCACTACAAAACGTGACCATTTGGAGTCCTTCGTTGCAAACGTATATTCCGGTTGATCAAGTGATTGATGGCGTTCAACTGGATTGGAGTGAGCCGCTAATTCAGCGTCGTGACCGTAAGCGTACGTTAACCGTTCTCGCGGACCATGATGTGTTGAGTGACGACACGGCAGCAAGCTTATTTGCTCGTGTACAGCCTAAAGTGATGGCATTGCATGTTCCAGAAGGGTACGAAATCACATGGGGTGGTGAGTACGAATCATCCAAAGATGCACAAGAAGGCCTATTCGGTTCATTGCCGATGGGTTACTTGTTGATGTTCATCATTACTATTTTACTGTTTAACTCAATCAAAAAGCCGTTGGTCATTTGGTTCACCGTTCCGTTAGCGATCATTGGCGTTGCTTTTGGTTTGCTTACCACGAACATGCCGTTCAGTTTTACAGCATTCCTTGGTTTGTTAAGCCTAAGTGGCATGATTTTGAAAAACGGTATTGTGTTGCTTGACCAAATTAACCTTGAGTTGGAGTCTGGTAAAGATCCTTACCTCGCGATTGTTGATAGTGCGATAAGCCGCGTTCGTCCGGTAAGTATGGCGGCACTAACAACTATCTTGGGGATGATTCCACTGGTCTTCGACGCCTTCTTTGGCTCGATGGCAATAACGATTATGGCAGGTCTTGGTTTTGCTACTGTACTGACACTGATAGTGGTGCCAGTGATGTTTGCAATTCTGTTTAGGGTAAAACCGACCACTGCATAGGGACTCCTGGCTATTTGCCAGCTTCCTGCCTAGCCCTGAAGGTTTTCTTCGGGGCTTTTTTGATCTTACTAATATATACCAAACCATTCATTTGCTTGATTTTAATGATTTTCTTACGATTACAATGCAAATCATGCGTATACTGATGTAACGACACATCAAAGATTGAGATTACATGAATAAGCGCATATTAAACGGACTCTTCTTCGTTGGTTCTTTCACCTTGGTTGGCTGCACCGCGACGGATAGCATGCCGACAGAAACCAAACAACCTGCCCCTAAAGTCAACAGTGTTAGTGCTGAAGTAATTTCCAGTTGGATTGATAGTAAGGTTTTAGCCCCTGAAGGGCTGTCGCTCGAGCAAGACAATCTACGTTATCTATCGGGTAGCGCCGACCTAAACAGCGACGGAAAGGCAGAACACATAGTGTTGCTTCAAGATCGCTATTTCTGTGGTAGTGGTGGCTGCTCTGCATATATGTTTGATAATGAGGGAAACGTTATTAATCGAATGTCGGTAACTCGCACGCCTATTGTACTAGCCGACAGTTACAGTAATGGTTGGCAGGACTTTATCGTTTGGAGTAATGGCTCATATCGACTCATGAGTTACAACGGTGAGTCTTATCCAAGTAACCCGTCACTAGAGCCAAAGGTGGATCGAGACGCTAACCAGCAGGCGGCAATCGCAAATGTAATGGCGACAGAGCTTTATCAGCAAGACGGCTATGACATTCTGCCCGCAGAGTCAAAAACCTTGTGGACGCCAGCTAACGTTTACCACTTTACCTTCAAGCACTACGGTGACCCGCATAGCGCTTATCAAGCAACGGTGGATATGAGCAGTGGGGAAGTAGACATTGTAGCCGTTCCGGCTGCGGAATAAAAAACACCTCCCTTAACCGGAATTAAAGGGAGGTGCTAAATGCCAAATTCGAGGGTAGCATTGTTAACCGGAGTCGCTCTAATTAAGCTGCGACTTCTTGTTTCGCTTCTGCTTTGCTTTTTAAGAATGCGTAAGTAAAGCCAGTTACCGCTGTACCTGCTGCAATAGCCACTAAATACATTAATACTGGTGAAATTGCGTTAGGAATTAGCAGCACGAATAGACCGCCGTGTGGTGCCATTAATTTCGCACCGAATAGCATCGATAGGGCACCAGTAAGTGCGCCACCTGCCATACAAGATGGAATCACGCGCATTGGATCTTTCGCAGCAAATGGAATTGCGCCTTCAGAGATGAAACAAAGGCCCAAGACAAATGATGCTTTACCTGCCTCACGTTCATTTTGTTCAAATTTGTTCTTCGCAATGAAGGTCGCTAAACCCATACCTAGCGCAGGAACCATACCTGCGGCCATGATTGCCGCCATTGGCGCGTAAGTTTGTGAAGCCAGAAGGCCAACACCAAATGCGTAAGCGGCTTTGTTTACCGGGCCTCCTAGGTCGAAACACATCATTGCGCCAAGGATAATACCCAGTAGTACTGCACTGTCAGAACCCATGTTGTTTAGGAAGTCAGTCAGGCCGTTCATGATGCCTGAAACTGGGCCGCCTACGATGTAGATCATCACAAGACCAGTGAACAATGTTGCCACAAATGGAATGATCAGAATCGGTTTAAGCGCCTCCATCGATTGTGGCAGTTTCACCTTATCTGCGAGGAGTTTCGCTGCGTAACCAGCAATGAAACCAGCCGCGATACCGCCAAGGAAACCTGCGCCAGTAGAACTTGCTAGCATACCACCAACAAGACCAGGAGCGAGACCAGGACGGTCAGCGATTGAAAACGCAATATAGCCAGCAAGTACAGGAATCATCAATGCGAATGCAGAGCCACCACCAATGTTCATCAAGGCTGCTGCTAGTGTGCCTTCTTCTTTAAATGCTTCAATACCAAACACGAACGATAGGGCGATGATCAAACCACCAGCGACAACCACAGGCAGCATGTGCGATACCCCTGTCATCAAGTGTTTGTAAGCGCCTTTCTTCTCGTCTGCTGCCGAAGCAGAATTTGCAGAACCTGAATGTTGGTAAATCGTGGCTTGCTCGAATGCTTTGTCCATCTCTTCGGCTGTTTTTTTCAGAGCTGGGCCTGTTTTCGTGCGGTACATCTTTTTGCCGTTAAAGCGATCAAGTGGCACTTCAATATCCGCAGCAATGATCACCAGATCGGCATCTGCAATTTCTTGCTCAGTCAGTTGGTTTTTAGCGCCAACTGAACCACGAGTTTCCACCTTGATTTGATGGCCACGACGCTTGCCTTCTTCTTCTAAAGCTTCTGCCGCCATAAAGGTATGCGCAACGCCAGTAGGGCATGCCGTGATTGCAACAATCTTCTTTGATGCTGATGTTGTATCTGCAGTGATAGGGGCTGCAAGTGTGGTTGCTTTTTCAAGTAAAGTGGCGTTTTCAACCGCTTGCTGGAGAAACGCAGTTGCGTCTTTTGCTACTTCGCTAATTTCCGCTTGGTAAACCTTTTTTCCTACAAAACGAGAAGTGTCGACGCTAGTATTTGCCGCAATGACAATGACTTCTGCTTGTTCAACGTCAGCTTCCGTCAATAGTGTTGGTTCAACCACACTTGATTGACATTCTATTTTGGCATTCCAGTTTAATTTTGCGGCGGCTTGTTCTAGTAATCCTGCCGCAAGGATGCTATTTGCTACACCGCTCGGACAGGCAGTAATAATGGCAATATTCATACGATAACCTTCTGTTCCTTAGTTTTGTTCTAAGTTTGTAATAGGGTAAAGCGCGCTAACTTCAGTTTGTCGCTTGATATTTTCCAGTTCTTCCTGACTGGTTAGCCCTACGCCAACTTGACTAACTGCCAAAGCAGAAAGTGCCGTAGCGAAGCGCAATAAATCGTTTTTAGGCATCAGTTGCATGTGGCCCCAACACAAGCCAGCGACCAGCGTATCGCCTGCGCCAACGGTGCTCACTACATTCATTCGAGGCGGTTTTGCACTAAGCCATTCGCCTTGGTTGAGCCACATAACACCGTCAGGTCCCATAGAAACCACGATGTTTTCTATGCCTTTGTCGCTCAGTGTTTGCGCTGCAGCTTGGCATTGTTCAGGTGTTGCTAGATGTTCGCCAACAAAATCACCAAGTTCTTCATCGTTAGGCTTAATCAACCATGGGTGAGCCTCAATACCTGACTTCAATGCGGCTTTGCTACTGTCGAACAACACCTTTTTGCCTTGTTGATGCAGTGCTTCTATCCATGCAGCGCATTGTTCGGCGGTTACGCCTCCAGGTAAGCTACCTGCAAGTACAAAGTAATCATGCGTCTCCGCTAGACGAAATAGTGTCTCCTCAAAGCGAGTAATTTCGTCGGCCGCTACTTGAACGCCAGGGAAGTTGATATCACTGACGTTGCCATTGGCCTCAACCAGCTTAACGTTGATACGAGTGGCACCCTTTACTTCCACAAATTCATTCTTAACGTTGATGTCATTGAAAAGCTGATGAAATAGCTCAGGGTTATCTTTACCGAGAAAGCCGGTAACCGTGACGTCTGCGCCTAAATCGCTCAATACTTTCGCTACGTTTACGCCTTTACCAGCCGCGTGGAGATTGCTTTGCTGTACTAAGCTCACGGAACCAACGTTTAGTTCATTTACTGAACCTGTTAAATCCAATGCCGGGTTGAGCGTAATAGTGACAACCTTATTTGTTTTGTTTGTCATATCGGGTCCTTAACCTTCACCAAGGCCAGAAGCGATTGCATTTCCGATAGACTCCAAGGCTTGCGGGGCATCAGGGCCTTCTGCTGTAAATTGAAGTTGGTGACCGTGCTTAACGCCCAGCGCGATGACTTTCATTAGGCTCTTCGCGTTTACTGCTTTTCCATCTCCGTCTAGGTTGGAAACACGTATAGTGGATTCAAACTTTTTCGCTTCTGCGACTAACATTGCCCCCGGACGAGCATGTAGGCCGTGAGAGTTTTTGATTTTAAATACAGCGGTATTGCCTTCTTCTGAAGATGCAGCTGTGACTTCTTCACCTTTGAACAAAGCAAGAATCTGTTCTACTGATGCATCTAAAAGCTTGCCGTGTTCATTGTTAAACACAATATTAGAAAGCGTTTTTAGGATAGGTTGGTGAGCATTGTTACATGCCGCGAACGCGACAAGTGCACGCACTTTTTGACCTTCATATTCGCAGTCGTTTGCCGTCGAGACAAATGACACACCTGTGCGAGTGACATGTTTGTCACTGCCAATTAACCACAGGCCGTTACCTAAGTGAGTTGGTTGTTTGGTAACGAGATCTGCAACGAATTCGTTATCAGCACATCCCGTATTTTTCAACAGACCACCAGCAACAGCACTCATCTGTAGCATGTCGCTCGCAGGGAACATCAGTTGAATTAAAGAAGCGTCAAAGTCTGCTTCAAGCTGAACATCACCGTGCAGTAGGGCGATGATTTCGTCTTCATTTTTTGCATTACGCAGACGCTCTTCTACGCCATCTGCGCCTAGCACTTTGGTGAGCTGTTTAAGAATGCCAAGGTGCTCATCAGATTTAGCTGCGATACCGATAGCGACGAACACAGTATTGCCATCACCCCAGTCGACACCTTGTGGGAAGTGGTGCACAGCAACACCCGTTGTTTTCACCATTGCACGAGTGTCGGTTGTACCGTGCGGTATGGCAATACCGTTCCCCAAAAACGTAGAGTTTTGGTTTTCACGGTTTAGCATGCCTTCAACGTAACCTTGCTCAACTAGGCCTTTATCAGTCAGGCTATGAGCAATACTCTTTATTGCTTCAAACTTATCTGTCGCTGATTGCGAGAGGGCAATGTCGTTCTTATTTAGCTTAAGCATGGTGCTTCTCCAGCCTTAAGGTATCAATTTAAAAATGTATTCTGTGTGAGAAGTTGAACGCCGCTTCTTCTGAGCGCTTATCACTCCTCAAACCTTTTATATTTCAAGCTAAATCGATTCAGCTTGTTGGTAAATTTTTTAAAAGACTCAGAAAAACTGTTTTAAAAACTGACGTTAACAAACGAGCCTTTGCCGCTGTCCTATAGCCTAGCTCACAAATTGGTTTGTTGCGTGTTCGGGTGATTTACGTCAATTTTTAAGTTTTGCTGAATCCTTTCAGCTTTTATACTGAATCGGTTCAGCTTATAATTCAACTTATCGAAAGATCGTTGATGTATTAATATGATCGCGCGCACAGAATAAGGTTTAGAATATGACACTGGATGAAATAGCCAAATTAGCGGGTGTTTCTAAGACAACTGCAAGCTATGTGATTAACGGAAAAGCGCAGAAATACCGCATCAGCGAGAAGACTCAGAAAAAGGTGATGGCCGTTGTAGAAGAGTACAATTATAAGCCAGATCATGCGGCGTCTTCCTTGCGGGCAGGTAATTCACGCTCATTTGGGCTTATCATCCCAGACTTAGAGAACACCAGTTATGCGCGTCTTGCAAAACTGATAGAGCAAAACTCCCGGAAAGCGGGGTACCAAATTTTGATTGGCTGCTCTGATGATGATCCTGATACAGAGCAAAAGGTGGCGGAAGCATTAGTCAGTCGTCGTATTGATGCGTTGTTTGTGGCAAGTGGTATGCCCACTGCAAACGAGTATTATCTTAAGTTGCAAAATTCTGGTACGCCAGTTATCGCGCTAGACCGTCCAATGGATGATGAGCACTTTTGTTGTGTCATCAGCGAAGATTTTGACGCCGCACTTGAACTCACTCAGTCAGTACTGTCCGAAGATATTAAGTCCATTGGCTTAATCGGTGCATTGCAAGATCTTCAAGTCTCAAAAGAGCGTGAGCTCGGTTTTCTATCTGCTTCTCAACAAGGTGGCAAAACGGCAACAGTGGGTTATGGACAACACTTCTCCCGGGAAGAAGGCAAGAAAGTCTTAGAGAGTTGGTTAACAGAGAACGCATTGCCAGATGCCATTGTTACAACGTCATACACACTATTAGAAGGTGTGTTGGATGTAATGCTAGAAAAACCAGAACTGATGGGAAAGGTGCGTTTAGCGACATTTGGTGATAATCGACTGCTGGACTTTTTGCCTGTGAAAATCAACTCTTTGCCTCAACAGTTTGAGTTGATCGCGGACAGCGCAATGGAGTTAGCACTCAATGCTTCCGCTAAGCGTTACAAGCCTGGCGTAGAACTTATCCCGCGTAAAATTGTGAAACGTCACTAAGTAACTAAATAGGTTGCTCAAAGCTTTACTTCAGCCGTCAGCGCCACAAATGCGTGGTCGCTGGCGTTTTTATCTCTGTCATAAATCGGGTTGATCAGATGTTGGTTAGACACCTGATAGTCAACAACCTCGGCAACCGATATATCTGATAAGGTATCAAACTCTTGTGAGAGCAAGATATAGTCGAGTACATTCCCAGTGGAAAAATGATAGTGCGTGGCTGGGCGTTCATCCTTCAGGGTGTCACTTTGCAATAACCAACCATCTTTGAGTTGTAATTCAGTGACGCTGTCACCAGTATTGGATACCAATGCGCTGTTAACGCTGATAGGAGTAATAGGTTGATTCATATCGCCCATTAACACTGTCGGCATTGGTTCTTTTCGATACCTCTTTTGCATCGCGTCTCTTAACATCGCTGCTTCCCAGCCTCTTTGCTGGGTGGATAACCAGCGCCCAATAATCGTGCTAGACGTTTCTGGTTGTTCTGAGTCGGCCGGGCGTTGAGATTTCAGGTGCGTTACGTAAACGGCGATATGACCAAGTACAGGATGTATTACTTGGGCATAGATAGGTTTGCGACTGAACTCTGGAGCAACACTTACTCCAAAAGGCTCAAGCGTTGCTAAGTCAAACTCTACCGCTTGTACTTTTTCTATTGGAAACCGAGAGGCGATTGCCACAACAGGGCTTGAGTAAATGTACTCATCCTCAACATGTGGGGTGTCAACGGTCGCAAAGTAGGGGTAGCCGATGGTTGAAAAGAATGCCTGGGTCTTCTCGATACTGAATACTTCTTGTAAGCCAATCACGTCGCCTTCCAGTTTTTCAACTTGACGTTGCGTCCACGAAAGTTTGTCTCGCCATTGCTCTAACGAGTATATGTTCTCGAAATCATAGTAGGCGTTAGGCGGTGCGACAAAATTAAACAAGTTCGCAGTGACAAAGGTAATTCTACTTGGTTGAGACAAAGTATTCGCTCTTTTCAACAATAACTTAGAGAGTATATACCTTCAGGTTGCGTAATTGCAGCTTCGTTTGAGCTACGCATCGGTATATAAGCTAACAAGCGACAAGTTAAATGGGTTAAGAGGTGCTCAAATGCCAAGGCGAATCGGTGATTGAACATCGGCAGAGGTTTCTATTTTTAAGCATTGCGTTTAAACTTCAGGGCATCAAATAGTAAGAGTAAGTAACATGACCCAAGATTACGACCACGAAGAGTATTTAGAAGGCGAAGAGATTGAGATCGAAGCGATTGGCATCGATGTTGATGCGCATCCAATCGAACTGTACAAGCTTTTTAAAATCGCAAACTTGGTCAGCGGTGGCGGCGAAGCAAAACATATCATCGAGGAAGGCTACGTCGCGGTGAATGGTGAACTAGAAACACGTAAGCGCCGCAAGATGTATGATGGTGACTTTTTTGAGTTTAACCAGGAATATTATGTTGTGGTTTGCGATGCGCCAGTAACCGAACCTGAAACGGCAGAGCAAAAAGCAGAAAAGAAAGCGAAAAAAGAAGCGCAGCCTTCTCGTAAAGATAAGTCTCGTCAAAGTAAGTCACCTAAAGCCTCTGGGCCTAAATCAACTGGCCGTAAAGCGGCACATAAAGAGCGTAAAGCGCAGAAAGAAGC
The DNA here is from genome assembly GCF_033337405.1 of Vibrio sp. YT-16. Taxonomy (NCBI): domain Bacteria; kingdom Pseudomonadati; phylum Pseudomonadota; class Gammaproteobacteria; order Vibrionales; family Vibrionaceae; genus Vibrio; species Vibrio sp. YT-16. The sequence goes on from NZ_JAWOQQ010000002.1 coordinate 564,196, forward strand.
GTTGTCTCAGTCTGCTAAGAAAGGCAAAAAAGAAGACAAACCGCAAGCCACTCGTGATCCGAAGAGTGGACGTAATTCTATTGACTTTTTCTAGGGAAATGAACGCTTAACTAAATAAGTGACATCTGAGTAAAACTAAAAAGCGCCGAGCATATTATATCGGCGCTTTTTTGGTTTCACTGTGCTGTAAGTGGGCAGTGTTAATGCACTGTCGTCTCGATGTTTAGGCTATCTGTCCAGTGATGAATGGCGCAAGGCTTTCCTAAGTAAAAGCCTTGGTAATAATCCAAATTAAGTTGATACATAGCTTGTAGCTGCACGTATTCTTCAACCCCTTCTATAATGACTTTTGCTCCCATATGATCCGCTAGATCAACGGCGCTATGTATGGAAAAGGTTTCTCCGGCGCAGTAGTCTAGCAAATAGGAACGATCGATTTTGATGATGTCAGGGCAGAGCTGCTGAACACGTGCGATATCAGAATGTTGGGCGCCAAAATCATCGATAGCAAAGATAAAACCATTTGCTTTCATTAACTGTACGGCTTTGATTAATAAATCCGTGTCTCCGCATGACTCTTCGACTACTTCAAAAACTACGTCTGATGGGCTCATACCAAGTTCGGAAAGGCGTTTGTAAAGCAGGCCGTTATCTTTAAAGCCCATGTCTTTGGTTAGTGTGAGTAGCGTTTGAGGCATGACGTTAAGAAACAGTTTGATCGGCGTCCCTGCGAAATAGCGTGCGAAATTTCGAATGTGCATTGCTCTAGATAAAAACTCTACACATAAGCGAAAGTAGGGATCAAGACCATTATTGGCCAGAAACACGTCAGGACGAATTAGGGAACCATCAATGCCACGAATACGCAGTAAGGCTTCCATACCAATAATACGTTGGCGTCTATCAAAAATTGGCTGATAAACACTGTGAAAAGTGAATTGATTGAGAACTACGTAATATTCACCAAGATTATCTTGTTTTATGTATCGCTCGTAGTCGGATTGATTCTTTAACTCCATGAAAAACGCCGAAAATTTAGCATCTTGCCAATGTAACAGGGTGCAATTCTGATTTGAAGAATCAAATGTGCCTAATTACATATGCGGTTGAGTTAATTTGAAATGGCTTCCGATTTTGCTTCAATATGGCGAAAAATAAGTGACAGACCAAAACAAATTAAGAAGTAAGCGAGGCCGACAATCAACCAAATTTCAAATATATACCCTGATGAATTTGCCATCTCTGTCCCAACAAACGTCATTTCTTGTATCGAAATCAGTGAAACAATAGAGGTGTCTTTCACCAAAGAGATGGTTTGACCGGCAAGTGCAGGTGTTATTGATTTAAGCACCTGTGGCGCGATAACAAATCGGTATTTCACCCACCGAGACAAGCCCAATGAGTCAGCCGCCTCCCACTGACTTTGGTCGATACTTTGTAAACCACCGCGCACAACTTCTGCAATGTAGGCAGAAGAGAGTAAGCCGACACATAACACGCCAGAGGCAAGGTTTTCCCAAAGGTTAGAAGGCCCAAATAGAAAGCGCTGTAGCGCATTTGGTTCGCCGTTGTAGTTTCGTAGAAGATCTTCCAAACCGAGTAACGGGATCAATTGGTTAGAAATGAAAAAGTAGAAAATAAAAACAAACACCAACGGAGGGATGTTTCTCACTAACTGGATAAACGCATTGGCAGGTGTGCGCAACCAAACGGAACGAGAGAAGCGTGCTAAGCCTAACAAAGTGCCAAACACTAATGCGAAGCTGATGCCCCAAATACTGAGCCTTAACGTCGAAATCAAACCTTGGAAGAAGTAGGGCAAACCACCATCTGCTCTAGGCGTGAAAAGTAATTCAAGCGCCTCTTTCCACTGCCACAAATAATGCACACCAACAGCGGACCGATGGTACAGCCAAACACCACCGATACCGCACATAACAAGTAGTACCCAGTCTAGTGTGTTTAATTGCGGTAAAAGGTAGCCTGTGCTGGATTTCGCGGGTGCTGTGCGAGTGGTAGTGTGTTCGCCCAAAAATTTGACTCCGATAAGTTATGGAAAAGTAAAATGGATGATTGGAGAGTATAGGCTCGCGGCGTCCACGAGCCATTTAGATTACTGGCCTTGTGCGACTTGATCTTGCCAATCTAATGTCGAGAACCAGTATTCATAACGTTGTTTTAACCATCCATCTTGGGTTCTTGCTTCAATCCATTTATTGAAAAAGGCCTTTTTATCTTCTTCCCCCAAGCGAACTGCAAAGGCTTCGTTACCTTGTGATAGTCGCTCAGAGAATGGAAGGAATAGTTTGTCGCTGTGTTTCACTGTCTCATGTTCTGGTTTTGGGCTAGAAGCAATGACCGCGTGGGCGTTACCATTCAGCACCTCTTGGAACGCTTGCGCGTCGTCATCAAATTGCAGGATCTTCGCTTTCGGGAAGGTTTCTCTGGCTACTTGAACGGTGAATGCGCCGCGACGAGCCGCAATTTTTACGCGTCGTGAGTCAAAATCCGAAAATTCGCTAAAACCAGAGGCGAGTTCTTTGTTTGCTGCTACTTGAACGCCTGAGTGCGAGTAGGGCTCAGTAAACAAGACGCTTTTGGAGCGTTCAGGCGTAACCGACATGCCACCGATGATCACGTCGAACTTTTTCGCCAGTAATGCGGGAATAATGCCATCCCATGCAGTCGGTACGAATTCCACTTTCAAACCTGAATCTTGTGCTAAGCGTTTGGCAACATCGATTTCAAAACCGATTAACTCACCTTGCTTGTTACGCATTGCCCAAGGTACAAATGTTGACATACCAACGCGCAAAGTGCCTCGTTCTTTGATTTGATCTACATTGGGTGTGGCAACACCTTCTTTCGCGAGAGTAGGCATAGCGATGGCTAGCCCTAATAATGCAGTCATGGTCGCTTTGAATAACTTCATGTTATCTCCTTATAATTTGCGCCAACTGGCTCCGAGTTTGTGTTCTAGCCATGCAGACAAGCCAGAAAGTGACAGAGTGAGAGCAAGATAAATTGCTGCCACGGTAAACCAAATTTCAAACGGCATCGCCGTCTCTGAGACGATGTTGCGTGCCTGTGTTGTTAGATCAAAAATCGCCATCACGCTTACAATGGAAGAGTTTTTGATCAAAGAAACCACTTCATTGGTTAATGGCGGTAATGTGCGCTGTAAAACCTGAGGCAAAATTACGTCTTTGTAGGTGTAAAACGGTGATAGTCCGAGAGTTTGTGCTGCTTCGAATTGCCCTTTAGGAATACTGTTTAAACCTGCACGGAATATTTCCGCGGTGTAGGCACCTTGGAAAAGGGATAATGCCAAAACGGCGGTGCTGAATCGGTCCAAACCAATCACGGGGCCAAACACGAAGTAGAGTAAATAGATTTGCACCAACAACGGCGTGTTACGTATTACTTCGACATAAGTGGTACCAATAACATTGCCGACTTTCGAATCGCTAAGCCTTAGTAACGCGGTAACCAACCCTAATACTAAGGTAAAAAATAGACTAATAGCCGAGATGTTAAGCGTGACCAATAGCCCATCAATAAGTTCTGCCGGCCACCATTCTCCATCTTCATAAAAAGCGATGTAATCAGGTACGCGCTCCCATTGCCATTGATAGCCCATAGCGTCGGCACCAGAGTCCAACACCCACACAATCGCTATGAAGAGGAGCGTCATTTGCAGTAAAGCTTGAAGGACAGGTTTGATTACGCGAACTATCATCAGTAACTTAAAATTTGGTTCAAAAATGCTTGGGTGCGTGGATGCTGTGGTGTCTCAAATAAGGCGACTGGAGAGTTCATTTCCACGATTTGGCCTTCATCCATAAATACCACGCGGTTCGCTACTTTTTTGGCAAATCCCATTTCATGCGTGACGCAAATCATCGTCATTCCGCTTTGAGCCAGCTCAACCATGACATCCAACACTTCGTTGATCATTTCCGGATCAAGCGCTGAAGTTGGCTCGTCAAATAGGAGTAAATCCGGTTCCATACACAAGGAGCGGGCAATCGCGACGCGTTGCTGCTGACCGCCAGAAAGCTGGATAGGATACTTACTCGCTTGCTCTTCAATATTGACTCGCTTTAGGTAATGTCTTGCGCGTTTTTCAGCTTCTTGTTTTGATAATTTGTGTGTGCGAATCGGCGCTAAGGTGAGGTTTTCCAGTACAGTCAAATGAGGAAAAAGGTGAAAGTGTTGGAACACCATGCCGATTTTACCGGGCTTGAGAGATTTTGCGTGAGAAGGCTGGTCGAACACATGAAGCTGACCTTCTTGAATCGATTCAAGATGATTGATGCAACGAATGAGCGTTGATTTTCCGGAACCTGAAGGGCCACACACCACGACGATCTCGCCAGAATGCACGGAGAAGTTGATGTCTTTTAGAGCGTGGTAATCGCCATACCACTTATTTACGTCGCTAAACTCAACGACGGGAGTATTCTCTTTCAAAGGGGCACGCTATAACGGAAAAATATCCTTTTACAATAGCAAGTTGTGCGCGTAATTTCATTAAGAATAAGCTAATGTTTAGGCGATGATTTTAAGACTCTATTCAGATCGCTTACAAGATACATCCATGTTTCTTTAATGTTGGTGCAGTCTAGAGTATGACTAACTCAGTTCAACGAGATACGGATAACGAACAACAATCGCAACAACAGACATAACCATTAATGTCTGTGCAGAATAGTAGGTCACCATGACAACTTGTCGTGAAAATATTGACCGTCCTCCAAAGCGTTCGAAAGCCAATACGATGCCAGAGATAATAAAGATAAAGCTTCCGAGCACTGCAAAAGAGGAGGATTGTGTTTTCCCACTCAAATAATACTCGATCGAAGCCCAGCACATAGTCATCAGTACCAATATATAACTGGCAACTGGCCGTTTCTCTTTACCGAGATCCGGTCGGAACAACCAGTAGACGCATATACCGAGTCCGAACAAGGCAATTGGGAGCCAAGGTGTAAAATGCCACGCTGACATGATGGCAAAACCATAACTATAGGAGAGATGGGCAGAGCAAAAGAGCACTAATCCTGTAATGAACTTGTCTCTAGGGAGCATTAATAACACGTCACCAAGCAACGAGAGCGATAAGCCAATCAAAATCCAATGCGCATATGGCATTGGGTAAGCCGGGGACTGAATTAAAATACCAAGCATACAGAGCACTGGTAATGGTTTAGAAACGTAAAAGAGCCATTTAGAGCCTTTACGGATACTGATGATATGTATGAATGCTAATACGACAACAACTAGCCACATAAAGTGTTTTCTCGAACAGACAAAATTATGTAGTACATCACTACAACAAATCAAAACTTAATTAACGAGTTAACTCGTTCTTTGATCTCAATTATTTTTATTTGTGTAAAGCTGGACAGTTGTCTCTTTACTAACCAACACGGCCGATTTTTTGTCTGGAGGGAATCGTTGTTTTTAGAAGCCTCCTCGTTTTGAACGTGATGTGGCTTACAAAATAGCATAAAAAAACGGTATTGTGACTGTTAAGTCACAATACCGTTAAACCCTAGGAAGGGCAGTGAAGAATTGTTGCAGTTATGAGACAGCTAACTCTAAGATTTCTCGGCTACGTTCAAGTGTGATCGCCTGGTTTTCACCTAAAACAGTCATGCCGTGTTTGTTTAGTTGATCAATGATGGCATCGATAGCTTGTTCACGGCTCTCACCATAGTTTTCGAGCTTAGTTGCGACATCAAGTTGATGATAAAACGCTTCGATAGATTCGATTGTGCGCTCTGCTAAATCCTCACCTGCTTCAAGACCAAATACGTTGCGACCCATTTGTTCTAACTTAGGGCGCTTAAACTGCATTTGGTTACGAAGTAACGACGGTTGGACAATTGCAAGAGAACGCGCATGATCAACGCCCCATAGAGCCGTTAATTCATGGCCGATCATATGTGTTGCCCAGTCTTGTGGAACGCCACTACCAATTAACCCATTCAATGCTTGGTTAGCAGACCACATTAAGTTTGCGCGCCACATATCGTCGTCTCGTTCCGCAAACTGTTCTCCGAGTGTTTTTAAAGTTTTCAGCAGTGTTTCTGCGTAACCATCTTGAACCATTGCACCGGTAGGAAGCGTCAAGTATTGCTCACATACGTGCACCCATGCGTCAACAATGCCGTTGATAAGCTGGCGTTCTGGCAGTGTTTTCATTACATCTGGGTCTAACACGGCAAATTTTGGCTGCACTGCTGGAGACATGAACGGAAGTTTGTCTTGAGTTTCTTTTTTAGTGATAACTGCGCCCATGTTTGACTCTGAGCCTGTTGCTGGCAATGTCAAAATTGCAGCTAGAGGCGTCGCTTCAGTGACTTGGTGCTTACCAATCATGATATCCCAACCATCACCATCATACTTTGATGCCGCTGCTACGTATTTGGAGCCATCGATGACTGAACCACCACCTACCGCTAAAATAAAGTCAACGCCATGCTCTTTTACCATTGCGACTGCTTTATCGAGTGTTTCTTTGGTTGGGTTTGGTTCAACACCTGAAAACTCTAGCCATTCATGTGCCTCAAGAGCTTCTGCTACTTGGTCGTACACGCCATTTTTTTTGATGGAGCCACCACCGTATACCACTAAAACTTTTTGGTCGGATGGGATAGCTTCTTTGATTGCAGCGATTTGTTTTTGACCAAAGAAAATCTTGGTTGGGTTTACATAAGAAAAGTTCATTATTAGCCCTCTTGCTTCCTGTGAAGGAGATTGAATACATGCATATTAGTCCTGATTAACGATCGTTAACAGGTCGATTTCTGCAAATAATTTGCCTATTTCTACAAAATTAATGCTCTTGAGCTAGAAAGTTAAAGTCGAGAGGAAGTATAGTGCTCGAAACGATAATAGAGACCAAACTCGTTGGTCATTGATGGAGCACTCTAATGCACACTCTCGCAGATATCATGCAGCAATATGTTGAAAAGCAGGGGCTGCATGACCTAGAAGGTATGAAGAAAACAGCGATAGATGGCGTATGGTTTTATCGTAGTAGCAAAGGGAATCATCGCCAGCCGTTTGTCTATCAGTCCGGCATCATCGTATTGGGTCAAGGGCATAAGAACATTCATATTGGTGATACACCAGTGCAATATGGGCCCGAAGATTACCTTGTTGTCGGGGTTCCCATGCCATTAGAGTGCGAAGCGTTTGCGACAAATAATGAGCCTTTACTTGGCATTTCGATAGATATTTCGCCAACGCTTCTTCATAAACTCGTTAAAAAATTAGAGGCTGAGAAATTCAGTAATAAGTGTCTGGATGCAACCCGTTGCGGCCTTAAGTCGGTACGTATGAATGAAGGTATGTTGGATGCGTGCAAGCGGTTAATGAAAGCAATGTGTAACGAGCTTGATGTCATCATGCTTGGCGAGCTGCTTCTTGAGGAAATTGTGTATCGTACTTTGGTGAGCAAAGAGGGGTATGTTTTATTTGACCTAGCACATCAAGAAGGTTCTTACGCGAGGGTCGCTAAAGCACTAAATCGCGTGCATCAAGCGTATCATGAACAGTTGAACGTACAAGCATTGGCTGAAGAAGCCAACATGAGTGTGTCTGCTTTCCATCAAGCATTTCGCAATGTCACGCTTGAATCTCCGTTGCAATATATTAAGAAAGTTCGACTTAACAAAGCGCGCGAATTGATCCAGTTAGAGGGGAGACGTGTTAATGATGCAGCGAGAATGGTCGGTTACACGAGCCCATCACAGTTTAGTCGCGAGTACAAGCGGCATTTTAATGAAACGCCAAGGTCAACAAAGGCTTAGTGATCTTTATTTCAAAATGGCGACTTTTTTTACCTTTTTTATTAATTTGCGAGTGACATATTTATTTGAGTTATAAAATTAGTTACTGGTGCCAAATAATAGGTACGTTGTTGCAATCATTTAGTGGATTGTTGCGAGGCGGTGTGGAAAACTCGTAAATAGATAGTGTGAAATCATCAACTTGTACTTAAGTTATTTTACGTCGAAATAAAAGTATAGATGCGCTTCGTTTAGCGCATTTAGTATTGTTTTAACAATAACTTAAGGAAGAGCGATTATGCACCTTAAAAACGGCAACGCAGTGAAAAACGTGTTCACACTAAGCACACTCACCGCTTCTTGTCTTATGGCCTTCAATAGCTACGCAGCAGTTGACTGTGCCCCTCTAGAAACTTGGCAATCATCAAAAGTTTATAACGGTGGCGACCAAGTTCAGCATGAAGGTAATGCTTATAAAGCGCGTTACTGGACGCAAAACAACAATCCAGCGCAATCTGGTGAGTGGGGCGAGTGGGAAACACTTGGCGCTTGTGATGGCACTGGACCGGTTGATCCACCTCAGAATGAAGTCCCGACGGTTACTCTGACATCGCCTTCTGCGTCGGCTTCTGTGACTGCGGGTGATGTTGTTAACCTAGCTGCAGATGCGGCAGATACTGATGGGACTGTTAGCAAAGTAGAGTTCTTTGTTGATGGTGTATTAGTTGGTCAGGCAACGTCTGCGCCGTATGCTGCATCGTGGACAGCAACTGAAGGACAGCACGAGTTCTCTACCAAGGCCTATGACGATGCAGGTGCCGTTAGTACGGCAAGTGTTGTGACGTTAACTGTGGCATCAGCGCAACCTGGTAACGAAGCGCCGACAGTGGATGTCGCGCTTTCTGCGAGCTCTATTGACCTGGGTGGTTCCGTAACACTGACTGCAAATGCTACGGATGCGGATGGTACCGTTGCTAAAGTTGATTTTTATGTTGCAGGTGTGCTTGCTGGCACTGCTACAACAGCGCCATACACGCTGGATGTAACCCCTTCACAAGCTGGCTCATTAAGTGTTTATGCGAGAGCAACCGATGATGCTGGAGCAACAGCAGATTCTGCAATTGCGACGTTAACAGTAAACGGCGGCGCAGTGACATCTAATTGTCGTCCTGATGGTCTTTATCAAACAACGGGTGTAGATGTTCCTTACTGTTCTATTTATGACGAAGAAGGCCGTGAGAAAATGGGGGCTGATCACCCACGTCGTGTAATCGGTTACTTCACCAGTTGGCGATCAGGTGACGACCCACAATCGACTTACCTTGTTAAAGACATTCCTTGGGAACAACTTACTCACATTAACTACGCGTTTGTGAGCATTGGTTCTGACGGCAAAGTAAACGTTGGCGACGTAAATGATCCTAACAACCCTGCTACAGGTAAAACTTGGCCAGGCGTTGAGGTAGATCCTGCTCTTGGTTTTAAAGGTCATTTTGGTGCACTAGCAACTTACAAGCAAAAACATGATGTTAAAACGCTAATCTCGATTGGTGGTTGGGCTGAAACGGGCGGTCACTTCGATACGAACGGCGATCGTGTAGCTGATGGTGGCTTCTACACCATGACGACGAATGCGGACGGTTCTATTAATCATGCTGGTATTGAGAAGTTCGCAACTTCTGCCGTTGAAATGATGCGTCAGTACAAGTTCGATGGTCTGGATATCGACTATGAATACCCGACGTCAATGGCTGGTGCTGGTAACCCTTACGACAAAGACTTCATGGAACCACGTCGTCAGTATTTATGGGCGTCTTACCAAGAGCTGATGAAAGTATTGCGTGAGAAACTTGATGCGGCATCCGCGCAAGATGGTATTCATTATATGCTGACTATCGCAGCACCATCTTCAGGTTACTTGCTACGTGGGATGGAAACCTTCGATGTAACTAAGTACCTAGACTACGTAAACATCATGTCTTACGACTTGCATGGGGCTTGGAATGATCACGTTGGTCATAACGCGGCTTTATTCGATACAGGTAAAGACTCTGAGCTAGCGCAGTGGAACGTATACGGCACTGCTGCATACGGTGGTATCGGTTACTTGAACACAGACTGGGCTTACCATTACTTCCGTGGTTCTATGCCAGCAGGTCGTATTAACATTGGTGTTCCTTACTACACCCGTGGTTGGCAAGGTGTTACTGGTGGTGAAAATGGCCTTTGGGGCCGAGCAGCACTACCAAACCAAGCAGAGTGCCAACCGGGCACAGGTGAAGGTGAGAAGAACAACTGTGGTCACGGCGCTATTGGTATCGACAACATGTGGCATGATACCGACCCTAAAGGAAACGAAATGGGCGCTGGTTCTAACCCAATGTGGCATGCTAAGAACCTAGAAAACGGTATATGGGGCTCTTACGCAGCTGCTTACGGTCTTGACCCAGTTAATGATCCTTCAGATAAGTTTGTTGGTACTTATACTCGTCATTACGATAGCGTTGCTGTAGCACCTTGGTTGTGGAACGCGGAGAAGAGCGTATTCCTATCTACGGAAGATAAAGCTTCTATCGAGGTGAAAGCCGATTACGTTATCGATAAAGAGATCGGCGGTATCATGTTCTGGGAACTAGCCGGTGACTACAACTGTTACGTACTGGATGCAAATGGTAATCGTACGGAAGTAGATGCAACTGAACAAGCTTGTGCGGCGGGTAATGGTGAATACCACATGGGTAACACTATGACCAAAGCTATCTACGACAAGTTTAAGTCTGCGACGCCTTACGGTAACAAAGTAGCGACTGGTCCAACACCAACTGAAGCAGTAGACATTACTGTTAGTGTTGGCGGCTTCAAAGTTGGCGACCAAAACTACCCAATTAACCCAAAAATCACGTTTACAAATAACACTGGTCAAGCGATCCCTGGCGGTACTGAATTCCAATTCGATATCCCAGTATCTGCGCCGGACAACGCGAAAGACCAATCAGGTGGTGGTTTGAAAGTGATTGCTTCTGGACATACTCGAGCAAACAACATTGGTGGCTTAGATGGCGTAATGCACCGTGTGTCGTTCTCTCTACCAGCATGGAAAGACTTGCCGGCGGGCGGCACTTACGAGCTTGATATGGTTTACTACCTACCAATCTCTGGTCCGGCTAACTACTCAGTGATTTCTGGTGGTAAAGAGTTTGCGTTTAAGTTTGAACAGCCAGATCTACCAATTGGTGATCTCAATGCGGGCACGGGTGGTGGTACCACTGAACCAGGTACGTGTGATACGACAGGTTTAGTGACATACCCAGCTCTGCCACAAACGGATTGGGCAGGTAATCCAAGCCACGCTAACCAAGGTGATAAGATCATCCACAACGGTGTGGTTTACCAAGCGAACTGGTGGACAGCGGCTGAACCGGGTACAGATGGTAGCTGGTCAACGGTATGTAACATCTAATTATTATGGATTATTTGTTATAGCCTAATGTTTACGGGCACTTAAACAAAAGCGCACGATGATTATCGTGCGCTTTTTTGTTGTGATAGTTTGTCGTTTAATCAAATTGGTAACTTTCGGGTATGACGACAATACCTTTGTCTGAGATTTTAAATCGCTTCGCATCTTCAAGTTTGTTGATGCCAATTTGAGTATGTGGCGGAATACGAACATGTTTATCAACTATGCAGTTGACCAACTGACTTCCTTCACCGACTTCTACGTCATCAAAAATGATGGAATCGACTACCGTTGCACTATCTTGAATGCGTACATTAGAGGAAATAATGGAGTGCTGTACCGAGCCTCCGGAATTGATGACACCGGTAGCAATGATGGAGTTAATAAAAATGCCTTCATTACCCGTGGCCGACGATACAGTACGAGCTGGTGGAAACTGCGGCTCGTAAGTACGAATCGCCCAATTAGACTGATAAAGGTTCATTGGCGGCACAGGTTCTAGTAGATCCATATTCGCTTCATAGAAGGAATCAATGGTACCCACGTCGCGCCAATAGCAATCTTTATCGACGCGCCCTTTACTGCCACAGAATTGATAAGCGTAAACGGATTCGGTATCAATTAGCTTAGGTATGATGTCTTTTCCGAAGTCATGGCTTGATGAATCGAGTTTTGAGTCTTCTTCAAGCGCTTCTTTCAAAACATCCATATCAAAGATATATATTCCCATAGAAACAAGGCTTCTGGTCGCGCTTCCAGGAAGAGTAGGTGGGGTTTCAGGTTTCTCTATAAACGAAGTAACGAGCCCGTTTTCTGTAGTGCCCATTACACCGAATGCTGAAGCATCCTCTACGGGAACATCCATACAGGCAACGGTGAGCTTAGCACCTTTCTCTTTATGCTCTTCAAGCATTGCGGCGTAGTCCATTCGATAGATATGATCGCCGGATAACACAACCACATACTTTGCATCATTTCGCGATAGCAACCACATGTTGTGATAAATCGCATCGGCGGTTCCTTCATACCATGCACCACCTTTGCGCATTTGTGGTGGAACAGCAGTAATGTACTCGCCTAGCTCTGGATTGAATATCGACCAGCCGTCTCGTAAGTGTTTTTGAAGTGAATGAGATTTATATTGGGTTAAAACAAGGATCTTGCGTAAACCCGAATGTAAACAATTGGTTAGTGTGAAATCTATAATTCTATATTTTCCGCCAAAAGGTACGGCTGGCTTGGTTCTGTCATCGGTGAGTGGGCTGAGTCTAGACCCCATCCCTCCTGCTAAAATTACGGCGAGTGCGTCTTCCATAGTATTCCCTTTCCCTTTTCTGACATGCATCAAAACGGTGCTAACCTGAAGGAGGTGGTATGCAACGCAGAGGTTTTGAAAAGCATGTGCTAATGTGCTTATTAGTGAAAAGTCTACTACAAGAATCGAGCCATAGAATATCTCCTTAAAAATCAAGGAGGTTAAAATTTCACTGTAAGACAACTGCACCATATTAGTGAAGTGCTAAATAACCCGTGCATCAAATTGGCGCAAAATTGTAGAAAGGAGAAGTCAACAAGTATGGATTTACAATGTAAAGTGGCGACAAAACAAGAAGATAAATAGGGTTTTCTAGCTTAATAACTATGGCCAAACAAGGCTTAGGGTTAGCGTCTTAACTCTAAAGGTCTAAAACAGGCGCGTTGATGTAAGGCAGGAGAGCTTTGTATCAACGATTCAAGAGTAGAAGGCCTGAGACAACTCTTTTCACAGTTGTTGAGAGTGAGTGGATAGGTAAGTAGACCACTCACTCAATGAATATGCTCACTTCACTGATAGCGATACGTTATCACTGCACTAAGAGAGACCGACGATATTTCCTTCATCATCAAGATCTAAGTTCATAAATGCGGGTTTATCAGGTAAGCCTGGCATCGTCATCACGGTACCAGATAATGCATAAACGAATCCTGCACCCGCACACAAGCGCAGCTCGCGGATTGGGACGGTAAAACCAGTTGGTGCGCCTTTGACTGCGGAGTCTGTGGTTATCGATAGTGGTGTCTTCGCGATGCAAACCGCTAAGTTGTTAAAGCCTAATTGCTCAAAATGTTTGAGCTGTTCAGTCGCGATAGGAGTCATTTCTATATTGGTTGCTCCATAGCCCGCTTCACATACTGCCATGAGCTTTTCGAGTAATGATTGCTCTTTGTTGTATAACGGACAAAACTCTACAGGCGTGGTACACGCATCAATAACATGTTGAGCTAGTTCCGTTGCGCCTTGTCCGCCTTGCGAAAAAGCGGTGCTGATGGCTACTTTAACTTCGGGATTAAATTGGTGAATCAGATCTTCAAGAGCTTTAAGCTCTTTCACACAATCTTGTGGAAACTGGTTAATGGCAACGACAGCAGGTAAACCGTATTTATGAACGTTATTTATGTGCCATTTTAAATTTTCAAACCCAGCCTCCAATGCTGCTTGGTCCGGATTAAAGATGGAATCTGGAATAGCCATACCTGGCCGTAAATCGTAGTGTCCGGAATTCGCTTTGAGGCCGCGTAATGTTGCTACGATCACTACACAGTCTGGAGCTTTGTTAGCGGCAGCAGCTTTAATGTTACACGCTTTCTCAAATCCCATATCCGAACCAAAACCGGCTTCAGTTACCGTGTAACCTGACAGTTTTAGCGCAATATCGTCCGCGATAATGGATGAATTTCCATGGGCGATGTTTGCAAATGGACCTGCATGGATCAACGTAGGAACACCTTCTAGAGTTTGCATCAGTGTTGGTGCAATCGCCTCTTTTAGTGTTACTGCTATTGCTCCTGCAACTTGTAGATCTTCCGTAGTGACGGGGTTTCCGTTCAAATCGTACGCTACGACAATTTTCCCGATACGTTGACGTAAATCTTTTAAATCTTTGGCTAGTGCAATGATAGCCATTAACTCGGAAGCGGCTGAAATATCGAACCCTTCGTCACGCTCGAAACCATTGATGGTTTTTCCTGCATCATTGAGGCCAATTTTGACTTTACGTAGTGCACGATCATTATGGTCCATCACTCGTTTCCAAGTAATACTTGCCGTGTCGATTTTAAGTGCTCTTAACCCGGTGCGTGATTCAAAGGCATCATAACCCTCGCGTTGCTCATGGAACAAGCGAGCGTCAAGAGCGGCTGAAGCAAGGTTGTGCGCCGCTGTCACTGCGTGAATATCACCAGTAAGGTGTAAGTTTAACTCTTCCATTGGAGCTACTTGAGAATAACCGCCGCCCGCTGCGCCACCTTTAATACCGAAGACGGGTCCCATCGAAGGTTGCCTTATACATGCAATAACAGATTGATTAAGCTTTGCTAGACCTTGCGCCAAGCCTATCGTCGTAACGGTTTTTCCTTCGCCAAGAGGAGTCGGCGTGATCGCAGTGACGAGTACAAGTTTACCGTCATCATTTGCTTTGAGTCGTTCCAAACATTTTGGGTGGACTTTGGCTTTGTGCTTCCCGTGAGTGTCATACTCTTCGGGTGATAGTCCTACTTTTTCCGCGATAACATCAATAGAAGAAAGTGGTGTTTTTCGGCAAATTTCGATATCTGACTGCATGGAGAATCCCCAAAGTGGCACTCAGGTAGCGTTGAAAAACTACCTGAGTTATAACGAGTATTATTGTGAGGCAAAGGTCTGCTTGGTGATGGTACTGTTTCGGTTAGGCTTGTAAAGAGTTTACTGCTTCGTATTGTGCGACATACTAACGAAATCTACTCGTTATAGTGCTAGATAAAAACAAAAAGGCCACCAAATGGTGACCTTGATATATTTTAGCTTTAAAGCTGTCGTTTTAACGATCCCAATAAGTCTCTTCTAAGCTATCTTCTCGTTCAGGAAGCGCTCGCGATAGGCGAGGAGAGTGCTGCGTCAACACTTCATAGCTTACTCGGTTTGCGTATTTACAGATCTGAGAAAGCGAGGAGTAGGTTAAGCATCGTACTTCGTGCTTTTCTGAGTTAGGCACTTCTTTTTGGTGGAAAGAGTTTGCTGCCATGTCATGCAGTAAGGCTGAAAGGGCTGCATCACCCGCACCGTTAGTGTTCTTAATCTCTAGTGGTCCACCAAGGTAAGGGCCGATGTGAGAGTAGACCTTCATTGGGTTTTGACAGTCTTCTTTACGCATCGCACGACTAAACTCGTACTGGTTAAAGGCTTCGAGGGAGCTTTCAAGGATGTCGTGTGTGGTTTCTCGTTTTACTTTCTCGTCGGTGTAACCAGCCATGTACAGACCATTTGGTCCTGCTGTACAAAGTACGAGATCAACCCACTCAAGTGCTTTATCAGCAGCTGCTAGTGGCTCTGTTTCACCTGTTAGCGCCGCACCTTCTTCTTCATTCATAGCGACAACAGAAATGTTTTCGCGAATGTATTCTTGCCACCACTGTGCGTTACCTTCGATAACGTACTTCGTCCCTAACGTAAGTACAACAGGGACATCGTGCTTCTTAGCAAAGTCGATCGCTCTTTGTACCGCTTTAGGCATTGGATCTTCTTCTTTACCACGCATTAGGTAAGAAGAAACAACCAGGGCTGATGCTTTCTCAAAGATCTCTTCAGGAATGCTTTCCGGAAGTAGTTGATTCATATGACCTTCGTTGATAGCAAATGTACGCTCACCGTCTTGAGAAATTAGGGTGTAGCAGCGACCAATAGGGCCATCTACCGTTTGTAAATGGTTAAGGTTCATGCGTGAAGACGTACGGCAAAGGTAGCGATAAGCAAAAGAACCGACTTGAATGTTCTTAGACATCACACCGAGCAAAACGGATTTGCTATCGGCTAAAACTGAGTAGTTGTGAAGAGTATTGCCAATCGTGTCACCTGGGTATTGGTGTGTGATCAGGCCTTGCTCAACCAGTTCTTCGTAAAGTGCATCTGCTTTGCTTTCTTCAAGAACGAGCGAATGTCCTTTACTCAGGTTGTATTTCTCTAAAAACGCGTCATCTACACGTGCTTCGATATCTACAATGGTTTGACCGACACCAACAATAGTTGGGCGATATAGCTTAGGTGCCTGTCGGATTTGGTTTACTAATGGATCTCGAGCGTGAGTTGGGAAGTAGTGTTTAGATTTACGCTGACCAGGAAACTTCATGCTTGTTCTTGAGTGAGAAAAAAAAGAGGCGGGATTGTATCACAAAAAAATGAAAATCGTGGCGATTTATTACAAAGAAGTCAGCTCGCTGAAAAAATCAGCGAGCTGAGTAAATAGCAACCAAAGCAGCTGCAATTTATGACGCTTGTCGTATTGCAATGGGTTGTTTTTTAAACTTGTTGCTCAGCAGCGCCCGGAAAGAGCCTGCTCCGCGCTAACTAAATTTACCCGCGTTACTTTTTCACTTCAGTTGGCTCAACGTAAGCCTTGGTACCCCAAAGTGGGACTGTCGAAAGGCTATGCTTAAAACTACCATCGGTCTCTTTTGTTGTATAAGACAAGTAGAGTAAGGTTTGGTTATCGGCATCATAAATACGGCGAACCTTCATTGTTTTGAAGAAAATGCTTTTTGACTTCTTAAATACAATTTCACCGGACTTACTCTTATCTATTTTTGCAATCATTTCCGGTGTGATTTCGCCAGTCTGACGACATGATATTGAGCTATCACTTGGATCCGCTAAGCTGAAATCCGCTTCGATAGAGGCGATGTGACATGTGACACCTGTTACCACTTCGTCTTTCAACTCACCGACTTTGATGTCTTTCAAAGTAAACCAACCGAGCCCCACGTCAGCAACATCGTTATCTGAACAACCAACTAGAGTAGTAGCAAGCAATGCACTTAACAGCATCTTTTTCATTATTTTTGTCCTTAACTAGGAAAGATATTGATGAAATCTATCAGAGGTTTGCACCTAAAACAAAATTTAGCCACGGAAAGGTCTATGTGCGCTAGGTTTGTTGCGGGCTTCATGCTAATGTACTGCTCTAAACGAAGGTATCAAGATGAATGAACAACAGTTAGCCAGTATCGAGCGTAAAAATACATGGCTGTATGATCTGGTCGAAGTTGAATTTCCGACACCAGAGAGTTTGAAAGGGCGCGATGTCTATTTCAAAACGCTAGAAAAAGCAACGTATCAAGTAGTCGACAAAGACACACTACTGGAAAGTGACTCTGAATTTAACCCCGACGACATTTTTCTGGTCGATTTTCATCGACTGACCATTATGTTCTCTATCTTGCAATCTCAGCGCTGGGAACAGCAGCATGATAAAGATATGATCATTGAATATCTGACACAGATTATCCTCACGCCAGATTTTGAATTATATGTTGGTTTTAAATCAGGAGTCCCAATTGGTGCTGCTATTGTTAGCCATCTCGAAGGAAATACACTCATCTCTGATGTTGCTGTTTCTGAATCAAAATACAAAAGCTCGTTTGTGGCTGATCTGGCTAAAAGACTAAGCACCGAGCAAAAACTGTTAGACTCAGTGGTTATCGAAGACTAACTTACACATCAATGTGCATAAAAAGTAAAGCAAGATGACGTTGGGTGATCTTGCTTAGAAAAACTGTAATTGCTCCCTTCTATTTCCATGAAATGCCAAGCTCGTCGTTTCAACAATCCCAAACTCAAATAAGATTAATCCAAACATTCTTAAAATCAGCTTGGGCTTGAGCCTTTAAGACGTCTGGAGATGGCTATGGCAATTACCAATATTAAGTGCGTGATATTTGACTGTGATGGTACGTTGGTCGACAGCGAAAGACTGTGTTGCCAAGCGCTCGTCAATGTATTTAACCAGCATGGGGCTGCGTTAACGATGGAAGAGTGCGTTTCTCACTTTAAAGGAGGAAAGCTCGCTGACATCCTTTTAGATACTAAAGAATTGAAAGATATCAAAGTCCCAATTGATGTTTTAGAGCCGCAATACCGAGAAGAAGTCCAGTCTCTTTTTGTGCGTCACTTACAGCCGATGGATGGCGCAAAACGATTAATTCAGTTTTTGGATTCGCATAATATCGAATATTGTGTGGCGTCTAATGGACCTAAAGATAAAATTGAATACGCTTTGGAGTTAACCGGTTTACTCGATGCTTTCCGAGGGAAAGTGTTCTCGGCATTCGATGCGAATAGTTGGAAGCCTGAGCCCGATTTAATCATGTACAGTGCTATGAGCATGGGCTTTTTACCAAGTGACTGTCTTTATATTGATGACACTCCTAAAGGAGTTGAGGCGGGACTAAACGCCGGTATCAAAACGGTGCAGTTATTTAATGGTGAAGCTATCAATCGTGTTGATGACGAGCGTGTAATTCGCATCCATCATTTAGATGAATTAAAAGAGCAGCTGTGTGGCTGCTCTGTTTGACCTATTAATGGCAAACCGGACTTAAGCTGTGGATGTGCTTAAGTTTAGACTGTAGGTAAGGCGTTTGATGTAGACATTGGATAGATGAGAAGTTTTTTGTATGAAATCCGCAAGCAGCGCATGTGAATTTCTCGCCATCCGATGAAATGAGATATTCATCTCCTTGGCAGAGTGGGCAATTCAGGTTCTCTATGTCTTTTGTGTCTTTGTAATTATTCATATTGTTTTCCAGCAGCAAATTGGAATTGGCAAGATCAAGCATAGCGGAACGCTTTGTTTAAGAACATTATTTCATCCGGTACAGCGAGAACTTGAGATTCACTTCAAATATCCACTTGGATGTCGTAGAAAATATCGAAGGTAATAGTTGAACACGGCTTAAAGAAAAGGGCTCCTTAAGGAGCCCTTGTTGATCATAAGTTCCACAACGTTATGCGGTGCGGTAGCGTTGTAATATCTCACCAAGAGAAACGGAGGCTTGCGTGAGATTAGCGACGCCAGCGGTAGATTGCTCCGCCACTTCTCTGATTGTGCTTGATTGACTACGAATTTCTGAAAGTTCCGATGCAATATCGTTAGCAACTGCGCTTTGTTCTTCAGCAGATGTGGAAATCTGAATGCTCATGTCCATTAATGAGCGTGCTGACTCGGCAATAGAGGTAACATCATGGCCGATTTCATCAATAAGCTGGCTGCTGGTTTGAGCTTGCTGAACGGTTCGGTTGGTGATTGAAGCAATGTTCTGGCTCTCAATTTGAAGCTTCTCAATCATGGCTTGGATCTCTACTGTTGCCTGTTGAGTTCTGCTTGCTAATGTACGTACTTCATCGGCAACCACTGCAAATCCACGACCTTGTTCACCAGCACGGGCTGCTTCGATTGCTGCGTTTAGCGCCAACAGATTAGTTTGTTCTGAAATGGCGTTAATCGTTGTGATCACGTCATTAATCTGCGTCGTATTCTCGTTTAAATTGGTTACTGACGTAGAGGCTTGTTCAATATAGCTAGATAACGTCTCTATCTCGCCAATCACGTTTTGTACACGGCTTCTGCTTAGTTCGATCTTCTGGGCATCTTGGTCTGACTGCGTCGTTGCTTGTTGAGAAATACTTGATACCTCCTTTGCAGAGGCTGTCATTTCTTCCATTGCCGTCGCGACTGAATCAAGCGTTTGATATTGATGAGATATCTGGGTTTCACTCAACTGCATATCTTTTTCGAATGCAGAAGATGTCTCGCTCAACATCGTTGCATTATTTTTAACACTATTAACCAGTTCACTTAAGGTATCCATAGACTTGTCTAGCGCACAGCCGATGGTACCGAATTCATCTCGACCAGGATGGAAACCAAGACGAGAGGTTAAGTCACCGTCACCAATTTTTTCGGTTGTTGTATATAAAACCCACAGAGCTCCTCCGATAAACGTTGCCACCCAGTAAGAGAATAGGGCAAAAGGAATAACCCATAAGAAGCTGAGTAATAGTGACGATAGAGCTGATGATTTTAACGATTCGTATTGTGTGGACACATTTTGAGTCAGCTTAATCACTTCTCCAGAATGCAACTTGGCATAAGCGGTGACAGACCCATCGACAAAAGAACTCTCGCTTACGCGGTTCGATTTCGATACGCCGTCAATTTCTGTAGCGCGGTTTGATTGAGCATCAACGATACCAGAAAGCTTCGCTTCGCTCGCCGAGATGGCTTGCTGCTCAAATTGTTGTATTTCATTGAAGTAGCGGCTTCCAGCCACTGAAGTGAGGGCTACTAAAAACAGTAGGAATATAACCCACATTTTGTCGTTGATAGACATCTTGATAAACAGCCTGTCTATCGTTCTAAACTCAACTTCTCTCATTTAAAGCTCCATTAGAGATAAAAGATATTGACCAAATCTATTGCTATATCGAAACAAAATATGCGAAGTTAATCAGCAAAATATGTAACGAAGACTAAATTTAGTTTAAGAAATGAGATCTAAGGACGCCTATAACAGTATGTTATATCTTTAAATTGACATGAATGTTGATAAAAGAGTCATTTCTCTAAAGTGTTAAGTGGATATGAAACCTAATTGCAATCGTTTACTTTTGATTATGCTCATAGGTTTTTAAATCTTTACTTCTCGCTGTCATGAATGTGTCATATAAAGACTATAAAAAGGAGTTGCTGATGTGGATATGGCAAGAGCCAGGCCGTCAGCAAGTAAAAGCAAGAGAGCTTAAAATAAAGGAGGTCACAATGAGCGACCAATACCAAAACGATGAGAGCCTAGAGCTGCTAGATGCGCTTGAAATTGGCATTATCTTGTCGGAATACGTTGGCTCAGACAACGAAGCCGAATAGCGGAACACTCTCATCTCGTCGTAATTGACGTTATACTAGGTTCATGTCACACCAAGCCCTAGAGGCCAAAACTGGCGTCGAATGAACTTTCTAGCCCACCTGCATATCGCAGAACACAGTAACAGCCATTTATTGGGAAACTTGCTTGGAGACTTCGTAAAAGGAGATCCAAGCAAGCTGTATGATCGCGATATCTCAAATGGCATCAGATTACATAGATTTGTTGACCGTATTACTGACCATCATCCAATCGTCAACGAATGTAAGCCTCATTTCACTGGTGTTGCGAGACGTTTTGCACCTATCGCTTTAGATATGTTTTGGGATCATTGCCTCGCAAAACACTGGAACGACTTTCACTCCGTGTCTCTCGAACACTTTGTAAAAACGGCATACGAGAGAGTAAACCGAGAGGTTCATGAACATTTGCCGCCACGTTTTTTGGTGCTCCACAGCAGAATGTGGCATGGCCGATGGCTTCAATCCTATCAAGATCTAGACAATATAGAATTTGCACTACATCGGATGTCGCAAAGAAGCCCTAGAATGGCAGACTTAACCACAACATTTAAAGTGATTGAAAGTGATTACACCGAATTAGAGGAGAAGTTCTCGTCACTTTATCGAGATGTTTTGCGCCAGTCGTATGATTTTCAGCAACAGCTTAATGACTCAACTCAATGAGATAGAAAAGTAGTATGGCTTTAGGGGCTCTGGTAAACTCTGCGCTCCAAAAATAATGAGGTTACACATGTCAGTTAATTTTGCTGATTTAGGCATCGAACAAAAGCTAATCGAGACGCTAGGCAATCTAAATATCGTGACGCCAACACCAGTGCAAGAAAAGTCAATTCCACACGTCCTTGCAGGAAAAAACTTACTTGCTGCTGCACAAACTGGTACGGGAAAAACGGCTGCGTTTGGTTTACCTATCATACAAACCGTTCAGCAAAAGAAACTTAACGGCACACCTCAAGCATTGATTTTGGTTCCAACACGCGAGCTTGCACAGCAGGTATTTGATAATTTGAATCAGTACTCGGCAGAAACAGAACTTCGCATTGTGTGTGTTTATGGTGGTACAAGCATTGGCGTACAAAAGAGAAAGTTAGAAGAGGGCGCTGATATTTTGATTGCCACGCCAGGCCGCCTTTTGGATCACCTGTTTAATGGTAACGTAAACATCTCTAAAACCGGTATGCTCGTGTTAGACGAAGCCGACCGTATGTTAGATATGGGATTTTGGCCTGACTTGCAGCGCATCTTCCGACGTTTACCTGCAGAGAAACAGATCCTATTGTTCTCTGCGACATTTGAGAAGCGAATCAAAACTATTGCGTATAAACTCATGGAATCGCCAGTTGAAGTCGAAGTTTCACCAGCAAATACGACTGCTGAAACGGTAACACAAATGGTTTATCCAGTGGATAAAAAACGGAAACGTGAATTGCTAGCGTACTTAATTGGCTCGCGGAATTGGCAGCAAGTGCTGGTATTTACAAAAACGAAGCAAGGCAGTGATGAGTTAGCGAAAGAGCTCAAGTTAGATGGCATCAAAGCGGTTTCTATCAACGGCGATAAATCACAAGGTGCCCGCCAAAGAGCTTTGGATGAATTTAAACAAGGTAAGGTACGTGCTTTGATTGCAACCGATGTGGCAGCACGAGGGTTAGATATTCAAGAGCTAGAACAAGTCGTGAACTTTGATATGCCATTCAAAGCAGAAGATTATGTCCATCGAATTGGCCGCACTGGAAGAGCAGGAAAGTCAGGTTTGGCGGTTTCTCTGATGAGTAGAGATGAGGAGTACTTGTTGCAAGCTATCGAGAATCTGCTTGATCAACGCTTACCCCAAGAATGGCTGGCAGGTTTCGAACCAAGTCTTGTAGAAGAAGTTGAGCCTGAACAAAATGGGGGTGGGCGTCGTCGTAGTCGTTCATCTGAGAAGCGTAAGCTAAAAGCAAAATTGGCGATTCATAAGAATCGTGGTAAATCACGTAGCTCTCGCTAAACCGCGCAAACTTTTGCTCTTACATAGTCAGGCTGTTTTTGCCTCTTCATAGGCGTCTAACGTTTGGGGGATAGCAAGTAGGTACCCTTGATACATATCGAAACCGAGCTTTTTCATTAAGCGAAGTTGATGCTCGGTTTCAATTCCTTCGATAACGGTTTTAGAGCATAACGCTTTTGCGAGTGATAATGCATCGTTAAGCGCTTTAAAATCACCGTTTTCATACCTTAGCAATAAAGAGCGATCCATCTTGATTATATCTGGGCAAACGCTTCTCACTCGCTCAGTTGTCGATGCATTGACGCCATAATCGTCAATCGCTAATTTAAATCCTTCAAGACTTAACTCCCGAGCAGCTTGAGACAAAGAGAGTTCATCCTCCACCTTCAATTCAAGTAACTCCATGACGATTTGTTCATTCATCAAATGCGATTCATAAATGGTTTGTTTTAGCAGTCGGTTATACGTGATGTCTTTGACTAGTATCTCTGCCGCTACCGGTAATACATTGAGAAACAATTGTTTTGTGTGAAAACGAGACTGAGAGAAATTTTTGATATGGATTAGACGACTTAAGCGTTCAACATTGAGCAAATCTTGAGTGGGAGTCGCTTTGGATTGGAAAAACTGATCTGGCCTAACCATGTTGCCATTGGCATTGCTAATTCTTACCAGTGCTTCAAGGCCAACGATGGAAATATCGTTCTTATATATGGGTTGAAAGACACTGCGGAGAGTGAAGTTCGCGTATTTCGCAATATACTGCCCGTCGGCTTGTTTCCGGATGCAACTAAGTAGTTGCGAGATGCTCATCATTGTTACCACAACCTAAATCAATGTCTCAACATCAGCGTTATCGCGCTAATTTTTCTATTTCATTGGCAATGAATCTAAGTGTGCTCATTAACTCAAGCAAGAACGATGGTAATGGATGGGTAGGTTTGTCGAGTGACATCAAACAAATTGATGAAATAATTGATAATCTCAGCACTTCAATTTGATGCTACCATTGCAGTACGGCATACAACTGCAAATATTTTCTGACTAACTGCTGTTTGTTCGAACGCCGTAAAGGATGCCCAAACTTAATGTAACAAGGGCTAATACCGAATCGAGTGTCCAACGATTGCGTGAGTTGCGACTCGCTGGTGTACAGTGTGATTCCTTGTTCTGTGTATTCGTTGATCTGATCGGGTAGTTCACCCATCCACCAATGAAGCAATTCTCGGCTCGTTTTGCTGCGACTTATCCAATGATCGCAAACCAAAAAGAGTAGGTCATTAGGCTGTAAGGCATAGCCATATTCACTCTGCCATTCCGTAATTGATGAGAGTAAGTTTTCCCGGCAAGATTTTCCGGCACTGACCATATGGTGACTCAGAACCCAGACAGTGCCAATGTCGGATGAAATTCGATAGTGATGGGGAAGGTCTGGAGAATCCAACACTTCGATTGGCTTTATCACGCAGTTGTATCCAAAGTGACGAAAAGTATGTTCCATCCTTCTTGAAAACGCGAGACCAAGATGATGCTCACTCATGCCTTGGTTATGCACCGCAGGGTAATGCTTTTCACACAGCTTAAGACAGTCGTCTTGAAAATCATTAACACTTTGAATAACTAGGTCGAGTAGCAAAGAATATCCCTTAATAATTACAAAACGAACTGCAAAAGGTTAGCATAGTCTTTTGAGAATAGACTAATTTACTTCGGCAACTTCTTGATCTAAACACCAAATTTCTCACAAATGACCGTGTCTAATCTTTAATAGAGCAACACGAAAGAAGCAGAAGTTGAACAAAAATTTGAAAGGGAAAAAATGATAAAGCTAGAACGCGCACAAAAAGAGGCGTTGGCCACCGCCATTCAAGATTACATGCAAGACGAGCTAGATGTTGAAATTGGCCAGTTCGATAGTGAGTTTCTAATTGATTTTATTACAGAAAAACTAGGACCAATTTATTATAACAAGGGTGTTGAAGATGCTAAGTTACTGGTTGAACGCAGAATGTTAGAAGTTTCCGAAGAGCTGTATGAGATAGAACAAGAAATTAAGCTGTAAGTTTCAGTTTTACAAACGATTTAAAGTTCCTTCAAAAAATTCGAACAACTTGATAGATACGGCACCATTGGCTGGATGTAAATGATGGTAAATAATCTGTTTCATATGACGTAAATAGGTTAATGTAGTGTTTCTTGCTCAGCATTAACTTAGGAATATATCTAGGAACTTGAGATGGATACACTGGTAAAGAATTACAACCTTACTGCACGCGTGATGCATTGGTTATCAGCGCTGTGCATTATTGGTCTATTTGCAGTGGGTTTGTGGATGGTCGATCTTAGCTATTACAGCGAATGGTATCGAACTGCGCCGCATTACCATCGCTCTGTCGGTATTTTACTCGCTATTTTAACTTTGGCACGCATCGTATGGAAACATGTGACGGCGTCACCAAAGGTAGAAGGCAAACGTTACGAAGTGCTTGCTGCTAAAGCAGCGCATGGTGTCATGTACCTACTATTGGTCACCATCTTTGTTTCAGGTTACCTCATTTCAACGTCTGATGGACGCGGCATCGAAGTGTTTAATTGGTTCACCGTGCCAGGAGCGGGAGAGTTATTCCCAGGCCAATCAGATATTGCAGGTGAGATTCACTTCTATGCAGCTTGGGCAGTCATCCTGATTGCAGGTTTACATGCTATTGCTGCACTAAAACACCACTTTATCGATAAAGACAACACATTAAGAAAAATGTTAGGAGCTTCAAAATGAAAAAGTCACTTTTCGCTACAGGATTAGCTATCGCTATGGCACTGCCATTTGGTGCGCAAGCTGCAGATTATGT
Organism: Vibrio sp. YT-16; assembly: GCF_033337405.1. Taxonomy (NCBI): domain Bacteria; kingdom Pseudomonadati; phylum Pseudomonadota; class Gammaproteobacteria; order Vibrionales; family Vibrionaceae; genus Vibrio; species Vibrio sp. YT-16. The sequence goes on from NZ_JAWOQQ010000002.1 coordinate 590,031, forward strand.
CATCGATACCAAAGGTGCTCACGCTTCAATCAACTTTAAAGTTAGCCACTTGGGTTACAGTTTCATCAAAGGTCGTTTCAATACATTTTCTGGTGACTTTTCTTTTGATGAAAACAACATTGCTGACTCAAAAGTAAATGTTGTTGTTGATACAACCAGCCTAGATTCAAACCATGCTGAACGTGACAAACACATTCGTAGTGGTGACTTCATCGATGCTGGTAAATACAGTGAAGCAACCTTTACGAGCACAAAAGTGGTTGATAAAGGCAATGGCAAACTAGATGTAACTGGTGATCTAACGCTACACGGTGTTACTAAGCCTATTACTATTGAGGCTGAATTCGTTGGTGCTGGCAGTGACCCATGGGGCGGCGAGCGCGCTGGCTTTGTTGGCAACACTCGCCTAGAGCTTGCTGACTTTGACATCCCAGTAATGGGTGCTTCAAGCTACGTCGATATGGAACTTCATATCGAAGGTATTAAGAAGTAATTAGTTCCTTTTAGATACACTAAAAGCGCTCTTCACTTGAAGAGCGCTTTTTTATTATCTTAATCACATCACTAACATCGATAAACCCGTCAGTGATAGCGATTGAAAGCCAATAGACGTTGTAAATGTTTAGCGAATTACGCTGTTTCTAACTCGCTTTTTTCCACTAGGTTTAAACGCTCACCAAAAATCGGGCGTAGTGCTTTTAATACTTCAGTACGAGTAACCACCCCGACCATCTGCCCATTTTCAAGCACAGGAAGCACTTGTGGCTTACTTACTTTGATACTTTTAGCGCGTTCTTCGAGAGACAAAGACGTCAAGCGAGTGGCAATACCCATACTGCTCGCTGGGTACAACTGCTCTTTATCGATACATAGGAATTCCACAACATCAACGAGGCGATCACCAGCGTCAATTGCAACCACATCTCGGCTCATGATGTCTACGACTTTTTGGTCTTTCACCGGAATGTAGTCCTCACACCATAGTTCTACCATCACATCGTGAGCAGAGAAGAAGCCAACTAATCGATTTTGTACGTCTACAACAGGTGCGCTAGTTACGTTGTTATCAAGTAACACATCCAGCGCGGCTGCAATTGGCGTTTCTGCACGAATGGTGACTGGTTTTTGGTTCATAATGTCTTTAACAAAAGAAGCATTTTTCATGGTGAAATCCTTAACTGACGACAGTGTTGTAGTTGTAGTGATAGAAGAAATATTCGCTGCTTTTAGTTCTGGTCGGCGAAAAATACACCAGTTTGAAAGGCCAACTAATACCGCTCCGCCGACGATGTTGCCAAGCGTGACAGGAATTAAGTTAGCGGTAATAAAGTGGCTAATGTTTAGGTCTGTGTATTGTGACGCGGGCACACCGACAGATGCCCAAAAAGATTCAGGTGCAAAATTCGCGATAACAATACCAAGTGGAACCATAAACATGTTCGCAACACAGTGCTCAAAACCGCTGCTGACAAACATTGCCACAGGCAAAATTGTCATTGCTGCTTTTGTCATTGCATTTGCAGAACTAAATGTCAGCCAAATCGCTAGGCAGACCAACAGGTTACAGAGAATACCGAGTGCAAACGCTTGAATGAGAGTGTGGTGAAGTTTGTGTTGTGCGATGTTAAGCGCATTTAATCCCCATTGACCGCCATCCATCTGATAAAGACCAGCAGCAGTAACCAGCGCAAGTAGGAACATCGCACCAATAAAGTTACCAACGTAAACTTTGCCCCAGATCGAAAGCATCTTACCGAACGAGATTTGTTTATTGGCCCAAGAAATACTGGATAGGACGGAGCTGGTAAATAATTCACCACCGCAGATCACGATGAGGATCAATCCCATGCTAAATGAGAGTCCACCAGCTAGGCGGCTCAAGCCCCAACCAGCGCCCGTACTGCCGGTGGTCACCGTGATGTAAAACAAGAATGCTAACCCGATGAACGCGCCGGCCATAATCGCGAGGCTTAATGTCATACTGCTGGTTTTGTTTGCCTTACTTAACGCAAATTTTTCCGCTTCAACCATCATCTCTTTTGGAGAAAAATACTGGTGATTTTGAGAACTGGTCACCGCCATATTGACTCCTTAATTTGTAATCGCATAAAAAATCCTTGGTTATTAACTCAAAAATGAAATTGTTGTTTTTATTAAGAGCCTCAACGACTTCGGTTTCAAAACCATTGAGGCTTGCGGTGTTCCCGAACCGCGTAATCAGAATAGGGAGAACGGTTAGTAAGGTAAAATTGATAATATTTAGAAACCTCATCAAATTAATTGATAACTTTACGGGGCCAGGTAAAATGAACTCTATTGCTTATTGGGGCATGCTTTAACAATTGTGGGGATTGGGAAATACCCACTAATAATGGAGGACACTTTGCGCTACTCACTTAAGCAATTAGCGGTTTTCGACGCAGTTGCAGATACCGGCAGTGTAAGCCAAGCCGCAGAAAAATTGGCTTTGACACAATCAGCGACGAGTATGTCGCTTGCGCAATTAGAGAAGATGCTTGGCAGGCCGTTGTTTGAGAGGCAAGGCAAGCAAATGGCGTTAACCCATTGGGGGATGTGGTTACGACCAAAAGCAAAACGCTTGCTACAAGACGCATTGCAGATTGAAATGGGCTTCTATGAGCAACATTTATTGAGTGGTGAGATTCGTATGGGAGCGAGTCAAACACCAGCAGAGCACTTAGTTCCCGACCTTATTAGTATCATTGATAATGACTTTCCAGAAATGCGTATTTCCCTCGGTGTACAAAGTACAAAAGGGGTGATTGATGGGGTATTAGATTACAAGTATGACTTAGGGATTATTGAAGGGCGCTGTGATGATAACCGTTTACACCAAGAAGTATGGTGTCGTGATCATCTTACTGTTGTCGCAGCTTCTCATCATCCTTTTGCGCGTAATCAGTCTGTTAGCCTTGCGCAGTTAGAGCAAGCGAAGTGGGTACTAAGAGAGCATGGCTCTGGCACACGAAAAACATTTGATAGTTCTATTCACCACCTTATTGAAGATTTGGATGTGTGGCGCGAGTACGAACACGTTCCGGTGTTACGTAGTTTAGTTGCTAATGGTCAGTACCTTACTTGCTTACCGTATTTAGATGTAGAGCGATATATAGAAGCAGGTCACCTTGTGGCATTAAATGTACCTGAGTTAAAAATGGAAAGGACGCTTTCATTTATATGGCGTTCAGATATGGCAGAAAACCCATTAGTCGACTGCATTAAAAGAGAGGGGCTGCGAATGATGAAAGGGAAGCCTTCAGTTCTTTAAAGGTTGATTAAATATGCCTACGAGATGAGTTGGTTTATTCCCTAAATCTGTTGATTTATCGGTTGCGTCAAACTTTTAATGTAAATTGTGAAAATAATAATATCTTATTGTGATCAATATCACCGATAAGCTGAGCTGATGTATCTAACATGTGTCCTTGATTTCAATGTATGAAGGCAGTTATTGAACCATATAGGTACGATAATAGCCGAGTAGGTATGACTACCATGACGACACTTTTAGCTATTTCTATTACTACTGGAATTTTATCTGGCGTATGGGGTTGGATCGCCATCTCTTTAGGTTTGCTTTCTTGGGCTGGTTTTTTAGGTTGCACGAGCTACTTTGCAGCGCCAACGAGCGGATTGAAAGGACTAGGCATCAGCTTAATCACCAATATGACAGGCGTATTCTGGGCAATGGTAATTATTCACGGTTCCACTTACGTGGGGTTGGAAATTATTGGCTATGTGATTACCGCTATTGTGGCATTCTTCATGTGTATTCAAGCTAAACAGGCTTGGCTCGCGTACATCCCTGGTACTTTTATTGGTTCATGCGCAACATTTGCGGCTGACGGAAACTGGCAACTTGTCATTCCATCGTTGTTGCTAGGTGGTGTGTTTGGCTATCTAATGAAAGCGACAGGGCTATGGTTGCATACGAAATCAACCGCTACTTCTTCTTCGCTTGCTGAGCAAGCACAGTAGTGAACCCCCGATCTTATTGGTATCCACTGTGTATTGAGTTTTATCCCTCTCAATACCCTTAATCAAAATTAATGATGTTTGATACAAGCACACCAAATTGGTGTGCTTTTTTTGTATTACAAGACAATACGCTGAGTGTGAAATACGCCTAACTCATGTATTGCCGTTGGCCATGGTAACAACGCGTTTAAGTGTCCAGCGCAGAAGAACAGGAATACACTCCATGCCTTTCACTTCACAATGAGAAACAATAGCCAAAGCTAAGTCCGGTTTTGCATGTTTTTTCAAAACACGATTTACGACTTTTTTAGCAGGGATAGGGTGGTCATGAGGAACTTTGATGATGTCCTTAAAGAAAAGTTCAAAACCATTGTTGTACAGAAAGTGCTCGATGTCTCGGTCGGGTAACTCCGTAAGTCGATGCCTTTCCTGATCATGGTCGAGCTGTGCTCGCACTGCATGCGCGTACTTTTTCCCTGCTGGGTCGCCATCAGTAACGACATGCCAATCAATACCAAACTCTTTTGCTACTTTGATGAGTGATTTTAGACCTGATTGAGCAAACTCAACGATTTGAACCCCTTCGGCAGCCAAGTCATACCCGCATTGACGAGCCAGTTCATGAAAAAGCCAAACTTCGGTTTCGCCCTCAACAAGTAACCAGCACCGCGCAAATAATGCTCCTGAACGATGAAAACGAATATGGAAACCAATTCGGCGCAACTCATCTCGACCAAACTTTGTTGAGTTTAAACTCTTAGCGATGGTTCTGTCTGATAGCCGAATTAAACGTCGAATTGAATACAGTGGAACAGAACCGAGTAACGTGCCACTGTTGGTGGTTAATATCTTTTGCATTGGCAACAATTGCAATAAGGACCACGCTCTCGCTAGATGAGTTGGATGCAGTCGACCTTCTGGATCTTCAATGATCAGTATTGGTCTCGCACAGCGCCTTAAATCGGTGGGACCCTTAGCTTGAAGATAGGCATTGAGTAACCCCATTAAAAGCAAACGGCTTTGTTTGTCATTGGTTTCTTTCAAGAACTGACTCAAACCTTTATCAGAGGAAGGGCTTGTATAGAAAAGACCATCACGAGGTTTGCGTGGGTTACCTTTACTGACACTTCTGAACGCAAAATAGTGTTCAACAAGCGTTTGCATTGAGTCGAGGCTACTACGAATCTCACCTTTATTCACATGGCCAGGCATAGCCAATAAGCGTCGACAGGTGTTGTTGATTCGTTTTTCAATCCGAGCATTTTTACCATCGCCGTTGACATGGTTTAAATCTGGGAAGCGTCGGGAGTCACGTAGTCGGATTACAGGATGAAGTGTCATTAACTCAATAGCGAGTTTCTCTGAGTGGTGAAGTTTTTTGGGTTTGCCGTTATGATCCAAAAACGCGTACTCTGTATTAATGCCGTGCTCATCGCGAGACGCACTAATACGATAGTAAATGACTTGCTCACCATCTTCGTTGGTGCACCATGTAGGCTTTATGCGTCTGTAGCGTCCCGCTTTTACTTCGTTTTTATCCTGTGCTTTAAAACAAACAATGATCTGTAAGTGTTGTGTTTGTGGATGAGAAATTGAGTAGTCAACGTGAAAATCTTTCAGTTTGAATTGATACAATGAGCCATTGGCAGGTAATGCGATGGAAAGGGCATCGAGTAATGATGATTTGCCCCACGTGTTTTCACCGATAAGCGTGGTGAGTTCGTCAAAAGAGAGTGAAAGGCGTTTGATGCCTCTAAACCCGGAGATTTCGATGCGTTCTAGTCTCATCTCAATCCTCCTTGCAATTATTTGAATTATCGAGAGTTATTTTGCTACTCCTAAGCATATATGAATTCGGAATTTTTGAGTTAAGCTCAGTTCACAAAATTACGAGAGCCTCTTACTGAATAGAGACCGTTACAAGCGAGGCTTGCTTTCAAAGCCAGGGGACAGCATCGTGATCACTTAAACATGAAATCCTAAATCGCAGTTTCATAAAATTCATGATTCTGTCATGATTCACTTCTTATTATTATAAGGAATGAAAAAAGAGAAGATGAAGATGAATAACAATCATAAGCCAGTGAGAATCAAACTGGCACACATCAATGACACACATTCCTACTTTGAACCAACGTCATTACAGTTAAAGCTTAAGATAAACAATGAACTCACGCTAGAACCCTATGTCAGTGCTGGCGGCTTTTCTCGTATCGCAACCAGAGTCGAGCAGTTAAGAGATGATGCTCAGCGCCAAGGTCATGGGATGTTGTTCCTCCATGCCGGAGATTGCTTCCAAGGCACGCTGTATTTCTCACTATTTAAAGGCAAAGCCAATGCCGACTTATTGAACGCATTAAAGATTGATGCAATGGCGTTAGGTAACCATGAATTAGATATGGGGAATGAGCCAGTTGCATTGTTTTGCCAACGTACTCAGTTCCCATTGCTTGCTGGCAACTGGGATTTATCCAATGAATCACTTAAAAAACCTCACCGTATCAGTGATTGCAAGGATGTATATAGTTACCAACCGGATACACAGAGCGCTCAATACATTGTTAAAGAATTCCATGGTGAGCGGGTCGCGATTTTCGGATTATCCATAGATAAAATGAGCGACATCGCAAACCCTGATGCAGACACGCCTTTTCACTCAGCAATTGAAACCGCCAAGGCGACCGTAAAACAAATCCATTCATCAGGTATAAAAAATATTATTCTTCTGAGCCACTTAGGTTATGAAGGTGATTTAGAGTTAGCTGAGCAAGTCGCAGGTATTGGTATAATTGTTGGTGGACACAGCCACCGGTTGCAAGGTGATTTTTCATCAATAGGGTTAGGACAAGACGATCCCTACGGTATCAAAATTAATGATACCTATGTGGTGCAAGCGGGTTTCCATGCTTTGACAATGGGGCACTGCGTCATTGAGTTTGATGAACACGGTAAAGCAACGATGTTGAGTGGACAAAATGAACTGTTGCTTGGTCGACGTATTTTTTGGGACTCGACGCTAAACCAACAGCTCGACCAAGATGTATTCGAAACCGCGTGCGACTTCATCCATGGTCAACCGAATGTCGTGGTTTGTAAGAAACACCCGGAAACTCAAGCGATCCTGAGCGATAAATATATTCCTCAGGTCAGGCAGTTACAGTCACAAGTCATTGCTAGTGTTGACACCAAAAAGCGTCATGTGAGAATTCCCGATGAATTTGGTGAGAGTAAGTTGGCTTCCTCCGTTGCCCGATCATTTCTGCACTGTTTAAACAAACGTGGATATGACGTTCAATTTGCAATTCATAATGCGGGTGGCGTGCGAACCTCTTTGAACCCTGGCAACATCACAGTGGCAGACATTGCCGGACGGCTGTTGCCTTTTGCCGTTCCTATCGGCTTTTACGATGTAAAAGGCAGCGCTATTCGCCGTGCACTTGAAGGCGCGATAAATAATGCACTCAACAATGGCGTAGAAGGCACTGGATCTGGCAGTTATCCGTACACTTACAATTTAAACTTCGAGTACCACGCAGATGCCCCAAAAGGTGAAAGAGTTCAATCATTAGTGATTTTTGATGGTAAACAATGGGTAGGTGTTCAAGATGATGTTTGGTATCGAGGGACTTCTTCTGCCTATACGATGAAAGGGAAAGAGGGGTACGACGCATTGCAGGAGATGAAAGGAGAAGGGCGTGTGACCAGTTTGTCCATGGCTGATTGTTTTATTGAACTCCTGACCGATGAGCCAAACTGTTTGAATCAAAGTCACAAACTTTACACAAAGCGACGTCGATAATAGATACTGGTATTGATTTTGCTGCTCTCCACTTACTACATGGGTTGATGAGGGTGGCAGTATGTGGAATAAAGATTGGGCAGATACGGCAGTCGTGGTTGCCTGGATCGCAATTTGGTCAACACTGGTCTACTTTGTGCCTCTAAGCGGCTTTTGAATTGCTAAGAATGTGGATGTTACAAAAGGGAGCAGTAATGCTCCTTTTTTGTATCTATCTTCCCCGTTAGGGCTCTAACCAATGAAGAGTTTGTCTTGAGCCATTTGCTGCTTTTTGTCTGTTTACTAAAGTTCAGGTGGTTGAATCCATTTCTTTCTTTTTATAGTGCTTCCTGATTTTTGATAAGAATTTTATTTCGATAAGACAAGGCTTTTTTGTTGGAAAGCCTGACGCTCGGCGTTATTATGTCGGCGTTTGGGGAGTAGTTAGCGCAAGTTTACTTATCGTCATCTCGTTAAGCATCAGCTTATCCGGTAAGTAAAGGTGTTACGTGGTTCATTCACGTCAACACTTCAACGAGACCAACGCATTCATTGACTAGCAGCACATAATCGTTATGTGGCTGTTGGTTGTTATTGTCTGCGGAAGGTCACCAAACGAAGTCCTTCCGCCATGGGAGGAAATATGTCTCTTATCGAAAATACCACCCAATTGAGCCAATCGGTGCCTCTTCAAGAATCATTAGCGATGTATGGTGCTTTTGGTTTATTTACCCTTGTTCTTGTTACGCTTGATATCTATCAAACACGTGGTGGCGTTATCACGATGAAAAAAGCCATCGTTTGGAGTGTTTTTTGGTTCTTGCTTGCCTTTGTTTTTGCAGGTTCTATTTATTTATTCTGGGACTTTTACGCGCCACATAGCGCTTATACGAACGACAAAGCAACGATTTCATTCTTAACTGGTTACTTACTAGAGAAGTCGCTAAGCGTGGATAACTTGTTTGTGTTTGCCATCATCTTTGCACAATACAGTGTGCCGGAGCACTTGCGTCCGAGAGCATTGCTTTGGGGGGTGATAGGTGCGCTAGTTTTACGCGCTGTCATGATTGCGGTTGGTGCTCAGTTACTTTCACAGTATCACTGGGTATTGTACTTATTTGCTGCTTTTCTTATTTGGACGGGTGTTAAGCTAGCTCGCGACAAAGGCGAAGCAGAAGAGGTTAATCCATATCCGGAGCAGTTGATTCGAAAGGTATTGCCAGTTACAGATGACTACCAAGGAAATCGCTTAATCTTAAAGCAAGCTGGTAAGTGGGTGGCAACACCGATGCTGATCGTTGTTGGTGTCATTGCAGTAATGGACGTTATGTTTGCGTTGGATTCTATACCAGCTATATTCGCGGTAACGCGAGAGCCATTTTTAGTCTTAGCCGCGAACGTATTTGCATTACTGGGTTTGCGATCGCTGTACTTTGTTCTTCAAGCAATGTTAGACAAGTTTGTATACTTAAAACCAGCATTATCAGTAATCATGATGTTTATCGGGGTAAAAATGCTATTGGTTGGAACAGAATATGAGATTCCGACAGCATGGTCTCTCACATTTTTAGTTGTTGTGATGACATCGGCAGTGGTTGCATCACTCCTAAAAAATAAAGCGAAGCGTCAAACTAGCGTTAATATTACTAATCAAAAAATATAAAGTAAGCACTAAAATCAAAAGAAATAACGAAAAATATTGTTAAATATATGTTGTTGCTTAAGGGGCAATTATGCAGGTAATGTTCAGTTATTCAATGTAATTACAGCAATTGTGATTATTTATGCCGTTATTATTCATTTGTATTTTTGAGCTTTGTAATGAGTTTGTTTTATTAGAAATTCTAATTTGAATGGGTAAAATTTGTCATTTCTTAAACAATAAGAAACTGACTAATATACAACCAACTAAACAGACTACTGCTTTTAAAGAGAGGCAATCATGGCACAAGCAATGCAAATGACAAATGTAGCTTTACCAACCTCTATGGATAAGAAAACCTACGCGGTTAACTTCAAAGGACTGATTGCTCACTTACTGGACATTCTATTTGTAGATAACACTGCGCCACGCAGTTACTACGCAGAAGACTTGTCAGCACATATTCAAAAAGACATCGGTATGTACCGTTGATATGAAATAGTGTAAGAAATACCGGCCTATGAGCCGGTATTTTTTTTATTTGTAAAACATGCCTACTCAACCTACGCCCTAGAAAAGAAACACTCTAGAGGAGGTAGACATGACTGAAGTGCGATATTACTTCTTGCGGCAGTATTCTGCGATCACGTACATCGACTGACCACCATTTGCCTTACCCGAAACTAGCTTTGGATCATCGCCAAGGCTAATACCACGAATCACTGTACCTTGTTTGATTACTTGGTTAGTGCCTTTTACTGGTAGGTCTTTAATTACTGTTACATCGTCACCTTTCTTAAGTTCAGTGCCGTTACAGTCAACCGTTTTATCGTCAGCAGACATCCCTTTCATTGCCCAGTTCATTTGCTCTTCTTCCATGTACATCATGTCAAGAGCATCTTGAGCCCAGCTTTCTGTGTTTAGGCGAGTGAGTTGGCGCCATGCAGTCACTTGTACAGCAGGAACCTGGCTCCACATACTTTCGTTTAGACAACGCCAGTGGTTAATGTCTTTTGGCTCATCGATCTCACCCAGACACTTATCACAAACCATGATGGCAGTATCAACCGTCACATTACCGTGAGGTGGGACAGCGTATGCAGTTAGTTGAGATTCAGAAGAACACAGTTCACATTTTGACTCGCAGCGCGCAAGCAGAGTAGCTTCAATAGACATAAGGACTCACCTTAGTAATGTTATTTTGTGGCGGTATTATCCACTTTATCCTGAGAAATAAAAGGGTGTTAGCGAATTAAAGATTAGATTTTACAATACTCCAACCTGATTAAGGTGAAGATGTAAAATATTCGCTAAATAAATAATACGGAAGTATAAAAGACACTATTAATTGTTTTGGTTTATGAATTGGTTGTGTCAATTTCTACAACGATTACAAACCTAAAAGAGGTAAATGTAGAGAGAGGGTGGCTAGAACATAGCCCTCTAATTTACAGAGGGCCTGTCGTTAACGTTCGACAATCTGGACAATTTGCTCTTTTGAAATACTCATTTCTTTACCATCCATGTCTTCATACTCGTACATACCCGTTTCCTCGTTCAGGTCTGGTTTACCGTAAGAGGTAATAATTTTCCCTTCATTTGTCGACATCAGATATTGGCTACTTCCGCATGCAGCAAGAAGTAATACAGTGGCAATAACAGTCAATACGCGCATAGAGTTTTCCTTTTAAACAAGTGAGTTAGGCAAAGACATCGTTTTAACTATAGCAGAGGAAATATGAGTGGGTTTGAATACAATTGAAATGAAAAAGCCCAGTAGAAACTGGGCTTTGGTAGGAAGGGTGTTGCGATTACTTCAAAACAGAAGTGTTAGTGACACCTGTTAGTGCGTCATCCATTAAGAAGTCAGTGTTTTCCATCTGCATCTCTACATGATGATCAATATCAGACAGAGTGCCATTTGGCGAAGCAAAAGTACTGTGCGATGCAGTAGCATTAAACTGTACAAAGCTCGCAGTTGCATTCACAGTAGTGTCCGTACTGTTCACAGTCTTCAACCCTAGCTTATTAGCAAGCGGTTCAGTACCAGCGAATGGTGCATTTGGAACGATGTTTGGTACTGTGCTATCGCCATCCACTTCTGTCATAAAGAATGGTGTCGTTAGCGAGCCAGATGCCACTAAATCTGAAGCGTTTGTGAACGGATCGACAGTGTCTAGTGTAGTCTGTGCTGCATAGATAAATTGTGAGAAACCTGCTTCTAGCGCTGCTACTTGAGCTTCCGTTGCCGCAGCCTCAAATGCTTCGTAACATGTTTTATCTTCTAGATCCGCACATGATGCATCAGCGTAACTCGCATAGTCTTTAGATGCTGCATAAGCGAGGTTATGTTTGATCTGAGGGCCGTAATTGTCTGAACCCAGTAACAAATTACCAATTTGTCCACCAGAGTTCTGTACTGATGCAGAACTAAAGGTGTACAGTGCATCCGCAGTAGGGCTGCCCAATGTATTGTTTGCTGCTGCGACGGCAGATGTAGCGACAATACCGCCAAGTGAATGACCTAGCATTTTGACTTTTGAACCCGTCAGTGGGTTGAAGCCTTGCAGAGGACCTCCAGCTAAAAGACCGCCTTGAGCAGATACTACCAAGCTAGCGCGCAAACCTAACACATCCAGAACACTTTGACGTAGGTTGTCACGCGCAACGGCTAAGTTGGAAAGATTTAGATAAGCCAGTACATTCGCATTTGCGGAACGTTGTTCATCTAAGCTGCGCGTACCATGAATAGGTAAGTCAATAGCGATAACTGCCACACCTGCTTTTACCATATTGAACGCGAACGCGTACGCATTCTCTTTCGCAGAGGTGATGCCGTGTTGATAAATCACAACGTCTGTCGCGACGCCAGATTTAGGTGTGAAGACCAGTACTTCGACATCTTCAACCGATTTCACTACGGGAACAGGCGAGTAGCGAGTAATAATACGCTCACTATCAAGCTGGGTACCATCGGTAAGAGTAAGCTTAGCTCCAACAAGTTTTAGCTGCTCTGTAGGATCTGTAGCAAGCTTTGTCACATCAACAGGATCATTTGCAAAAATGCCTGTTGATAGCTGCTGAACCATGTTTGCTTGCTCGTTCGGATCCGCTAATGCTGCGCTTAGCTTCGCTAGGCTTGGCATCGCAGATACCATTGGTTGCATGTTCCAGCTTGTGCCTTTTTCCAGATAATGAGGCAGTCTTACCACACCTTGTGTCACGCTTACATCGGCACCTGATTGCATGTAAAGGCCTTTAATTGCCGTTTTAGCTGCGTCTAGATCGCTAATGTATTTACTAAAGTCATCGTCAGAGTCTAGCGCAGTGCTAAAGTCTTGGGTTTCACCGAGCGTTATTGTGTAGGCCGTTGATAAGTCTACTGAACCTTCGTTTGAGTCATTTTTGTAAACGGTATTTAGTGTGTTTGCGCCGGTAGAAAAACCAGTAGCGGTTACTCCTTTGACTGCCGCTAACGTATCACCTACAGACTGGGTACTGAACCATGAGGAGTAAACGATGTCGTTAGGGTTAACTTGAGCTAAACCAAAAATGCCTTCAACCGCTTGTGTCACCGCTTGAACAGAAGCAAGAGCACCAGTTTCATAAACGATTTCTTTCGATTTACCTGTCGCGTAACTGGCTGATGTACCGATTGGCTCACCATTCACGTCAGTAACATCTTGTGTAACCGCAAAAATGTACTCGCTTGACTCATCAAGTGAAGCCAAGAACTGGATGTATAGAGAGTTACCTTTTGCTTGAACTACGTAGTCTTGGTTCTGAACGAGTACCTCTTCGATTGGGTTAGATTTACCGTCCCACTCGGTTAAGCGTTGGTTAATCTTGATGACTTTAACACCAGACGGCAACATGCCCGTTGCAAAACCATCGCCGTTGAAGTTAAGAACGATTGGCATAGACGTTGACCATCCATCCATCGTATTCATCGAGGCTCTAGGGTTGGTTAAAGCATCATCGCCATCAGTTGGCAGACCAAGCGTACCATCGCTTGTGTCCATTAATAAGTAAGATGGTGCCGGTACATCTGCGTTCGCTCCTTGAAGCGTAAAACTGATGGATGTTTCGCGATCAAGCAATGCTTGCACTTCATCTTCAAATTGAACTTTGTCGGAAGTACCAGAGCTGGAAGTATCATCACCACAACCAGCAAGAAGGATTGCAGAACAAAGCATTGATAATTTAAACGTGTGTTTCATTGGTTTACTCCGTAATCCCATTATTTGAAGGTGTAGTTCATCTGTACCGCGCTGATGTAAGCAGTACCTTCTGAGTCAAACTTAATCTCTTCACCCAGAGCATTTGTCTCAGTGAAAGAGCCTGATTTACTCTTAACAAGTGCAAAGCCTGCATCGAAAGTTAAATTCTCATTCATTGCGTAAGTTAGGCCCGCGCTGTACCAAAAACGGTCACTGTCAGGGATACTCAATGTCGCTTCACCTGCTTGTTCGTCGTACGCAAAACCTGCACGGAATGCCCAATCCGCATTGAGGGTGTAAGTTGCACCAATAGAATAACGGTTGTTGTCTTCGTATTTCTCTGGTTTGTAGAAACATTGACCAGCAGTTCCATCATTACATTGAGGACTCGTCGCTTTCAGTTCTTTAAATGTGCTCCAATCGGTCTGTTGCCAGCCGTAATGTACTGCCCATTGTTCATTCAGTTGATGGAAAGCCGATAATTCGATAATTGAAGGGAGAGAGATTTTTAAACGGCCATCCACTTTTGGTGATGGAGCTCGGCCTGAGTCGTAACTACTAAACTCACCGTCGTCAAAATCTAGATCAACTTTAGAACGGTAACCAAAGCCAAAACGGTTGTTTTCATTTAGCTCGTACAAAGCGCCAATATTCCAACCCCAAGCAAAAGTTTCGCCTTCCATGCCGACAAGGTTATCGGACTTATTACCACCTAAAATACGGGCGAGTGCGCCTTTGTGGCGAGTCAGCTCTGCTTCAGCGTAAACTAGGTTGATACCACCACCGACACTGAAAGACTCGTTGATACGGTAAGCGACATTAGGGTTGATGTTTACTGAAAGTAGGGAAGTGTCACCCGCCATATCACCTGCGGAAATATCATTTGGATAGTCAGTGGCAACACCGTATGTTGTGAACATACCGATACCCCAAGCCCAGTTATCATTGATAGGGCTGATGTAATAACCTGCTGGCACGATCTGTAAAGGGGCGACATCTTTCGCGTGTTCATTGTTTACAGTGTCGTACACATCGACTTCAGGGTCGATGATAGATAACGCGCCCGAAAATTGAGCTTCTTTGAAAAGTGTCATTGCTGCAGGGTTACGGGCAAGGACGCTGGCATTATCTGCGACAGCCCCTTCACCTGAAAATGCTCGACCAAGACCAGATGCCGAATGTTCAGCTACCTGGAAGCCCGCTGAGTGGGCATTACACGCAAACAATATTGAAATTGTAAGCAGAGAGCAGTGCTTCTTGTTCATCCTTGACCCTCCTAGGGTGTCATAATGCTGGACCGAAGTCCTTGTAATTGTTGTGTGGTACTTACACCAATTGTTAATACGCGAAATACAACGGTGATGTAAATGTAATGTTAATTGTATGTTTAATAACTTGTCAAAGTTTGAGCGTATTTTGCGTTTTAAATATGATGCATAGGTCAAACGATGGCTTGTAAGGGCATGTATTATCGTTATATTTTTGAAGAGAATGGTACGACCAGAATTGTTTTGCGAGCTTTATAGTTAAATAACGATCAAATCAAGAGATAGCTCGCTTTGCTGTTTCTTCACTTCACAGGCATAATTCGCGCTCGCTATGTAGTTATTCAATAGACGCAATAGGAACCGCATTGGAATTACTGAATGTTGAATTTTTAGGTCGTTCGCTAAGGCTCGAAGGATCAATGGCTGGGTGGCAGCAGTTATATTGGGATAATACGTTGGTGTCTCAAATCGATGCCAGTGACAATACCGCAGAGACTTGTCTACACCAGTTTAAGCTCTCTGCGGGTGAGGAAATCCTGAACTGTCATTTAGAGTGTTCTTTAACATGGCAACCGTTTGAATTGAGTTACAAGGTCACAATTAACGGTGAGCTCGTCAACGAAGGTTGTCGAAATGAAAAAGACATCGAGCGCCAAGTGCCAGAAGTTACGCCACCATCCGAAAAGCGTTTAAGTGTAATAGGCCTCGTATCTCTTGGGATGAAAGCACTTAAAAGTGCGAAAGTTATTAAAGTGGCGTTAGCGTCTGCAAGTCTCGCTGCATATTCTTGGCTATTTTCCATCGAATTCGCGCTAGCGTTGATCGCTTGTTTGGTTTTTCATGAATATGGTCACATTAGAGCGATGAAGTATTTTGGAATGAAGACCAAAGGGATCTATTTGATTCCATTCCTAGGTGGTTTGGCGCTAAGTGACGAAAAGATAAACACGCGCTGGCAGGATGTGGTTATCTCAATCATGGGACCATTTTTCGGTTTAGTACTTAGTGTTGTTTTTACTTTGCTTTATTGGATGACTGGTGAGGTGATCTTCGCTGGGCTTGCTGTGTTTAACGCCTTGCTAAACCTATTTAATCTGCTGCCTATTTTACCATTAGATGGTGGCCATGTGCTCAAAAGTATTACCTTCTCAATGAATACTTGGGTCGGGTTAGTTGGCAGTATTGCGACCGCTTTATTAGGCATTTTTATCAGTTACTATTTCGGTCTGACGTTGCTAGGGTTTTTATTGTTAATGGGAATGTTGGAAGTGGTGATGGAATGGAGAGCTCGACATCAAAGCCATTTATTGCCATTAACCCGTTATGGGCAACTATTTTCACTTGCTTGGTACTTGGTCTCTGTCGGAGGTTTTGTTTCTATCATCTGGTACTTTGCCACTCTCGGAGATAGTTTGTTAAGTTTGCCGCTACAGATATTGGGCACTTGATTAGAATCATTAAAAAGCTCCCTAGGGAGCTTTTTTATTTGGCAAGCTTAAGTAGTAGACGATAGTAGCAATGAATTAGCCACATCTTGGTGCTTTCGCGTTATACGCAGGCAGCTTATTTATGGTTGCTTGTAAATCTTTAATGCGCGTACTGTGCGATGGGTGGGTTGAGAAGAATTCAGGTGGTTGAGAACCACCTGATGCAGCACTCATATTTTTCCATAAATCGACACTTTGACGTGGGTCGAAACCTGCTTTTGCCATGAATTCCAGCCCGACAATATCAGCCTCGGATTCCTGAGTACGACCGTATGGCAAGATAACACCGTATTGAACACCGACACCAAGTGCCGCCATCGTCATTTGTTGATACTGTTTGTACTCGGAAGCGCCAATGGCAACGTTTGCTAGAGACAACCCTGCATTTGCTAACTGACTTTGTGAGAGACGTTCATTACTGTGGTCAGCGAGGACGTGAGCGACTTCGTGACCAATGACTGTTGCCAACTGATCTTGGTTTTTCGCGACATCTAAAAGCCCGGTATACACGCCGATCTTCCCACCTGGTAGAGCAAACGCATTGACTTGTTCACTATCAAAAACAACGACTTCCCAGTCTTTAAATCCAGATTGAGCGGGAATGGTGTCAGTGATGTGTTTGGCAACGCATTGAACGTAGGCATTCGTTTTGCGATCTTTGCTGATTGGGATATCTTTCTTCATTTGTTCGAAAGATTTAGCGCCAAGCGATGACATTTCCTGATCTGAAAACATCAGGATCTGGTTGCGACCCATCGGTGATGCGCTACACGCTGTTAAACCCGCGATAGTTAAAAGAGCAGAGGCTTTCATCCATACCTTCATAACAGGCTCCATTTAATTTTTTGTTTTGAAGCAATAGTATATACCCAAATAGTAACATGATGCATGGATCAAGTTATTCATCTGATTAATAAATAAGGTGAGATGTTACGTCTTGAAGTTATGCCCAGGTAGCGTCTATGCTAGCTTCTTAGCACATCGTTACAACCTAACAAACCAGTTTGTGAAACTAAGAGTAAAACAATGAGTATATGGAAAAAGCCCGTAAGCATAGAGATTCTGAATGCCACGTCAAAAAATACCCTGATCGAGCACCTACAAATTAAATATACAGATTTCACTGACGACTCCCTTACAGCAACCATGCCCGTATGCAGCTTTACTCATCAACCTTTAGGAATGCTTCACGGTGGTGCATCAGTCGTGCTCGCAGAAACATTAGGCTCATTGGCTGCAAACTTCTCTGTCGATGAGGGCAGCTACTGCGTCGGTTTAGATATTAACGCGAACCATGTGCGAGCCATGCGATGTGGTCATGTGATTGGTACGGCAAAACCGCTTCATCTGGGTATTTCAACGCAAGTGTGGCAAATCGATATCACTGATGAGCGAGGCCGTTTAGTGTGTACCAGTCGCTTGACCATCGCTGTGAAACAACACAAAACAAAGTCGGTATAAACTAAGATGGTGATTGAGTTTTCATTAGGAAAAATCATTGCAACCCAGCGTGAAATAGTGATTAAGCTCTCCGGCAGTGCAATGGTAACCTTGCAAGCGCAAACCGATGCAATTCAGCTGCTGGGTAGAGGAGCGAACGTTGTTTTATCTCATGGAGCAGAGTGCAAATGGTCTATCAAGCTGGACAACGAGGTACAACTGGCTGAACTTTCGCGAGAAATTGGTATCGATATTCAATAGTTTATAGTGTGATGTTTGCACTTTTTGGAAAAAATGAGGAAACTTAGCTTATCGACAACAAGATAAGAATTTCCTCTTTATGAGTAGCCCTCGTTTACGTGTTCAGTTCGAAACACTGTTTGAAAAATTTTCCGGTCACGATACGGACGTTCAGCTCGAAGACATCACGGAAGCGTTGTTTTGTACACGTCGTAATGCTCGTATTGTTCTAAATAAACTTGAAGAAGAGGGCTGGATTGAGTGGCATCCGGCAGCGGGTCGAGGAAAACTTTCGAAACTCGTTTTTAAACGTAATCGAAGCGACGTCAGCGAAAACCTCGCCAGGCGTTATCTCGATGAAGGGAAAATCGGTCAGGCTCTAGATGCGCTTGATAACGATGCGGCACGATTGACGCAGGTTATCCAAGGTTATTTAGGGCTTCAGCATCGACAGGGCGAGCAGGTCGTGCGTTTGCCTTATTATCGACCATTGTCGATGTTAAACCCGCAGAAACCGATGCGGCGTTCTGAACAGCACATCGCCAGACAAATTTTTAGCGGACTCACTCGCCTTGATGAAAATGAACAACTTCAACCAGATTTAGCCCACACGTGGGAAGCAATTTCTGATACTCATTGGCGTTTTTATCTTCGTCGTGGAGTACGCTTTCATAATGGTGAACCGTTAACAACCAGTTGTGTTCTTGAAAGTGTGCTTGCGTTAAATGGCTTGAACTTGTTTTCTCACATAAAGCGGGTGTCTTCACCACAAGAGTGGACCGTTGATATTGAGCTCGTCCGTCCTGATCGCTACCTGCCTCTGGCTCTGAGTGAGTCGCAAGCAAAAATTTTGCTACCGAGTGCTTTGCGTTCTGAAAGCTTTGATAGACAACCGATAGGGACAGGGCCGTTCCAAGTTAAAATGAATGATGATAAGCGTCTTATTTTGACTGCTTTTGATGGCTACTTTGGTTTTCGCCCTTTACTTGACCAAGTGGAGGTGTGGGTAATCGATGAAGCCTATTCTTCAATGGTTTATCCAAGCCTGTCAAAGCCGAAGATGGATAAACAAGGTTCATCCGATGAAGTCGAGCTGGACCCTGGCTGTACATTCCTATTACTAAACAAAAACACTGGGATTGCAAAAGATCCACGTTGGGCAGAGTTCCTCTCGCAAACCCTCAACAGTCACCAGATTTACGCGCATGTCCCACAAGATAAAGTGATGGAACTGGGAGTATTGCAAGCCTTTGGCCTTAAGCCCGGTTGGATTGATCTTAGGCCAGCAGAAGCGGGCAGCGTACCACAGGCTAATAAGGTAATTTCCGTAGCGTATCAGAAAAAGCATCCGATGTTTCCAGTAGTTGCCAAGGCCATCAAGACACTCTTAAAACCGCACGGTATAGAGGTTGAGTTTATTCGTTATGATTCTCAACCGCCCGCACCGGAGGAAGTGGATATCTGGGTGAAAGCTATGGGCATTGCAACGAACCGAAATGACGCGTTGGCGGGCTGGCTCCTGGATTACAGTGATATTGAGAAGTTCAGTTCAGGTTACGATTTTAGTGAATGGGCTAAACTTGTCGATCAATGGCGTGCTGGGATGCACACAGACTTTCCTGCGCGTGAGCTAGGACGACAGTTAGTAAAAAGCTGTCAGGTGATTCCTATGTTTCACTGTTGGCTAGGCGTGAATAAAGACCACAGCGGTGCGTTACAAAATGCAAAGTGTAATGCCTTAGGTTGGTTTGATTTTAATAATGTATGGGTCAAACCGGATATAGAAAGTAACCATGGCGAAACCGAATAAGAAGCAGCCGACGAAAACCGTCGATATCTATTGCTCAAAGTGTAAAACTCAACTATTTAAGTACCGTAAAGGCGGGAAAGGCGCACTGGTTAAATGCTTCAAAGAGCGCATTGTTGACGATTTCACACAAACCCCATGTATTTGCCCCGCTTGCGGACAAGAGTTTGCAAGAGATACTTTAGTAAGAGGAACCCCCGCTTACAAAATGATTGGCGGCAAAGTGACAATGAAATAATGAAGGGCTAGAAAATGAGTATGAAACATGACTATTGCATGGTTTTAAGTACAACCAGTAATGAAAAAAATCGAGATCAGATCATTAAAGGTTTGCTAGATGCCCAATTAGCCGCGTGTATTCAAACAATGCCTATTGAAAGCCACTACGTTTGGAAAGGGGAGGTTTGTACTGACAACGAATGGTTGCTAGTCATCAAAACTCGTCGAGAACTTTATGAATTGGTGGAAGAGAAAATAGAAAACCTGCACGAATACGAGGTCGCTCAAATCGTACAGGTTCCAATTGTTGATGGGTTTAACCCTTATTTAGAATGGTTGAGAGAATCGACGTTGAGCCGACATTAAGAATAACGACAACACTGCACCAACGGTATCGCACAACATATCTTTCTGGGCGTCCCATATGTCACCTTGCGAGCCCAGAAAGGCAATTCCCTCATCGCCACCAGCCAACTCCGCATACCACCATTCGATAATCTCATAGCCAGCAGCAAGTGACATGATAGCAAACAAAGCAAACCAGCAAGAGAACGCTTTGTTGAACCGTTTTTTGTTTATCAAGTATTCAGCGATCGGATATGCGTAAAGGCCAATTGAAAAGTGCGCAACGCGATCAAAATTATTTCGCTCTGAACCAATCATGTCGTTAAACCAGTCAAACGGCACTTCGGAGAACGTATATTTCGCACCGATAGTGTGCAAACAGAGCCAGATGAACATTAAAAAGTAAGCCGTATTACTGAACTGATAGCGAATCGAAATCGCCCAAATAGCAACAAGAATACCAATCGCCGGGATAATCTCCGCAAACCAAACTGCACGTGAGTTAGGTTCCAACGCAGAAAATAAAAACACGATGGCATAAAAAATCGTTAATCCTAAGAGTGTCGAGGTGCTTTTCATAGAGTTATTTGATCCTTCAATTTATCTTACAGTGGGACTCCATAGATTGTGTTAATGATTGCACTTAATTGAACGGTGTGCAATTGATATTTTAATGGGTTTTTTGATCACTGAAAATGTTGATTTATTGGCAAACTGCTCAACATTAAAACGTTTGCGCGTGCACTTTTCATTAAAGTTTGATTTACAACATGCCCATCCATAGAATCCATGATTCAGTCTAATAAAAAAGAAGTAAAGCCATGAAACTGGAAACTGTCGATTATCTTGCTGACGATGCTGCTCAACAGTTCGTTACCTCTCTACGAGAAACGGGGTTTGGTGTGTTGAAAAACCACCCGATTCCACAAGAGCTTGTAGAGTCAATTTACAAAAACTGGCATGAGTTTTTCTGTTCAGATCAAAAGAATGATTTTCACTTTAACGTAGACACCCAAGATGGCTACTTCCCACCTTCTGTGTCTGAAGTGGCGAAAGGGCACAAAGTGAAAGACATCAAAGAGTACTTTCATGTTTACCCTTGGGGGCAGATCCCAGAGCAGCTTAAAGCTGAAATCTTAGAGTACTACGAGCGTGCCAATGCATTTGCTCAAGAGCTATTAGGTTGGGTTGAAGCGTACGCACCTAAGGACGTTCAAGAGAAGTTCTCTATCGCGTTGTCAGAAATGATCAATAACAGTGACAAAACATTACTACGCGTGCTTCACTACCCACCGATGACAGGCGAAGAAGAGCCAGGCGCTATTCGTGCTGCTGCGCATGAAGACATTAACCTGTTAACGGTTTTGCCTGCTGCTAATGAACCTGGACTGCAAGTAAAGAGTAAAGAGGGTGATTGGATCGATGTACCATGTGACTTCGGGAACTTAATCATCAACATTGGTGATATGCTTCAAGAAGCGTCAGGTGGTTATTTCCCTTCAACGACTCACCGTGTAATCAACCCTACGGGTGGCCGTCAAGAAAAGTCACGTATCTCATTACCGTTGTTCCTGCATCCAAAGCCGGAAGTGGTGTTATCTGAGCGCTACACTGCACATAGCTACCTTATGGAACGTTTACGTGAGCTAGGGGTTATTTAACCTTTACGTGATCTCCTTACAAAGGCCGATGGTGAATGACTATCGGCCTTTTTGCATTTATGCTACAAAGTGGAAACTATGTTTTTTGTGCCGTGAATGGGGCCCTAAACTCGTGTCAGAGAGGATGAATGGAAGGACAACGTACTGTCAATAGTATTGAGCCTCATGCAATAGAAAATCCGCTGCTTTGGCCAATGTTAGAAATTCTGAGAAAACAGCCCTCTAATTGGAAAGTGCACACCTTGGCAAGCTCGTTGGGTGAACAAGGTTATATTTCAAAGCTGGACGACTCTCCCGATAAGGATTTATTCAAAAGAAACTTCCTGATCATGAATGCATTATATCAACTGCAAGACACTCTGTATCCGGATAGCTGGCTTCAAGTCGAAGCCATGGATATTCAGCTCATGTCTTCGATGGAAGCTTTGAGGCATAAGATCGATATTCATGATCCTTTGCGTGAGTATTACTTAGATTGGCGCAATTACGAAGCGGACGAAGATGAAGTGCGTCGACTGTTGAATGAATTTTGGACAACTTATCAAAAGTTCATCGGTGGTTCGTCAGTAGCCAGCGTAGATAAGACAAAGGCACTGTCACTATTTGAACTTAACACTGACGCTACGCCTGCGGAAATTAGAAAACAATGGCGAAAACTCGCGCTTCGTTGGCATCCTGATCGAGAAAATGGCGATGCAGAAAGATTTAGAGTTCTTTGTGAAGCGTGGAATGTACTGAGAAACGAATGATTCGCTAAGAATAAAGATAAAGGAAGGCAGCTAACTATAGCTGCCTTTTGATTGAACTGTCTCTGTCAGCGTATCAAAACTAGCATGATGACTTAAACTGAGATTTTCGCATGCGGTTGAGGGCAGCCATAACGTCTAGTGTGCGTGGTTTGGCTAAGTCGCCTTGTTTAGGAAGAGCGGCATGCCACTCACCAGACAGCATTTCTTCAATCTCCTTCGCCGGATGATTACACCAACCTGGAAGTTGAGCAATTTGGAACCATAACCAGCCAATTGTGTTGACTTCATCGGCTGACTCTATCTGTTCCAAAGCGCTAAGATCAGTAAACTCTTTACCAAATCGAAGTGACTCTTTGCCTTTCGCATTCACACGGAACTTGCCGTCAGTCAGAATATTCATCAACGCAACGCGGTTCAGTGCTCGAGGTGGGAAGGTCTGTAAACGTTCTTCTGACTCGTTATGGCGTTGAGTAGGGTGCTGAGCGATAACTTCTTTCGCTTTTTCAGTCACATCAACGGCTTGGTAGTCGTGCATTTGAATGACGGTATCGGCAACGTCTAAGTAGTCGCCCGACCCACCCATAACGATAATGGTAGAGATATCAAGATCATCTCGTAATTGACCAATGCGGTCGACGAGAGGAGTAATTGGCTCATCACCTTTTGCCACCAATGCCTGCATACGCTCATCTCTAATCATGAAGTTGGTAGCAGAAGTATCTTCATCAATCAATAATGTGCTTGCACCCGCTTCAATAGACTCTTGAAGCCAAGCGGCTTGCGACGTTGAGCCTGATGCGTCTTGAGTAGAAAAGTCCGCCGTATCTTTACCCATCGGTAAATGGTTGATGTAGTTCGACAGGTTCAAGTGGTGTACGCATCGGCCATCTTCGGCACGAATCTTCATAGCCTTGTTATCGGCAACAATGTATTCGCGGCCATCTCCTGGAATATGATCGTAAATTGAACGCTCTATTGCATTTAATAAGGTAGATTTACCGTGGAAGCCGCCACCTACGATCAGTGTGATACCTTTTGGAATTCCTAATCCTGTGACATGGCCCTTGTTTGGCGCATGTAAAGTGGCTTGTAGAGATTCAGGGGCTTTAAACTCAACGGCTTCTTTCATTGGAAGGTCGCAATTACCTGCAATTCGAGGAAGAATACTGCCGTTTGCGACAAACGCGACTAAGTTATTGGCCTCTAACTGTTCTCGCAGGGCATCTTGGTCTTCAACAACTTGGCAGTGCTTAATTAAAGCGGCTTTGTCGAGTTCACGCTCTAAAGTTGCTCGACGGATAAACTTAGGCAGGTGGAAAGTCAGTATGTTGTTGGCTTTTTTCCCCAATACTGAACGACCTTCAGCCGGTAAGTTAACTCGAAAACGCAGTTCAATACCTTCTTCAGTAAACAACACCGCGGTGCTATCCAGTACAGTTTGGCCTGTCAGTGAAATTGATACTGAGTTTTCTTGTTTAGCAAACTGTTCAAAACTACGCGCAATAAAATCACGTGCACCTCTTTGAAATGCAGGAGACTCGTCTCTTAGCCACTCAAGACCAGTCAAAGACCATGCGCGAGTCGCACGAAAACGTGACGCCGATGCATAAGGGTCACCCTGTACATGATCGATAAACAAAGTGAAATCAGTGAAGTCGTATTGACCTTTGATTTGCTGATAAGCTCGGTAGTTCTGCTTTTCAATTTTCTTAAGCGTGGCAGTCAACTGATCCATGAAGATATTGGCCTTTTAATAGAAGCGGGCGGCGATTATAGAAACCACCGCCCTCATAGTAAAGAGAATGCTTAGGAAGAGTAGGCGTATTGCCCGCCAGAAAGGCGCTGATTAAACAAACTTTGCTCAAATTCATTACAAGGCATAGGTTTACCATAAAGAAAACCTTGTCCGATATCACAACCCTCACCAATAAGAAACTGCTCTTGTTGGTGGGATTCAATGCCCTCGATCACTACTTGGAGTTCCAGTTTTTTTGCAATGTGTATGATTGAACAAATGATCTCGCGATCATCATCTGACTTTTCCATTTGCTGGACGAAGCTTTTATCAATTTTGATGGCATCAAACGGATATTTCTTTAAATAGCTGAACGAGGCATATCCTGTACCAAAATCATCAAGTGACAATGTCACACCTAGTTTATGCAACTTATTTAACGTTGTGCGTGCTACTATTTCATCAGCAATTAGAGCGCTCTCGGTTACTTCGAGTTCGAGAAAGTGTGCTGGCAAATGGAAAGTGTCGAGTAGGTGTTGCACTTGTTCTGCAAAATTTACGTTTTGTAATTGAATGGGAGAAACGTTGACGGCAATTTTGAAGTTATCGATTAACTCAGACCATTGTTTCGCTTTGTCTATCGCGGTACGCAGAACAAAAGAGCCAACTTCAAAGATAAGCCCGTTTTGTTCGGCCATATGTATCAATGCTTCGTTGGAAACGTCGCCAAGTATTGGATGTCTCCAACGAAGCAAGGCTTCTGCGCCAATCCATTTACGTGTTTTGGAGTCTACTTGAGGTTGAAAGTACAACACTAAATCGTCGTTACGCACTGCTTGTAAAAGGTAACTTTCCAGTTCATTGTGACTATTGAGATCCGCCGAATGATTTTCTCTAAAATAACTAAAAGGTTCGCCGGATTCTTTACATAGAAGCATCGCGTAACATGCATGTTGAAGGATACGCTTAGCATTGCTGCAATCTTTGTAAGCTTGAACTATACCGATATACGTGTGCAAATGTATTTCTGTTTTGTTGAAGACAAATCCATCTACGCTAATTTTAGTGATATCATCTAATAGTTGATTTAACCGAGCTTCAATATCCTCTCCCCAAATCAATAAAACCATGTCATTCGAACTTGGTCTACCAGTGATAAATCCGCTAGCACCGTGTCTGGTTAATCTGGAGTGAAATTCTTTTAAAATGTTGTCAAAGACCTCGAACCCGTGCCTGGTCTGAATACTGCGAGCGTTACTAAAACCAATGTTGATGACCACAAGCGATTGCTGATCACTATCAAGGGACTGTAAGGTGTATTGGACAATGTTCTCAAGTGCAGAACGATTTAGAAATCCAGTTCCCTGATCATGTGTTTTTTGGTAGCTCACTTGTTTTTCCGCGGCTTTACGGCGATCAATTTCTTGTGTTAAGGAGTAACTTAACTGGGCTAAATCCGTGGTACGATTTTCAATTCGACTCTTTAGCTCGGTGTTAAGTCGCTGAAGTTTATGTTGTTGGTACACAACTGAAAGCTGTGCTTCGATTGAATCTTTGAAAGTTTCAAGCAACTGACGGTAACTATCGTTGTACTCGTTTCTCTCAGAGTCAAGCATACAGATTGTTCCAAATGACTCCCCATTTGGCCAGAATAGCGGTAAGCCGCAATAAGAAATCATGCCTAGTTTGATGTCTGGGTTATTTTGCCATTCTTCATCTTCAAGCGCATTGGGGATTACAAGCTCGCCTTTCTGTTCTATAACTTGCTCGCAATACAAACCGTTACCAAGCTGCTCTGCATCGCCAGTACGATAAGGATTACCTAGAGTTTCGCTAGATGTATTTACTTCTATGCGATCCGGATGGATACGCATAATTAATGTGGTGGGTACGTGTGTTATTTGAGCCAGTAAGTTGACGATTTCTTGCCAACTTCTTCGCATAGACTCAGGGATTTCGTAGTCTAATGTTTGCAATCTCCCCATATAGGTCATCCTTTACGTGGTTTCACTTCCTGTGAATTAAAAACGCAGACTGCTCTATTTTGTTCTCGCTTTTTAATTAAGTATAGGGTGGCTAGGGCTCGAAACAAAAAAAAGTCCTGAAAAGTGTTCAGGACTAGGAATAGTTGTCACATATCTCATCCTTGAAACAGGTAACAAGCATCAAGGCTTAAGCGACATTAACGATTCAATAGAAATGTCTTGCGAATAGTCGACATCTTCAAAGTTAAAGCCATTGAGCTTCATAAACTCATCTTTAAAACCTTGGTAATCACCAATCTCTCTAAAGTTATCAGCATTCATCTGTTCTAAAAGAGCGTGGACTTCTTGTTGAACTTGCGGTTCAAGTTCCAAGTCATCTATTCGAATCAAGCGTTCACCGTCAACTGGCACTTTCTCTTGATCGTATAACTTCGTAGTAAACAGTCGCTGCATTTGTTCAATACAGCGTTCGTGAGTACCTTTTTCCTTCATCACTCTATAAAGCGCTAACAGGTAGGGACTTAGCGCAGGGATGAATACACTGGCTTT
The DNA here is from genome assembly GCF_033337405.1 of Vibrio sp. YT-16. Classification (NCBI taxonomy): domain Bacteria; kingdom Pseudomonadati; phylum Pseudomonadota; class Gammaproteobacteria; order Vibrionales; family Vibrionaceae; genus Vibrio; species Vibrio sp. YT-16. The sequence continues at coordinate 617,155 of NZ_JAWOQQ010000002.1, forward strand.
CGTCACCAACGCCTTACACACGGTTGCGTAAGCACCGCCGTCAAAGTTGGCGAGTTTGAGGTTTAATGAATGACTGGTTTGGTGTAAATCGATTTTCGCTCGACCTAACGTACCATCGAGATAAATTGGGTGCGTAATGTCAGGGCCCATGTAAGAAAAGGCGATGGTTTTGCAGCCGTTTGCAATAGAGTCGTTATTGATGAGTGTGTCAATCCAGCTTTCCCAGTCTTCGCCGCCCATTACTTTAATGGTGGCATTGGCTTCCTCTTCTGTTGCAGGCGTTAAGGTGGTTTCTATCCACTTATCGTTCTCCAGCATGATAGAAGCGCCAGTGACAGGTTCACCAATCGGTTTAATGACACTGCGCCAAAACTCATCAGATTCAGGTTTAGGTCGAACACCGGTTGCCAAGCTATAGATGACTAAGTCAACTTCACCCTCAAAGTACGTTTCAATGGCTTCAATCACTTGATTGCGCACCGAACCAGAGAATGCATCGCCAACAATATTTATTGCGGTACGCCCGGCTTGATTTGCTTCCTTCTTAAAAAAGACGTTGTTATACCAACCCGCACTCCCAACCCCTTTCTCTGAAGGGCCACGCTCAAATGAGACGCCAATGGTATCGGCGTTAGCGCCACCGAACGTTAGGGCTATTCGGGCCGCTAGGCCGAAACCAGAGGAGGCACCAATAATCAAAACCCGTTTTGGGCCTTTTTTGATCTGTGGGGCGCGTTTTACGTATTCAATTTGCTCTTTAATAGATGCATGACACCCTTTGGGGTGCGCAGAGCGAGCAACAACACCTTGAATTAACGGTTCTATTCGCATGTTGTTATCTATCCTCGATGAGTGGAATTGAAAATAGATTAACGTAAAGTTACGTAAAACTTATTGAGCTAGACCATTAAAATTAGAGATGTTTAATTAATTCTTGAGCAACGAAATCAGCGATCCAAGGTTGTGCATCTGGTTTTGGGTGAAGGCCATCATCCATCATCCATTCTGGTTTGGTGACAACATGCTCTAAGAAGAATGGCATCAAGGCAACTTGTTGATGCTGTGCAAGCTTAGGGTAGATATCGTAAAACATATCGCTATAGCGCTTACCATAATTAGGTGGAACCCGAATTTGCATCATGACAACGTCCGCACCAGAATCTTTTACCATGGTAATCATTTTTGAAAGATTCGACGTAATAAGTTTAGGAGGGAAACCTCTTAGGCCATCGTTGGCACCTAACTCAATAAGTACCATGTCAGGGCTATGCTGAGTTAGCAACTGAGGTAACCGTTCTAAGCCATTGCCGGTTGTATCGCCAGAAATGCTGGCATTAATAACTGTTACATCTTGACCATGTTCTGACAACGCATCAGGGAGTAAGCTAGGCCAACTCTCTTCGATCGGCATCTGATAGCCTGCACTCAAGCTATCACCCAAGACAAGTAGCTTTTCGCTCGCATGTGCAGTAGCGGAAAAACAAAAAAATAGAACTAAGGAAAGTATACGAATCATGCAAACACCTGTACTTAATGCACCTATTGTTCAAGCCAATTTGGTTTCTAAACAAGTCTCTACTAATCAAGAACAATTAACAATCCTCAAAGACGTAAATGTTGACATCCGAAAAGGAGAAAAAATCGCCATCGTCGGAACTTCCGGTGCAGGTAAGTCAACATTGATGACGTTGCTAGCTGGTCTTGATACGCCGACATCAGGCGAAATTACTTTATTAGGTCATGAATTATCAAAACTGGACGATGAAGCACGTGCGAAAATTCGGGCTGACTCTTTAGGTTTCGTTTTCCAAAGTTTCTTGTTAATCCCGAGTTTGAGTGCATTACGTAATGTCACGCTTCCTTGTCTTTTACGTGGTGAAGCCGAAGATGAAGCAAGAGCAGCGGAATTATTAGCTGCTGTTGGATTGGAAAAACGTGTCGACCATTTACCAAGCCAGTTATCTGGTGGTGAACAACAGCGAGTTGCGCTAGCGCGTGCATTTATGACACAGCCTGAGCTGTTGTTCGCAGACGAGCCTACCGGCAATCTTGACCATCAAACCGCAGACAAAGTGATTGAGCTGCTATTCGATCTTAATGAACAGCACGGGACAACTCTGATTTTAGTAACACACGATGGTCATCTAGCAAGCCGATGTGACCGTATCTATCGTATGGAGGCGGGTGAGCTTAAGGAGGAGATATAATGTCTGCAGTATCATCAAGTGAAGCAACATCCACAGAGCAAAACAGTACAACACAGCACTCGTCGAATAAAAGTTTGATACGTTGGAGTTTCGGCGAAATAAGGCAGGGGAATCTTTGGCCTATTAGCGTTGCTCTTATTCTCGTGATTGCGAGTATCTTTGCGCTTTCTGCATTAGCAGAACGAATGGAGCAGGTGATCGTCAAGCAGGGGAAGGATGCATTAACGGCAGATGCGGTGTTTGTGTCTGCTAATCCCATTCCGGACACGTTGTTAACCTCGACTGAAAACCTTGAACGTTCGATGATGACGCGATTTGCCACTATGGCATTTAGCGATAATGGTATGCAGCTTATTTCTGTAAGGGCGGTGGATGATAATTACCCTTTAATGGGAGAGCTCGTTCTTGAAAATAATCCGGCCGGTCGCGTTAAAGAGAACCAACTCTGGCTTGATGAGCGGATTATGACTCAACTAAACGTAAACTCAGGTGACAGCGTCACGATAGGCGATGCCGAGTTTACTGTATCAGGCGCAGTATTGATGGAACCTGGCTTGAGCTTTAATCCATTTCAGCAAATGCCTTCTGCATACATTCATCAAAGTGACGTAGATAAAACAGGAGCAATTCAAGTTGGGAGCCGAGTTCAATACCGTCTGTTTTTACAAGCCGATGATAAAACACTAAAGAGCTTACAAGATGATACGCAGCTTTCTCCGAGCGATCGCTGGCGCACGCAAGATACTGCCAGTCGTAGTAATGAGGTTTTTGAACGCACGACGCAGTATCTGTCGTTGACCGTAGCGATTGTCATCATTATGGCAGCGACAACATTGGTTCTTACTTGTCAAAATTACGTGAACAGCCGGACACAAACTATCGCGATGTTGAAAAGTCTTGGTGCGAGCCGCCGATGGATTGAAAAGTGGTTATTTATTCAAGTCACAATCCTTCTCATTAGTGCCAGTGTCGTCGGTATATTGTTAGGGAGCGGGCTGGAATATTTATTACGTATTCCACTCAAAGACTTATTACCCGACCCACTCCCTAGTTACGGCGTCACACCATTTTTGGTGGCATTTATCTCAGCAGTCTTGATTACGGTGCCTGCTCTCGGTATACCACTTTTAGGCTTGATTAAAACTCCCGCGTTAGAAGTGCTACAGCAGGGTAAAGCGCAACGTTCTTGGAAGCGAATGTTACTTGTTCTAGTGCCCGTTATTCCATTACTTTTACTGTATGCTGATAACACCTTAGTTTGGATCGTGCTCACTGGTATAGCGGTACTGTTTGTGGTACTCGCAGCAGTTAGCGTCACACTCACAAAGCTGTTTGCACGTATGTCAACCCATTCTGCAATGAAGCTTGCGTTGAGTCGTATCAACCGGACGCCAGTAACCAGCGGTCTACAGTTTGGTGCTTTGGCATTATCTTTGATGTTGCTGTCTATCATTTGGCTTGTGCGCAGCGATATTCTCGCTGATTGGGAGAGAACCTTACCTGCAGACGCGCCAAATGTGTTCGCTTTAAACATTGGTGATTATGAGCTCGATAACTACCTAGAAACCCTAGATAAAAATGGAGTTACGCGGTCCCAAGCTTATCCAATAATTCGTGGACGACTAACAGAGATCAACGGTCAAAACGTCAAAGAGGTTGAGTACGAAGGAGAAGGTTCTGACGCGATACGTCGAGAGCTAAACCTGACATGGGGAGACAGCCTACCAGAATATAATGATGTGCTTTCGGGTGAATGGACAAACAAAGGGAGTGTATCTGTAGAAGCGGATGTAGCAAATGACTTAGGCATCAAACTCGGTGATACGCTGCGCTTTGTAATAAACAGTCAGAATTACGATGCAGTAGTAGATACCATCCGTTATGTCGAATGGCGTGACATGAAGCCTAACTTTTATTTTATTTTCTCATCTGACGTGATGGCTAATTTACCTGGTTCTTACCTCATCAGTTATAGGATTGAAGAAGGAAATGAAGCGTTGTTGACGTCAATGTCACGTGCTCACCCAACGGTCTCTGTTTTAGATATCCGAACTATGGGCGAGAAAATTCAGGCTTTGATTCAGCAAATCGTATCAGCAATCACCATCCTTGCTCTTTTAGGCGTTGTTGCTGGTCTGCTGCTCATCTTTACTCTACTGAGGTTAAGCTTGTCCCAACGTCAACAAGAGATTCGTTTGTATCGTACATTAGGTTCAAGTAAGAAACGGATCAACACAACCCTGTGGGCCGAGTACGGAATTATGGCGTTGATTGCTAGTGGTGTTGCGGTATTCGCTGCGGAAGTTTGTGTGGCCGCAGTCATGACATATGGATTCGATCTCAATGTACAAATTCACCCCGAATTGTGGATAGCTTTACCGCTTGCAACATTTGTTACGTTGGCACTTGTAGTGATGAGTTTGTTGAAAAGATTGTTAACGCCAGTAAACACTTAATCGCAGCGAGTGTTATCAAGTTTGGAACACTCCATGACACTTTTATTTTAGTTATCCACAAAAACAGTGGATAACTTTTGGGATAACTAAATGGGGTAAAAAGTGGGGTGTTTCTGCAGGCTTTGCGCCATGGGTCTTACAGTGAAATTCTTATTCACATAGACACAAAAAAGTGTCTTCTTAACCATGTAGTCAAGTACTTTTTCGCAAATTTTTTCCACTTTAATGCACTTTACAGGCGCTGTTGGATATTTCGCAAACCCATGAACTTTTTGTGATTTTAATCAAGTCCAAACACGAGTAGAATTCACCGTTAGTAAAGAATTTTCCTTATAAAATTTTTAGTGAAGCAATGAAGTCTGAGTTTCCAAGTTATAAAGATAAGCATATCGCTGTTGTTGGTGGCGGTGTAGCAGGTGCAACAGCAGCAATTCATTTTGCGGAGCTGGGTTTTAAAGTTTCCGTAATAGAGAAGGGCGTATCACTAGTAAATGGTCCACCCATTTGTCATTTGCATGCTGGTGGTAATTTATATCGAGAGATTTCCGAGCAACAGTGCTTAGACTTGTTAGCACAATCTATTGATACTGTTCGCCTGTATCCGCTTTCACTGAATATTCGTCCGACAATCATCGCGGTTCCTCATTCCGATGGTGGAGACCCATCCACACTAATTCCGCGATTAGAGGTTGTGAAAAGTGCTTATCAGACGCTCGTTGATAAAGATGAGAGTAATAAAGTGCTCGGCGAGCCAAGCGAATACTACAAACTGTATTCAAAAGCGGAGCTAGAAGCTCTCGCGCAACGTACTCAACCAAGTCATCCTACAAACTTCGATGAGTGGTGCATTCCTTTTGCTCAACATGCTGATCTTGAAGCGCTAAAGTATCCTGTTGTCGCAGTTCAAGAATATGGTTGGAGTGTTTTTCGCCTCGCCGCAATTGCCAACTTAACACTAGATACGCTTCCTAATGCTTCAGTCTTCACACAAGCAACGTTTAAGCAAGCCGATTGGATGGGGGAACACTGGCAACTTGGCTATGAACGTGAAGGTATCGATTACCTGATGACATGCGACTACTTGGTTAACGCGTGTGGCTTTGAAACAGGCTCAATTGACAACACAGTTGGTGCCAAGCGAGACAGGTTGGTGGAGTTTAAAGCCGCTTACGTTACGAGGTGGGCAGACTGTCAACAACAATGGCCAGAAGTTATTTTTCATGGCCCGCGTGGAACCGATAAAGGAATGGCTCAATTGACGCCTTATGGCGATGGTTACTTTCAACTTCATGGTATGACAAAAGGAATCACGCTGTTTGAAGATGGTTTAGTGGAGAGCACGAACTCATCTGCTCAACCTGAACTGCCTATGCCTTTACTCTCGAAGATCCGTTACGGCTGGAGAGAAGAAGTGTTAGAAGAGCGAACGAACAACGCCATCAAACACATGGCGCAGTTTATTCCCGACTATCACTCTGCTGTAAAAGGAGGAAAAGCATTATTTGGCGCTCAGCAAATTCCCGGAACAGATCCAGTACTCAGAGCGGCAGATGTGACTTTTGAAGATAACCACTACGCGAGAATAGAGGTGGTAAAAGCGTCATCGACACTACTCGCAGCGCAAAAAATGCTTCAATTCTGGTTTGACATCGATCCTAACCAAAATGTGGAAACACAGCATCCGGTCGCTGTGAAGTGGTCTGAACAAGAGGTCGAGCAGTACGCGATTAAACTCACTCAAGAGCGAGGCTATCCACAAGCTTTAGCAGTGCGTTATGGTATGCCTGCATAATCGGCTGTGTTTGGGCTCAGTGGTTGTATTAATACCCAAAAAACTGAGCCCATTGGCACCATACTTCTTGCAAACCTAGTCTATCTCCTTTCACAAAATTGACTTTTTGTCCGGGTTTCGCCTGTGCCAGTCTAGGTAAGTCAATACGAGCTACGCAGCCAAATTTAGGATACCCGCCAATAGTCTGGTGATCGTTGAGCAGCACAATAGGGTTACCATCGCTAGGTACTTGAATTGAACCTAATGCAATTCCCTCTGATAGGACGCCTTCGTAAGGTGGACGAATGTTATTGCCCTCAAGACGGTAGCCCATGCGATTCGAATTGGGGGAGATGATGAATGCTTTGTTGTAAAATGCTTGGCGAGCGTCTTCATCAAAGTCCTCGTTCTGATAGCCTTCAATCACTCTCAGCTTAATGGGTAAGTTGTAATCTGGCTTAAAGCGAAACGTCATTTGCCTTGGTTTACGTTTCGGTAAGTTATGAGGGACAAAGGGAAGAATATCACCAGCTTTCAAAGCGCCACCATTTGAATCATAACCACCTAGAGATTCTCGCAAGACGGTCGATGCGCTTCCTAAGTGCTGAGCAACATTGAATCCACCTTTAACCGCTAGGTAGGAGCGAAGTCCATTCCTTGCGACTCCGAACTGAAGCTTCTGTCCTTTTTTCAACGTAAAGTCAGACCAATTTGAAATAGGTTCACCATCTATTTTTGCATTTAAATCACCGCCACATATAGCAAGGTGGCAGTTATGCAAGGCAATAAAACAAGCGTTACCCAAAGTAATTTCAATCGCAACGCAATTGACTACGTTACCAAGCAAATGGTTGGCCCAACTGTAAGCATAGTCGTCGACCGGGCCACCTTGAGTCACACCGACATGCGCCAAGCCAAAACGACCAAAGTCTTGAACTAAAGAGAGCGGTCCTGGCTTTTCCACCAGTAATCCACCGTAACTCATAGTACGCCTCCTAAATCGATAAACTCTTGTTTTGAAATAGCATTAAAGGTGACCTTGTCACCCACTTCAAACGGTATAAAAGGAGGAGAGTCGGAGAAGAGCGCAAGCGGGCTTTTACCAATAATGTTCCATCCGCCAGGACTATCTGATGGATAGACGGCCGTTTTAGAGTCTGCGATTCCGACACTTCCGGCCGGCACGTGAGTTCTTGGTGTGGCAAGCCTTGCCATGTGCAATTGAGTATCAACGTCAGAGAGAAATGCAAAGCCTGGAGCAAAGCCAATTGCAGAAACCGCGTACTCGGTTTTCGTATGCAGGGTAATAAGATCGTCTAATGACAGACCTCGCTTTTTAAAACGAGATAGATCTAACGCGGTTTCTTCAGAGTAATATACAGGGATAGTAATGTGATTCGGCTGGGAAAGCTTAAGTGATTGAGTATCAAACTGGCTCACGATTTGTTGCAGCTCATTGACTAAGTTCTTTTCGTTGATTCGAAAAGGTAAGTAATCAATGAGAATAGTTTGATAGGAGGGGACAACGTTCATAACAATTGAAGCGAAAGTTTCTCTTATGCTGCGAGCAAGCTCTCCGACTGCATTTTCAGAAATACTCTCATCAAACTTAATGAAAATACTGCACTCGGAGATCAAAGAGATATTAAATTTCTCTTTATGCATTAATTTCCTCCAGCGTATAGGCTTTGGCGGATCTTTTGGATCAGCGCGATCGACTCTTCATTGTCACCATGAACACAAATTGTATCGGCTTCCAATAATATGTAACCGCCTGAAGCGGTTTTGACACGCCCAGAGTCAGCTAAGGTCCGGACTTGCTCAAGTATCGCGTGCTCGCTTTTTAACACGGCATTGGGCTGTGTTCTAGGAGTCAGTAAGCCGTCATCTTGGTATAAACGATCTGCAAATGCTTCAAATAGCAAGGGAACATCATAATCGTCTGCGATTTCTAAGTATTTTTCGTTTTCCTGTGAAGCTAGGATCATTAACGGTACTTTGAACAGTGCTGCCGCCTTTACTACCGCTCTAAATATCGCATCACTTTTCATCATGTCGTTGTATAGAGCACCATGAGGCTTTATGTAACTGATGTCTGTGTATTGCGCCCGGCATAATGCTTGTAAAGCACCAACCTGATATATAACCATGTTCGTAATTTCATCACCCGTCATGCTTATGCTTCGTCTGCCAAAGCCTTGTAGGTCGGCGTAACCTGGGTGTGCGCCAATATCAACATCGTTGTCATTCGCTAGGGTGATGGTGTCGTGCATGACATTAGGGTCGGAGGCATGAAAACCACACGCGATGTTCGCCATATCAACATGGGGCATCACGTCTTCATCTGCGCCCATACTCCAAGAGCCAAAGCTCTCGCCCATATCACAGTTCAATGTAAGTTGCTGTTTATTCAATGTCATACGTTTTATTTCTACACAAGCAATGGGTTTACGATGCAGGAAAATGCATCTAGGTTCAGTGACTCACTTCATTCTTCTATCATGAAAACGAGGCTTTTTGAGCAGATAGGTGACGAAAAAGATCACGTTAGTCCATAAAGATGTTGCCGTTATTTGAGTTGATCCGAATTTTGAGGTATTTCGTTTCTTTTCCATCCAATTTTTGAGAATTTAAGGTTATTTTGCATTAGCATCGTGTTAATCTTGTCGCCCTTCATGGGTGATAGATTGCATAATGGTTCTTCTGTCATTTTTGTAGTTGTCTGCGACAGGAATATATATGTCATTACGAGCGAAGCTTATTTGGCCTCTTCTGGTCTTTTTAACGGCTATCTTTGTTATCTCAAAAGGTTACACCTCGTATACTATGTACCAATCGTCTAAGCATGAACTGGTCGAGCAGACAAGAAAGCTGATTAACAATGTTTCTTTCTCAATTAAAGATGCGCTGACGACAAAGGACAAGCAAAAAGCTCAAACTATTCTCGCCAACTTTTTAAACCAGCCAAATGTAACGCGGGTCAAACTTTATGACCAAGATGACCAACCATTCGCTGTTATGGAGATAAGTGGGGCACTGGCACCCGTTCCAAGTCAAACCGAAAGAAGTAGGTTGCACGCTCTAGGGTATGCCTTATCAACCAAATTTCTTTATGTTCTAGAGCCGATTATCCATGATGGCTATGTCATTGGTAGCATGAGAGTTACGCTTTCTCATCGCCCAATTGTAGAAGCCATACAATCTTTACTTCAAGATGGCGCTTTACTTCTTCTGTTTCTGATCGCTGGTGGCACTGTTTTTTACATAAGTATCGAGAGGCTTGTTCTCAAGCCCGTGATGGAACTCAACCGCGTAATAGAGAATGTGACACACGGACGAAACACGGAAAATCAAGCTCGCTATTACGCCAAGGATGAAATTGGAGACCTCGCGAGCTCTTTCAATCAAATGATGAATAGGTTAACAGTACGTGAGAAGCAGCGGCAACATTCGCTAGACACACTAGAACAAAAGCGCGCATTTTCAGAAGAGGTTATCGAATCTGTTCAGCATGCATTAGTTATTACAGACAATTCCGGACGTGTTATTCATTGTAATACGGCGACCCAGCAAATATTTCAAAAAAAATTAGATGAACTTAAATATGCCAATATTCGTGATCTAATTAAAACCAAAACACCGAATGAGCTGAGTCAGATCCTGAGTCGAGGCCTAGAGTGCGATGATATTCACCTCAAAAATGCAGATAACGAACAGCAGTTGAGCCTAACCAGTCGTCGCCTCTCGACACATGAATACTTACTGTTTTCGATTCAAGATATCACCGAAATTGAAGAAGCCATAAACCGGCAACGTGTTGCGGGACGTGTTTTTGAAAGCAGCCAAGATGGTCTCATTGTTCTTAATCATCGCGGTGTCATTACGATGGTAAACCCTGCCGTCACTAAGTTAGTCGGCTTAGAGGTGGATCAGCTTATTGGGAAGTCATTCATCCAAACGCTAAAGTGGCGCAAGTTACAGGAAATGATGCCTAGTATCATCGAGTCGATAGAAAATTATGGCGTTTGGCAAGGTGAAGTTATCGAGAAGAACCATATTGGTCAGTTTGTACCGATGTTTGCTCGAGTCAATCGTATCGTTAAGTGTGAAGACTATGGTTTCTATGATCTGGTTATTGTTCTTACCGACCTTTCCGGCGCAAAAGAGATGGAACGATTAGAGCATTTAGCTCATCACGATGCTTTAACGGGGTTAGCCAATCGATCTAAGTTCCATTTAGAGTTGGAACAACTAGTACAACGCTCTGGATACTTGCGTGACGAATTTGCAGTTTTGTACCTCGATCTGGATGGATTTAAAGAAGTTAACGATACCTACGGTCATGATGCAGGTGATGAAGTTTTGAAAAAAGTTTCCGAGCGTCTAACATCTGCGACGAGACATAGTGATTTAATCGCAAGACTTTCTGGTGATGAATTTGTCATGTTGGTAAATCCCGCCAATCAAAAAGTGGTCACCCGAATAGCAGAACAGTTGCTCGAGAGCATATGTGCTCCAATTGAGTACAAAGGTCACTTACTCAAAGTTGGCGTTAGTATCGGCGTAAAATTAGTCGGCGTAAATGAGCGCGATGCTACTCGAGTTTTAAAAAGTGCGGATACGGCAATGTATCAAGCAAAGAAAGCCGGAAAAGGCCAAGCAATATTAATGGGATGCGAATTACAAGAGACAGTTTAAATCGTAACGTCAAAGCTTTAAACTAACCCAATTCGCGTCAGAAGGAATAATAAAATGAAAGTACTCGTTACGGGTGGTATGGGCTATATCGGTAGTCATACGTGTATTCAAATGATCGAAGCTGGCATGACGCCAGTGATTCTAGACAACCTGTACAACAGTAAATCTACGGTATTAGATCGAATTGAAAAGGTATGTGGTGTAAAGCCAACCTTCATTCAAGCCGATATCAGAGATAAATTGGCGATGGTAGAAGCACTAAAGTCACACAATATTGAAGCTGTTATCCATTTTGCAGGTTTAAAGGCCGTCGGTGAGTCTGTAGCAAAACCCCTAGAGTATTACGACAATAACGTTAATGGCACTTTAGTATTGGTTGATGCAATGCGTGAAGCCGGAGTTAAATCGTTGGTATTTAGTTCATCAGCGACTGTATACGGTGATCCTGCTTCTGTACCCATCACAGAGGACTTTCCAACTAGCGCAACTAACCCATATGGTCGCAGCAAATTAATGGTAGAAGAGTGTTTAACCGACTTCCAAAATGCGAACCCTGACTGGAGCATTACACTTCTTCGTTACTTTAACCCGGTAGGTTCACATCCAACAGGCGAGCTAGGTGAAGATCCTCAAGGTATTCCCAACAACTTAATGCCGTTTGTTTCTCAAGTTGCGGTAGGGCGCAGAGAGTTCCTTTCTGTGTTTGGTAGTGATTATCCGACCAAAGATGGCACAGGCGTACGTGATTATATTCATGTAATGGACTTATCCGATGGTCACGTTGCTGCATTAGAAAAAGTAGGTAGCAAAGCTGGCCTTCATATCTATAACCTCGGTACTGGTAACGGCTACAGTGTACTGGACATGGTGAAAGCATTTGAAGCCGCAAGTGGTAAAGATGTCCCATACCAACTTGTTGAGCGTCGTTCAGGTGATATTGCAGAGTGTTGGGCGGATCCATCAAAAGCGATGAATGAGTTAGGTTGGAAAGCAACTCGCACTCTAGAAGAAATGACTGGCGATACATGGCGCTGGCAGTCTACTAACCCTCAAGGTTATCCAGATGCCTAATCTTTAATTTACATAATAGTAACAAAAAGGCGCATAATTGCGTCTTTTTTGATCCAAATCGGAAAAAATCGTAAATTACTGGTTAAAAGGTAGCAAGTATATATAGAGCTGTTAAACTATGCCCGACTCTTAATTTGGGTTATAAATTTTCTCATAGCTATTGGGGTAGTTCATGGAACTCGGTCTGATCATCACTTTCATCATTGCAGCAGCAGTAATGGTGAAAAAAGAGATGGCAAAACAGTAAACTTTCATTTTTCATACTTTTCTTTACATTTTTGAAATGAAAGCCATAAAAAAGCCAGCATTACGCTGGCTTTTGTGTTTTTAAGGTTTAGAACTCGTATTTAACACTAATGTTGTAATTACGCTCAGCTTGCGTTTTGTCTCGACTTAACTCAGTCTTACCGCGAACATCGTTCCAAAGATGGTATTCTTCATTCGTTAGATTCATAACACCAGCACGAATGGTTATATCTTTCATTGGTTTGTAGTACGCCGTTAAGTCAACGACTGTCGCAGACGGCAAAGCAACTTGGTCTTTGATTCCGCCTTTATCACCATCAGAGTTGATATCACTGTTCGATTTCTTAGCCGTGTAGTTTACTTTTAGGCTTGTCCCCCAAAGTGCATTTGGTGAATCGTAATTTACAGCAGCTACGGCATTCCATGGGTTTACACTGTTCAAAGGATTACCATCACCATCTTCACCTTCTGTGTATGCTGCAACAAAGCGAGTTGTCACGCCTGATGGAAGACCAGCAATGGCATGCCAATCAAGACGGTTAGAGAGCTCAACCCCTTTAATGTTTGCTTCACTAATATTGATATTTGTGAATTCAGTTAAACCACCATTGTTTGATGACGTTTGCTCAATAAAGTCACTGTAATCACTGTAGTAGAACGCTACTTCAGTTGCAGACGCTGCAGTGTTATGACGGTAACCAAGCTCATAAGACAAACTCTTTTCAGATCCCAAATTTGGGTTAGGGCGATTGGTATAGCCATGAGCCGGATTATCGTAGGTGTAGTAAAGCTCGTCGAACGATGGCGCTCGGAACCCTTGGCTCACTTGCGCGAAGATCGTGCCAGGTTGCGATACAGAGTAAGTTGCTCCTAAACGACCAGTTAATGCAGAGTCGCTAAACTTCTCGAATGACTCTTCAGAAGTATTTGAAGGATTAGTAGAGAAGTAATCGTAACGCACACCTGGAGTCAGAATTAGCTTGTCATTAAGAAGCGAAATTTCATCTTGCAAGAATAAACCAAAGCTTTCTTCTTTTGCATCCGGTGTGTAAACGTAAACAGTATCTGGCGTGCCAGGATCGGAATTAAACTCGCGATTGGTATTACTGATGTCACTATGTTTGTACGATATTCCGTAAACAATATAGTGATTTTGAATCTCTTTATCTAACTGAGTTTCGAATTCAAATTTGTCTTCAGTATATTCGTAATCTTTTTTCTGTTGGTTGTCACCACTAGGCGGTACGTAAGGTGGGTAACCAGGGCTAGCTTCGATAAAGCGATTAGAGACGCCGTTTTCTTCTTTACCAATCCATGTAAGCTTGGACGTGATCGTATCCGAGATAGCTGCATCTGCAAACCAAATGTGCTTGAGCCCAATGCGATTTTGCTTGGTTGTGTCTTCAGCGTTGAAGTTTTTGTAACTTTTATGTGCGATCTCTGAGTCAGTCTCGTTGTAAATAACTTCTCCCAAAAACTCCAAGCGATGAGCGTCATTCAATTGAGATTGAAGTTTTACCAATAGATCGTTTTTGTAATAATCTTGGTTGTCCACAGAATAGTTATCGTAAGGCGCCTTAGAGAAATTTTGTAGCTCTGCACCATCACGGCGTGTAAAGGCTATAAGTGCTTCTGTATTACCGAAACGCTTTGCTAAAGCTACATGCTCACTAAAAGAGTTATCTTCCGATGAATAAGAGAGTTTAGCTTGACCACCAAAGTCTTTACCATCTTTGAGGAAATCCTTCGGATCTTTTGTTTCGAATGCGACAACACCGCCAATTGCATCACTACCATGGAGGCTAGAAGCTGCTCCTTTAACAATTTCGACACTCTTTAGCATATCGGGGTCGACAGTAACGGCACTAGAATTGATAAACGAATATGGTCCACCGCTGAATACACCTGGTTGAGATGCACCGTCTACTAAGATTTTAACTCGTTTACCTTCCATCCCGCGAATGTTAATACTTTGGACGCCTTGGCGTTGAGTGCCATTAACAGTAACACCTGGCGTATACTCGAATAGATCATTCAAGTCCTTTACCATGTTTTCTTCGATGTCTTTCTCTGATACAACAGCAACAGAAGCAGCAACAGTGTTTATGGTTTGGTTGGTACGGGTGGCCGACACAACGACTTCTTCAAACTTAGAAGCTTCTTCCGCATAAGCAGTATGGGAAAGGGCAACTAAAATGGAGGCTGACAAAATTGATTTTTTATACATTGGCTTCAATACCTTAGATCCATAATAGGTAACAACACGCGGATATTAATGGATCTAAATGGTAATTACTATCATTACCATTGTCATTTATTGGTTTGTATTGAATCTTCTTCTTTGGCTATGAGCATTCCTAGTCTTTAGTTATCAATGTGTTATATTATTTGTCGTTAGTTCTTGATAAGTTCATCCAAACACAACGAATGTGATGGATATCACATTAAGAGAGGCCGTGTGCAGAGTCCAATTACGTTAGAAGCACTCCATATTCTAGATGCTATTGATCGAAGAGGGAGTTTTGCTGCTGCTGCGAATGAGTTAGACAGAGCCCCGTCATCGCTGAGCTATCAAATCCAGAAACTCGAGCAAGATTTAGACATTATTATCTTCGATCGCTCTGGTCACAAAGCCCATTTTACTGAAGCAGGTAAGCTTATTCTTGAAAGAGGAAGAGCCATTTTACAAGCCAGTGAAAAGTTAGTGAACGATGCAACGTTATTGGCGAATGGTTGGGAACTGGATATTACCATTGCCTTTGATGGCATTATTCCTATATCCAATTTTTTCCCGATGGTTGATGCGCTGGCCGAGGTCAGCTCAACTCGAGTCAGGCTGCAAGAGGAGATTCTGGCTGGTAGCTGGGAGTCGTTGAATACGGGGAGAGCTGATTTACTGATTTGCCCATCACTGGATACGCTTCCTCAAGAAGTTAAGTCAGAAAAAATTGGTAAAATGAGTATGTATTGGGTAGCTTCCGCTGATCACTATGTTCACAAGCGTAGTGGTAAGTTTGATGAAGCAGCGCGAGAAAAGTATCGGATTATTGCTATTGCAGATACCGCACGTGAGCAACCAGCGCTCTCAATTAATATCATTCAAAAACAGCCTCGCTTGACCGTCACCAACTTTACGGCAAAAGTAGAAGCGCTCACTGCAGGTTTAGGTATTGGTACATTACCAAGCCAAATTGCGCAACCTCTTATTGATAGTGGTGTATTGAAACGAATCGAAGGCACTGAAGAACAGCCGATGGATATTATTTTGGCATGGCGCCGGAACACTATGGGTGAAGCAAAATCCTGGTGTATTCAGTACCTAAAAAAGAATTGGAAACTAAAGTAACAACGTAACTTTTACTTCTTAAATTCCCATTGATTATCGAATGTAAGAAGTAAAAGTCATCGCTAATGCTGAGCTTTTCAATTTAAAGGGAGCACCATATCTGCCGTACCGTCTGCAAACTGGACATCGATCTCAAACCCCAAGTTCTGAGCCAACATCAACATTCCTCTATTTGTTGGCATGGTCATTCCAGACATTTGCTTTGTGCCTTTAACTTTGCAATAGCTGATTATTTTCTGCATCAGCACTTTGCCTAAACCTTTTCCTTTCAAATCTGAACGAACCAAAATAGCAAACTCAGCGTCACTATTGTCTGGTGTAATCAATGCGCGGGCTACCCCTATGATAGACGGTCCGTCAGTATTAAACGCTACCGCAACAAACGCCATTTCGCGGTCGTAGTCGATTTGAGTAAAGTTTGCCAAAGCCTCATGGTTGAACTCTCCAACTTCAGAAAAGAAACGTTTATAGAGATCTTCTTTCGATACGCTATTAATGAATTGAGCATGCAGCGGTTCATCCTCAGGCAAGATAGGGCGAAGCAGGATAGGTTGGCCATCTCGAAGCGTTACAGTTTCGACAAACTCTGCCGGGAAAGGGCGAATCGCTAGCCGTTTTTGGGCGTCTCCTTCGTATTTACACAGTGTGACATCTGCATCAAGGATAGTTAAATCGCTTCCGGACACCAACACTGGATGGATATCCAGCCTTTGTATTTCTGGTAACTCAACTGCCATTTGGGAGATACGAACCAAGAACTTCGACAACTCAGTAATATCGAGCGCATCTTTGTGTTTCTGCAGGCGAATCTTTCCAGACTTTAGGGCAACAACGACAAGGTAGCGCGCAAGCGTCATGTTCAAAGGAGGAAGTGCAGCGACGGCATCTTGGGCGATATTCCACTCAGAGCCGCCTTGACCAAGCAAGATCACTGGTCCAAAGACTTTATCTACTGCAATACTAATCCGTAGCTCTTCAGCGCTGCCGAGCTTTGCCATCCCTTGTACCAACAGCCCATGTACATTGGCGGAAGGGTAGCTGAGCTTTACGGTATCTAAAATGGATAGCGCTGCGTTGGAAACTTCTCGACTGTTTCTTAAATTTAGAGCGACACCGTGAACATCCGATTTATGAGGAATGTCTGGAGAACGCAATTTAACCGCAACAGGATATCCAATATTTTCTGCCATATGAACGGCTTCAATGTCGTCAGATGCAATCCACGTAGGCAAAACGTTAAACCCGAACAGCTTAAATAATGGGCTGGTTTGATGCGTATCCAAGGTAACTGTGTTTTTATCCAGTAGTCGTTCGTTTACCCATTCTTTTGCTGAACTCACACTTCCAGAATGTAATGGCTCTGCCGTCGTTGGCGTTTCCATTAGTTGTTTCTGGTTTCGTCTGTATTCGACCAAGTGCATGTATGCTACAACCGCACTTTCAGGTGTTCTATAGGTTGGAATGCCTGCTTGAGTAAAGGCCAGTCGCGCTTCTCTCGACGTTTGTTCTCCTGACCAGTTGGTCAAGATATTAAAATGCTTATGCCGAGGGTGAGATTTGATGGCATTAATAACGACTTGAGCAGTTTCAAGAGGATCAGAAACAGCAGAAGGACTATGCATAATCAATATCGCATCTGCACAGTCGTTATTCATCAGTGCGTTAATGGTATCAATATAGCGTTTTTGGGTTGCGTCACCAGACAGATCAATTGGATTTCGAGCACGCCAGTTGGATGGAAGTACTGCTTGTAATTGCTCAATGGAAGCGTCATCAAGCGTTGCGAGTTGGCCACCACGTTCAATCAAAGTATCAACGGACATAACAGCAGGGCCGCCGCCATTGGTGATGATCGCTAAACGCTCTCCACGAAGTGGCACAGAATGCGTGAGTGTTTCTACCGCGGCAAAAAGCTCATGCGTATTGCTGACTCGTAACATACCAGTTCTGCGAATAGCAGAATCGTAAATTACGTCAAGTGTATCTCCGTCTTGCTGCTCAAAAGTATTCATCTCTTTAGAGCGGCCCGCTTTTAGCACCAATATACGTCGGTTACGTGAAGCGGCGCGCGCAGCAGACATAAATCGGCGAGCGTCTTGGATATTATCAACATAAAGCAGAATAGCTTCAGTGTTTCCATCCATACTCAAATAGTCGAGCAAATCTGCAAAATCGATATCTTGTCCGCGCCCAATCGAAATGAACGAAGAAAAACCAATGTTCTTATCATTTGCCCAGTCTAAAACCGTGGTACAAACCGCCGCGGATTGTGAGATGAAAGCAATTTTTCCGGGTTTAGCTGCAACAGGGGAAAACGTGCAGTTAAAATTGTGCCAAGGAAGGATGATACCTAAGCTGTTTGGGCCTAAGACTCGAATGTTCAATGATGAGATATCTAAAGGATTAGGGTCATCAGAGATAACAATCGCAAACGGTGTGCCTCTCTCATCTAGCTCTTTAAGCAATTGCTCGTTACGTGAAACGTTCGTACACAAAATTGCAATATCTGGCGTATAGGGCAGGGAAGCTACATCAGGGTAAGCGATCACGCCAGATACGGCTTTATATCGCGGCGTTACTGGCATAATCGCGCCACCAAATCCACTTTGTAGAAGGTTGCGTATCACAACATGTCCTGCTCGCAATGCTTTTTGAGATGCCCCAATAACGGCCACAGAGTTGGGTTTAAAGAGTTTATGTAATTTATTCATGCTGACTCCTGGCCGTTTGTAAGTCACGTTGGCTTCTCGGTTTCATATCAATCATAAACGAATAATTTACTGATAAAACATCTTCAGACCAGACATTGCAGAAAATGTGTACGATGCTTATGGAGTTTGTGTTATTCATCACATCAAAATCACAGATTATTGTATTTGATGCTTGATAAACGGCCCTGCTATCGGCATGATTTATCGTAATATTTATCCAGAGCATTTGTTACTTCATGAAAAAAATCGCAATCATCGGCTTGTCAGTTCTGCTTTCTGCTTGTGCATCTGAAACTTACATCACGGATGTGACCTCAGAAAGTTACCGAGAGGACTACAAATCAGATCGTATCTCTAAACCAATTATGGCGTCTGAAAACGCTGTAGTAGAAAAAGACGTACAACCAACTGTTGTGAAAATGACGGCAAAGCCTGAAGAAAAGAAAGTAGTCAAGCTAACGCCAAAAGAGCAGGCGAAGCCAGTTAAGATCGTACCACCAAGTAAAAAGCAAGCTGGCATTCAACGATTCGGCTATACCATTCAAGTCGCAGCTGTGGGTAGCCAAGCTAAAGTCGATCAGTTTGCAAATAAGCTGCCACAGAACGGTCAGCCAATTTGGGAAAACTACAAAGTTGTAAACGGTACTAAGTGGTTCTCAGTTTTATACGGAGACTACGCAACAAGCGCAGAAGCCAAGCAAGCGATTTCGACTTTGCCAGCGCAATTTCAGCAGTTAAGACCATTTGTTAAAAGCATTGATGCAATCAAAAACTCAGCTTACCCAACGCTTAACAAATTAAATTAGCACATCAAATAAGGGAGCGAATAGCTCCCTTATTTATTTGCTCAAATCCTATTCGAACAACATTCCTCACATTAAAATTACTGTACGTCACACTTCAAAGGTTTATCATAATAAATAGTATCTTTTGTAGGTCACGGAAAGATGGATTCATGATTAAAAATATTCTTTTACTATGCGGCGGTGGCTCTTCTGAGCACGAGATTTCATTATTGTCTGCAAACTTTGTCGAACAACAACTAAATCTTATTGAAGACGTTCACGTTACACGCGTAGAAATTAAAAACGAAGGTTGGATGACCAACCAAGGTGAGTTGGTTTACTTGGATCTCAATACCAAGCAGTTGTGCTCAAGTGAATCTAATCAAACCATTGATTTCATCGTGCCTTGTATACATGGTTTTCCTGGCGAAACAGGCGACATTCAATCTCTGTTTGAAATCGCAGGTATTCCTTATCTTGGCTGCGGGCCAGAAGCGAGTAGCAATAGTTTCAATAAAATCACATCTAAGCTTTGGTACGACGCTATTGGCATACCCAATACGCCATACTTATTCTTAACGCGAAACGATGAAGAAGCTCACGTTCAAGCTCATAAAGCCTTTGAAAAGTGGGGAAAAGTTTTTGTTAAAGCCGCTCGCCAAGGTTCTTCCGTTGGCTGTTACAGTGTCACAGAAAAAGACAAGCTTTCTAATGCAGTAAATGATGCTTTTGGGTTTTCTGACCAAGTGTTGGTTGAGAAAGCAGTAAAACCTCGAGAACTTGAAGTTGCTGCATATGAGATGAATGGCCAACTACATATCACTAAGCCAGGCGAGGTCATCGCGCCTGATGGTGCTTTTTACTCGTACGATGAAAAGTACAGCAGTTCAAGTCACTCGCTCACAGAAGTTGAGGCGAAGAATCTAACTCAAATACAATTAGATTCCATCCAACACGCGTCAGAGACGGTGTTTAAACAAATGAATCTTCGTCATTTATCTCGTATCGACTTTTTCCTAACGGAAGATGATGAGATTTACTTAAACGAAGTAAACACATTTCCAGGAATGACTCCGATCTCAATGTTCCCTAAAATGCTTCAAAACAACGGGCACAAATTTCATGAGTTCTTGGAAGATTGTATAAACAGTGCAAAGTGATTAACGTTATCGAGACGCGTTTTATGATACAAGTTGTTTTCTAGAGCAAGGATTATTCAAGCCGTATTTGAATATTGCTCAGTAGCAATTATGATTATATCAACGCATTAAACAGATGACTCAGTGGTATGGCGATTTCAAATTATAGAGGTTTTAACCTGCAGTCAGTCGGATCAGATGGCAGTGTTTGGAAGGTTAAAATCAAGAACCACGTTTTACAGGGCAGTTTGACGGCGGTAAAGAAAAGCATTGATTGGTGGTGTGACACCGCATCGATTATTGATCCCAAAGAGTTTGCTTCACTCGGACAAAGAGTGCAGCAAACTGGTGTTGCAAAATCAGAGGTCTTTAACGGCTATACTATTCAAAACGATACAGGCCAACCTAACTCTTGGTACTGTATGTTTAATGGTAAACTGATTAAGGGCAGTAAAGCCGCTATTCAACGCCATATCGAAGCTTATTTGGTTGCAAAGCAAAAAGCGATGCAAGCTCAACAACAAAAGAAACAATAGAATGACTCTGGTATATTCAACAGAAACCGGTCGAATTAAACCGGAAGAAGAAAAAGTATCTCGCCCTAAAGGCGATGGTGTTGTTCGGATTCAGCGCCAAACGAAAGGCCGTAAAGGTAAAGGCGTATGCATTGTTACAGGTTTAGACTTGGATGATGCACCTTTAAAGTTATTAGCGGCAGAACTCAAAAAAGTCTGTGGCTGTGGTGGCTCTGTAAAAGATGGCAATATCGAGATTCAAGGTGATGCTAGAGACAAGATCAAGGCACATCTTGAAAAGAAAGGCATGACAGTTAAATTAGCCGGTGGCTAATTTAATATTTCCAGTAAACAAAAATGGCGTCTAAAGAAATAGACGCCATTTTTTATAAGTTGCTAATTGAAGAGCAAGCAATCGTAGATTGATAGATCGATATTAGCTATTTTATGGTAAATAACCATTATGTTTAATGCTCACAGTAAGGCCCTTAAATTTAAAATCTGCAGGGGAATAGGAGCATACTCAGACAACATTTAGCGTACGGCGATATGCAATTTAACATAATATACATAATGCGAACTTAAGGGTTAGAAGATTATCATTGGTGAAGTCAGTTTAGTTACACCGTATTTGGCTGTTGCTGCTTTGCAAGCCTCATCAGCTGTCTTGTATGGACCGTGAACTTCGATTTCACCACAGCGACAACTTGATAATAACCAGTCATCAACTTTAAAACCGTGTGGCTGATTAAGCTCCTTCATTGTATCTTGAGTTACGTTCAACACAGTACACGTTGGTTCTGCGTCTTGCTCATTCAATATGAGTCAACATGGACACGCATTTGCTTAACCCAAACGTATAAGTACTAGATTACCTTTATAGGAACAAGGAATCTAACAGATGTAACTCTCTACTTTTCAATCTATACCTAGATCTTTCTTCATATGCTCACTCAACTCGTTAGTGGTTCTTACATTAATCTTATGTTTGCAATGATGGATTCTCAACTCTTCACCAAATAATTTTACTAGTGATTTGGTATACAAAGCACTAATATTATTTATTATTCTATACAATGTATCTTTCTGATAAACAGATCTTTTCGAATTTTGTATTGCAGCCTTCATATTTAAATATCCTCACACGTTTAACTTTATAATTTAAAGAGTCAATTTCTACTTTTATTATTACTTTTTCCGATATAGAATGAGTCATTATCAATGATGCACAATCAAGAATTAAATCACCCGAATCCAACTTAGTAATTTCACGAGACAAATTTTTTATTTTTAAATCTTTATTTTCTATATTTAATCCGATTGAGTTAATTTCTTCAGGATATTGGTTTAACTTAATATCCAATATGGTTTTATTAAGATAGTAGTCTGCCATTATTTCATGGCGGCTTTTAAATATCATTGTCCCCCTCCGATGATGCAAGTTATACTTTCCCACCAGTTAAAAGACAACGTGACTCAGAGTTGCAAAAAGGTAACAATCATGGAATTGATGAACAATGAGCTGATCTGCTTTGCAGCCATTTGTAAACACCTCTCTCTTACATCGGCATCAAAAGAACTTGGAAAGTCGAAAGCTCAAGTCAGCAGGCAGCTAGCAGCATTAGAAAAACAACTTGGCGTAACACTCGTCCACAGAACAACAAGGAAACTCGTTTTAACTGATCATGGCGAAAGCATTAGAGAGCTTGCTATCAAGACGTTAGAGAGTTTGCACGAGTTAAATTACAGAGCTAGCTCGTTGAGTGAATGCATTGATGGAAAGTTTAAAATCACAATGCCCAACTCTATAGCCTCTTCTATTTTTGGTTCTGTTCTTAAAGACTTAAAAGAACGATATCCAAAAGTTGATTTTGAAATATCGTCAAGTAACAATGTAGAAAATTTATTAGAAAGCAATGTAGATTTAGCGATTAGGCTTAATAATGTTATTGATGACACTCTTATTGCACATAAAATTGGTGATTATAGTGATGTTTTGATATCTAGGGTAAGTAATGTGTATTAGTTCCGACTAGATCTGACACTTCAAGTTGAAAAGAAGAGAGTTACCCACTTTGATTAAAGGTGCTGAATC